>NZ_JAYMGA010000001.1:0-1041244 GCF_035656455.1 Haloarcula sediminis | reverse complement strand
AGGAGGTCGATAGACTCGGGGTGTGCGCGTCGAGGTAACGAGACGTTGAGCCCACGAGCACTAACAACTCAAAGCCACAATCATACGCACTGTGACTCTTCACCGACGATTACTCGTCGCTGAACGAGTCCAGGCGCAAACTGGATCGCACGTACAAAACATCTGCAACTGAGAGCGGTATACCATCGTGGTTCGACTCCACGACTCAGCGTTAGGCGGCCATAGCGGTGAGGTTGCCTCCCGTACCCATCCCGAACACGGAAGATAAGCTCACCAGCGTTCCGGCGAGTACTGGAGTGGGCGACCCTCTGGGAAACCCGGTTCGCCGCCACCATTCATTCACTTTCAGCCTCTCGAGGAGAGTCATCTCTCTTCGAGGGGCTTTTGGTATTTAGGGGGAGTGGCAACGCCGTCGTTCCCTATTTCCCACAACGGTATCGACTATCGGTATACTTCGACCGTCGTTCGCACGTCAGCACTGGAACGGCCAATCTCGACCGTATAGCGTCCGCTGTCGATAGTCCAGCCGTCGTCGTAGCGCGAGAAGGCGAGTTCGTCGAGAGCGAACGTAACGGTCCGGGACTCGCCGGCATCGAGTGTGACCGGCTGCGCCCCGGCAAACTCGCGCTCGGGCCGTTCGATGCCCTCCACAGTCGGTGGTCGAACGTACGCCTGGACGACCTCCCGACCGGCCCTGTCTCCGGCGTTTTCCACAGTCACCTCGACAGCGGTCTCGTCGACGGCTGTCGCGTCCCGGTACTCGAAGGTGGTGTAGGAGTGGCCGTGCCCGAAGGGGTAGGTGGGTTCGTCGCCGTTCGCGTCGAAGTGGCGGTAGCCGACGAAGACGCCCTCGTCGTAGCGGGCCACGCTGTCAACGCCGGGGAAGCGACGCTCGTCGCTGGTCGGATACGAGCCCTCCGGGGCGAACGTGACGGGCAGGCGCCCGCCGGGGTCGCGGTCGCCGTAGAGCACGTCGGCAAGCGCGGCGCCGTCGGCCTGGCCGGGGTACCACTGCTCGACGACGGCGGCCACGTCGTCTCGCCACGGGGTTTCGACCGGGCCGCTGGTGCGCAACACGGCGATGGTCCGGTCGTTGGCGTCGGCGACCGCCTCGACGAGTTCGTCCTGGCGGCCGGGGAGTGTGAGGCTGTCGCGGTCTCGCGCTTCCGTGGACGCGTCGCGCACGCAAACGATAGCAACGTCGGCGTCCTCGGCGGCCGCGACGGCAGCGTCGAGCGAGGGTTCGTCGTCTGGCCCCTCCTGGGTGTCGTGGCCGGAATCGACGAACGGCAGGAGGTCAAATAGCGAGACGGACTCGATTTCCGGGATTCCGCGGGCGTCCGTGACGGTCCCGTCGGCGCGGGCGGTCACGCCGTCGACGGGGCTGACCGAGTGAAACGGCGTCGTCTCCGAGGAGCCACCGCCACCGAGTTTCGCCTCGTGGATGTGGGGGCCAACGAGGGCCACATCGTCGTCGTCGGCAAGCGGCAGGGCGCCGTCGTTGTCCAGCAGGACGGTCCCCCGAGCGGCGATATCCCGCGCGAGGTCGCGATGGCGCTCGCTGTCCAGTTCACCGGGGCGGTCGCAGCCGTCGAGCAGCCCGATGCGGGCCATCTGCCCGAGGACCCGGCGGACCATATCGTCCAGCCGCTCGGCGGAGACTGCCCCGTCGTCGATGGCGGCGGCGAGTGGCTCGCCGAACAGGCCGGCGCGGCTGCCGTCGGGGATGCCGTCGGGCCACTCGAACTCCGCGTCGGGGTCGTCGGGTCCCGAGGGAACGCCCGGCATCTCCACGTCGAGACCGGCGGTGGCCGCGCCGACGGTCGATTCGAGGCCGTACCAGTCGGAGACGACGTAGCCCGCAAAGCCCCATTCGTCTTTGAGGACATCGCCGACTAAGCGCTCGTGGTCGCTCATGTGGGTGCCGTTAACGCGATTGTAGGCTGTCATCACCGAGCCGACGCCGGCCTCGACGGCGGCGCGGAAGGGCGGGAGGTACAGTTCCCGGAGAGTACGTTCGTCAACGTCGGCGCTGACGGCGGTGCGGCCCGTCTCCTGGTTGTTCGCGGCGAAGTGTTTCACCGTCGCGATGACGTCCTCGGACTCGATACCCTCGACGAGCGCGCGGCTGAGGTCGCTGGCGAGTACCGGGTCCTCCGAGAGATACTCGAAGTTCCGGCCACAGTGGGGGACGCGGACGAGGTTCGCCCCGGGTGCCAGCAGCGCGTCCTGGCCGTGGGCGCAGGCCTCGCGGGCCATCGCGGCGCCCCGCTTGCGCGCCAGGTCGGGGTCAAACGTCGACGCGGTGGCCAGCGTCGCGGGGAACGCCGTCGCCCGCTCGCCCTCGGCGCGGATGCCAAGCGGGCCGTCGACGAGCCGGAGCGGTGGGATATCGAGTCGGGGGACGCCGGGGAGGTAGCCGGTCGCAGTCCCCTCGGGGTCGCTCGCTCCGCGGACGAGCGACAGCTTCTCGGCGCGGGTCAACTCGGCGACGAGCGCGTCGATGTCGGCCATGTGATTAGCGACGGTGCGCGGGGGAACCCGAAAGTCGTTGGGGGATTGTGATACAACGCCACAACCGCTATCCCTCTCTCCCGCGAAGTCCGCGCATGAACGGCGAAGGGCTCCCGGCGGAGACGGGTGTCGGACGCGTCGCGTTGACTGTCGACGACGCGAGCGAGACGGTCGAGTTCTACGAGTCCGTGCTCGGGCTGGCGGTCCACGATGTCGACGGCGGGCGGGCGGTGCTGGGCGACGGCGAGACGCCGCTGCTGGAACTCCACGAAGACCGGGACGCGCCAGAGCGACCCCGTTCGGCGGCCGGGCTCTTTCACACCGCGTTCCGGGTGCCCTCGCGAGCCGCACTCGGTGACGCCCTGGCGCGGCTCGACGACCAGTGGCAGCTCTCGGGGGCGTCCGACCACCTCGTCAGCGAGGCGCTGTACTGTCGGGACCCCGAGGGCAACGGCGTCGAGATATACCGAGACAGGCCCCGATCAGCGTGGGAGCAAACGCCGGACGGTGAGGTTCGGATGGCGACGGAGCCCCTCGACACCGGCGCGGTTCGCCGCGAGGCGGCCGGGGACGATGCGGTCCCGGTCGGTACTGACGTGGGCCACGTCCACCTGGAGGTGACCGACCTCGACGCGGCACGGGCCTTCTACGCCGACGCGCTGGGCATGGGCGTGCGGGCGACCACCCGTGGCGCGCTGTTCCTCGCGGCCGGTGGCTACCACCACCACGTCGGCGTGAACGTCTGGAACGGGCGGACCGAACCGGCGAGCGGCCGCGGACTCGACCGGGTCGCCCTCCGACTGCCGACCGAGGCGACGGTCGACGCCGCGCGCAACCGACTCGACCGGGCCGGTTACGCTGTCGAGGCGAACGCGGACGGGATTGGCGTGACCGACCCGGACGGTATCGACATCCGGCTTTCGAGCCGGTAGCGCACGTGTTACCGGGCACTCAAATGGGTCGGCCCGCTACAGTGTGGTATGAGTTCCAACGCGACACGCGTGCCCGTGTACCGGCGAGCGAGCGAACCTGACACTGCCGGGAGGTCCGCATGAGCGACGGTCCACACCAGGACCAGCAGCTCGTCACCGCCGGCACGCCACTGGACGAGGCGACAGCGGCGATGGTGCTGGTCCACGGTCGGGGCGCGACGGCCCGGAGCATCGTGCAGATGGGCCAGGAGGTCCACCGCGACGGCGTGGCGTTGCTTGCCCCCCAGGCCGCCCGCAACACCTGGTACCCCAACTCGTTCCTGTCGCCCGTCGAGCAAAACGAGCCGGGGCGAACGTCGGGTCTGCAGGCCGTCGGCGACGCCGTCGACCGGGCCGTCGAAGCCGGTATCGACCGCGAGCGCGTCCTCCTGCTTGGCTTCTCCCAGGGTGCGTGTCTGGCAAGCGAGTACGTCGCGCGCAACCCCCGGCGGTACGGCGGGCTCGTGGCGCTGTCGGGCGGGCTCATCGGCGAGACGGTCGACCCGGCGAGCTACGAGGGCGACGTCGAGCGGACGCCGGTGTTTGTCGGCTGTAGCGACGTGGACCCACACATCCCGCTGGAGCGGGTCGAGGCCACGGCCGAGGCGTTCGAGCTGCTGAACGGCGACGTGGACAAGCGCATCTACGAGGGGATGGGCCACGGGGTCAACGAGGACGAGCTCGATGCGGTTGGGGACCTGGTCGCCGGGCTGGTCGAGTAGTCGTCGCTCGCGTTACTCAGAGCTGCTTTCTCTCTGTTCGGGGAGTCCCGCTCCGTTCGGGGCCCGGCTTACTCCATATCGGCCAGCGTCCCGAACTCGTCGACGGGGACGACGGAGTAGTCGATGTTCAGCGTGTCCTTGGTCGCGCGGATTTTCCCGACGAAGGTGGATATCTCTTCGAGGTCCCCTTCGAGGACGAACAGCTCCATACAGCGGTGTTCGCCGACGTGGCTGTGGAAGTTCGAGGCGACAAGCCCCTCGTGTTCGTGGCGCAGGTGCATCATCTTCTCTTCGACGGCCGTGGTGTCGTAGTCAAACAGGACGGTGACGATGCCCATCAGCTCCCGGCCCTCCAGTCGCTTGTCCTCGAACTCGCCCAGGAGATTCCGGCTAGCCTCCCGGATTATCTCGCTGCGGCCGGTGTAGCCGTGTTCGTCGGCGAACTCGTCGATGCGTTCGAGGAGCGATTCGGGCATGGAGACGCTGACGACGGTCATGTATTAACTAGGTACCCAAATCCTATTAAGGATTATCGAATGGCCGCCGCTTGCGGAATTTTCACCACTGGGGGAGGGAAAACTTATAATTAGCTCTCAAGATGGACCTAGCAGTATGACAGCGAACGTCGTGACCGACGTGAACCGACCGTACGTTCCCGCTGGTGGGGCCAAGCTGACAGCCGAAATCGAGGTGGAACCCGGCACACAGGAGGTCGAGCCCGTTCGCCATATCGCGCTCTGTATCGATTCGAGCGGGTCGATGTACGAGGGCGGGAACATGGACCGCGCCCGAGGCGGCGCCGAGTGGGTGTTTGGACTGTTAAGCGACGACGACTACGTCTCTATCGTCGCGTTCGACACCGAGGTCGAGGTCGTACTGGACGCGACCCGCTGGGGCGACATCTCCCGGGAGGATGCCGTCGAGAGGGTCCACGACATCCAGGCCGGCGGCGGCACGGACATGTACCAGGGGTTGCAGGCCGCCGCGGACACCCTTCGGGACCTGCCGGCCGACGAGAACACCGCGCGGCGGGTGTTGCTCCTCTCGGACGGGAAGGACAACACCCACGACCCGCCGGAGTTCGAGACGCTCGCCCGCGAGATAGACAGCGCCGGCATCCGTATCAAATCGGCGGGCATCGGCGAGGACTACCGTAGCGAAACTATCCGGAAGCTCGGCAGCGTCGCGCGGGGCGACTGGACGCATCTGCAGGCCTCCGGCGACATCGAGCAGTTCTTCGGCGACGCCGTCGAGGAGGCCGGCAGCCTCGTCGCCCCCGACGCCGAGCTCGAACTCGACGTCGCCGACGGCGTCGAAGTGAGCGAGGTGTACCGCGCCCTGCCCCAGACACAGGAAGTCACACCGGAGTGGCAGGCAAACAGCGCCGTCATCAAGCTGCCCGACCTGCTGGACCGGGAGACCCAGCGGGTCGTCCTGAAGATTCACGCGCCGGCGCGGCCCCTGGGCGAGCACCGGCTCGCGGACGTGACGCTGACCGCGGGCGGGGAGACGGCGGCGACGACCCTCTCCGTGGAGTACACCGACGACGAGGAGAAGCTCCAACAGCACAACGAGGAGATAGACATCGACCACAAACAGACCGTCATCCAGACCGAACTCGGCAAGGGCAACGTCGCGGAGGCCCAGACCCGGATAGAGCAGATGACCCGCATCCACGGCGCGGACACGGAGGCGGTCAAGTCCGCCGAGCGCCAGACAGAGATTGTCATGGAGGGCGGCCGCGAGGAGCAGAGCCGGGCGACGAAGATAGTCACGGACGAGGGCATCCAGAAGTGAAAGCGCCGCGCGTGGGGGTCGCGGCCGTCCGAGACGGGGGCTGAGCGATGCCGTGGGAACCCGAACCGGGCGACGTCATCGCGGGCCGGTACGAACTCGGAGAGTTCCTCGGCAAGGGCGGGTTCGCGAAGGCCTACAGGGCGACCGACAGGGACACCGGCGATACGGTCGTGTTGAAGTACCCGAACTACACCGAGTCACAGAACGACCAGTCCGTCATCGAGGAGTACTTCGTGAAGGAAGCCGAGACGCTCAAGCGCATCGCCGCGGCTGGCGGACACGAGTACGTGATGGACCTCTATGACACCCTCCGCGAGCGGGATGTCCCCTTCCTCGTGGTCGAGCTGGTCGAAGGCGAGGAGATCGATTCGGCGGTCGAGAAGTACAACGCGCCGATGACCGACGACGACGAGGTCCGGCAGGTCGGTATCAAGTTGGCCGACGCGATGGGGTTTCTACACGAAAACGAAATCGTCTACCGGGACCTGAAACCCGAGAACGTGATGCTCGCCGAGGACGGCACCCCGACGCTCATCGATTTCAACACGGCGACGGCGTTTGACTCGACGGGCGACCCGTCGACGGGCAACCAGGGGACGACCATCCTCGGCCCGTTCAAGCCCCGCGAGGTCGCGGAGGCCAGCCGGACCGACGTCCGCCAGGGACCGTGGTCCGACGTCTACTCTATCGGGAAGGTCCTCCTCTACCTGCTGAAGGGGTCGGTCCCGAAGAAAGACGGCGTCAACCCACACGACTTCGGTGCCGACTGCGACGACTACCTGGCCGAGATCGTAGAGCGGGCGACCCAGTCGGACTACCGGAAGCGCTACCGCAACGCGACCGTGCTGCGGGACGTGCTCGAAGCGAGAGACCCGACGCCGCCGTCGACCGCTTCGATACGGTACGTCCAGACCGACCGGGAGTTCCCCGTCGAGCCGGGCGACACCATCGGGCGCGAGGGGGCCGACGGGCCGGCGGCCTCTATCACCATCGAGGACCCGAAAGGGGAGTACATCTCGTCGGTACAGGTGAAATTTGAGAAGGCAGGCGACGAGTGGTACCTGGTCGACCAGAGCCTCAACGGCACGTATATCCAGCGCGGTTCCGGCTGGCAGTTAGTGCTGAGCGAAGACGGCCGCAACCGGCTCAAAAAGAAAGGCGAGGACTACACCGACCGCAACGGCGAGGAGCCGCCCGAGTCGATTCGGCTGGACGACGGCGACCTCATCTCGCTCGTCGACCCGACCTACGGCGTCACGTTCCAGTTTCAGGCGGAGTAACCATGCGATACACAACGAATTACGACATCGGCGACCGGAAGCGCGGACAGGGAATCAACGAAGACAGCCTCTCGGTGACGGTCTTCGAGCAGGGACACCGGGACGGCTATCTGGGAAAGACGAGGCCGCCACGGATTCGTGAGCGGGCGGCGGGCGGCGAGGGGGGCGAGCCGCCGTCGGACGACGACGCGCCGGCCGACGGCCAGGCGGGCGCCGACCCGGCGGACGTGGCGGCGGCCATCGGCGAGGCCGAGGCGGACGACGAGACCGACGACGACGCTCCCGGGGACGAGGCCGGGGCTTCGGGGTCGGCGGCGACCGACGACGAGCAGGCGGAGCTGCCGGCCAACCGCTCGGCTGGGGTGTTCGTGCTGGCCGACGGCGCGGGCGGCCACGACGCGGGCGACGCGGCCTCGTACATCGCGACGACGGTCGTCGCGGAGAACCTCGCGCCGGTGGCCATCAACGCCGTGCGCAGCCACCCCGAGGAGTTCGACATCGACATCAGCCCGGACGTGTTGCCCGAGCCGCTCGGCCCCGAGGACATCCAGACCGGACTGGAGAACGCCATCATCAAGGCCCACCGCGAGATTATCCGCTATGCCGACGAGTCGGGCACACAGTCCTACACCACGGTCGTCGCCGGCGTCTACGCCGACGGCCGGCTCCACCTTGGGTGGGTCGGCGACAGCCGCGCCTATCTCGTCAACGACGCCCGCGAGGAGATCGTCCCGCTCACCAAGGACCACGCCGTCGTCGAGGAGTGGGCCGACGAGGGGGAGATAGACGACGTCGAGGCCCACGTCCACCCGGACGGGAACCAGATAACGCGGGCGCTGGGCGGGTCGGGCCACGAGGACCCCGACCGCGCGATGGTCGAGGTCGACACCCGCTCGGTCCGCCTGTTCGCCGAGGACACCGTGCTGGCGACCAGCGACGGGCTCATCGACGCCCAGACCGACGCGCCGGAGCTCTACGAGGAGTACGTCGAGGCCGACCGCTCGGCCGAGATGGCCGAGACCGTCCGCGACGCGGTCGTCACGGACGAGGAGATACGGGACGTGTTGCTCTCGGCAGACTCGCTCGACGACGCGGCGGCCGAGTACGTCACGCTCGCGAACGAGCGCGGGGGGAAAGACAACATCTCCGTGCTGCTGTTCGAGGACGAGACGCTGCCGGAGACGCCAAGCGGGGGCGTTCCGGTCCGGGCGGCCGACCCCGATGTCGACCTCTCGGACCGAGATACTGTCATCATAACCGAAGAGTGAGCGGGGGAACTGTTTTATTTCTCCCCGTAAAAGCCGCTCATGAAGGACTATGTCAGACGCGAGCACCAACCAATCAGTCGAATGTCCCATCTGCGGGGACGAGTTCGACCCAACGGTCGCAGGCGGGTGGTGTACCAATACGGAGTGTGGTGAGTGGCAGTACACCGAAGAAAGCACCGAATCCGGCACAACAGACAACGGGAGTCCCGAACCGGCCGACCCGGAGGCCGACGACGGGGAGCTCGTCGCCCCGGACCAGGCGGACGAGGGCGCCGATCCCGTCGACCTCTTCGAGGAGTCGGGCGGCGACGATGACGCCGAGACAGGCGCGGACGGGGTCGACGACGCCGTCGACGACCCAGAGGAGGACGTGGACGTTGCCGAGGAGGCCGCGGCCGAAGACGTCGGGGAAGAAGAAGCCGTCGCCGACGACGTTGCAGACGGTACCGAAACGGACGACGCGGACGGGGCCGCGGTCGACGACACCGAGGAAGATGATGCGGCCGACGAGGACGGTCCCGGGGCGGTCGACGCGGGTGGGGCCGACGACACCGAAGCCGCGGGCGAGGGAGCCGACGAAAGCGCCGACGAAGTCGAGGCCGACACTATCGACTGTCCCGACTGCGGGGTCACGCTCGACGCCGACGTCAACTTCTGTGCCGAGTGCGGGACGGACGTCTCGGACGTCTCGCCGGGCGAGGCGGAACTCGACGCCTGCCCTGCCTGTGGCACCGACGTCGAACCCGAGGACAACTTCTGTGTGAACTGCGGCGAGGACCTAGACGCCCACCGCGGGAGCGACAGCGGGACGCCCGAAACCAACACCGACGACGGGTCGGAGACGGTCCCCGAGTCGCTCGTTCTGGAGATCGAGGGCAGAGAGATACACGTCGACGACGGCGACACGGTCGGCCGCGAGATACGCGCCGCGCTCACCGACGCCGGGCGACCGGACGACGAGGCCGTCCGCATCCACCGCGAACACGTTCGGTTCGTCCGCGAGAGCGACAGCTTCTACCTGCTGGACCTGGGTGACAACCCGACCCAGCTCAACGGGGCCACGCTGCAGAAGGGCGACCGCGAGCCTGTCGCGCCGGGCGACGAACTCGAGCTTTCGGGTGTCGCCTCGGTGACCGTCGGGACGCCCTGAGCCACACGAACTAAGCGCCCACAGGGAGACTCCCAGGTAATGTCGGACCACCCCCCTGCCGTGGAACTGCGCCGTTCCGTCGCTGTGCTCGCTACCGAGTGGTGGCTCGTCGCCGGCGGTCTCGCCGGCTATCTGGCCTTCGGGGCGTGGGTGGTCACGACGGGGCTCGCGCTCGATGCGTTCGCGCCGGGGCTCGCCGCGAGTGGCCTCGCGACCGTCGGTCCCGTGACGGTGACCGGTGTGGTCGCCCTCGCGACGGTCGCGTGGCTGCTCGCGCCCGCGCTGGTCGCCGCGTGGCTGCTCGACCGACGGCTCTCGAACGTGAACGGCAATCTCGTGTCCCAGTATCGCATCGACCACCCCGGGGTCTTGCCGGCGCTACCGGGCGTTCTCGTACTGGTGGCGACGGCCGCCGCGCTCGTCGTCGGGCCCCGGACGCCCGTTCTCGCGGTCATGGCGCTCGCGGGGGTCCACCTGCTGGTACGGACAGTGGCCTTCGGCCGGCGCGTCTACAGCTTCTCCCCGAAACCGCTGTTTACGGCGATGTCGGCGGTGAGCGCGCTGGCGCTCGGGGCCGCCTGGCTCGTCCACGCGGTGCGGTTGCCGGGCACGGTCGGCGAGTTGGTCGCTGGCGCGGGTGTCGCCGCTGTCGTCGAGACGGGGCTGGGCGCCGCGGGCATCGGGTCGGGGACGGCCCTGGGCGTGCTGGTTGCCGTCCCGGCGCTGCTGTCGGGACTGTATCTCCTCGCACAGACGCTGGTCGCCGCTCGGGTCAGGTCGCGGGCACCGCTCTCGACCCCGACAAAACGGGCCGAACAGCGCTACCCCATCATGCCGCCGGTCGCCGACAGCTCGCGGCCCGGACCGCCGACCCCGTCCGCTGTCGAGGGGTCTGACTCGGCGACCACGGACCCGTCGTCTGCACCCGCGACAGACGAACCGGCCGCGGACACTGCGGACACGAGCGAGTCCGTGGAGACGACCGATGAGCCCGACGACGGCTCGCACACTCGCGTGTTCACAGCGGACGAGTCGGCTCCGGACGACGCAAGCTCGATGGCGGCCGTGGCGGACGCCAACGGGGAGACGGACGACGACGGCTGGATCGACGACACCGCGATCTTCTCGCCCGACGGGGCGACCGGTTCCGGAGACGAGTGTGGCGAGTGTGGCGAGGAGATTCCCCGCGAATCAGTGACGTTCTGCCCGAACTGCGGCGAGCGACTCCGGCGCTGACCGTCCGCGCTCCTCACCGCGTCCCCGCGGATATGGTATTCGATACCAAACGTACAATATATTTAATATGTCCCCGGGTGAAGAATTCTATACGTCAGTGCGGCTGATTCGGTGTCTCAGATGAGCTACGCCACCCCGACCCACCACGCGCCCGCCGCCGTCGCCGAGCAGGTGGTCCACAGGCCCGCTCTCGGCGGGGACGGTTCTCCGGGTCGGGTCGGCGCCGCTCTCGCCCGCCAGTTCCTGCCCGCCCGGTAACCCGCCGACCCGTGGGACGGCGTCGACCGACGCCCACTGCGGCGAGGTATCGTTCTGTGCTGGTCACCGTCGACAGTGGCCAGCGTGCCGGCGGGCCCGGCTGGCGGGCTCCTCTGGACCGGTTCGACTCCGGCCGTCGGCCTATGTCGCTCCATGCGACTACCACCGTCGAGGCATCGGCCGACGTCTCGCTGCGGGTCCCCCGCGGCGGGACCGAAGACCTCACCAGCGGCGTCGCCGGTGTGCTCGCCGCCGTCGACGCGGTCGAGACGGTGCTGGTCGAGCGGGTGACGAGCGTGCGCCCGGGGCACACCGACATCCGCGTCGACACCGATGTCACTCTGGTCGTCGAGCTGCCGGAGGGGGCCGACGGCGACCCAGTGGACTCCGACCCCGGCTCGGTGGTCGCGACGCTGCTCGCCGAGGGGTTCGGTATCACGGCGGTCAACGAGGTCGAACGGGTCGATCTCGTTGAGGAGTAGTCGCGGGCCGCATACTGTCGGCTGTAACCAACTGACGGAACTCGCCACCCGGGGTGGCGACTGTCTTTACGAACTCACAGCCGGCCGTATCAGATGTCGAGCTCGACTGGGTCGTCGTCCGAACCGTCCGACAGCTCTGCCGGCTCTTCGTCGTCGTCTTCCTCGGCGAGCTGGCCGGCCAGCAGTCCAGTGACGCCGGTGACGAGCATCCCGAGCCCGGAGATGCGGGTCGAGCGGACGTACCAGTCTTTCGGTTCGAGGTCGCCGGGGTTGTCGTACCCTCGCAGGAGGAGCTTGCCGTTCAGTTTGATGGCCTGTTTCGGGAGGAAGACGGCGAGCAGCCCGTGTACGACCATCCACGCGTAGCCAAACGGGAGAAAGCGCTGTATCATCACGCCCACGTTCGTCCCCCACCTACCTGAACCCTTGGCTTACGGCGTCTCACACTGTGGCTGTGACACACTGACGGAACTCGCGGTAGCGCGTGTTTGGGCGGTCTCAGGCGTCGTCGGTCCACATCGCGTCCGAGAGGGTCCGCTGGACGGCCTCCTCGCCGACAGCCTGGGCCAGCGTCTCGAAGCCGCTGCGCTCGACGGGGTCGCCGGCGTTTGCGACCAGCCGGGAGACGATGAACTCCGGGGTGGACTTGCCGACGGTGCCAAACCGGGGCTGGTAGTCGACGCGCAGTTCGAGGTCCGGGTCCAGCCCCTCGGCGAAGATACCGTCCGTCCGGGCGACCTCGGGCAGGGGCTCTAAGTCCGCCGCCAGGTGCGTGACGAACACGCCAAGCGCCCCGCGTTCGACGGTCAGCGTCACGAGGCCATGCAGCAGGTTCGCGGCCGACCCCGGCTCCGTGATGGCCTCGAACTCGTCGACCAGCATCAGCGTCCGGTCGTCGCCCGACAGCGGCGGGACCACCGAGCGAAGCGTCGATTCGAGCACGCCGGCGTTGAACGAGGCGTGTCTGCGGTGGAAGACGACAGTGTCGACGATACCGACCTCGGCGGCCTCGGCGGGGACGGGCAGCCCCATCTGGGCGAGCAGCTGGACCTGACACAGCGTCTCCAGCAGGGTGGTCTTCCCGCCGGAGTTCGCGCCGGTCAGCACCGCTACCCGGTCGCCGGTCGGCGGGGCGTTCGCCCGCTCGACGTCGAGGGTGTGGTCGCCGACGGCGTAGGTCACGGGCTGGACGCCGTCGGTGTCGGCGAGTGTGAGATTCCGGGCCCGCTTGACGGCGACGGTGTCGCGGTCGACGAAGGTCGGCCGGCGGAGGTCATACGCCAGCGCGAAGCGGGCCAGCGACACCGAAAGCGCCAGGTCCCCGACGGCCGTGACCGCCGCCTCGATTGTCGGCTGGGCGTCCGCCAGGGCCTCGCTCAGCTCCTCGGCGACCGCTGTCTCCCGCTCCTCGACGGCGGTTCGCAGCGAGCGCCGCAGCTCCCGGAGCGCGGCGTCGACGAAGTCCCGCGCGTCGGTGGCGCCCTCCGGCATCGCGTCGCGGACGCGAGCGGCCTCGATGCCCGTCTCGCCGGTGACGTGACGGACCAGCGCGTCCTGGAACTCGTCGGGTCGGCGGGCGCCCTCCTTGATCGCCTCGACCACGTCCGGCGCGGACGCCGCGAGGTCCTCGACCTGACCGTGGCGGTCGCGAAGCCGGTCTAACTCCTCGTCTGCGCCCTCGCCCACGCGGTCGCCCTCGCCCGCGAGCCCGGCCAACGCGGCCCGGGCGTCGTCCAGCGCGTCGCCGTCGAGGGCCGCCACCCGTTCGAAGACGCCTGAGTCCACGCCGGTGGCCTGCAGGGCGAGCGCCGTCTCGACGGCCGCCCGCTCGCCGCCCGCGTCGTGGTCGGCAAAGGCCGACAGTATCGCCCGCTGGTCGGCGTCGGCGAGACCGGCCCACGTGTCCCTGGCGGCGAGGACGTCGTCCAGGCGCTCGGTCATCCGCTCGCGCGTGGGCAGCGGCGTCAGTACGCGGACGCGGTCGGCCGCGTCGGCGGTGACGGCGTACTCCTCGGCGAGGTCCAGCAGCTCCTTGTACACGTCGCGGGTGTCCCGGGTGGCAAGCAGGTCCATCGACTCGGCGCCGGTCGCCCGACGGAGGATGCGCGTCGCCCGCCCTCGCGAGAGCCCCGCCGCCGTGAGCGTCCGCGTGTCCGCCGATTCGATGGCCTCGATGGCCCGCTCGACGCCCAGCTCCTCGGTCAGTAGCTCGGACGTCTTCGGCCCGATACCCCAGTACTCCTCCAGTCGCATGCGCGAGCCGACGGGCGGCCCCGGTTTAGTTGTTCTCACCGACGGGTCCGGCCGTCGGTGTCGTCAGAGGTTCGGGGCCAGCCCGTCGAGCCGCGACCGGTTCCTGTCGCGGGCCAGCGCCTCCGCGGCGTGTTCGCCGCTTATCAGGGCCATCGGCAGGCCGACCCCCGGCGACGTGAACGCACCGGCGTAGTAGAGCCCCTCGACCCCCGGCGCATGGTGTGAGGGCCGCAGCGGCCCGGTCTGGTCGAGCGTGTGTGCCAGCCCGAGGGCGGTGCCGTCCGGCGTCCGGTAGCGGTCGGCGAAGTCCGAGACGCAGGCCGACTCCTCGGCGACGATGCGGTCCCGCAGGTCGACTCCTGTGTGCTCGGCGAGGTCGTCGAGTATCCGGTCCCGAACCGCCGCGCGACGTTCCGGCCCGTCGTCGAGTCCGGGCGCGACCGGGACGAGGACGACGACGGCGTGGTGGCCGTCGGGGGCGACGGCGTCGTCGGTCCGCGACGCCACCGAGAGGTAGTACGCCGGGTTCTCGGGCCAGGCCGGCTCATCGAAGATACGCTCGAAGTGGGGGTCCCAGTCGGCCGGGAACACGAGGCTGTGGTGGGCCAGCGGGTCGACGTCGCCCTCGACGCCGAGATACAGCAGGAACGCCGACGGGCCGTAGGTCTGTCCGTCCCAGTAGCCTGGCTCGCGGTCGTGCTGGTCGGGGTCGAGCAGGTCGCGCTCGACGTGGGCCGGGTTCGCGTTCGCGACGACGCTGTCGGCGGTGTGGCTGCCGTCGCCGGTTACGACGCGCAGGCCGCCCGCGACCGGGTCGAGCCCGGTCACGTCCGTGCCGGTCCGATAGCTCACGCCCAGTTCCCGACCCAGGGCGGCAAGGGCCTCGACGAGGCTGTACATCCCGCCCTCGGGGTAGTAGACGCCGAGTTCGAAATCGACATGCGTCATCAGGTTGTACAGCGACGGGGTGTTGCGGGGCGAGCCGCCGAGAAAGACCAGCGTGTACTGCAGCAGCTGCTGGAGCTTCGGGTGGTCGAAGTGGTTGGCGACGTACTCCTGCATCGGCCCGAGGTGGGTCAGCGCCGGGGCGGCCCTGAGGATACTCGGGTCCACCAGGTCGCGCCAGCGCGCGCGGTCCTCGTAGACGAAGTGGTCCATCCCGACCTCGTAGGTGCGTTTCGCCTCGGCGAGGTAGTCGTCGAGGGCGTCGGCGGCGCCGTCCTCGTAGGACTCGAAGACGGCCCGAATCCGGTCAAGGTCGGGTTCGACGTCGAGCCGGTCGCCGTCCTTGTAGAAGACCCGGTACTGCGGGTCGAGCCGGGTAAGTTCGTAGTAGTCCTCGACCGACCGGCCGAAGTGGTCGAAAAACCGCTCGAAGGTGTTGGGCATCAGATACCACGACGGGCCGGTGTCGAACGTGAACTCGCCGAGCTCCAGCCGGCCGGTGACCCCGCCCAGCGAGTCGGTCCGCTCGATGACGGTCACGTCCGCGCCGGCGTCGGCGAGCGTACAGGCCGCCGAGAGCCCGCCAACGCCACCGCCGACGACAGTCACGCTCTCGTCGGTAAGCGGTGTATCAGCTATCATCGGTCTGTGTCAGGAGCCGTATGGGAGTTCAGGGAACGTACCAGATACCGCGCTCGCGGTCCGCCAGCCCGCCGACGATGACGTGTGGCAGCGCGATGATGCTCACGAAGATGCTCCAGAACGCTACCAGGCCGGGGAGCAGGCTGGCTCCGCCAAGCGGCTGCGGGGCGAGCGTCCACACAAGGGCCGCCAGCCCGAACGTGGCGACGCTGCCGGCGATGAGGACGCCCCACGCGCCCATCGCGACCAGTCGGGGGTCGTCGGCGTCGAGGAAGTCGAGCCAGCCGCCGGCGTCCCCGGGCTCGTCGTCGACGGCCGTCGCCCGGGCGACCTGTCTGGCCGAGTACCACAGCGGGAAGTACAGCCCGACGGCGATGACGACGGGGACGACCGCGAAGTACGCCACGAGCAGGAGCGTCTCGGCGGCGTCGGCGAGAAAGGAGCCCGTCCCCGCCGACCGCCAGTAGCCCAGCCCGAGGTGTGTGACGAGTAAGGCGCCGTAGCCGGCCCCGAGGGCGAGCCGCCTCGTGCCGAAGTCGCCGGCTACACCGGCCAGCGCGCCGGGTTCGAAGATGTTCACCATGATGGTGCTGAAGGCGTAGAACACCTCCGGCCAGAACACCATGGGGACGACCATCACCGCGCCCCCGCGGACCGCCGCGGCGAGCCACCACTGGGGCCCCGTTCGGAGGTGGTCGGTACCCGACAGCGCGTCCATGGCTTTCACGCCGCCCAGGCCGCCTTTCGCCATCGCGACGCTCACCGCGAGCGCCAGGCCGGCCACCGGGGCGAGAAACAGGAGCCCGACGAAGAGTGCGACCGACAGCAGGTACGCGCCGACGTACCCCCGCTGGAAGGACGCGGCGCGGCGCCTGAGGTTCTCGAAGTGCTCGTACCCCCCATGGGGGAGGTTCATCGCCACCATCCCGAGCAGGTAGACACCGGCCTGGACGCGCAGCGACACGCTCAGTCCGGCCAGTCTGCCGGCTGCGAACCCGGCTATCAACACAAGCAGCGCGACACGGGACACCGTCAGCGGCGTGCCACCGGCTGTCTCGCTGACCAGGCGGTCACGCCCGAAGCGACGTGTGTAGCCCATACCCGACGGTTGGTCCCGAACCGGCATGAAACGCAGACCCAAACCAATGGGTACGTGCCAGTCACCGCAGGCTCTCGGCCGGTAGCCCGAGGCTACTGACTGTCAGGGACACCGAGCTGACGGCCGCTGGTGTGGGCCGGGCGGACAGACCCGCGCGAGCCGGACCACTCAAGCCCCTGGCAGCAAAACGGGCGGCCATGGACGAGGGCCACGAGACGGGCGGCGACGGTGTGCTGGCCTGTCCGGCCTGTGGCGTCGACATCGAGCGCCCGGTCCCGACCTGCCCCGACTGCGGCGAGCGGCTGGTCTCCGAGGAGGTGGCCGACCTGCTCGACGAGCGGATGGCTGCGGCCTTCGACTCGGAGGTGAATACGGCGCCGCGCTGGGCGGTCGTCCTCACCGGACTGGCGCTGGGCATCGCCGTCGCCCCGCTGGTCGTCTACGCGGCGGTTATCGCCGTCGGCGACCTCCCGCTCGCGGTCCTGGTCGGGCTGGGGCTGGCGGGCTGGCTCCTGCCGGCGGCGGCCCTCTCGCGGCTCCCGAACCCGAGCGCGGTGCTCTCCCGTGGGCTGTATCTCGTGGTCGGCGGTATCGGTACCGTGGTCCTCGCCGTCGGCTACGACGCGGTGTCACCGGGGTCGTCGGTAGTCACGGGCAACGCCGGGCTCGTCGTCGGGGCGCTTGCGCTCCCGGCAGTGTTCGCGCTCCTGCTGGCTCGCCGCGTCGCCGGACGGGCCGCCCGACAGGCCCGCGGGGAGCCGGGCCCGCTCCACGAGCGGGCGGGTATCGAGGGTGAGGACGAGGCGCCCGGGGACGACGGCTGAAGCGGGTCTGGGTCCCGAAAACGCTTCGCGTCTTTCGTCCTTGGTGAACCCTGTGGTTTCGCTCAGTCCCGGAGGGCGCAAAGCGCCCTCCGACCCTCGTGGAACCTTCGGTTCCACTCAGTCCCAGAACGACTGGGTGCGGGCGTACTCACGTTCCTGTCTGAGGATGTCCCGGTAGAACTCGTCTTCGTCCTCGCGCAGGCGGTTGATGATGCGGGCGGCGTTGTGCGGGCCGACGCCGCGGGCCGCGAGCGCGACGACGGCCTGCTTGCCGTGGGTCTGGACGAGCGACCCCGACCGGTAAGCCCGCTCGGTCATCTTCTCTTGCTCGTCGTCCTTGTCGTCGGCCCGGACCGCTTTGACCACCTCGTCGGCCCAGGGGTTCAGCGCGGCGACGCGGGTCGAGCCACACTCGGGGCACTCGGGCTGGTCGCGCACGCGCCCGACCTCCTGGCGTCGGTCCCACTCCTTGCAGTGCAAGCAGAGGAGAATCACGCGGTCGCTCTGGATGCGCTCCTTTACCGTCTGGATGACCGAGGCGTCGGCGTTCTCCGGTGAGAGCAGCTCCCGTCCCGAGGAGCGGCCGCCGGTCCCGATGGGCGTGTGTTCGCTCACCGTCTCCAGGGCGACCCGGCCGGACTGGAGGTCCGCGAGCAGGTCGGCCGTCGCCCCGACGGCGAGGTCCTCGTGGCGCACCTCCCGCAGGGCCTCCTCGTACATCGGCGTGTCCTCCAGGGCTGCCAGCAGGCGGTCGCGGCCGAAGTCGGTCGAGCCGCGACCGCGCCACCGTTTCAGCGAGCCGAACTTCGTGGCGACCTGGGCCAGCTTGAACTTCAGGGCGTCGGCGTTTTTCAGGCTCAACTCGACCAGCGCGGAGATGTGGTCGGGGTCGGTCTCCTCCAGCACTTCGACCACGTCGCCGGCGGTAATCCCCCGCGGAATCTCAAGCTCGATGCGGTAGGGGTCGACCTCCATGGCGACCGACGAGCCGGCTCGCTGGCCCAAAAGCGCCGACAGCACCCGCCCGAGCGTCTCGTTTATCTTGTGGCCCTGGCAGGCGTTGACCACGACCTCGCGGCCGTGGAACTCCACGAGGACGGTGTCCTCGTCCGGAATCGGCCCCTCGTGACCCGACAGCTGCGAGAGCCCGTCCGCGACGGTGTCGGCGTCGGCGTCGTAGCGGGCGGCGACGTGGCTCGCGACCGACTCGACCGGCGCGCCGTCCTGTAGCTGGCTGCCGGCGACGCGTCGGAGCTCCCCGACCTCCTGGGCGACGGCTCTCGGGACCGGAATCTCGGAGCCGGTCCAGGAGGGGACCTCGCCCGCGGGGTCCTCGATGGGCGAGACGGTGACGGTCTCCTCCTCTTCGTCGATGGTCGTGATGCGCCACATCTCCCCGCGCTGGACGAACACCTCGCCGGGCGTGGCGAAGTTGACGACGAACCGCTCGTCCAAGGTCCCGACCTGTGTCCCCGAGGCCACGTCCTCTACGTCGTAGGTCGCCTCGTCGGGTATCATCGAGAGGTTCTGGTAGAAGTACTGCCAGGTCCCCCGGCGCTTTTCGAGGGTGTCCCGCTCCTCGTCGAGCCAGACGACGTTGCTCTGGGCGAGTTCGCGGACGACGGCCTTGAACTGCTCCTCGCCGAGGTCCCGGAACGGGTAGGCCCGCGTGAGGACTTCGTAGGCCTGCATCGCCCGGACCTCGCCGGTGTCCATGACGAGCCCGGCTATCTGGTTTGCGACGGTGTCGAGGCTCCCGTCGTGAATCTCGGCGGGTTCGACCTCGCCCGCCTGGGCCTGTCTGGCGATGGCCAGCGCTTCGAGCGTGTCGTCGGCGTGGGTCGTGACGACGGTCCCGCTGGACGTCTGGTCGCGGCGGTGGCCCGCGCGGCCGACCCGCTGGACGAGTCTGGAGACCTGCCGCGGGCTGCCGTACTGGACGACGTGGTCGACCCGGCCCACGTCGATGCCAAGCTCCATCGAGGAGGTACAGAGTAGCGCGTCCAGTTCGCCCCGCTTGAACGCGTCTTCCACCTCGATTCGGGCCTCCTTCGAGAGCGAGCCGTGGTGGACCCCCAGGTCGGTCCCGAGTTCCTTGAACCGCGAGCCAAGCGCCTCGGCTGTCTGGCGTGTGTTGACAAACACCAGCACGGACTCGTGGTCGGTTATCAGGTCGTCGATAAAGCGGACGTGGCTCGCGGTCTCGGCGTCCGTGACGAGTTCGCTGGAGAGGCGCTCGTCGCGGTCGGTGACCTGTGGCCGGACCACGGAGACGTCGAGGCGACTACCGATGTCGACCTCGACTATCGAGCAGGGCCGTCCGCCGGTGAGGAACTGCCCGACAGCGTCGGGGTCACCGACGGTCGCCGAGAGCCCGATGCGCTGGAACGCCCCGGCCACTTCCCGGAGCCGTTCGAGCCCGACGGTCAGCTGTGCCCCCCGCTTTGCCGCGGCGAGCTCGTGGACCTCGTCGACGACGACGTGGTCTACGTCTTCCAGGGCCACCCGGAGCTTCGACCCGGTGAGCATCGCCTGTAGCGTTTCGGGCGTGGTGACGAGCACGTCCGGTGGGTCCTCGGCCTGCTTGCTCCGCTGGTAGTCCGTGGTGTCGCCGTGGCGTACGTCGACGTCGAGCCCGAGGGTCTCGCCCCACCACTCCAGGCGCTCGCGCATGTCGCGGTTCAGGGCCCGAAGCGGCGTGATGTACAGCGCGCCGATGCCAAAGCGGTCGTCAGACTCGGTCAGCACGTCGAGGACCGGCAACATCGCCGTCTCGGTCTTGCCGGTCCCGGTGGGCGCGACGACGAGGGCGTCCCGACCGCGAGCGAGAGTCGGAACGGCCTTCCGCTGTGGCTCGGTCGGCGTGGAAAACCCCCGCTCTGACAGCGCCGCTCTGAGGTCGTCACCGAGCTCGGTGAACGCGTCTCGGCCCTCTATTGCCCCGTTGCTCATCGACCCCTCGTAACCGCTACAGCGTTAAGTACACTGTGTCGAGCCCGGCCTACTGCCACTCTTCGAGCTGCACCGCATCGGTAGCCTGAATCCAGGCGTTGTCACACTGCGTGTCGTAGATGATGTCGGCGGTCTCGGTCGTAATGTGGTTATACCGCTCGTAATCGTCCTGTTCGGGGGTGCTTATCGACTGTCCGTCGGCTGATTCGCTCGTTCTGGTGACCATTGATAGCTGTCTGTGAACAGCTAGTCGACCGGACGGTATAGCTGTGCGGTAACGGGAATGTTACCTGCTTGACCGGTCAACGTAGGGAGGTATTACTCGTCGCAATCGCCGCTTCCCTCCCCGCGGAACCGCCTTCCGCGCCGCGACGGGTCGCCGCTCACCCCCTCGACGGGTGTCCGTCCGCGCGACGGTGGTACGCCTGCCATACCCTTACACGGCGGGGGTACCACGGACCGACGCCGAAACAGTCACGCGGCTTACCACTGGCCAGTCGCCGTCCGGCCGTGGCGCCCGACGACGCGCCCTCCCAAGCGAAATGACTTTCCTCGGGCGGCTGTATGTTATACTATGCCAGTCACGGACGAGACAGCACTCAGAGAGATACTCGCGCTGGACCGCGTCGCCGTCGTCGGTTGCTCCGCCACTCCCGGCAAGGACGCCCACGAGATACCGAAGTACCTCCTCGACCACGGCTACGACGTCGTCCCGGTCAACCCCTTCGCGGACGAGATATTCGGCCGGGAGTGTTACGATAGCCTGGCCGATGTCCCCGGGGAGGTAGACATCGTCGATGTCTTCCGACCGAGCGAGGAGGTCGCCGGTATCGTCGACGCTGCACTCGACAGGGACGACGACGCCGTCATCTGGCTCCAGTTGGGCATCCACGACGACGAAGCGGTGGCCCGCGCAGAGGCGGCCGGCCGACGCGTCGTGCAGGACCGGTGTATGAAGCCGACCCATCAGTCCTTGCTGGGGTGAGCCAACGCCGCTCCCGGTCCGGCACCGGCTTCTATGACTCTTATCCGTGTCTGCCAGCGTCTTTTCACCGACCGAACGTTGGTATAATTATATATGGGGGCGATAACCTCTGTTTCATATGGAGAAAAGAAGTCCGGGAACAAACGGGGGACGGGGTGGCTCCGAGCGAAGGATATCTAGGGATTTTAATTGGAACGAGACACCGCCAAGCGTCGCCGCCGTTCGGCTCCTCAGCGTCGCGGCGAACGCCGACCCGACGGCGATCGAACCGCTGGGGGAGACGGTCGACCCCGACACGCTCGACCGGCTGGTACCGTCGATGGACGGCGTATCGAAGGTCGCGTTTACACATCACGGCCGCGCTGTCGTCCTGTACGGTGACGGGACCGCGACCGTCGCGCCCGAGGACGACTGAGACGGAGTACTGTGGTAGCCGCCGGCTCGGGGTCGGAGATAATCTACAGCAGACCGTTCGCCGTAGCGAGAGCCAAACTGTTTTCCTCGCTGGTAGCCTCTCCCCGGGTATGAACGCAGACGAAGTCGCGGCGATCATCGAGCGGGAGATTCCCGAGGCGACGGCGACGGTGACGACGCCGCGTGACCCCGACGACGACAGCCACTACGCGGTCGACGTGGTCTCGCCGGCCTTCGAGGGGCAGTCCCTCGTCGACCAGCACCAGCTCGTCCACGACGCGCTCGGCGAGCACCTCACTCGGGATATCCACGCCATCGAACTGACGACCGATACGCCGGAGTGAGCGGTACGCATTTCCCCGCTGACCCGTAACGGGCAGTCATGAGCTTCGAACCCGAGACACTCTCGCCCGAAGAGGCCCACGCGAACGTCGAAGAGACCATCGAAAACAACGAGGTCGCGCTGTTCATGAAAGGCACCGAGATGATGCCCCAGTGTGGCTACTCGCGGAAGGCCCTGGGGCTCATCGGGCAGTATCGCGACGACGTGGCGACGGTGAACGTCCTGACGGCCACAGAGGCCTACCGGGAGGCCCTCTCAGAGTACAGCGGGCGCGAGACCGTCCCACAGACCTTCGTCGACGGCGAGTTCGTCGGCGGCAGCGACATCCTAGAACAGCTTGACGACAGCGGCGACCTCGCCGAGACGCTGAACGCGTAACTACTCCTCGTCCCGCATCTCGCCGAGTTTGTCGACGAGGTCGCTCGTCGACCCCTCGACCTCGAAGGATACGTCCCCGTCGTGTTCGTTTTCGTGGACAGCGACGCCCTCGCTGTCGTCCGTGTCCACGTCCTGGTCCTTTTGCTCGGACTCGTCGTAGCTACCAAAACCCATGTATAATAGCTGTGCTGACAGTCACTAAAATGGCTCGGTAGTCACGTCTTTCGGGGCGTGGTATCGCGTGGCTTGGGCGGTTTCCGCCTTCGCGGCGCGGTAGCGCCTGCTACCCGCCTCCCCGGGAGGGGAAGTTTCTTATCTGTGGTTGTCTTTCGGCTAGGTACCGACATTCGATAGCCGTTCGTCTTCGGACGGCTGAACCTCCAACCGCCGCTTTCCACATTCATGAGTACTGCAGACGAGACCTTAGAGAAGATCAAAGCACAGGTCGAGGCGGAGACGCCCGACGACATCACAATCGCATCTGTCTCCTTCGAGGGGCCGGAACTCGTTATCTACACGCCCGAGGCCAAGGAAGTGGCCACCCGTGACGGGATCGTCCGGAACCTGGCACAGACGCTCCGAAAGCGAATCAACGTCCGCCCGACCCAGGACGCCCTGGTCCCACAGGCCGAGGCCGAAGCCACCATCGAGGACACCATCCCAGAGGACGCCGGGGTCCAGAACCTCGATTTCGACGGGGACACCGGCGAGGTGTTCATCGAGGCCGAGAAACCCGGTCGCGTCATCGGGCGCCACGGCGAGACGCTGGACCGGATCTCAGCAAGCGTCGGCTGGACACCCGAGGTCGTCCGGACGCCGCCGATGGAGTCAAACACCGTCTCGAACGTCCGGAACTTCCTCAAACAGGAGCGCAACGAGCGCCGGGACATCCTGGAACGGGTCGGCCGCCAGATAAACCGGCCCGAGACCGCAGACGACGACTGGGTCCGCCTGACGACGCTTGGCTGCTGTCGCGAGGTCGGGCGCGCCTCCTTTATCCTCTCGACGCCCGAATCGCGCATCCTCATCGACTGTGGGGACAAACCCGGCGCCGAGGGCGAAGTGCCGTATCTTCAGGTGCCCGAGGCGCTTGCGGCCGGACCGAACTCCATCGACGCCGTCGTCCTGACACACGCTCACCTCGACCACTCCGCGCTCATCCCCATCCTCTTCAAGTACGGCTACGACGGTCCCATCTACACCACCGCGCCGACGCGGGACCTGATGGGCCTGCTTCAACTCGACTATCTGGACGTGGCCGCCAAGGAGGGCCGCGCCCCGCCCTACGAGAGCCAGCAGGTCAGGGACGCCCTGAAACACACCATCCCGCTTGAGTTTGGCAACGTCACCGACATCGCGCCCGACATCAAGCTCACGATGCACAACGCCGGCCACATCCTCGGGTCGGCGGTGTGTCACTTCCACATCGGCGAGGGCCGGTACAACGTCGCCTTCTCCGGGGACATCCACTACACGGACACGCGCCTGCTCGACGGCGCTGTCAACGACTTCCCCCGCGTGGAGTCGCTCATCCTCGAATCCACCTACGGCGGGAAAAACGACTACCAGACCGACCAGGAAGACTCAGAGCGCGTCCTCAAGCGCGTCATCAACGAGGCCCACGAGAAGGAGGGGAAGATCCTGATTCCCGCCTTCGCCGTCGGTCGCTCCCAGGAGCTGATGCTCGTCCTGGAGGAGGCGATGAGCTCGGGCGAGATTCCGACGATGCCCGTCTATCTGGACGGGATGATACGGGAGGCGACGGCCATCCACACGGCCTATCCGGAGTACCTCCGGGAGAGCCTGCGGGACCGCATCCTCTATCAGGACGACAACCCGTTCCTCGCCGAGCAGTTCCAGCAGGTAGACGGCGGCGAGGAGATGCGACAGGACATCGTTGACGACGAGCCGGCCATCATCCTCACCACCTCGGGGATGGTGACCGGCGGCCCCGTCATGTCCTGGCTCCGCCTGCTGGGCGGGGACCCGGACAACACGATGGTCTTTGTCGGCTATCAAGCCGAGGGGACCCTGGGACGGCAGATTCAGCGCGGGCAGGACGAGATCACGATGTCCGACAAGAGCGGGCCCCGCGCCGAACGGGTCAGCCTGAAGATGGACATCGAGACCGTCGACGGATTTTCGGGCCACGCCGACCGGCAGGGTCTGGAGACGTTCGTCGAGACGATGCACCCGCGCCCCGAGAAGGTGCTCTGTGTCCACGGCGACGAGAGCTCGACCAACCAGCTCTCCTCGGCGCTGTACCAGAAGTTCAACATGCGGACGTTCAATCCGAAGAACCTCGAGACGTTCCGGTTCGTCTGACTCACGTCTCCCCGTCGTCGATGTTGAGCGCCCGCCGGAGTCGCGACCTGATAACCTGATCGACGATGCCCATCAGCTGCTGGTCGTCGGTGGTGTACCCAGAGAAGATACCCAGGCCGACGGTTCCCCCGGCCATCTCGCGGTGGCCGCCGGCGCTGCCGACGTCGTCGAAGGCGTCGTGGAGCACAGCGCCCATATGCACCCGCGAGTCGGTCGAGCGGGCGCTTATCTGAATCGTGTCCTCGACCAGTCCGAAGACGATGGCCGTCTCGACGCCTTCGAGGTTCATCAGGTAGTCGGCCGCCTGGGGGAGCGCGTCGCGCTCGCTGGTCCGGCCGACCTGGGAGATGAGCACTGCCCCCGTTACCCGCCGGTTCTCGATGGCGTGGGCGATAGTGTCGACGGTCGCGCTGCTGACGGCCGGCGTCGAGAGCCGCCTGACCATCTTCGGCTCGCTGTGTTCGTGGAGGTAGGCGGCGGCCTCGTACTCGCTGCGGGTGACGCCGCGCAGGAAGTCAAGCGTCTCACGCCGGATGGCAAAGAGGAGCGCGGTGGCGACGCGTGCGGTCGGCTCCACCGGCAGCGTCCGGATGTACTCGGTGAGGATGGTCGCCGTCGCCCCGACGGCCTCCTGACTGTCGACGAACCGGGCCGAGATGTCTTCGACCGGGTGGTGGTCGATGACGATGTCGATGTCCGTCCCGGGCGGGACGCGGTTGTTCTCGCCGGCTATCGAGTGGTCCACGAACGCGAGCAGGCCGTCTGACGGGCGGGCCCGGACCATCTCGATGCGGAACGGCTCCAGGTCGATGTCGAGCAAGTTCACCAGTGCCCGGTTTTGCTGGTGGGATATCTCCCCGCTGTAGAGGATGTGTCGCTCGTCGATGCCCGCGGCGGCGGCGATGGTGCCCAGGCCGACGGCGCTTGCCAGACAGTCCGGGTCCGGGTTGTCGTGACAGACGACAGTGAGCGTCTCGCTGTCGTCCAGCAGGTCCCAGAGCCGCTGTGGTCCGCACATAGGGAGTTCCGTGTCGGAGGTCATGTCGGGCCGGACGGCCGACGGCTGACGTGTGACCCCCGAAAGGGGAGTGTCTGTGCCACGCGAAAACGTTAGATTGGGGACACAATAAAACCAGTCTCCGTAACCGCGCGGACGTACCCTTCGTTGCCGGCGTCCACTCCGTACCGCAGGACCGCACCGCGATACCGAACCCGACCAACCGATTCGAGCACTACAACAAGGCCCCGTGAGACCACGTCCGGTACTGCTAGGCCGTGCGGGCGAAGTCAGTCGCTCGGTTCGCTCACGGTCAGTACCGGTACCTCGGCGCGTCTGAGCAGCGCTTCCGCGGTGCTACCCAGCAAGACTCTGTCCAGACCAGTTCGACCGTGAGTCCCCATCACCACGAGGTCGATATCGCGGTCCGTGATGTACTCTAGGAGGTCCTGTTTGGGCCGTCCCGTGCGGACCTCGGTCACGGCGTCGAGACCGGCGTCCTCGGCCTCGCGCGCGACGGCTTCGGTGGCCTCCGCTGCGGCGTCTTCGAACTCCGCGAGCAGATCACGGGGGACGGTGACATCGGCACCGGTGGCGATGTCGCCGACGTTGACGACACTGACGGCGTGGACCGTACTTCCGAACGCGCCGGCCACCGCTATCGCGTGTCCCACCGCGGCCGCCGCCCGCTCGCTCCCGTCTGTCGGCACGAGTATGTCACCGTAGCCGCTGCCTACCGTGCCGGTCTCGGTCGCCCGCACCGTCAGCACGGGAACCGGTGACAGTCGCACCACCCGCTCGGCCACACTCCCGGTCAGATAGCGACGCAGTCCGCTCCGGCCGTGGGTCCCCATCACCACGAGATCGATCTGGTTGTCCTCGACGTAGTCGAGTATCCCCTCGGAGGGCGCGCCCGTCGCAACCGATGTCTCGACAGGCACGTTCAGGTCGGCTTCGCGCTCGGCCAGCGCCTCGCGGTGGTCGGTCATCTGTCGCTCGATGTAGTTCTTGTCGACACCGCCCGCGGAGAACGGGCCCGCGCCCGCCTCGATGTCGACGACCGTGAGCAGGTGGACTGTCGCGTCGAACGCCCCGGCCAGCAGCGCCGCGTGGTCGGCCGCGCGCTCGGCGTGGTCGCTCTCGTCGGTCGGCACGAGGATGTGGTCGTACATTATCGGCCGATTCGACCGCTGGACTGATAGTTGTGGGTGTCACAGTCGCTGTCGGTGCTGGAATCGACTGACCGACTCCGGACGCCGCCGACCGGCGGCGCGGTTCAGTCCCCGGCCCGGAAGACCCGTACCGTGTCCCGCTTGCGCTCGGCCGACTCGGCCTCCTCGAACCCCAGTTCGGTAAAGATCGCCCGCCAGTCCCGGTAGTACAGCGGCAGCTGGTCGTCGACGTGATTGGCCGTGCCGTACTCGCCGCTCTCGTTTTCGACAGTGATGACGAGGTCGCTGCTGACCCGCGCCAGCTCTTCGAAGACCCAGGTCGCGTTCGGGTGGATGTGCTGGAGCGTCTCAACCGAGAAGACGGCGTCGAAGGCGTCCGTCTCGACCGACTGGACGTACTCCTCGATGGTCGACGCGTGGAACTCGCCCACTGCCGCAAGCTCCGGGTACGTCTCCCGCAACACGGAGAGTGCATCGTCGTTGACGTCGACGCCCGCGAGCTCCGAGAACCCCGCCTCGGCCAGCGCCGCGAGGTGTCGACCGACGCCACACCCGACCTCCAGAACGCGGGCGTCCGTTCCCGCGTACCGCGCTATCTTCGACCGCACCAACTCGCTCGTCTCGTCCGGGCCGTAGTGGGCGTAGTAGGTCGGCGAGTACTCGCCGGACCGGTCGGCCCACGCCTCACGGACGTCGTTAGAATCCACGTTCGTTCGGGGGACTCACGGCGTATAGGTGTACCGACACGACCGCCCCAGCTACAGCTCGACCGTCTCCAGATCCGACTCCAAGGCGTCGACGTAGTCGTTGTACGCCTCGACAAAGGCCGGAAACAGCGGCGCGTACTCGCGGATGTCGGCCGCCGACGGCGGCTCGTACTGCGAGAGCAGATAGAGCCCGCCGGTACCGCCGACGCGGAGATACGACGCCCCGTCGCGGTCCCACTTTAGCTCCCAGCGGGTCCCGTCGACACGCTCCGTGAACGTCCCGTAGTCCCCGCCCTCGTAGCGGTGGAGCTGTCCGGCGATTCGGTCACAGACCTCGCGCACCCGGTCCAGCACGCGGTCGCGCTCGGCGACGACGCCGTCGGTGGTCGCCACCTCGGGGAACTCCGTGGACACGTCGTCGAGCACCCCCTCGTGGGTCGCGACGAAGTCGTCGAACCCGGCGACGAAAGCGTCGTAGTCCCGGAGCGCGTCGGCCAGCGCGCCCGGTTCGGGGGGTTGCTTGGTCGAGATGACGTACACCTCGTCTCCCCGTCCCGGATCGTAGCGGAGATACTCCAGGTCGCCGCCCTCGTATTTCACCGTCCACTCGCCGCGGTCGGTCTCGATGGTCGCCGAGCCGTAGTCGCCCCCCTGGAGGCGGGCCAGCTGGTAGGCTATCTGTCCCGCGTGGTCTCGCACCGCCGCGACTAGCTCGTCGCGGTGGTCTGCGACCGCCGATGCGTCAGCGGGGTCTGCCGGTGGCCACTCTGTCACACCTGCTCCAGTGTCCCGACGAAAATAACTGTGTGGGAACGCTTCTCCACCCGCCCCTCGAACACTCTCGGGCGCGCTCCCCTGTCGCGGGCGTCGTCCCCTCGGGTCCAGCAGCGCCGAGTCCGAGGCGCTGAAGACACAGTGGTATCGCCACCGCCGACGGGCCAAACGGCAGTCTCTCCCTAGCACTGTCACCCGGCTGTTCGTTCCCGGAGCTCGATATCGAGGGGGTCTTCGATCTCACCCATCACGGCTTCGAGCGCGTCCGTCGCGGTGACCAACCCAACGACGTCCGCTTCGCTCTCGGCGTACACAAGTGCGAGTTCCTGATGCTCGTTTTGAAACTGATCGACGGCGTCGCTGATGAGGGTGCTCGCTCGCAGCCTCATCGGCTCGGCAGCAATCTCTTCAAACGTCGCCTCGCCGCGTTGCAGCTCATCGATCCGGCCGATAACTGCGGGGACGTACACAATCCCTCTGTAATCGGTCGGATCCTCGCCGACTAGCGGGAATCGCGTGTGTGGACTCATTCCTATCCGGTCGAGGTTTTCTCCCACGGCAACCTCTGTCGAGAGAAAGACAATGTCCCCGCGCTCGGTCATAACCTCGCTGACGGGGTTTTCACCGACAGCAAACGCGTTGATAATCTCCTCTTTGCGCTCCTCGGAGAGGTCCCCCCGGTCAAGCAAGGCGCCAAGTCGATGGCGAAGGTCCGCCCGCGATTCGATACGGTCGGTTTCGGTCTCGAGCCAGGCGCCGGTCATCTCGATGCCAAAGCGCCGGAGCGTCCATTTGGCGACGCTATCGCCGAAGACGATGACCGGATAGAGGAGCTTGGCAAACCAGTAGAGCGGAGTCGAACCGTATCGGGCGACGAACTTCGTCCGTTCCACCCCCAGATACGTGGGGGTCTGTTCGCCGTGTGTCAGGTGAAGCAGATTGATGATGACGAACGCGACGATACCACCGGCGCCGACAGACGTCAGAAGCGAGTCCTCGAAGATCGGATCCACCAACGTTGCCAACGCCGGTTCTGCGACGATACCGACAGCGATACTGGTTGCGGAGATACCCACCTGACAACTCGTGAGATAGATCTCGAGGTCCTGTGTCATCTCCCAGGCCCGCCGGAGACCCGGGACATCGAACTCGGATCGCGGATACTGCCGGACACGGGTCAATGCGAACTCTATCGCGACAAAGAACCCGTTTGCGAGGATGAGTAAGACGCCGGCACTCAGGCGAACCGCTAGTTCCAAACCGTTCATGTGAGACCTTCAGGAGTGATATAAATAATCCCTCTCCCGCTGTGTGGACTCTCCGTATTCAGCGTGAATCTCGTGCTGGGACCGGTGTGACGCTGTCCCGGGGTGAGATAACGGAGACAAGCGGCGCTGGCACGCCACTCGGCACGAGGTCTTTCTCGACGGTCGACGGTGCCGCTCACCAGCCGACGCTTCCCGATACTCAGTGTCGTTCGTCGCAGAAGTCACGGGCGCTGAGCGCGCTCGTTCGCCTGTCGAACGAATCGTCCTTTCAGGCGTGAGGTGGCTGAATTCGAGAATTCTAAAGTTCACCGAAAGACACAGTAATCTGTGTATCAATAGTTTCCTGTATGCCCAGTATCACCGTCAATGTGGACAACGACCTCAAAGAACGAATGGAAAGCCACCCGGAAATTAACTGGAGTGAGGTCACGCGGCAGGCCATAGAAGAGAAAATCGAGACGTTGGAAGTGATGGACGAACTCACCAGTGAGAGCGAACTCACCGAGAGCGATGTGCAGGAAATCGCCGACAAAATAAACGAGAGTGGGCGGAAGCGCATTGACGAGGAATCGGCATAGACTCGACCGATGAAGCTGGTTATTGACGCCAACGTCGTTATCTCTGCACTCATCGCTGATTCAAAAACGCGTGAACTCATCGTCACGCTTGAACCCAACCTCCTGACACCCGCGTTCGTTTACGACGAAATCGAGAACTATGAGGAACTGATCGTGAACAAGTCCGGGATGGGGCCAGACCGGGTGGCTCAGTTCATCGACCTTCTGTTCCAGTATATCGAAGTCGTTCCTGCTGAGGACTTCTACCCAGCTATCGAGAGCGCAGACGCGGCAATCGGTGACACCGACCCCGACGATGTGCTCTATTTGGCGTGTGCAATAGCCAGCGATGCGGCTATCTGGAGTGACGATTCCGACTTCGACGAGCAGAATCTGGTCGAGACATACTCGACGAGTGACGTAATTAACTCGTTCGACACGTCCTGAGGCAGAGTGATTTCGCTGACGCAACCGATGAGAGTCACTCGTTCGCCGATTGGATTTCTCTCAATAGGCCTCCGTGGATGGACGCAAATCACTGGACTGCACTGACTCAGAATCGTTCACTACCCGAACGAAAGTAATCTCCGGCCAAATCCGAATACGGTTTTAAAGCCGCTCTAAGCTATAGATTCGGACGAATAATCTGATACGGGCGCTGAGGGCGCTCGCTTAACTGGTGAACGAATCCCCTTGTTCGACGTGAGGCGTCCGAATTCGAGAGGTTGAATATTGGTTGTATGTCTGGAATCACACTGTTCTCCTGACTTGTGCTGAACACAGGGCCCGTATGCAACTATACTAAATGTGCTATCATCGAAGATTCCAAGATGGGCTATACCTAGTCTTTATCCGGTTTTTCAGTGAGTTTGAATTATCCGATTCAGAAACCCACAACGAGACTTCCCTTCCGTTTTGCGCGGCATAGAATATTTTTGTATTAACATGACACACTGTCTGTTGACCAACGTCTTCATAACACGAGTTCGGACTGACATTTCCAATTTCGCGGACATATCGATCGATGTCCGATGACCTTCCGACGTATTTTATTTCGTTATCAACAGCGAATACCAAGACCCCTTCAGAACCCTCATACTCACTCGTACCAACGGTAAATTGACAAAATGGCCCTTCTCCATATGGGTGAAGTTTCTTCTCGTCCGATCTATAGTATTCTTTTTGAGGCTGCTTGGCATCAACCACTCCATCCTTATCACGTTCAACCATCGCTGAACCGACGAACTCAAACTGTTCGTCTAGCTCGGAAGTATCCATATTAGTTGATCACCAGATAATCAAGACGGAGGTTAATAATGCTCCATAGTTTATCCCGCGATCCCCATCGGATTCAGGACAACACGTCAAGACCAGCTATTGCTTTACAGGAGAATAGCGATATAATCTGAAGACGACCAATTCGTCTTCTTAGTTCTGAATTCTTGATTCGGAGGAATCGCTTGCTGACAACAGTCTCTATTTATCATATCGTTACTGACAGACGCTGAGTAGCTCGAATAGGTGATGCTGTATATAGGGCGCGAGTCTTGCACGGAATTCTTCCTCGCTTCCAGAGAAGTGAGTCGCTCGATACAGGTGAGGCACGTATCGTTCGGTACAGGCTTTGGTGTGCAAAGCCGTTTCCTCCTCATTCCTCTCGAAAAGCCGCCGCTATCATGCGACTTTTCGCCTAACTAAAGACGGATGCTATCCGACAGTATCAGTCGTCGGCCGATCGGTGCTCATCCCCAAAAATCTGCTCCAGATCCGCGTCGTCGTAGTTGACCAGCAGGCGGTCCTCGTCTTTAAATGTGCGGAGAACGATGTTCGTTGTCGAGTTCTCGACGCCCTCGGTCTGAATGATCTCTTCCATCAGCTTCTGGAGGTGTTCGTGGTCGCGGACCCGAGAGAGGACATAAAAAGACATCTCGCCGAGCATGAAGAACACCCGTTGGACACCAGAGAGAGCCCCAATCTTCTCGGCAACTTCCTCATAGCCGGGGCCATCGTAGTCGGCGTTGATCTCCGTAATCGCCGTCAGCTCCAGACCGAGCTTCTGCGGGTCGAGTTGGGCAATCTCTCCTTGGAGAATCCCTTTTTCGCGGTAGTTCTCCATCCGATAGTAGATCGTCGACGTGCTCACGTCGAGCTCCTCACTCAAATCGTCAACATCGATGTCTCCGTCTTCGTCCAATCGTCGGAGTATCTGGAAATCGACATCGTCGAGCGTTATCTGCGTCATTGGCTGGTCGTTGGCGTTCATGTCGGTAATAGCTTGGTTTTGTTCCAATCTGTGGGTGGATTTACTGGAGAGTTCTCAATCGGAGCGCACGAACGTCACGGATCGTTTGCGTTGGCATCGGTCGCCAGACGGTCCTCGTGCATCGGATTCCGCGCGCGTTCGGCCGCGACCACGCCGGGATCAAGCGTTACCGAGACTTGGCCGGGACCAGACCCCATCTCGACAACTGGTGAGCCGTCGGGCTCAATGACCGTACTGCGGCCGCAAAATGTGTTCCCCACCTCGGTCCCGGCTCGATTGCAACCGACGATGTACGCGCCCTGCTCAACTGCTCGTGCTGGCAACAGTGTCTGCCAATCGCGCTCCATCTGGACTGTCCAAGCGGAAATATTGATAAGTACATCACACCCCGCCTGGGCTATCGCGGCGCTGGCGGCCGGGAAGTTTAGGTCGTAACAGATTTGGATACCCACCCGAGCGAAGGGTGCATCAACGACTGTGTACTCGTCGCCGACTGCGAACACGCCGCGCTCGTCGCCCCAGTGGTGCCGTTTGTCGTAGCGAGCGCGCATGTCACCGTTGGCGGTGAGCCAGACTGCACAATTATACACGCTCTCGCCGTCTCTAACGGGCATCCCAAACAGTACCTCGGCGTTCGCGTCGGCGGCGGCAGCTCCCAGTGTCTCAATGGTCGGGCCGGGAACGGGTTCAGCCAAGTCAGGGAGGTCCTCAAAGATATGGTATCCCGTCGTTGCGAGTTCTGGGAATACTACCAAGTCCGCATCGGCCGCAGCAATAGCCTCGGCCATCCGCTCCGTGGTCCCGTCGTCGGCCGGGCCGAGGGAGCTCTCAAACTGAACGAGGCTGACCGTGAACCGCTTCATTTGCCCTCGAATACCGGGTCGCGGTCCCCTTTGAAGGCGGCGACGGCTTCCTCGTGATCGTCGGTCTGAGAGCAAATCCGCTGTGCCCGTGTGGCATCTGCGAGCGCGCGGTCGAGTTCAACATCGAGGCTCTCGTTGACCAGCTGCTTGCTCTGGCCCAGTGCGATTGGGGGGCGACCAGCCAGTTCGGTGCCAAACTCCTCCGCGGCGTCGAGCAATTCGTCGGTGGGAACCTGTTCGCGCGCGAGGTCCCACTCGACGATTTCCTCGCCGACGAGTTTCCGCCCAGTGAAGATGAGTTCCTTGGCGCGGGCCTCACCGATCAATCGCGGCAGCAGGAATGCGCCACCATCCCCGGGGACGAACCCGACATCGATGAATGTCTCGCCGATAACACCCTCATCACTGACCACCCGGAAGTCGCAGGCCAATGCCGTATCACAGCCAGCGCCGAGGGCGTAGCCGTTCACTGCCGCGATCACCGGCGTGTCGGTTCCCCGGAGCGTCCGAACGACGTTCTGGAAGAGGCCAAGTCCAGTCTCGTACTCGGCGAAGTCCATCTCGGGCGTCAGGGGCATATCTGTCAGGTCCACACCAGCACAGAAGGCGTTGCCGGCACCAGTCAAAACGATCGCTCGAATCTCGTCGCGGTCATCTAGGCGCTCAAACGCTTCAACTGCGCCGCGAAGGAGCGGTTCGTTGTAGGCGTTCATCGCATCAGGGCGATCGTAGGTCACGCGAGCGACGTGGTCGTCAGGCTGTTCGACTCGAATCGGTGCGTCCAGATTAATCATCGGTAGTGCCTCGTTGTACACGCGGTTCACAGTCAGATCGCATGGTTCCATCAGGATCAAGCGTTATGGCGGCATCAACGATTTCGACACCGTCAGCGGTCGCAAACACAGGATTCAAATCTAATTCGGAGACGAAGGGGTTAGCCTCGACGAACGCCGAGACCGAAACGAGAAGGTCGACGACCGCGTCGCGGTTGATCGGCGTGTTCCCACGTGTCCCGTCAAGTAATTCCTGGGCATCAATGTCGTCCAGTAGCGCCTGGGCGTCCGCCTCGGTGAGCGGAAGTGCCCGGAACGCCACGTCTTCAAGGACCTCGACGAAGACGCCGCCGATGCCGAACATCACCACGGGACCGAACTGGTCGTCATCGACGACGCCGACAATGAGTTCGACCCCAGCATCGACCATCGGCGAGACGAGTACACCGTCAATCCGCGCGTCGGAGTCGTATTCGCTGGCCGCCGCCAGCAAGTCGCCGTATGTCTCGCCCGCATCTCCGACGGAGACATTCAGGGCAACGCCGCCGGCATCGGACTTGTGAACGATATCGCGCGAGACGATCTTCATCGCGACCGGGCCATCGCAGGCGGTCACAGCATTGCGCGCCTCGACCGAACTGGTCGCGAGTTCGAAGGGCGTGACCGGCAGGCCGGCCGCGTCGAGTGCCTGCTTGGATTCGAACTCCGAGAGCTGTGTCCGGTTATCGGCCAGCGAGTCGATAGTGGGATTGGCCGTATCGTCCCTGCTCACCAGCTGGAAATCGCTGCTCTCGTCGGCAGCCGCAACGCGTTCGCCGTAAGCCACCAGCGCGTCTAGACTAGCGGCTGCAACATCAAGCGATTCGACAACCGGTATCCCATCTTCTCGTAAGACTTCGTGAGGTTCCGTGTCGAAGCCTTCGTAGGCACTTTGGACGACCAGCGGCGTGTCGTGGGCCGCAGCTAAGTCGGCTAAATCACGGGCGGCCTCAATTTCGACATCGGTGTATTGTTCAGCAAAGCGGATGCCGTAGCCGCCGAAGAGTCCGGAGAGCATGAGCGCGTCGACGTTCGGGTCGGCAACGATAGCTTCGGCGCAGTCAACGAAGACGGACTGATCATCGTCGGTACCGCCCGCGACATCAACCGGGTTGACGACACTGGCCGCGTCCGGAAGAGCGTCTCGGAGGCGATCCTGCGTTTCCTCGGTCAGTTTCGGGATAGAGAGGTCGCGTTCGTCCAGCGCATCAGCCGCGAGCGTGGCGTGCCCGCCACCATCGGCGAGGACAGCGATGCTATCCCCATCAGCGATTGGGAGCGACGACAGCGCGTTCGCGACTGACAAAAGTTCATCCGAGCGTGAAACGCTGACGACGCCGGCCTGTTCGAGAACGGCGTCAGTCACGGCTGCGTCGCCGGCCATCGATCCGGTGTGGGAGGAGGCCGACCGCTTACCCACGTCCGAGCGGCCGCTCTTCAATACGACAATCGGCGTGTCTGTCGCCACCTCACGGGCCGCTTTGAGGAACGCTCGCCCGTCACTCATCCCCTCAACGTAGCAGACGACGGCATCGGTCTTGGGGTCCGCGTCGAAGAAAGTCAGGTACTCGTGAAACTGGAGGTCAGCCTCATTGCCGACGCCGACGTAGTGGCTAAAGCCGACACCTTCCCTGGTCGCGGCCTCGGTGAAGAGAGAAATGGCCATGTTCCCACTCTGACACAGGAGCGCGAGATTCCCTTCCGGGACGGTGTCGGCACCGACCAGGTTCAATCCTTCGTGGACGTTAATCATGCCGGAAGTGTTGGGGCCGATGAGTCTGACACCGTGTTCGCGGGCAAGAGAAACGATCTCGTCTTCGAGTTTCCGACCATCCGCACCCGCTTCGCTGAACCCGACGGCGACGACCACTGCACCCGCTATATCCGTATCCGCGCAATCTTCGAGAATCTGTGGGACGACCGGCGCGGGCGTGACGATGAGCGCGAGATCGACTCTGCCGGGGATTGATGAGACTGTTGGATAGACATCTAGGCCGCGTATCTCGTCAGTAGAGGGATTAACTGGGTAGATCTCACCCTCGTAGCCGCCCACCTGGAGCGTCTCGATGGCCTGATAGCCGCGTTTGGTTTCGTCGGTCGAGGCACCGACAACAGCGACCGAGGTAGGATTCATAATACGGTCGATGTCAGTTGAACCGTCCGGCATGTTCAGGCCCCCTCGAAAGTTGGCTCACGGTCTTCGGCGAACGCGTCGACGCCTTCCTGCCAGTCATCAGTGGCCATACAGGCCAGCAGCGCTTCGGCCTCTGCCGTCAACACATCGTCGCGCGTTGCCCGGTCCACTCGCCCGAACTGCTCCTTGGCGAACGCCATCGGTATCGGGGCGTTGTCAGCAAGTTTAGCGGCCAACTCGTCGACTGCGGCGTCAAGTTCGTTTGCCGGGTGTGCACTCGTTGCGATGCCCTCGTCGGCGGCCTCCACGCCGGTCAGAGACGCCGCCGAGAGAATCAGTTCTTTTGCGCGGGCCCGGCCGACGCGGTCGGTCAGCGTGTACGTAACGCCGCCGCCAATGTAGGTTCCGATGGACAGTTCGGGGAACCGCATCTCAGCGTCTTCACCCATGAGCACGAAGTCCGTGCTGAGGGCCAGTTCTGCGCCAGCACCGATAGCGTATCCTTGGACTTTCGCAATCACGGGGAGTTGGTGGGTCTGAACCGCTTCACAGGCCTCCTGTGCCTGCCAAACATACTCACGGCGCTCTTTCTGTGTTCGCTCGGTCTCGTCATGTTGCTCCATATCTGCGCCGACGCAGAAGGCCCGTCCCTCGCCTTCGAGGATGATGACGCGTACGTCCGCCTCGGCCGCACGGTTGAGGCTGTCACAGATGCCCTCGTACATCGCGGGCGTCACTGCGTTGAGACTGTCCGGTCGATGCAAGCAGATGCGTGCAATATCGCCCTCACGCTCGTACCTCGTGGGGGCCTCCGTTGTTGTAGTCATGATTGGTCCACTACGTAGACACAATTCGGTGAGCCATATAAATATTGCTCAGGCCTAATATTGAGTCAATAATTGAAAGAAGTTCCAATTCAAGTTTTGCAATCTGCGAAGGATTATTATAGGATTGTGTTGTACACACTCATGGTTATGTCACACAAAGACATGCTCAAACGGCGCGACGTGCTTGCAGCAGGCGCAGGATCGGTTGCAGCCCTAGCCGGCTGTTCATCAACTCCCGGTGGTAGCAGTTCCGGGGGCCAACTCAGATTCATCGGGTTCGGTGGCAACACGCAGGAGGCACAGATGTCTGTCTTCGATAGCTGGGACTCAGAAACGAGCGTCGAGGGCACGTCCGCAGGCGGGACGACGGAGATGATTTCACTGATCAAACAGAATCCCGGCTCGTTCGACATCGTGGCACTCAACGATACGGGAATGGCTCGCGCCCAGCAGGAAGATGTCCTCGAACCAGTCGACCTATCGATGGTCCCGAACTATGAGGAAAACATCGCTGAGACGGCCCGGACGCTCTCGTTTAACATGGACGGCGAGGATACGATGGGGCTCATCCGGGAGAACGGCGCGACCGGTTATGCGTACAACACGGACCAGATCGACGGAGAACTCACTTCATGGGATGCAATCCTTGATCCTGCCTACGAGGGTAAAGTATCACTCATCGACCGTACAATCGACCGGCTATCGAATTCGGCGGCCGCTGCAGGGCTGAACATTAACGAGGTACCGGACGACGAATCAAAGACCGACCAGATGTTCGAGCGTGCACGCGAGGAGAACCAGAACGTCTTCTCCTACTGGAGCGACGGGGCTACCTCAATCCAGTACCTCCGCCAGGAGAACGCTTGGATATGCGAAGCGTGGGGCGGTCGTGTGCTCGCACTCCAAGAGGAGGGATACGACAACATCGAATACGTCATACCGGAGGAGGGCGCAATGGGTTGGGCCGACAACCTCGCGATTGTCAAGGGATCGGAAAGCCGAGAGAAGGCCCACGAGTTGCTCAACCATACGTATAAACGTGAGAACCTACTCTCGCTCTCCGATGCAATGAACTACACCGTCCAAGTGAAGGATCCGCCTGAGAAGATGCGGGCGTTGCCCGATTACGCGCCGGCCGAGGACCTCGCCTTCCGCAACTGGGATGTGGTGTTGCCCAAGGAGGATGCTTGGACGCAGCGCCTTGATACAATCAAACAGAGCTGATGTCCATGCTCGAAGTCGAGAATTTAACGAAGTACTACGGGGACCTCTGTGCGGTCAATGACCTCTCCTTTCGCGTTGAGGAAGGAGAGTTAGTCACGCTGCTCGGTCCCTCGGGTTGCGGGAAATCGACCACGCTGCACTCTATCGCTGGTCTGGTCGAACCGACGGAGGGGCACATTCGTCTGCGCGAAAAAGACGTAACCGATCTGCCACCCGAGAAGCGGAATATCGGGATGGCGTTCCAGTCGACCGCGCTATTTCCTCACATGACCGTCCGCGAGAACATCGCGTACGGGCTGCAAATGCACGGGAATACCTCGGACGATATCGAGACCCGGGTCGACGAATCGCTTGATCTCGTCGACATGCCTGACCACGGTGACCACAAGCCGGGAGAACTCTCCGGCGGCCAGCAACAGCGCGTCTCGCTGGCCCGGGCGCTCGCCTATGAACCCGACATTCTCCTGCTCGACGAACCACTCACCGGACTGGATCGGGTCCTCCGCGAAGAAATGCGCGGCTGGCTCAACCGAATCCAGCGTGAGGTCGGCGTCACGACGCTGTACGTCACCCACGACCAAGAGGACGCACTGTCGATGTCTGATAGGGTCATCGTGCTGGATGACGGCCACGACCAGCAGATCGGCAGCCCTGAGCGCATCTACGAGTCGCCCGCGAACCCGTTCGTCGCGGAATTCATTGGCAAGTCCACTCAGTTCGATGGAACCGTCACCCACGAGGATGGGCGCGCAGTCGTCTACAACGACAGCAAGGCTATCACGCTCCCAGACTCTGCTATCGAGGGCGACAAATCCGTATCGCTGTACGTACGCCCCGAGGACATCAAAGTTCATTCAGAGCCGACCGACAGCGAAAACGAGTTCTCCGGGACTGTCCGCTCCATAGCCAACCTTGGGAACCGCGCGGAGATAACCGTCGAATTCGAAGACGGCTTGACGGCACTGGCTCACACCACGCGCTTCCCGGACATCACGGTCGGTGACAAAGTTTTCCTCCGGTTCCCGGCCGACCGGGTGATCGTGTTATGAGCGTCGGACAGGACCGTCTCGGACGAGTTACACACGTTATTGGTGAGAAGTTAGAGGGCCGCGTCGGGACCCGCCATCTAGCGCTGTTCGGCCTCGGCTTCGTGGGTCTCTTCTTTATCCTCCCGGTCCTGCTGTTGGTCCCAGAGAGTCTGAACCTCGAGTCGTCAACGCCGTTCGAATCCTACGCCCGCGCGATGGATGGGATTTACGTGGACACGTTTGTCCGGTCGTTCTTGTTCGGTATCGTCACGACCATCGTCACGCTCGCGCTGGCGTACATGATCTCGTACTTTCTAGCCTTTTCGACGGAGCGTGTCCAGATGATGATGACGCTTGTCATTGTCCCGCTGTGGATCGCCTACATCGTCCGGTACTTTGGGATCCTGCTGTTCCTGTCGCCAGCCGGGCCGCTGGCCGACCTGACGGGCTTTGAGAACGATCTGCTCTTTACCACGCCCGCGGTCATCGTCGGCCTGGCGAATGTCTATTTACCCTTCGCCGTGTTGCCAATCTACAACTCGCTAAGTGCCATCGACGAGGCGCTGATCAACGCCTCGCGTGTACTCGGGGCTGGGAAGTGGCATACCATTGTGAAAATCATATTTCCCTTGAGTCTGCCCGGATTAATCGCGGCCGGCCTAATCGTATTCATCCTCGCGGCCGGGTCGTTCCTCGGGCCGGCCGTACTGGGCGGTCCTAACCAGACGATGATCGCGAACGTCATCGCAGGAGCGTTCCTAGACAACTTCAACATCCAATTCGCCTCAGCGCTGGCTATCATCTACACGGTGTTGCTCGTCGGTCTCCTGTTAGTTTTCAACACTCTGTTCGACCTCCAGGAGGTGCTGGGCAACATATGAGTACCGACACTGCAGGGCGACTACAGGGAATCGCGTTCCGGGCATTCATCGCCCTCGTGTTCGCTTTCCTGCTGTTGCCCGTCCTCATCGTCCTCATAACGTCGTTCACCCCCCAGAGTTTCCCGGTGATCCCCCAAGAAGGCTTCTCGCTGAAGTGGTACGACGAGCTACTGACCGACGAGCAGTTGCTCAATGCGCTGACCGTGAGCCTCATCGTCGCAACGGCGTCGGCGATACTCTCGGCAATCATTGGAACCATCGCTGCTATCGGCTTCGTCCGTGGAGAGTTCCCTTATAAAGAGCAGATTGCGAATGTCATGTTGCTTCCAATGATTATTTCGCCAGTCATCACGGGGATCGCGCTCGTGCGCTACTTCAGCCAGATAAACCTCCCCTCGGGCTTCCCAGCACTCGTCCTTGGGCACACGGTACTGTCGCTCCCCTACGTCTTTCTGCTCGTGCGGTCAGAACTGCTGACCTACGACCAAGACCTAGAACGGGCCAGTCGCGTCCTAGGTGCCGATCCCATGACGACGTTCCGCCACGTGACCGGTCCGATTATTTTGCCGGCCATCCTCGCGGGCGCGTTCATCGCCTTTGTCGTTTCCTTTGGGGAGTTCACCGCCACGCAGTTCCTCATCGCCCCCGGCACTAGCACCGTCCCGGTTGTCATCTACACGATGCTCCGGACGGGTCTGACCCCGACGATCAATGCGCTCTCCGTCATACTTATCGTCGTCATGCTGGTCGTGGCCCTCGCCAGTCGGAAACTCTCCACATCCTAACGTTCCGTTCTCCCTGAAAATCCGTTTCACGACGGCTTCCACGTTCGGACTTGCGAGATGTAGGCTACGAGATCCGTATTTGTAGGAATCTTGGCTAGTTGCCTTCCCCCCACATCCTTGTCTCATAACGGCGCGGCAAATATCAACTGTATCCGAAAGAAGTTGCGGCTCTCAACACGCAAGTTTAGTGAGCAGTTAGTTCAGTGTCGTGGTGGTGAAAGAAAGCACAGCGCTATGCTGAACTCATCCTCTATATTCAGCACGGAGTATTTGACAGCGTTTGGGAAGGTTCTCGAACGCCGTGAGTTAACCGACACAAGCGATGGTGACGCTGCAATTGGCGATTGATTTTCTCGATGGAGAGCTGTGTAGATGTGCGTGAATCACCAGATGACGCCGCTCCGATTCAGAACCGTTCGACTGTCGAACGAAAGGAACTGAAAAGACAAAAACGGATTTAGAGGTCAGAAGGCTCAAAAGTCAAAAATTCGCCAGAATTAACCGATACGGGCGCTGAGGGATTTGAACCCCCGACGGTTTGGTCCGAAGCCAAGCACTCTGTCCAGGCTGAGCTAAGCGCCCTGTATTCAAACATAGACTGGTGTGTCGGTTTAAACCAACCGATTCGCATCGGCGATGTGGGTCCCACACACTATCTCTGACCCGGGCAGTGAACGGCCTACTGGACACCCTTCGGTAAATTCCGCCTCGAACGAGGCGAAAAATCTATATGCGTGTCAGGGCCAGGTGGAGATAGTTCCGGTCCTATCGTCTGCCCGTCTATGTACGAACTAGGCCCCCCGTTCAGCGGTGTCGCGGTTCCGGAGGGGACGAATATCCTGCTTTCGGGACCCCCGCTGGCAGGCAAGCGCTGTCTGGCCGCGGAGACACTCGCCGTCGGTGCCCCGCGCGGCGACGGGACGATTATCGTCTCGACCCGCGACAGCGCGGCCCGGGTACGTGAGATGCTTGCCCCACTGGCTGGGGGGGACACCGAGGTCGCGGTCGTCGACGCGCTCACCCAGCACATCGGTCGGTCCACCGACGCCGACACGACCAAGTATGCCTCGTCCCCCCGGGACATGAGCGAGATCGGGGTCAAGTTCTCGGAGTTTATCCAGACGCTCTACGCGGAGCAACGCCGCGAGTACAACCGCGTCATGGTCGATTCGCTGACCACGCTGTTGCTGTATGCGAACCTCCAGACGGTGTTCCGGTTCCTCCACGTGTTCACCTCTCGCGTCGGGACCGTCGACGGTCTAGGGCTGTACACCCTCGAGTCGACGGCCCACGACGGCGAGACGACGAACACGCTCGAACAGCTGTTCGACGCCACTGTCGACATTGACGTCGACGGGACGGCGACGCTCACGCTGCCCGACGGCGACACCCAAACAGCGACACTCGACAACAGCGGTTGACACGAGCGACAGCCGCCACCTCGCTGTCACACAGCCGAAGCCGTCAGCCGGCTACGCTAGTCGGTCGTCTCGGTGGCGGACTGGCTCCCGGGTTCCGTCGGCTCGTCGTCGGCCGTGGCCTCGGCGTCCTCGATGACCGCATCGGTGAGGACTGCGTCCGTGTCGAGCCCCTGCTCCTCGGCGATGGCTTCGAGCAGTGCCCGCTGTTGGGCCTGCTCGTGGTCGATATCCCTGACGCGGTCGCTCGTCTCCTCGACCGTGTTCCGGAGCTCCTGTAGCTGCTCCTTTTGCTCGTTTAGCTTCGCATAGAGGTCGTCGGCCATATCGACGACTTTCTGTAGCTTCTTCGCGGTGGAACCAAAACCCATACCCGAGGTTGGTCCAGGGGCCATTTGCCGGTTTCGCTCGATGCTGTCCGGGGTGAGGACACTCCATCGCCCCGCGGGCGCAGTCGTAACGTCGCTGTTAAGACGCCCGCGGTCCCAGCGCCGGTATGAACGGGCTCCGGACCGGCCCGACGGTCGGTATCGTCGGGTGTGTCGCCTATTTGGTGGTCCTGGTCGTGCCGTATCTCATCGTCGAGACGACCAGTGCCGTCGGTGCGTACTACGGCGCGGGTGCGCTCTCGCCGGCCATCGCAGCCGTCTTCGCCCTGCTCAGTATCATCCTTCTGGCCGCCGGCCGCGAGGGGCGGACCGACCCCAGCCTCGCCGCCGGCGCCGCGCTGGTGCTTGGCGTCTTCGTCGTCGGGGTGAGCCTGCTGTGGGCGGCGACGGTGCCGACCAGCCTGGTGCTGGGACTGACCGAGTCGACGCTCATCGAACAGCACCGCTGGGCCGTGGTGGTCGCCGGCGCCCCCATCCCGCTTGGCGCCGTCTGGTTTGCCGCCGCGCTCGACCTGTTTTAGGCGGTCTGTGGGGCCGACGCGGCCGTCGCCCTGCGGTTTCCCAGTTCCGAAAGGCCCTTATGGGGCCGTGGCGGATTCCAAGATGGACTAGGTCGGGGGGTTTGGCCCCCCTCTGTACCCGCGGTATGGTCATCAGCGGGGACCGAACCCGGGGGCGTCCGGTCAGACGGACGCGGACCCCGTGAGCCAACGTGGAAGCCTCGTCCCACGGGGACGGCGGTCCGCGCGGTCGCATCTGCAGGGATGCGCCCGCGTGGTTAAACGATGGCACTCCGCCAGGCACGGAAGTGAGCAGCGGACCATCGAACACCCGTCGCTCGTGGGGTCGCGGGGTGGAGGAGGCAAACGGGATTACCCGCGCCCGAACGCCGGGCAATCCCGCTGTCCGTTCTACCACTCATTCAGTACCCACTTTTTGCACCTCACTCGCGCAGCTACGCTGCGCTCGTTCGGGCAAAAACTTGGGGAAAAATCGCGGCGTGCTCCTTTCGCGCCTGCGGCGCGGCAGTCCGCGCGCCGCGTTTGAATCGGCTCGCTCCGCTCGCCGGACATCGCTGTGTGCCTATTACAATACTATCGAGTGTCTGCCCGTCCCCGAATCGCGACACGGAGGTCGCTCCTGGCCGGGGCTGTTGCCCGACCGGGGTTGTCGTTTGGAAAACTCCGCTAACTCATCGGCTGTCGGACTACGGTGTGTGCCGGCGGCCACAGTCCTCACACCGGTAGACTGCTCGCCAGCCGCCACCGGTCTCGTAGCGCTTCGTGTACGCCTCGACCGCGCCGCACCCCGGACAGACTCTCGGTAGCTTCGGCCCGGGAGTTCCCATAGCCATCTCTTGACTATCTGGCACTGTAAGTGTGCAGCATAGCCGGTGCTGGCACTTGTCGGGGCCGCGAGCGCGCTCCATCGCGCGAGCCGGGGAAGGGCAGGCTCGTCGTAACGACTGAGAGTAGTACTGTGCTGTTTTCGAACATCCGGCAAGCGGAGCGAGCCGGTTCCACCGCGGCGCGCGGACTACGGCGCGCCTTCGGCGCGCCACAGGAGCACGCCGCGATTTTTCCCCAAGTTTTTGCTCGACTGAGGGCGCGAAGCGCCCGAAGGAGTTGCAAAAAGTGGGTGGCCGAAAAGTGGGTGGCCGAAAAGTGGGTGGCCGTTAGTCGTCCGCGGTAACCGCGCTGTCCAGCCCGGCCATCTCCAGCCCGCCGCCGATGGTGCGGTTGGGGTAGGGGATGGTGATGTCCGCCTCGTCGAACCGCTCTTTGACCGCTTTGACGAACTCACCGCGGGTCTTCACGAAGTCCGAGCGGCTGGGATTGTCAATCCAGATGCGGGCCTGCAGCCCGACCGAGGAGTCACCGAGTTCGGTCAGACGAACGGACGGGGCGGGGTCCGCGAGGATGCCCTCGTGGGCCTCGGCTTCCGCCATGATGATGTCGGTGGCCTTGTCGATGTCGTCGTCGTAGCTGATACCGAAGAGGAACTTCAGGCGGAGCTGGTCCTTGGCGACGGGGTTTTTGATGACGTCGTCGGTCAGGTTCGAGTTCGGGACCGTCAGGAGTTCGTTGTCGAAGGTGCGAACGCGGGTGACCCGCAGGCTGATGTCCTCGACGACGCCGGAGCTGTCGTCCCACTCGATCCAGTCGCCAATGCGGAACGGCTTGTCGGTGAAGATGAACACGCCGGCGACGAAGTTCTTCAGCACGTCCTGCATCGCGAAGGCGACACCCAGCGTGGCCGCGGCGCCGACGGTCGCAAGCGCCGTCAGGAAGTTGCCAAAGCCGGCCATCCCGAATGCGACGGCGACGGCGACAAACAGCATGAGGATACTGGCGACTTTCTGTATCGGTTTCCGGGCGTGGGCGTCGAGGTCGCGCCGCGCCAGCGACCGGTCGACGATAGGGGTCACAACGACCTTACCGACCAAGTAGACGACCACAAAGGCCCCGACGAACACGAGAGTGCTCGCTATCGTGTCGGCCACGCCGGCGGGGAGGAACTCACCGAGTATCGCAGCGATTGCAGGGACCTGCATCACCGCTCGAATACGGCCGTGTGCCCGCGGACCTGCACCACATCGGCCGAGACTCGGTCGGCGAGTTCGTCTGCGAGTTCCTCACTCGTCGTCCCGCCGCGGGCCGCACGCAGGAACTTCACTTTCACGAACTGGGTGTCCCCCAGCTGGCTGTCGAGTTCGTCTGTAACGGAGTCGACGCCTTTCTTGCCGACACGGAGCGTCGCGTCGAGGTCGTGTATCCGCTGGTCTCTGGATTTCGATGGCATACTACCACTCTACTGTGGAGTCAGTTAAATCCCGCACCAACGCGCTATGCGTAGGGATAGCGTGCCTGTGAGCCGCATTCACAGGTGACGACGACGTGGCCCGACTGGGTCCGAACCCGGGCGTTTGTACCGGGGACGAGGAAGGCATCACAGGCGCGACAGATGGAGTGTGCAAAGTCCCGCGGGAGGCGTAGTCGGTGGCGTTCGGCGATGCGGCGAGCGCGGCGGACGTACTCGCGGGCCCGCTCGTCTCGCCCCTCGCGGACGGCCTCGCGGGCCATCGACTGCAGCCGTTCGATGCGCTCGCGGGCGATGGTCTCCTCGTCGGTCATCGGCGGCACTCGGGCCGCGGGGGGCAAACCCCTTCCGGACGACGGCGACCGTGAGTCGGTATCGTTTTGCTCGCGGCCGGTGAGCGGCCGGTCGTGCGCGTCCTCAACTATCTGGAACTCGAAGACCGGCTCGACCGGTCCGGCATCGCCACCTCGGTCGACCACCAGCGCCGGGCGCTCGCCGACGCCGGCGTCGACGTGGTGACGGCGCCCTGGACCGACGGCCACCCGGGCTGGGCCGTCGGCGGGAAGCTGGCCTTCGACGACCCGGTCTTCGAGAGCTACGATATCGCCCACTGCAACATGATCGGGCCGGGGTCGGTCGCCGTGGCCCGCCACGCGAAGCGCAACGACATCCCGCTTGTCCTGCACGCTCACGTCACCCGCGAGGACTTCAGGGGGAGCTTCCGCGGATCGAACCTCGTGGCCCCGGCGCTCGGCGAGTATCTGCAGTGGTTCTACTCGCAGGCCGACCAGGTGCTCTGTCCCTCCGAGTACACGAAAGGCGTCCTCGAAGACTATCCCGTCGACGCCCCCATCGAGCCCGTGACCAACGGTATCGACACCGAGCCACTGGAGGGATTCGAGGGGTACCGCGAGGAGTACCGCGAGCGCTACGACCTGGACGGGATGGTCGTCTTCACCGTCGGCAGCGTCTTCGAGCGCAAGGGACTGACGACGTTCTGTGAACTCGCTCAGGAAACCGACTACGACTTCGCCTGGTTTGGCACCTACGACGACGGGCCACAGGGCTCGGCGGCGGTCCGAAAGTGGACCGGCGACCCGCCCGAGAACGTCACGTTCACCGGCTGGGTCGAGGACATCCGCGGGGCCTACGGGGCCGGCGACGTCTTCCTCTTTCCGTCGAAGGTTGAGAATCAGGGCATCGTCGTCCTGGAGGCGATGGCCTGTGGAAAGGCCGTCGTCCTCTCGGACATCCCGGTCTTTCGGGAGTACTACGAGGACGGCCACGACTGTCTCATCTGCAGCGACGAGGGGGAGTTCCGCGAGGCGCTCGAACGGCTCGAAGCGGACCCCGACCTGCGGGAGCGCCTCGGTGAGAACGCAAGGGAGACGGCCCGCGAACACGGCCTCGACCGCGTCGGCGACCGGCTGGTCGAGGTGTACGAAGGGCTCGTCTGAGCCCCCTCAGAGGTCTTCCGCCGGCCTCGCGGCCGTCGGCTCCGTTCGCGTCGTACGCCGCCAGATGAGCGCCACGAGCGCGGTCCCGACCAGGACGAGTCCACCGGCGACGCCGAAGGTGAGCGTGAAGCCGTAGCCCCCCAGCCACCCGCCCAGCACCGACCCGACACCAGTCGCGAGCCCGGACAGCGCGGTGTAGAGCCCGAGCGCCTCGCCCCGTATCGTCGGGGGTGCGAGCCGGGTGACGATGGCCGCGGCGGTGATGGCGACGCCGGCCCAGGCAACCCCGATGGCGGCGAAGACGACCCCGTTGGCGAGCAGTCCGAGGACGGCGCCGGGGACAGCGAGGCCGACGACGGCGACAGCCGGGTGGAGCACTGCCCGGGCCAGGAGGCTCCCGGTATGGAGGCCGACGGCGTCGTACCGCTCGGCGAGTCGGCCCGCCAGGCCGTAACACAGCGCCGAGCCCAGGCTGGCGAGCAGATACAGCGCGAAGACGACGCCGGAGCTGTAGCCGAGCGTGCCGGCCAGATACGATGGCAGCGGCCCCCAGAACACGCCGAAGCCGGTGAACGCGGCCACGACGGCGACGAAGTACAGCGACAGCGACGGCGTGAACCGGCCGGCGACCTCGCGGGGGTGCAGCGACCGGGTGAGCCAGTAGAGCCGGCCCGGGCCGACCGGGAAGGTCGCGCTGCGCACCGGTAGCCGGCGCGAGCGAGCGAGTGCGCGGGCGATGCGGCTCGGGCGCGGCTGTGTGTCGGCGCTCGGGTCCGCGGGGAGCCACCTCGCAGCGAACACCGCCGCCAGGGTCGTCACCGCGACACAGGCCCACAGCAGCGTCCGCTGGGCGGCGACGACACCGAGCGGGGCCGAGAGCAGTCCCGTCCACGCCAGCCCGAGGACGAGTCCGCCCGCCCAGCCCCAGCCCTGGTACCGGTTGAGCGTGGCGAAGCGGCCGGGCCAGTCGCGCTCGGGGGTGCCGACCGTGACCAGGAGGGTAAGCACCGGGGCGGCCGCGCCCGCGGCGAACCAGAGGACGGCGTTGCCGGCGATGACCACGGGGACAGAGCCCGTCGCCGAGACGAGCGCGATAGCGGCGGCGGCAAGCCCCAGCGCGGCGAGGACGAGGGCTCGGCGGTTCCCGCCGCCGTCGGCGAGTCGGCCAAACAGGAGCGCACCGGGCGCGCCGGCCGCGGCGGCGGTCCCGGCGAGGACGCCCAGCAGGAGCGTGCTGCCGCCGATGCTGACGAAGTAGAGCGGAATCAGCAGCGAGGTCGCGCCGAGCGCGACCGACCCCAGCGCCCACGCCAGCAGCCACCTGTCGGAAGCCATTGGCTCATGCTCAGCCCCGTCGCTGAAAAACACACCGCTCCGGTCGGGCAATGGCAAGGGTTTAGCCGTTGGTCTGTCTATGCCGTCGCCATGGCACTGCCGCAGGTCGCCGCCTTCACTGACACCTATCTCCCGACAGTCAACGGCGTGACCTACACGGTCCAGACCTGGCGCGACCACTGGCAGGCCCGCGGCGGCCGCATGGACGTGGTCTACCCGCAGAGCGACCACGTCCCCGTGGCCGGGGAATACCCCGTCCGGAGCCTCTCGTTCCCGTTCTACGAGGGGTTCCGGCTCGGGATGCCACAGATTCCGAGCAAGGTCCGCGACGCCGACGTGGTCCACGCCCACACCGCCTTCAGCCTCGGTATGGCCGGCAAGCGACTGGCCCGGAAGATAGACGTGCCGCTGGTCGCCTCCTACCACACCCCGACCGGCGAGTACGCCGAATACGTCTCGAAGACGGATATCGTCGAGTCGGCCGTCCGGTCCAGCGCCGAGCAGTACGAGCGGTGGTATCTCGGCGGCGCCGACCGCATCGTCACCCCGACCGAGCGGACCGCCGAGTACGTCCGGGATACCATCGGTGCCGAGACGGCCGTCGAGGTCGTCTCAAACGGCGTCGACACGGACTTTTTCGCCCCGCCCGAGGCGAGCGACTTCCGGGACCGGTACGACCTGCCAGAGGGGCCGCTGGTGGGCTACACCGGCCGCCACGGCCACGAGAAGTGCCTCGGCGATATCCTCACAGCTTGTATGGGACTGGACGTGACCGTCGTCTTCGCCGGTGACGGCCCGGCCCGCGGGGAACTGGAGGACGCGGCCGCGACCAGCGACCTCGACGTCCGCTTTCTGGGCTTTCTCGACCGCGAGGAACTCCCCGAGTTCTACGCGGCGCTTGACGTCTTTGCCTTCCCGAGCCCGGTCGAGACCCAGGGGCTGGTCGCGCTGGAGGCCAACTGCTGTGGCACCCCGGTCGCCGGCGTCGACGCCGGGGCGCTCAGCGACACCGTCGTCGACGGCGAGACCGGCTACAGCTACGAGGAGGGCGACATGGACGGCTTCCAGCGGGCCATCGAGCGGGTGCTCGACGAGCGCGCGACGCTTCGGGACCACTGTCTGGCCCGACGGGACGCGGTCAGCATCGACCACGCCGTCGACCGGCTGGCCGAGGTGTACGAGTCGGTGCTACGGTAGGGTCAGAAATCGGAGAGACTGGCCTGGCCGCTGTCGTCCCCGCCGTCGTCGGTCCGGTCCCGGCCGCGACTGGAGAACGAACAGCGCCGTCGCACTCGCGGGTCCGACAGCGCCTCCTTCGCCCGGTCGTCGAGCGCGGCGTAGTCCGCTCTCGCGGTCGCGGCCTCGTGGTCGTACTCCACGACGGGGTAGGGGTAGTCCGTCCCGATATCGACGCCGCAGGCGTCCTGCACGCCGACCGGGGTCTTCTCCGGCCGAGCGAGGTGTTCGTCGGGTAACTCGCGCAGCTCGGGGACGTACTCGCGGACGAACTCGCCGTTGGGGTCGTACTCCCGGACCTGCTTTGCGGGGTCGTACACCCGGACCGGGTGGACCCCTGTCAGATTGCACTGGGACTGCCACTGCGTGTAGTTGATTGCGGGGTCGGCGTCGACGAGGTGGTAGTACATGAAATCGGCGCCGGGTTTCCACCACTGCTTGAGGACGTAGACGTAGAAGGTTGCGACCAGAGCACGCATCCGGAAGTTGATATAGCCGGTTTCGGTCAGGGCCCGCATCGCGGCGTCGACCATCGGGAAGCCGGTGCGGCCCTCCCGCCAGGCCCGGTCGAGCTCGGCGTCGTGCTCGTCGCGGTAGAGCCCGCGGAAGACGGGGTTGACCGCGCGTTCGGTCCAGCCCGGCCAGTCGGCCAGTTTCTGGTGGTAGTGGCGGTTCCAGTAGAGCCGCGAGGTGTACATAGACCGGCCCCGCGAGTCGGGAGCTGCCCGCACCCGCTGGTACACCTGTCGCTCGGAGAGACAGCCAAACTTCAGGTACGGGGACAGTCTGGACGAGCTGGCCTGGGCCGCTGCCGGCGGCGAGACGACGCCCGGATACTCGCCGAGCCGGTCGACGAACCCCGAGAGCCGTTCGGTGCCCGGGACTGTCCCGCCCCGTGGGACGCCGGACTTTTCGGGGGCAACGCCGTGACGGCGCTCGACTTCGTCGACGGTCACGTCGCTCGCGATGGGGTTCGACGGGAGCGACTCGGGCCGCGGGTGCTGGTCGCGTTCGAAGTACGCTTCACACGACTCGTCCCACCCCTCGCGGGTGTCGACGGCGACGGTCCCGTCCGCGTCGCGCTCGTCCGGCCAGCGGAGCCCATCGTCCGCGAAGGCGGTGACGCCCTCCCGTCCCAGCAGCGCCCGGTCGCGTTCGAGCCCCCGCTGGGCGGTGGCGTCGCGGTTGCAGTAGACTACCCACTCCTCGTCAAGCAGGTCGGCCAGCCGCTCGCGGGGGTCCCCCGACAGCAGCGCGAGGTCGCTCCCGAGGTCGCGGTACTGCCGGCGGAGGTCCCGCAGCGATTCGTGGCAGAACCGGAGGCGAGCGTCACACGCCAGCCCGTCGTCGCCGTAGTATCGCGGGTCGACGACGAACACCGGCGCCACGCGATCGGCGTCGGCCGCCGCTGCCAGGGCGGCGTTGTCGACAGTGCGCAGATCGGCGCGGTGCCAGACGACGATGTCGGTCACTGTCCGGGATAGGGGCCACCGGCGTAAAAACGGCGGTGGCGGCTACGACGAGTACGACCGGCCGATAGCGAAGCCAAACCCCATCATGGCCCCCAGCACGAGGCCGAAGACGAACTCACCCGTCGCGACGCCGTAGATGCTCCCGAGACCGGTCCCCGCGGCGACGGACTTCGCCACCAGCGGCCAGCGCACGAAATCAAGGGCACTCACACCCCGACAGAGAGAGTCGGCCGGTAAAAACGTACCAGTTCGTCCCCGCCTCTAGGCCAGCGCGCTACCGGCCCGGATAATCGTCTTCTCGCCAAATGCGGGCCCGACGAGCTGGAGCCCAACGGGGAGCCCGTCGTCGGTCTCGCCGGCCGGCACCGAGATGGCCGGCAGGTTCGCCAGGTTCACCGGCGTCGTGTTGGCGTCGGCGAGATACATCGTCAGCGGGTCCGATAGGCTCTCGCCCCGTTCCATCGGCGGGACCGGCATCGTCGGCGAGGCGAGCACGTCGGCCTCGGACAGGGCCTCGTCGAAGTCCTGTTTGACCCACGCGCGGGCGTCCTGGGCTTTCTTGTAGTACTTGTCGTGGTAGCCCGCCGAGAGCGCGTAGGTGCCAAGCAGGACCCGGCGTTTGACCTCTTCGCCGAAGCCCTCGTCGCGGGCCCCCGCGAACGATTCGTTCCAGTTGCCCTCGCCGCCGCTCTGGCCATACCGGACCCCGTCGAAGCGGGCCAGGTTCGAGGACGCCTCGCTCATCGCGATGACGTAGTAGGCCTCGACGGCGTGTTCGACGCTCGGGAGGTCGACCTCGTGGTAGCTCGCGCCCTGGGATTCGAGGTCGTCGATGGCGTCCCAGAACGTCTCGACGACGCGCTCGTCGGCCCCGTCCAGTAGCTCCGTCGGGACGCCGATTGAGAGCCCGTCGACGTCGCCGTCGGCGGCGTCGGCGAACTCGTAGTCGGAGCCGTGCTCGCGGGCGTCGCGGGTCGTACCGTCGCGCTCGTCGGGCCCGGCGATGACCTCCAGTAGCTCGGCCGCGTCCTCGACGGTGGGGGCGATGGGGCCGATCTGTTCTAGGCTGTTGGCGTAGGCCACGAGCCCGTACCGGGAGACAAGTCCGTAGGTGGGCTTGATGCCGACGACGCCACAGAAGGCGGCGGGACAGCGGACCGAGCCGCCCGTGTCGCTACCCAGCGCGTAGTCGGCGTCGCCGGCGGCGACGACGGCGGCGGACCCGCCCGAGGAGCCACCGGGGACCCGCCCTTCGGCGGCGGGGTTCTCGACGGGGCCGTAGGCCGACGTCTCGGTCGTGGTGCCCATCCCGAACTCGTCCATGTTGGTCTTGCCGGGGATGGTCGCGCCGGCGTCTTTGAGCCGCTCTACGACCGTCGCGTCGTAGGGCGGGACGTACCCATCGAGCATCGCGGAGCCACAGGTGGTCTGGACCCCTTTCGTGGAGATGTTGTCCTTGACGGCGACCGTCTTTCCCGTCAGCGGTCCGTCGTCGGCCCCCTCGATGGTGTCCGTGGCGATATAGGCGTTGTAGTCGCCCATCTACGACACCTTCGGTCCTTTGAACTGCCCGGCTTCCGAGTCGGGGGCGTTTTGCAGCGCTTCCTCCTGGCTCAGACACTCCCGGACCTCGTCGGGACGCATCACGTTTGTCAGGTCGGCCTCGCGGTTGGTCTCGGGCACCTCGTCCAGTGCCTCGAACGCCGAGAGGATTTCCCCGAACTGCTCGGTGAACCGCTCGACCTCCTCGTCGTCTAGGTCGATGCGGGCGAGGTCGGCGATGTGGGCGACCTCGTCGCCGTCGACAGCGTTGTCGCTCATGGGGGGTTCGAGTACTGGCCCGGCGGTAAGCGTTTCGGAACCGTGAGCCCAACTATTTAGGGTGATTCACCATGCAACAGTATTTTGGGCTGTAACCGCGAACGCTGGTTCGGATAAGCGAATCGTAACTTTGTGATTCGGGAAAAGTTTTAAGTTGCTCAGGCTACAACAGAAGGATACAAGAGACGTTTTTCGGGTCTCCAGACCCGCCTGTTCGCCCAAACCAATGACCGATACCACCATCCGTCGATACACGAGTGAGCGCGAAACCGAAGAGGAGCAGGCAGAGGAAGACGAATCGCTGGTCTGTCCCGAGTGTGGCGGCTCGTTGCTCTCCGACAGTGAACGCGGCGAGACTGTCTGTGAGGACTGCGGCCTCGTCGTCGAGGAAGACGAGATAGACCCCGGCCCCGAGTGGCGCGCGTTCGACTCCAAAGAGAAAGACCAGAAGTCCCGCGTCGGCGCGCCGACGACGAACATGATGCACGACAAGGGGCTGTCGACCAACATCGGCTGGCAGGACAAGGACGCCTACGGCAACTCCCTGTCCTCGCGCCAGCGCGAGAAGATGCAGCGCCTGCGGACCTGGAACGAGCGGTTCCGCACCCGTGACTCCAAAGAGCGCAACCTCAAGCAGGCCCTGGGCGAGATAGACCGCATGGCCTCGGCGCTTGGCCTGCCCGAGAACGTCCGCGAGACGGCCAGCGTCATCTACCGGCGGGCCCTCGACGAGGACCTGCTTCCGGGCCGGTCGATCGAGGGTGTCTCGACGGCGTCGCTGTACGCCGCCGCACGCCAGGCCGGTACGCCCCGCTCGCTCGATGAGATAGCCAACGTCTCCCGCGTCGGCAAGGACGAGATCGCCCGCACGTACCGTTACGTCGTCCGCGAACTCTCGCTTGAAATCCAGCCCGCCGACCCGGAGAGCTACGTCCCCCGCTTTGCCTCCGATCTGGATCTCTCAGAGGAGGTCGAGCGGCGCGCGCGCCAGCTGCTCCAGAACGCAAAGCAGGAGGGCGTCCACTCGGGCAAGTCCCCGGTCGGACTCGCCGCCGCCGCCGTCTACGCCGCCTCGCTGCTGACAAACGAGAAGGTCACACAGAGCGAGGTCAGCGAGGTCGCCAACATCTCCGAAGTGACGATCCGGAACCGCTACCACGAGTTGCTGGAAGCCGAGGACAGCGTCCACCCGTAACGTAGTTCTCGCTGGCACCCATCCGCGCGTCCATGGAGACGACTCGGCATTTTGTCGCGACCGTCTACGCCGTCCACGACGGCGCCGTCGCCTTGCACGAACACGACAAGCTGGAGATGTGGCTGCCCGCCGGCGGTCACCTCGACCGCGACGAACTCCCCCACGCGGCCGCACTGCGGGAGACCGAAGAGGAGCTGGGACTGGCCGTCGATCTCGTCGCGCCACAGGAGGCCATCGCGAGTGAGACGGTCCGGTCGATTCCCCAGCCACAGCACTTTCTGGTCGAGGATATCAACGTCGACCAGAGTGGCGAGGTGGGCCACCAGCACATTGACTTCATCTTCTACGGCGCGGCCCCGGACCGGGATATCGAGCCGGGCCCAGGCGAGCAGCCGGCCGCGGACTGGACGTGGTTCTCCGCCGGAGAACTGCAGGCCCGCAGCGACGAGATTCCGGCCGACGTGGTCGAAATCGGCCGGCGGGCCATCGAGACCGTCGACGCTCGCCCGTAGATTCACGTACCGAAACGGGAACAGCGGCCCGTATGCGCCAAGAACTGCCGCGGGCCGGCCGAGCGACCCGTCCACGAGAGCGCCGCTCTCGTGGAAGTGTGTAAACGGGCGGGCAGCGCCCGTGAGCGGCTGGCGGCCGAGCGGTCCGTGAGCGGGACCGTCCGTTCGCTACTGCTCCCCTGCTGGCTCACGAGTGTACCGTTCGCCACGAGACGTGGAGCGTCCCGCTGTCACCGCGTCGCTTCGTGGTCTCTCACGGTGGTCGGTACCACGCTACAGTAAGGACTCGATATACTTGGTGACGTGGTCGTCCATCCGGCGCTTGTAGCCGGCCTGACGGGCCAGCCGGTCGAGTTCGCGTGCGGCCAGCGAGCCGTACTGGGCGGCCTTCTTGTCCCGCATCGCGATGGATTCGGGAAGCGAGTGCAGCGCGGCCTGCCGGAGCGCCCACTTGCGCGTCTCGCCGTCGACGAGCATCCGGTCGTCCAGCCGGAGTGCGACGGACACCACGCGGTCGTGCAACAGCGGCGTGACCGGTTCGACGCCGGCCGCCCACAGGGCCAGTACGTCCCGCGGGAGCTGGTCGGGCAGCGTCGCGATGACCTCCCGCTGGGCGCCACGGACGGTGTCGGCCTCGACGCGGGGGTCGTCGGGCGCCTTCTCAACCTTGGCGTACCCGCCAAAGAGCTCGTCGGCGCCCTGGCCCAGCGCGAGGCGGTCGAACCCGTCGGCGGCGACGCGCTCGGCGGTGAGATACAGCGGGAGCGCTATCTGCACCGACATCGCGTCGGTCCGGCCGGTCGCGGCGGCAATCTCGGGAACGGCCCGCTCGATGGCGTCGTGGGTCAGCTCGACCACCCGGAGTTCCCGGTCCAGCAGGTCGGCCGCCGAGCGGGCCGCCTCGACGTCGTGACTCTCCGGGAAACCGGTGACGTACAGCGGGGCGTCCAGCCGCGCCGCGAGCAGCGCCGAGTCGACCCCACCGGAGAAGGCGATGGCCAGGCCGTCGGTGTCGACGCTATCGACGCTCATCTCGACGGCGCCACGGACGCGCTCGGTAGCCGTCGCCCGGTCGTCGAAGGGCTCGGGGTCGGGCAGCGTCCACACTGTCCGTTCACCCTCGCTGTCCCGGACGCACCCGGCCGGGAACAGCTCTGGATCGGCGAGTTCAGTCGGTTTGTGGCTCCAGTCCGGCATCGGCCCCCCGGACAGCGCCCCTTCGATGAACAGCGGCTCGCGGCCCAGCACGTCCCTCACCAGTGTCCCGTCGAGTTCGCCGGCGAACCCGGTGGTGCCGGGAAGCGGGTCACTGCTGGCAAGCGCCGCCCGGACGACGTCGTCAGTTGCACCCCGCATCGTCACTCCAGCAAGCCGTCCAGACGGCTCGTGATTCGGCGTTTGACGCCGCCGGCGGCCTGCCGGAAGCTGATGCGCCACGGCGTTCGCTCGCCCTCGACGGTCGTGCGGCCCTCCCGGATGGCGTCCAGAATCGCGGCCACCGACGCCTCGTCGGCGTCGACCGTCGTCACCGCCTGCCCGACCATCTCGGCGATGTGGGCGTCGCTGCCGGCGGTCATCGGGAGCCCGCGCCGTCTGGCGAACCGCTCGGCCTGTCGGTTCGAGCGGCCGGTGAGCAGCCGGGAGTTGTACACCTCGATGGCGTCGGCGGTCGCGAGCTCCTCTTTCGATATCTTGTCGAGGACGCCGTGGCGCGACTCCTGAAACGGGTGTGGGACCACGGCCAGACCGCCCTGTTTGCGGATGCGGTCGAGCGTCTCCGCGAACGAAAGCCCCGGGGGAACCGCCTCGGAGATACCAAGCGCAAGAACGTGCCCGGCGCTGGAGGAGATCTCCATCCCGGGGATGCCCACTAGCCCGTAGTCGGGGGCCAGCTCGGCAGCCCGACGGCTGGCTTCGAGCTCGTCGTGGTCAGTGACGGCCAGGGCGTCCAGTCCAACGGCGCGGGCCTGTTCGAGGAGCAACTCGACAGGGTCCCGCCCGTCGTGAGACAGCGATGAGTGGGTGTGAAGCTCGACCGACAGCACGCCCGTTGATAGCGATGGCTGGGGCAAAAGCGCCCCGGTCCGCGTCTCAGTCAGATTCGGCCCGCCCGAACCGGGTCGAGCCGCTGACTTCGGCGTCGGTGAGATAGCACTGCGGGTCGGGCGCGAAGAGGTCGTCCTCGACGGTCAGCGCGCGCAGCCTGGAGGCGCCGCGACACACGTCGGCGTACCGGCAGTCCGCACAGCGACCCGTGAGGTGGTCCTCACGATTCCGTAGCGCCCGGAGGAGCGGGTTCGACTCGTCCTCCCAGATGGCACCGAAAGAGCGGTCACGGACGTTCCCGAGCGAGTACCCCTGCCAGAACTGCGTGAGGTGGACGTTCCCCTGGTAGTCGATGTCGGCGACGCGTTCGCCGGTCGGGTCGCCGCCGTTGACTCGCAGATACTCGTAGACGTGGCGGGCCTGTGTCTCGCCCATGTGCTCCCGGGCGTACTCGACCAGGTAGGCCGCGTCGGCGTAGTTACCCACGAGCAGCGTCTCTATCTCCTCGCCCCGGTCGTGGTACTTGCGGGTCATGTCACAGACCCGCTTTACGGCCTCGCGGCGGTCGGCCGGCGAGAGGTCAGCGTCGACAATCTCGGTTCCCCGGCCGCCGTAGTCCAGGTGATAAAAGCAAAAGCGGTCGACGCCGACGTCGGTCAGCATCTCCACGACCCCCTCCAGATCGGCGGCGTTGCGCTCCGTGATGGTGTATCGCAGCCCGGTCTTCAGGCCGGCGTCGAGGCAGTTCTCGATACCCTGGACTGCCCCGTCAAAGGCGCCGTCGACGCCGCGGAAGTCGTCGTTTCGCTCCGGGAGGCCGTCGACGGAGACGCCGGCGTATTTCAGTCCGGCGTCCTTGAGCGACTCGGCGCGTTCCTCGGTGATGAGCGTCCCGTTGGTCGACAGCACCGGTCGGACGCCGACCTCGTTCGCGTAGGCGACCAGCTCTTCGAGGTCCTGGCGGACGAGTGGCTCCCCGCCCGAGAACAGCACCACCGGAGCGCCGTAGTCGGCGAGGTCATCGAGCAGTGCTTTCCCCTCGGCCGTCGAGAGCTCCCCGTCGGCTATCTCGGTGTCGGCGGCGGCATAGCAGTGGTCACAGTAGAGGTTACACTGCTTGGTGACGTTCCAGACGACGACCGGCCGGCGCTGTTTCCGGTCCCGGATCTGTCGCTTCGTCGACTCCTCGGCGGCGTCGTACCGCAGGCCGTCGCCCTCCGCGTCGAGGTCGGTCAGCAGCTTCGAGACCGATATCATTCGGCTTCCCCCCGAAGCGTCTCGGCGTCCATCTCCCCTTTCTCCATCGTCGGTGTCGCCCCCTCGCCGCCCTCCCCGGGTGCCCCCGTCGCGCCGACGCCGAGGTCGCCCTCCTGTACCCGGACCGTCTCGTCGGCCGGACAGAGCCACAGCGCCGCGGCAGCGTGGCCAAACAGCGTCGCGGCCTGCTCCCGGGCGACGGCGGCCGTCGGCGCGCTCACGCTGCCGGCGTGTGTGAGCGGTTCGGCCTCGCTCTCGCGGCAGAACACTTCCCACTCGCGACTGGTAGCCCCCCGCGGCGCGTCGACTGTCTTGTCGTCCATACCAGCGTCAGGGACTGTCCGGAAAAAACGCTGCCAGTGCGTTCTCAGCGACTGGGAACCGCCGGGGGGTGTCCCGACCCGGCCCGCCGACGGCTCGCGGGGGTCGATGTGGTCGGTCATGTGTGTTGGTTCACAACGGGGGGTCAAACCCCCAGGCGGGTGTTCCCGGACCGACAGAAACGTTCCCAGTCACCGGGAACAGTCAGCGAATTTATGAGTGTCGTCCGGCACGCGTAAGCGTCAGTCTACTGGCACCAATACGGCCGTGGCCTGACCGGAGACGGTGAAACTAAAGGTATCCGGACAAGAAGCCGTGTCAAGGATGGTCCGGGACCCCGTGTCCGACGAGGAGGCGCCGGAGCTGACGACGGTCCTCGATGCGCTGGACGACGAGGACTGTCGTGCTATCGTCAGCGTGCTCGCCGAGCCGATGACCGCAAGCGAGATCTCGGAGGAAAGCGGTGTCCCGCTCTCGACGACCTACCGGAAACTGGAACTGCTTACGGACTCCTCGCTGCTGTACGAGGGCGTCGAGGTCCGGTCGGACGGCCAACACGCCAGCCGCTACGCCATCGATTTCGAGGAGGTCGTTATCTCGCTGGACGAGGTCCGCGAGTTCGAGGTAGAGATATCCCACCGACCACGGTCGCCGGACCAGCGTCTGGAGAACCTCTGGTCGGAAGTTCGAAAGGAGACATAACTATGGTACACATCCCAAGCGCTCAGATCGGTATTGTCGTCGCGAAGACGCTCACACTCATCATGGGCGGGCTCATCACCTACTTCTCGTATAAGACCTATCGCCGGACCGGCGCTTCCCAGCACAGGTGGCTCACGCTGGGGTTCGGTGTCATCACTGTCGGGGCGATACTCGGCGGCGTGCTCGACCTTGCCGTCAGCCGGTTTTTCGCCGAGGACCTGCTGTACACTAGCGTCTTCGTCTCCAGTACGCTGACCGCGGTCGGACTCGGCGTCATCCTCTACTCGCTGTACGTGCGGTAGCGTTCCCAGTTTCTGACAACATTGATAATCGTATTTATTCCAGGGAGTCGGTATCAGTGACATGGTCTCCCTCAGTACGGTCTTGCTGGTCGCGGCCAAAACGCTCACCCTGGCCTGTGGTGTGGTGTTGACAACGCTGACCCACAGAGCCTACAGACGGACCCGCTCGACGGCGATGCGGGTCCTCTCGGTCGGCATCGGGCTGGTGACCGCCGGGGCGGTTCTGGCGGGGAGTCTGAACCAGCTGGTGGGGGTCCCTCTCGTCGTCAGTACCACGGTCGAGAGTGTCTTCACCGCGGCCGGCTTTCTGGTGATGACCTACTCGCTGTACTCGGACCGCCTGGCCGGAACCTGAGGCGGTACAGGCGGGATAGCCCGGTCGGCGCGGGACCGACTGACCAGCCACACAGGGGACCTCACCGCGGTCCGGACCGTACTGGCACTGCTCGACTAGCCGAGAAACCGGTCGCTGACGTCGTCGTCTGGCAGCATACACCGGTCCTTCCGGCCGAACACGTCGTAGCGGTTGGCGGCGACAACGTCGTACAGCCCGTCCCGAACCGACTGGGGAACGACACGCCCCACCGTCGCGGCCCGGTAGGGCCACCCCAGCAGTTTGGCGACCCGGATGACCGCTTCTGACTTCCGGTACACTTCGCCGTCATCGACGAGGACGACGCTGTCGAGGTCGCTCGGCGGCAGCCCGTGCCCCGCCAGCAGCGCCTTGCCCGCCGCCGACTGCAGCGGGGCGAACCGAATCCTCCCCTCGGGGTCCCGCGGGATGATGAACTGGACGACGCCGTTACAGAGGTTACAGACCCCGTCGAACAGCAAGACCGGGTGGTCACCGCCGGGCGCTTTACTGTCGCTCACGCCTTCCCCTCCGGGGCGCGTCTGCTTGGCTCGGCGACCACGTCGAGCCCGGGGCTGTAGAAGTAGACGGGCTCGCCGTCGGGTCGGTCGAACCCGTCCGCCGAACAGAGGGTGTCGGTCTCGACCTCGGCCGCCGCGGGGTACAGCGTCCACGGGTCGTGGGACACGTCGGTGTACCGGAGGGTCCCGTCGGGGGCCTCCGTGTAGAAGCGGTACCGCTCGACGAGGAACTCCCCGAGCGGGTCGTCGGGCGCGCTGAAGGGCTCGCTGGTCGGCCAGTAGGTCGCCTCGTAACGGGCTGGACGGGCCCCGGGATGTCTGCGTCGGCTGCTGAACTGGACCCGGCCGTCCGCCCACGAAAGCGAGATGCGGGCGTAGTAGTACGGCAGGTGATGGAAGATTCGGGCGCCGACGACGCTGCTTACGCCCTGTGCGTCAAGGCTGAAGAAGTAGACGCTGGGCTCGCCGTCGCGGGTGACGTAGGTGCGGACGTTGAGTTCGGGCAGCGGGACGCTGGCCCACCGCGGCAGTCCCTTCGGCCGGACCTCGACGTTGGTAAAGGGTATCACCGACAGCCACGCCGAGCCGTCGAACGTATCGGGGCTGAGCGACGCCGGCAGATGGGCGTCCATCAGGGCCGGGTCGACGGGCCAGTTCTCGAAGAGGAGATGTCGCCACCCCATCTCCAGTGGGAGGACCATACGTCCGGTTGGGGGCCGAGCGGAAAAAGTACTCCCGTCGGCTCACAGCGAAACGCTGAAACGACTGAGCACCCACTCGGTCGTATGGCGAGCCCCGATATGGACGCGGACGCCTGCGAGAGTGTCGCCCTCGCGGTCCAGCAAGCCCTCGCTCAGCACGGCTACGAACGGCTGACGACGGCCAAGATCGCCGAGAAGTACGAGAACAGCGAGGCGGGGCTCTACTACTACTTCGACAGCAAAGACGAGATGATCGCGGCCTTTCTGGATCTCGCTGCTGACTACATCCGGGAAGACCTGCTGCGCGTCGAGACTGATGACCCCGAAACGGCGATGCGAAACGCCTGTACCTTTCTCTTTCGCACGCCCGACCACGAGTACGCCGGCATCGCCGTCGCTATCATGGAGCTGCTCTCGCACGCGCCGTACAACGAGACGCTCCGGGCGCCGCTGTTGGAACTGGAGACCGCCTGTCTCGACGCGCTGACCGACATCGTCGCCGCGGGCGTCGAGCAGGGCGTGTTCCGGGAGGTAGAGCCCCGGGCTACCGCGGCGTTCCTCCTTGCGGCGGCCGACGGGTCTACGGGTATTGCCGTCGCCTTGGAGATGGACGTGACCGACGACCTCCGCCGGGGGTGGACGGACTACGTCGACAGTCTGCTCGCCGAGTCCGGGTAGCTCGGCGCCCGTCGCCGGCCCTGCATGGAAAGCGATTTAGCCGGGCGGAGGCCAGGCACACCTAATGAGCCTGTCCGACGCTGACCACGAGCTAGTGGTCGAAGAAATCGGTCGGGAGCCAACGCGAGCAGAGGCCGCACTCTTCGAGAACCTCTGGAGCGAGCACTGTGCCTACCGCTCCTCGCGTCCGCTCCTGACCGCCTTCGACAGTGAGGGCGACCAGGTCGTCATCGGTCCCGGTGACGACGCCGCCGTGGTCTCCCTGCCGACCTACGACGGCGACGAGATGTACATCACGCTTGGGGTCGAGTCACACAACCACCCCTCCTACGTCGACCCCTTCGACGGGGCGGCGACCGGTGTCGGCGGTATCGTCAGGGACACCCTCTCGATGGGTGCCTACCCCATCGCGCTCGCGGACTGTCTGTACTTCGGCGACTTCGAGCGCGAACACTCCCAGTATCTCTTCGAGGGCGTCGTCGAGGGCATCTCCCACTACGGCAACTGCATCGGCGTCCCCACTGTCGCGGGGTCGGTCGCCTTCCACGAGGACTACGAGGGGAACCCGCTGGTCAACGTCTCCTGTATCGGCCTGCTGGAGCCCGAACGCACGATTACCGCCGAGGCCCAGGAGCCGGGCAACAAGCTCGTCCTCGTCGGCAACTCGACGGGTCGGGACGGGCTGGGCGGCGCCTCGTTCGCCAGCGAGGACCTCGCCGAGGACGCCGAGACCGAGGACCGGCCGGCGGTCCAGGTCGGCGACCCCTACGCCGAGAAGCTGCTCATCGAGTGCAACGAGGCGCTGCTCGACGAGGAACTCATCGAGTCGGCCCGGGACCTCGGGGCCGCCGGACTCGGCGGCGCGTCCTCCGAACTGGTCGCGAAGGGTGGTCTGGGCGCACGCATCGAGCTCGACCGCGTCCACGAGCGCGAACCGAACATGAACGCGATGGAGTACCTGCTGGCCGAGAGCCAGGAGCGGATGGTCTACGAGGTCGCACCCGAGAACGTAGAGCGCGTCGCCGAGCTGGCCGAGCGGTTCGACCTCGGCTGTTCGGTCATCGGCGAGCTCACCGAACCCGGGACGAACTACGTCTGTACGTTCGAGGGCGAGACGGTCGTCGACGTCGAGGCCGAGTTCCTCGGCGACGGCGCGCCGATGAACGACCTGCCCAGCGAGGCCCCGCCGGTCCAGGAGCGGGACCTGCCGACGATGGACCTCGCGGCGGCGTTCGACCGAATCGTCGCCAGCCCGAACACGGCCTCAAAGCGGTGGGTCTACCGCCAGTACGACCACGAGGTCCAGGTCCGGACGAGCGTCCTGCCGGGCGACGACGCCGCCCTGCTTGCGATTCGTGAATCGGGCACTGGCCTCGCGTTCTCGGCCGGCGCCGACCCCAACTGGACCGACGCGGCGCCCTACGACGGGGCCCGCGCGGTCGCGCTGGAAAACGCCACGAACGTCGCGGCCAAGGGGGCGGTCCCCCACGCCGCCGTCGACTGTCTGAACGGCGGCAACCCCGAGAAGCCCGACGTCTACGGCGGCTTCAAAGGTATCGTCGACGGGCTCGCGGACATGTGCAGCGAGCTCGACGTGCCCGTCGTCGGCGGGAACGTCTCGCTGTACAACGACTCGGCGACCGGCCCCATCCCGCCGACGCCGACGCTCGCTCTCGTCGGCGTCAAGGAGGGGTACGACGCCCCGCCGATGTCGCTGTCGGGCGAGGGGACCCTGGTCGTCGTCGGCGACACCTCGCTGGAGGGGGAGACCGACCCCCGGCTGGGCGGGTCCGAGTACACCGCCCTCTTCGGCGGGACCGACGCGTTCCCCGAGCTGCCGGCGGACCCCACGGGACTCGTCGAGACCATCGCCGAGGTGGCCGACGAGGACCACGTGCTGGCCTCCCACGACGTGAGCCACGGCGGGCTCGCCGTGACGCTCGCGGAGATGGTCCACGACGACGCCGGTGCCAGCGTCGACCTGGAGACGGTCGACCGCGGGACCAGAAAGCGGCTGCTGTTCAACGAACAGCCCGGCCGCGTCGTCTTCGAGACGACCGACCCCGCCGCGGTGCGGGAGGCCTTCGACGGCGTCGCCCCGGTGACCGAGCTGGGCGAGGCCGACGGCTCGAACCACCTGGAGATCACGGTCAACGACGACCGGCTCCACTACGACGCCGCGGAGATAGCCGAGCTACGCGACACTATCGAGGACGAACTGGCCTGATTACCCCGACTCCGGCCGGACCGCGGCGCCCTCGACCTCGTCGGGGACGAGCCGCCAGCCCTGGACGCCCTCGACGCGTTCGTCGTCCTCGAAGGCCGTCGAGAACCAGGGGTTGTCGTCCAGCGCGTCGACGAGTCGCGCCCAGTCGCTGTCGGTCACACTGACCGGTTCGAGCGGGCCGGTGACCGCCACCGACTGCCAGTCGAATCGTGCTTTGATGTCCGTCACGAGCAGTCTGGCCGTCTTCCCGTTCTCGGCGAACGCGAACTTCTCGCTGTCGGGCCCACTCCGGACGAACGCGAAGAAGATGTCGCCGTCGTCGTAGCCAAAGGACACCGGAATCGTGTACGGTTTCTCGCCCGCGGCCAGTCCGAGTACGCCGTGGTCGGCGACGGTGAGCAGCGCCTCGATCTCGTCTTCGGCCATCGGTTCGCCCGTCCACTGCGCGTAGGGGTCGGTAGCCATGATTAACTAGTCAGACCCTTGTAACTTCAAACGGTACCACCGCTCCCAATGCCTGAGAACATCTAGTGGGAACGGTACCCTGCCATACGGGGCTATCGGTTACCCGGGGGTCGCGAGCAGTGCCCGCCGCCGACAGTCACACGAGCGCGAGCGCGACGCCGAACGTCAGCGCCAGCCCGACGAGCGCGACCGCGGCGCCCTGTCCGACCTGTCCCATGGTGAAGTCGCTCTGGGGGGCCGTCGACCGGAGCGGCGGCGCCGCCGCGGGCAGTTCGACGTGTTCGGGGTCGTAGTCGGGCCGGTCCTCGTCGTGGTGGTCGTCTGCCATACCCCAAGGTGAGAGAGCGACCACCTGTAACTGTCGGATTCGCTCCATCGCTGGGTCCTCCGTCGAAACTACCGAACCGGTAAGGGGCGGGGAGATACGATGCGTGCAGTGGAGAGTTGCGCGAGTCGAAACGATGAAACCACTCTCCCGCGAACTCACAGGCATTAATGACGCTCACTAAGCGCATCATCCCCTGTATCGACGTCGACGTCGACGAGAACGGGGACGCCGCGGTCTACACCGGCGTGAACTTCGAGGATCTTGAGTACACCGGCGACCCGGTCGAGATGGCCAAAGCCTACAACGAGTCGGGAGCCGACGAGTTCGTCTTCCTTGATATCACCGCCTCCGCTGAGGGACGCGAGACGATGCTCGACACCGTCTCCGCCGTGGCCGACGAGGTGTTCATCCCGCTTACGGTCGGTGGCGGTATCCGCACCCGCGAGGACATCAAGGAGACCCTGCGGGCCGGCGCGGACAAGGTCTCGATAAATTCGGGGGCCATCGAGAATCCGGACCTCATCGAGGCGGGCGCGGCGGCCTTCGGGAGCCAGTGTATTGTCATCTCGCTGGACGCCCGGCGGCGGTTCGACGAGCAGGGCGAGCAGTACGTCGAGGTCGACGGCGAGTCCTGCTGGTTCGAGTGTACGGTCAAGGGCGGCCGCGAGGGCACAGGGTTAGACGCCGTCGAGTGGGCCAAGGAGGCCGAACGGCGTGGCGCCGGCGAGATATTCGTCAACTCCATCGACGCCGACGGCACCAAGGACGGCTACGACATCCCGCTGATGAAGGCGGTCTGTGACGCCGTCTCGACGCCGGTCATCGCCTCCTCGGGCTGTGGCGGCCCGGAGGACATGGAGGAAGTCTTCGTCGACGCCGGCGCCGACGCCGGGCTGGCGGCCTCTATCTTCCACTTCGGCGAGTACTCCATTGAGGAAACGAAACAGTATCTCGACGAGCAGGGGATTCCGGTTCGGCTGTAGTCGGGTCGGCGTCACTCGGTGAGGGTCACCGTCAGGTCGGCGTCGACGGTGACGGTGTAGCCGTAGTAGCGAAACGTCACTTCGAGGGGCGCACGGTCCGCCCCGTCGAGTAAGGCGTTCAGTTCGCCCGGGTCGATAGCGTCGTACAGCGGTGTGTCAAGCTCCAGAGGGTCGACTCCAACCTGCCTCGCCACCGTCTCTATCACGGCCTCGCTGGCTGTGTACTGTGTTGACGTTGGGCCCATCTACTGTCTTAACGACCAGTGACACGATAAACGCACGGGAACATCTCCACAGTCGCCGTTCGGAACAAACGTCTGACGCGAACGCCCCGAGACACTCCGGCGGGGGCTGCCCACGCCGCGACGCCTTTGTAGCTCGACTACCTAGCAGGCGTGATGGAATGGCGGTGTGAGTGGTGCGAGAAACCACACGAGGAGAACGACCCGCCCTGTGACAACTGTGGGCACGGTAGCTTCGAGAAGGCGGTCCAGCAGGTCAACCACGAAGTCGTCCCCGGCGGGACCGTCTGGGTCTGTCAGGACTGTGGGCGCTCCCACCAGCGCAACTCGCCGCCCTGCAAGCGCTGTGGCGGCGCGGACCTCCAGTTGCGCGAGGGGCCCCCGGAGACGGACCCCCTAGACGAGATCGGGACCGGCTGGCGGGACGTTCTCGAACCGAAGTACGTCGCCGGCTACGCCGTGGTTGCGGTCCTGCTCGGCGTGCTCCTGCTGTCGGCGGTCGGCGTCGTCTCGCTGCCGACGGTCGGCGGGCCATCTGGGCCGCCGCCGGTCCCCGACGCCCCCGGGAGCGCCGACAGTGCCGGGGGGCTCTCGCTTGCCGGAGTCGAGGACGCTTACGTCGCCGGGCTGAACGAGCGCCGGGAGAACGAGGACGCCGGCGCGCTGGTCCGGAACGCCACCAGCGACGAGGCCGCCGCCTACTACAACAAGGCGACCGTGGCCGCCCTCGCCGGGGAGGGGGAACGCCCCGATCAAGAGGCGATAACCCGCTTTGGGCTCCCGTGTGACTCGCCGACGCGCGTCAGCTATCGGGTGGCGCCCGAACGGACCGGCCAGCCGGTAAGCGACTTCGAGAACGAGAGCCAGCTGGCGACGGCGCTGGTCGACAGCTACGTCGAGCGGGGCAACGCCTTCGAGCGCGGCGACACCGTCGGCGTCGATATCCACGTCGCGCCCGACGACACCGTCTTCGTCACCTACGTGGTCTGCTGAGAATTCAGGCCGCCGACTCGAACGCTTCGGTGAGGTCGTCGGTCTTCTCGATGACGCGGTCCGTGCCATCTTCGAGGGCGTCGAGCGCGTCGACGTCCGTCTCGGTCTTGATGGTCAGGACGGGGTCGGTCTGCCCACCGGACTGTTCCGGGTTGACGTCGTAGGTCGCCGCGGTGACGCCTTCGGTCTCCAGCAGCGCCCCCTTGATGACGTTCATGAACGTGTGGTCCTCGCCCGCAACCTCGATAGAGAGCTCCGTATCCGACTTGTCGATGACGCGCAGATCCATACGGATAGCTACCGGCGCTTGTACCCATCAACGTGTCGCTTCTCCGCAGGCTCGCGGCGGGGACGCTGCCGGGAGTACGCTTTTGTTCCGCCACGGCGATTGAGAGCGCATGAACATCGTCTCGGGTTCCGGACTGGCGCTCTCAGCCGGTGGGGTAGTCGGCTATCTCGTCGGCGTCGCGGCCCCGTTTCCCGGGCGCGCCTTTTCGCTGACGGCGGTGATGGTCGGGGTGACGCTGCTCGCGGTCGGCCGCTCGGACGCGGCGGAGGCCACAGCGTGATATCGGCGCTGGTCTACGCCGGAGAGGAAGCCGTCGCCCACGACGACCTCGCGGAAGCGCGACGGGCCGCCGGCACGACCTGGGTCCACGTCGCGGACGCGACCGACGAGGAGGTCGCGGCGGTCCAGTCGGCTTTCGACCTCCACCCGCTCGCTATCGAGGACATGCGCGACGACGTGCGGGCCAAGACCGAGGAGTTCCGGGAGTACACCTTCGTTCTGCTGAAAGCTATCAGCCTCACGGCCGGCGAGACCACCTTCGAGAAAGAAGTCGAGACCAAGCCCGTCGGCATCTTCATCGGCCGCGACTGGGTGGTCACGCTGGGTACCGGCCCACCCGGACCGATACAGCGCGTGATGGACGCGGCCGAACGCGGCGACGAGCGGCTGCTCCAGCGGGGACCGGACTTCACTGCCTGCCGCGCCATCGAGGTCATCGTCGACGCCTACTTCGACGCGTTAGACGAGATAGAGACCGACATCGAGGAGATAGAGGAGGAGGTGACGGTCTCGACCGACAGCGAGACCATCGAGAAGATAAACGACGTCCGCCGGGACCTGCTCTCCTTTCGCAAGCAGGTGTGGCCGGCCCGCGAGGCCGTCGGCCTGCTCGCCCGGGGGGACCCAAAGCAGGTCCGGCCCCAGACCGAGAAGTACTTCCGGGACATCTACGACCACCTCGTTCAGATCGCCGACCTGACCGAGACCTATCGGGACCTCGTCAGCGGCGCCCGGGACATCTATCTCAACACCGTCTCCCAGTCGACCAACGAGGTGATGAAGGGACTCACCGTCGTCGCGACCATCTTCATCCCACTTACCTTCGTCGCCGGCATCTACGGGATGAACTTCGCCGGCGGGCCCTACAACATGCCGGAGCTGGGCTGGCGGTACGGCTACCCGGCCGCGATGCTCGGTATGCTGTTGATGGGCGCCATCATGCTCTTGCACTTCCGACGGCGCGACTACCTATAGGGCAAGCGGGACCAGCAATACCCCCATGAGCGTCGCCCGCCGACACCCCGTCGTCGGTGGCAGGTGGCCCACCAGCGTCGCGACAGCGAAGATACCGACGCCAAGCGGCCCCGCGAAGACGGCCGACAGCCCCAGCAGGCCCACGAGGACACCGACCGAGAGCCTGGCCGGGTCCAGCCGCCCGACTGTCCGGAGATAGCGATCGCCGAGGTGGGGCACCAGGAGCGCGCCGGCAACCGCCGAGATGGCCACTGCCGCAAGCAGCGACGGGAGCGCAAGCGGGACGCCGGCCCGGTCTAGCGCTACCAGTACGCCGGTCCGGGGGTCGCCAAACACCATCAGCGCGAACAGTGCGAAGACCGCGGTGGCCGTGTTGACGCCGCTGGTCGTCACGACGAACGCCCGCGGGCCGCGCTGGCTTGTCAGCCCGAGCGCCAGCGTCGCGGCGACGGCGCTGGAGACGCCCGGGAGATAGCCGACCGCCGCCCCACACAGCGTCCCGACTGTCGCCAGTGTGGCGACGGTCCGGGGCGGCGTCGTGACCGTCGCGCCCGACTGCGGTGGGACGCCCGCGCCCTCGATGGCCGCCAGCAACACCGGTGCGCCAAACAGCCCCGAAAACACCGGGACCAGCACGTCCGTGACGGGGAGCGCCCCCGCGACCGGCGCATCGAGGACGGCGAGGCCGAGCCCGCCGCTCGCGCCCAGCGAAAGTGTCGCACCGCTCCGCCGACGCCACCCCGGTTCCGAGAGGACAAGCAGAGCGGCGATACCGCCGAGCACGAGCGGAAGGTGTGTGGTGACGAGCGGATACACACGGACCATCAGCCACGTCACGGGGACGGCAAGCGGGACCGCCAGCACGACGGCCCCGCCGCTTCCCAGCGCCGAGAGCCGGAGTGCCTCCCGGCCCCGCCCCTCGATGACCAGCCGGTGGGAGGGCAACGCGCCGGCGGCCATCGCCGGGTCCGGCACGCCCAGGGCCAGCGCCGGCACCACGTCGAGAAAGGTGTGGGTCACCCCCGCGGCCAGCATCGCCGCGCCGACGTACACTCGCGGGCCCGGGACCGACCCGGCCGCCCCCGCCAGCAGGAGCGCGAGCGTGTTGGCGTGCAGGCCGGGGACCAGCCCACTTACCGTCCCGAGTCCGATGCCCCCGACGATGGCCGCGAGCAGGGCGACGACGCCGACGGGGTCGGCCGCGAACCTGACCGGGAGCATGGCGGGGGGTGGACGCCCGCAGGTATTTGAACTTCAGTGAGGACGGGGTCGCCGAGCGGTCCCACAGTGTGGGCGGCGCTGTCGCTGGGCGGTGGCGTCGAAAAAATCGCTGGTTGGAGTCGACCGGATTAGCCGAAGAGTTCGCCGAGGCCCTCGCCGTCTGCCTCGTCGTCGTCGTCATCGTCGTCTTCTTCCTCTGCTTCGGCGACCTCTTCCTCGGACGGCTCGTCGTGGTCGGCTTCGTCGTCGCCACCCTCGGCGGGTGCGGCGCCGCCACTGGCGGGCACCGGTGCGGCGGCGGCCTGCTCGACGGCCTCCTCGATGTCGACGTCCTCGAGGGCGGCCACGAGGGCCTTGACGCGGGACTCCTCGACGGAGACGCCGGCGGCCTCGAGCACGTTCGTGAGGTTCTCTTCGTTGATTTCGTCGCCCGATTCGTTCAGGATGAGTGCAGCGTAAACGTATTCCATTGTTCTGTGTTGGTGTGGTTAGAACATCTCTCCGAGCGCGTCGCCGGCGTCCTCGTCATCGTCGTCCTCGGCCTCGTCCGTCTCAGCCTCGGCGTCGTCGGCGTCGTCCTCGGAGTCGGTGTCCTCGGTCTGGTCGTCTGTCTGTTCGTCTGCTGCCGGCGCGGGCTCCACGTCCTGGAGCTCCTCGGGCAGCGCGTCAGGGTCGTCGATGGCACCAGCCAGCGCACGCAGCTGTGCGTCGGCCTTGCTGATGAGGTCGGGGACGACCTCGGGGTCCTCGATGGCGGCCGAGAGCGCGAGGCTCTTGGCGTCGCCGGTCGCGGTCTGGAGCATCGTCGGGAGCGTGGTCGCGGTCGGGTACTCGGCGTTGACCGAGAGGTTGAACGCCCGGCTCGCGGCCGCGGCGATGTCTTGCTCGTACTCCTCGACGTCGATCTCCAGCTCCTCGGGGGCAAAGAGTACGCCGTCGGAGAAGACCCCACGGAGGTCGAGGCCGACCTCCTTGGGTTCGATGCCGAGCTCGTTGAGGACGTTCGCGAGGTCCTGTGAGACCTCCTCGCCCGCTTCGAGCACGGTGGAGTCCGAGAGGACCTGAATCGACCCTTCCTGGATGCGAGCGTCCGCGCCGATGGACTGGAGCTCGCCGACGAAGGGCCCGGGGTCGACGCCGGTGTCGCCCTCGGGAACGACGATGTCGTTCGGGGCGATCTCGCCGGCACCGATGGGTGCGGGCGTCTTCGACGCTTCGAGTTCCTGGTACAGCGAGAAGGGGTTGCTGTCGGTACCGATGAGCCCGACCTGGCCGGCGATGTGTTCGGTCAGCCCTTCGAGGCCGTCGTTGACCGCTTCGAGGGCGCGGACCAGCAGCGTGTTCCGGGAGACGCGAAGCTCCGCGGTGCCGTGGAGGTCACGGCGCATGTCCTGGAGCTGTCGGGACGGAATCCCGGCGATGTTGACGACGCCGACCGAGTCGTAGGACTCGATCATCTCGACGATGTCGTCGACTTCCTCTTGCTTCCACTGTGGGATGGTCTCCGTCTTGCGCTCGCCTTCGGCGCTCATATCAGGCCACCTCCACAGCGGGGCCCATCGTCGTCTTCACGTAGATGGTGTCGACGTTGAGCGGCCCCTTCTCTAGGTCTGCGTGCAGGCGGCGGACGATGACGTCGATGTTGTCCGAGATGTCCTCGGCGGACATGTCCTCGGCACCCACGCGGGTGTGGAAGGTCCGACGCTCGCCGCTGCGAAGCTGCACGGTATTTTTCATTCGGTTGACGACCTCGACGACGTCGTCGTCGGGGTCGAGCGGTTCCGGCATCTTCCCGCGCGGACCGAGGACGGTCCCCAGATAGCGACCGATGTCCTGCATCATGCCTTTCTCCGCGATGAAGAAGTCAGTGTCATCGGCCAGATCCTTGGCGGCATCGTCGTCGTCGCCAAGCTCTGCGAGTTCGTCCTCGTCGAGTACGTCGTCTGCGGCTTCCTCGGCACGAAGGGCTGTCTCGCCCTCGGCGAAGACCACAATGGTGGTCTCCTGTCCGGTGCCAGCGGGAAGAACGACGGACTCGTCGACGCGGTTCGACGGGTCGTTAAGGTCTAAGTCGCGCAGGTTCACGGCGAGGTCGACCGTTTCGCGGAAGTTCCGCTCAGGTGCCTCTTCGAGTGCGCGAGAGACTGCGTTCTCAATTTCCTGGTCTGCCATTGTTCACCTCCGTAGTACGCCAAACGGCTTCTACGGGTCAGTGAAACAGGCGGATGCCTGTCTCGTCGGAGAAGAAGCCTATCGGAAACTTAAACCCGTCGAACCGCCCTCCGAAGGGAGTGGCGACCGGACAGCGGCGCCGCTCACGGGCGGCGAATCCGGAAAAGACCGCAGATATGGGCCGACTTACGCCGACGCCTGCGCGGCGAACTGATCGTCGTACTCGCCGCCGTCGATGCGCTCTTTGAACTCTCGGGGGTCGTTGCCCTCGATGGTGACGCCCAGGGAGGCACAGGTGCCGACGACCTCCTTGGCGGCGTTTTTGAGGTCGTAGGCGAGCAGGTCGGACTGCTTTTGCTCGGCTATCTGCATGACCTGGTCGACGGTGAGATTCGCCACGAACTCCTCGTGGGGCTCGCCGCTGCCGGTGTCGAAGCCGGCCTCGTCCTTGACGAGTTCGGCCGTCGGCGGGACACCGACCTCGATGGTGAAGCTCCCGTCGTCGTCGTAGTTGACGGTGACCGGGACTTCCGTCCCGTCGAACGCTTCCGTCTGGTCGTTGATATCCTGCACGACTGCCTGCACGTCCACGGGGGTCGGACCCAGCTCGGGACCGAGGGGCGGGCCAGGGTTGGCCTGCCCGCCGGGAACGAGCACTTCGATAGTTCCAGCCATGTACGAGCAATCCCGCTAGGCGGTTTAAAGGATTGCGTTTCGGGGGACGCCGCGTGAGGGCGACACACGGTTGAAGCAGTGTGGATGCGGTGCTGTCCCAGTAGCGTACCGCTCGCCTGTGGCGAGCGGTTTCCCCGGACGCTCGCTCCGCTCGCGTCCGGGCTTTTTCATGAACGTTTTTCAAGGAGCGGTCGCCGGAGGCGACCCGACGCCGAAAAAGGTTCAGGCGAAGGTAACGCCGTTCATCGCGAGGAAATCGCCGGCGTCTTTGATTTCGACGGGGGAGCCGATGATACGGACCTGTTCGTCCTCGGTGCGGACGGTGACGGTAAAGCGGGATTCCAGCTCCCCGCGAATCCCGTTGAGCGCACCCGCAGGTAACAGAATCTGCGTGCTGTCACGGAATCGGTCCGCGTTCATCATTACCGGATGCTGGTACCGGACTTCCTATAGGTGTGTCGAAATCTTTGCTCGCACCCGACTTTGGTCCGGCGCTGCCGGGGCCGGCGTCGGCGAGGGAAGAAAGCCTTATTCGGCGTGCGCGGCCGACGTACACACGATGGGGCTCGAAGAGGAGATTCAGGAACTCGAAGACGAAATCGCCAGTACGCCCTACAACAAGTCGACAGAGGCGCATATCGGTCGGTTGAAATCGAAGCTCGCGGAGAAAAAGGAGAAGCTAGAACAACAGTCCGGGTCGGGCGGAGGCGGCGGCTACGGCGTCGAGAAACACGGCGACGCCACGGTCGCCTTGGTTGGGTTCCCCAGCGTGGGGAAGTCGACGCTGTTGAACGCGCTGACAAACGCCGAGTCCGAGACCGGCGCCTACGAGTTCACGACGCTTGACGTCTATCCGGGGATGCTCAAACACAAGGGAGCGAACATCCAGATTCTCGACGTTCCCGGGCTCATCGAGGGGGCGGCAGGAGGTCGCGGCGGCGGGCAGGAGGTGCTGTCGGTCGTCCGGACCGCGGACCTCATCGTCTTCATGGTGTCGGTGTTCGACATCGACCAGTACGACCGCCTGAGCGAGGAGCTGTACCAGAACAAGATCCGCCTCGACGAAGAGCCCCCGCGGGTCAACATCCGGAAGAAGGGGAAAGACGGGCTCTCTATCAACAAGGCCGCCGATCTCGAACTGGAAGAGGAGACCATCAAGGGCGTCCTGCGCGAGCACGGCTACGTCAACGCCGACGTCACCATCGGCGAGTCCGTCGACATCGACCGGCTCGTCGACGGCGTGATGGACAACCGCGTCTACCTCCCCTCTATCGTCGCGGTCAACAAGGCAGACCTCATCGAGCCCGACTACGTGTCGACCGTGGAGGCCGAACTGGAGGAGCGCGATATCGACCCCGACGAGGCCATCTTCATCAGCGCAGAGAAGGAGAAAGGCCTGGACGGGCTTGTCGAGCGGATCTGGGACGAGCTCGGACTCATCCGGATCTACATGGACAAGCCGGGTCGGGGCGTCGACCGCGAGGAGCCACTGATTCTCCGGGAGGGAGCTACCGTCGACGACGCCTGTGAGAAGCTGGGCGGGAGCTTCGACGAGCGATTCCGCTTTGCCCGGGTGACCGGACCGAGCGCCAAACACGACGAACAGCAGGTCGGCCGGGACCACGAACTGGCCGACGAGGACGTGTTGCGAATCATCGCCCGCCGGTGACGAGTCCGCGGCATAATCTTTCCCGTTTCGGCGCTCGCGCACGTACGAGCGTACGCTTATCCGTTCGTAGTCCTCCTGTCCGGTATGGTCGCTGCTACGCGGCGTCGTCTCGCCGTCGTCGCCCTGCTGGGGCTGTCCCCGTGGACGGTCCTCGTCATCGGGAGCGAGCTGACGCTGCTGTTCCCGGCCGGGCTGGTGAACACGAACCCGCTCCAGTTCGTCTCGATCTATGACTTCTTCGTCCGCTTTACCGCCGGTCTCCCATCGTTCATCGTGGCCTGGCGGACCGGTGTGTTGCTGTATCTCATCGCGCTCGCGAGCGCCGTCTCGGGGGTCGTCTGGCGGGAAGACCCCCGCATCACGGCGCTGTCGCTGGTCGGTGCGGTGCTCTCACAGGTCGGGGTCCTCGTCGGCTTCAACCGCCGACTGGGGTACGTTGCACTGCCCGTCGGGACGGTGGCGATGCTGGCGGCGGTCTGGTGGTACTACTGGCCGCTGTTTGGCGCCGGCGAGAGCAGCGCGTGACAGAGGCCGTCGATACGCTTTTCGCCGTTCGGGACGACGGTTCGACCATGCTGACACTCGACCATACGATGATGCGTGTCGAAGATCTCGAAGCGTCGCTCGACTGGTACCAGGAGTATCTGGACTACGAGGAAAAGAGCCGCTGGGAGGCCGACACGTTCACGAACGTCTTCCTCGGTCCCGAGGATGTCCACGACGAGGGGGCGCTCCTCGAACTGACGTACAACCACGATGACCGCACGTACACGCACGGGGACGCGTGGGGTCACATCGCCGTTCGGGTCGAGGACGTCTACGATGCCTACGAGGAGCTGATGGACGCCGGCGTCGAGGACCACCGCGACCCCGACTCCTGTGGCGGGTCGTACGCCTTCGTCAAGGACCCCGACGGCCACGAGGTCGAAATCGTCGAGCGGGACCACGGCGCGAAGTGGAGCCTCGACCACACGATGTTGCGGGTTGAGAACGCCGACGAGGCCATCGGCTGGTTCACCCGGAAACTCGACTACGAGATGTTCCGCCGCTCCGAACACTCCTCCTTTGCCCTGTACTTCCTCAAGCCCCGCGATGCCGCCGACGAGGCGATGTCGGTCGAGCTGACCTACAACTACGACGGCCGCAGTTACGAACTGGGCGACGCCTGGGGCCACGTCGCGGTCAGCACCGACGACCTCCACGACACCTGGGAGTCGCTCATGCAGCGCAACGCCGAGGACTACCGCGACCCCGAGAGCTGTGACGACCGCTATGCCTTCACCAAGTCCCCCGACGGACACGAAGTCGAGATCGTTCGGGAGTAGCGAGACTTCGAGCATCGCGAGAAGTCTCGTATCGGAGCGGTGACCGTAGGGAACCGCGGAGGAGTAGCGAGGAATCGAACGCAGTGAGATTCCTCGACGGAACGGGGAGCGAAGCGACCCGTGGAGTAGCGATACACCGTATCTGAACTCAATGTCTGTTTGACACCGACACTGGTCTGTCGATGGTGCCCAGGCGTGTGACCAAAACGCCTACGGGATTTCGTACACTGTGTATACATATGAGCACGATTCGCGTCTCCGATGAGGTGAAAGAACGGCTTCGGGACCTGAAACGGGACGACGAGACGTTTAACGACCTGCTGGATCGGCTCAGCCGGAGCGAGAAAGACGTGGAGGCGATCGCCGAGTCACTCAGTGAAATCGGTGGTGACGACTTCGGCGAGCGGACGCGGGAGGCCCACGAAGAACTGAACGAATCGCTGGAGCGCCGCACTGAATGATCGTTCTCGACCGGGATATACTCGTCAAGCTTGTCGAATCGAATCCGGAGGTAATCGACCACCTCAAACGGTACCGGGGCGAGGAGTGGACCGTTCCCTCGATTGTCGCATGGGAGTCGTACAAAGCACAGGACTCCCGACAGGAGATGTTACGGGTACAGCGGCGCTTACGGTCCGATTTTGACCGGATACTGGATTTTTCCGACGACGCGGCGCTTGAAGCCGCGTATCTACAGGACCGGCTTCAGTCCCAAGGGTTATCTCTCGACGCTATCGATCTGTTAAACCTCGCAACCGCGCACAACGAAGGGGCGACGTTCGTCACGCACAACAGCAACGACTTCGATACAGAGCCGGTACACGCCCTCACCGATGTCGACGTTGTCGTGACCGAGTAACCGTTGTGCCGCTAACCGTCGCCTCGCGTGTGTGCGATGGGAAGACGAACTGTACCGGAACTACCAGCGGAACAGTTCTGTTCTATCGTGGTACTTGAACCCATGCCGTCAGACGCGCGAATGACACTAATCCGTAAATTACCACAAAGCCCTTATACTGCCACAGGAGGCGCTGTCGGACCCGATTTCGGGTGTGGTAAAATCTGACATCCCACACTGCTGACCACAAAGCATTTATAACATCCGACTTAGGTTACATGCGTACCCCTACCCATGGCGCCAGAAGTGAGTACACCGGTTCGGTCTATGCGCGGTCGCGGCGACCGCGTTCCGACCACGTGGAAAACGGCTGACGCCGCCCGATAGCAACCAACAAAACTATGACAAGCAATTCAGACAAGTTTCGCAGCTTAATCCTGGCTGCGCTGATGGTCTTCTCGGTGTTCGCCGGGACCGTCGCGCTCTCCGGGAGTGCCGCTGCACAATCCGCAGGAAACGTAGGCACTGAGACGTACTACGGCGGCCAAGAAGTAGTACTCTCAACTAGTATAGCCGGTGTTTCGTCAGGAAATGATTATGAGGTTCGAACGGTCGACACCAGTGGAGACTCCGACAGAGTTGGCCAGCTCCGCCGGACGGTTACGGCCGGAGAATCGTTCGACCTTGACGGACGACTGAGTGAAGGTACGTTCGTCATCGTCCCGGCTACCAGTACGAACAACCCAATTGACCTCGACGGTGACGGCAACAACTCCGTTACCAACGACCAGTTCGAGGTCGTCACGCAGGACCTGACCGCCGAATTCGAGGACGATTCGGTCGGTAACGACGGCGGCGACGCCACCGTGGAATACGAGATTGCATCCGATGTCCGAAACGACTACAAGGTCAACGTCTCGGCAGAAGGCCTAGACGCGGAGGACCTCGTGGACATCTTCGAAGACGATGCTGATGTCCAGATTGTTGATGAGGACGACGACATCGTCGAAATCAACGAATCTGGTCCGTCCGATACCGCCGAAACTACCTACGACCTCAACTTCACCGATGTCGACGCTGACACCTACACGTTCGAAGCGAACGTGACGGACGCCGACGCGTCTGACTCGGACGAGATAGAGGTCACCGACACCGGTGATTCGGAAGCCAACTTCGGTGACAACGTCTACGCCGACCAGCGCGGTGACGTTGTCAACATCTCGGTCGAGATGTCCAACACCGACGAGGCGACCCTGCAGGTCGGTGAGGTCGACGAGAGCGGTTACTCCATCATCGCTGATGTCACCGACGACGACGAAGACGGCGTCGCGTACGTCGAGTTCAACAGCTTCACCGCTGGGAACCAGAGCCTCCAGGAGACGACGCTGACCGCCGGTGACGACGATACGGAACTCGACGACCGCCGTAACGACTCGGGCTCATTCAACGGTAACGAGCCGACTGGTAGCGACATCCTCGACTCGGGCGACTACAACCTGTTCGTCGAAGCAGGCTTCCCAGGCGGCAACATCACCGAGTCGTCCGACTCGCGAGCGACGCTTGACCTGACGGACGCATCCATCGACAACCTGCAGACCTGGACTGCACCCGAAGACAGCGAGCTCTTCGACGCGGACGCCGAGGATGTCTCCGCCTACTCACAGGCAGGTAACCTGACCCAGGCCGACACCGTCGCGGAAGGCGACACGGTTGTCGTGCAGGTCGAAGCCTCCGGTCTCGAGGGCGCCCTCCAGGGCGAGACGACCGACATGTACACCCAGGCGTCCGCTTCGGGAGACATCTTCAACCTGACGTTCGAGGGTGACTCCGTCCCGAACCAGGAGGACCAGAGCGCTAACATCGCCAATCTCAGTTCCGGTTCGTACTCGGTCCTGTACGACGGCGAGAACGATGCCCACTACGTGGTCATCGATAGCGCTGTGCTGAAGGACGCCGGTGTGCTCGAATACGAAGACGGTGACGAGTACACCGCGAACTTCACGGTCTCCGACGAAAACACTGACCTCGTCGACGACTCTGTCTCCGTCACTGGTAGCTTCGACATCGAAGACCCCGAGGCAGAACTCGACACCAACGCGGACGACGAGATCGTTCTCGAAGCCGCGGCTGGTCAGGAAGTGACCGGTGACACCAACCTCGCACCCGGCACTGACGTCGAGCTCACGCTCGACAGCGACACGAGCGGTGACCCGTTCGTCAAGCGGCCCGAGGGGACCGTCCAGCAGGACGGCACCTTCACCGCTGTCGCTGACTTCAGTCAGAACAACGCCGGCTCCGAGTTCACCGCGACCATCGAGGACGTCAGCAGTGCTGACGAATACGACGGTCGACTCGTCGAAGCCACTGGCACGCCCGTGACGGACACGCCGGACACGGACACGGACACGCCGGACATGGACACGGACACGCCGGACACGGACACGCCGGACATGGACACGGACACGGCAACGGCGACGGACACCGAAACGGCTGATGGCGGCGACGACACCGCAACCGCAACCGGCGGTAGCGGTCCCGGCTTCACGGCCGCGCTCGCTCTCATCGCCCTCGTCGCTGCTGCCCTGCTCGCAGTCCGACGCAACAACTAACGGGACCGCCCCGTCCTTGACTTTCGAACTTTTTTCGTGCTCGCCCGGTAGCGACAGCGCCGAGAGGCCGGCACACACGTACGCTCAGTACGGGTGAAAACAGCGTGCTGAAGTCTCTCCTGCCGGCTGGTCAGCAGCAACAGACGTAGCGTTCTAGCTCTCATCACCAACTGCCGCTACACTAAACACCACCGCGTGGCTAACGACAAAGCATTTAGGCCGGATTGGCAAAGATAGGGCAATGAATCTCCCCGTGATCCAGTCGACTGTTTCCCTGGGCGGGGTCACCTTCGACCCGCTCGTGTGGTCGGAACCCCTGATGTGGGTGGTCCTCGCGGCGTTTCTGGGCAGTGCCGTGGTGGGTCGGTACGACACGGAGTGGGCTCGTCGGATCGCCGTGGCTGGCTGGGTCGCCTTCGGCGCGTTCTGGCTGGTGTTGCTCCCGCATTTCACGCTGACACAGAAGAGTCTCATCGAGGGGGTCGGTAGCTTCGCCGCGGTGCCGCTGTCGGTGTGGGCGGGCTACCAGCTATGGCGGGGCCGGGACTCGCTGTTCGTCCTCACGCGAGCGATTGGCGTGATGGGTCTGGTGTACGTCCCTTTCCTCACTATCGGGCCGTTGCGACAGGTCATCGTGGAATCGGTCGCCGACCAGACGGCGTTCCTGCTGTCGCTTCTGGGACTCGATCCGCTGGTCGTCGGCGGGCTGTCGCACAATGGCATCCCGATAGCCGACAAGCCGTACCCCTACGAGAGCACGTTCTGGTTCGAGGGCAACTCACAGCCGATAACGTATACGATCATACTGGCCTGTACCGGCATCGGGAGCATCGCTATCTTCGCGGGCGGCGTCCTGGCAGTGTCGGCGCCCTGGCGGCGCAAACTCCGCGCGCTGGCGATGGCGGTGTCGGTCATCTACGTGTTGAACCTGTTTCGGAACGTGTTCATCGCGGTCTCCTTTGGCGAACAGCGGATGCAAATACTCCCGGGGCTGGTGATGGCGCTGTTCAGCATCGAAGACCCCCAGATGGTGTCGTATTACGTGGCGGACCGCATCCTCGCACAGACGGGTTCAGTCGTCGCTCTCGTGGCGATTACGTACTTCCTGGTGCGGGAACTCCCGGAGATAACGGTGCTGGTCGATGACCTCCTCTTCCTGGTGACCGGCAACGAGTACGACCTTGCGGCGGCGTTCGACGCGAGCGCTGACACGGACGACGCCGCGACACCGAGCGACGACTAGGCGTCGGTGATAGCGGACAGTGCCTCGTCCTCGACTGGGTGTAGTTCGCCGGGTATCACGAGCAGATGGAGCGGGTCGCCGAAGTCACGGGCGGCGAGATTCGCCAGCGTGTCGGCGACGACGAGGGGGTCGGGACTCCCGGCCCGGGCGACGACGACGGCGAGTTGGTCGGGGAACTCGACGCTGAGTAGCTGAGCCGCCTGGTCGGCAGTCATGTACGTGTCGTCGCTCTCGGCCCAGTGGGGGTCGTCGACCTTGATGTCGAGGTAGACGAGCGTGTGGAGGTCGCGCTCGCGGTTGTCCTCTATTGTCGCGACGACGCTGTCCGGGACGCCGTCGCCGCCGTGGGCCTTCTCGAAGGGCAGCGTCGTCGCCTTCCCGAAGCGGTAGTTCTGGAGGCCGGTGAGCGAGCCGGCGGCCGTCTGTGCGGTCGTCCCGTGGACGATGCGGGTCTCGATACCGCGCTCTTCGGCCCGGACGCGGAGGTCGGTGTGGGTCGTCGAGACCATGGTATCGCCCGCCGTGAGGAAGACGACGTCGGCCGTCTCGGCGGCGTCGAGAACCGGTTCAGGGTCCCGTTCGACGCCGGCCCGGTCACGGACCTCGATGGTGGTGTCGTGGAACCGCTCCAGCGAGTCGAGGTCCGTTCCGACGAGGCGGCTGGTGTAAAACTCCGCGAAGACGCGGTCGGCCCCGCGGATAGCGTCCCGGCCGTCGATAGTGACCGAACGCTCGTCGTAGAGGCCGAGACCGACGAAGGTGAGCATACCCGGAGTGGGTCGGCGCGGGCCATAAAGGACGCGAAGCGTCAGGCTTACCGCTGGCGGCGGGAGAGAGGAGGTATGGGCGTTCCCTGCGTTCGTGTGGCCGTCACAGAGGGCGAGGCGACCCGAGAGCGCCTCGCCGAGGCGGATGCCATCGACGACGGCTACGATATCACCGTCGAAGAGGGCGCGCTGTACATCCCGGTGACCGAGCCCGCTGCGGTGCCGGACGCTTTCGATGTCGTCGAGTTCGACGCGCCCGTCCGGGAGGGCCAGACCATGCCCGCCGACGAGCTGGGATTTGACCCGAGCTACGAGCGACTGGGCGATCTGGTCATCATCGACGAGGACGACCCCGACCGGGCCCAGCGGATAGCCGACGCCATCGTCGCCTCCGATTTGCCCGTCGAGGGGGTGTTGAACCGCGCCTCGAAGGTAAAGGGCACCGAGCGGGTCCGCGACTGGGAGGTCCTGGCCGGGGACACGACCGAGGTCCTCCACCGGGAGTACGGCTGTGCGTTCGAACTCGACCTCGCCGAGGTGTATTTCTCCCCGCGGCTGGCGACCGAGCGCCACCGGGTGGTCGAACAGGTCCGGGAGGGCGAGCACGCCTTCGACATGTTCGCCGGCGTCGGTCCCTTCGTCGTCCCGTTCGCAAAGCGGGGCGCGACCTGTGTCGGGACGGACATCAACGAGAGTGCTATCGAGTCTCTCCGCCGGAACGCAAAGCGCAACGGCGTCACAGACCGCATCACGGCCAGGGCCGGCGATGTCCGAGCAGTCGCGCCGGAGTACGAGGGATGGGCCGACCGCGTCGTGATGAACCTCCCACACAGCGCCGATGACTTTCTGGCGACGGCGGTCGCGCTGGCCGGCGACGACTGCACGATACACTACTACGACATCCAGCCCGACACGGACCCGTTCGGCCCGGGCGAGCGGGCGATACGCGCGGCGGCCGAACCAGAGTACAACGTCAGTGTCGAGACCCGCCGGACCGTGCGGTCGTACGCGCCCGGCGAGCACAATGTCGTTATCGACGCTCGGATACACCGCTGAACCCGCCGGAGTGACAAAAGTTACGGGGACAGCAGTTGAATTTCCGTGTAACGGGACCCGACGGTCCCTCGGATATCATGTACCGGATACTCCTTCCCGTCGACACAGACCCGGATCGCGCCCGCGGGCAGGCCGCCTTCGTCGAGGACCTGCCGACCGATGCGACGAACATCGAGGTCGTCGTCACCCATGCGATGCCGCCGGACGACGTCGAGGACCCGGAGGAACTCGACAGTCTGACCGACATCGAGACGGTCACGCTCGCGCGTGACTACCTCGAAGAGCGTGACTACGACGTGACACTCGCCGCGGGGCGGCTCCCGCCGGCCGACGGCATCCTCGATATGGCCGAGGAACACGATGTCGACCACATCGCCATGGGGTCGCGAAAGCGCTCCCCGACGGGCAAGGTCATATTCGGGAGCGTCTCCCAGCAGGTGCTACTGGAGTCGCCAGTTCCCGTCACTATCGTCGGTACGAAACTGGCGTGAGGACGGTGCCGATTCGCAATCCTTATTGCGGTTATCGGCACTACCCTGTAATGCCGAGTGGCACACTGTAGACGTGCTGTCGGAACGTGTGCTTGGTCGAGTGTGCCAACGCGCCGGTGTAGCTCAGACTGGCAGAGCGAATCCTTCGTAAGGATTAGGCCGAGGGTTCAAATCCCTCCACCGGCTTGTTTTCCGGCGAGCGGACTCGCGAGTAGATGGACGTTCTGTCGGGGTTTCCAGGGTGGAGCTTCGCTCCGACCGTGGTTCAATATCTTCACCGGCTATCTGCCGTGAACGAGAGACGCGGAAGCCACGAGTGGGGTCTAAACCAGTCACACTTGGGGACTGAGAAGCCCTCGCGTAGTCTACAACGTCTCACCCCAGATAGTCCCGCAGGACGGCACCGAAGCCGGCCGCGCCGATGGCGAGGGTCAGGATACCGCCGATACCGGTCAGCGTCAGCGCGCCGTTGATACCGGCCCCGACGAGCAGGGGCTTCGCCCAGCCGTCCTCGCGCCCGACGAGTCGCTCACCGATAGCGAGAAAGGCGATGGACACGCCGACGGCCCAGACGATGTACAACACCAGCACGAGCGGAATCGCGATGAAGATACCGAAGATGGTGATGACGAGCACGAAAACCACGAGGGCGAAGAAAATCAGCGAGACGAGGCCGTAGATGAACGAACCGACCGGCTCGTCGAGCAGCGTCTGCATCTTGCGTTCGGTGTACTCCGGGACGACGGCGACCAAGATTCCGCCGACGACGAGCGTGGTGAGGAAGGCGCCGACGGCGCTTCCGGCCAGATTGAGGAAGGGACTTGCGACCGGGTCCATCTGTGGGCCCGAGGCAGGTCCCATCTGTAGTACCGCTGTAAGTAGCTGCGGTGCGGAGGCCATACAGACCCTGGGTCGGGTGACGACAAAAAGCGTGGGTCGGGGATTCTCCGATGGCGTCTCAGGGGATGATGACCGCGCGGCCGTCTATCTCCCGGTGTTCTAGCTTCACTGCCACGTCGTTTATCTCTTCGAGGTCGTACTGCGTCGTGTGGAGGTCGACGGCGCCGCGTTCGACCAGCGCGACCAGCTCCTGCAGTTCGGCGTAGCGGCCGACGATGTTGCCCTGGAAGGCGAACTCGCCGTTGACCAGCGCCTGTGCGGGCTCGTGGATGTGGCCGCCGTAGCCGATGATGTGGTGGTCCCCGCCGGCCGCGGTGATGTCGGGGGCGAGCTGGGTCGTCTCGTCGGCACCGACGAAGTCGAGTACCTGTGCGGCGCCGACGCCGTCGGTTATCCCCTCGATTTCGCTCGCCACGTCCTCGCTCGTCGGGTCGATGGTGTAGTGAGCGCCCAGTTCGTCCGCGAGGTCGCGGGCGGACTGTTTGATGTCGACACCGACGATGTCGGCGGCGCTCATCGCGTCGAGACACTGCAGCCCGATGTGGCCAAGGCCGCCGACGCCGATGACGACCGCGGCGTCACCGGGGTTTAGCTCACGGACGGCCTTCTTCGCGGCGTGGTAGGCCGTGATGCCCGCGTCGGCGTGGGGCGCGATGTCGGCGGGGTCGACGCCGTCGGGCAGCGGGATGACCGCTCGCTCGCTCGTGTGGAGCCTGTCGGCGAAGCCGCCGTCCGTCGTCAGCCCGTTGAACGCGTCGTTCTCGCAGTACATCGTCTCGCCCTGCCGGCAGGGCCGGCATGTACCGCAGGTCTGGACCGGGTGACAGATGACCTGGTCGCCCGGTTCGACAAGCTGGACCTCCTCGCCGACGGCGGCGACGGTGCCGGTGTTCTCGTGTCCCAGGGTCATCGGCAGCGGCTGTGGGACGTACTGTTCCCACATCCCTTCGATGATGTGGTTGTCCGTCTGACACCAGCCCGCTCCCTCGACCTCCACGATCACGTCGTCGCTGCTTGTCACCTGTGGCTCGTCTACCTCGTCGATAGAGAGGCCCTCAGCCATCTCGTCCGTGTACTCGTGTAATCTGGCGGCGCGCATCCCCTCAACGTAGGTTATAGTTCGTTATAAATGTCCGCTATTAATTTCCCCGTCTGCGTCCCGAAAACGGTGTATGAACCACTAGCAGTCGGTTCGCCCGCCCCAGTGTTGATAAACGGGCCTCTCCGTTGGGGCACAAGAGCGAGTGCGCGGCCGGGTGTACGCACGGACGTGATGTCCACCGACGTCGTACCCGATACGGAGGGCGGTGTGTAGCGATGGGATTTCGAAACGCCTGGCACCGCGACACCGCGACCGTCACGTGCATCGCCTGCGGGGAGTCGGTCGACCGGTCGGCGGCCCGCGAGTACGACAAGCACGGCGACCGCTGGGACCGCGAGGGGAAGTCCTTCGAGTACCTCTGTAAGCCCTGTGACCGTACGCGCTGTCACAGCCCGCGTGACGGCCTGGAAGCCCGGCTCGTCGAGGCGGCGGACGACACAGACTGTCCCGAGGCGTTCGTCGCTCGCTATCTCGCGCTCGCTCGTGCGGACGGTTCACCGGTCACTGAGGAGTGACCCCGGCGTCAGTGCGTGAAAACCAGTAGTTCGTCCTCGGTCCGCGCGAGACAGAACGGGGTCCCGGGGTCCCCGAAGCTCGCCGTCCGCCGCTCGGTGACAAACAGCCGCTGGAAGGGCTTCTCACAGGACGGACACGTGAACGGCGCCCGGTTTTCGAGTGTCATCGTCCCGCGGTCCTGTTTCAGTAGCTTCAGCCCGTGGCGGTAGTCGTGGACGTCGAAGCCGTCGCTGACGTCTAGCTGTTCCATACACGCTCGACGACCCCGCGGTGCTTAAGAGTTGTACGGAGTGGCGCCCCACCGCGGGACGGGGCTACGATACGCCATCTCAGACCAGGTTCGCGCCGACGTAGAGGACGACGACGAGGAACACCCAGACCACGTCGACGAAGTGCCAGTACATCGAGGCCGTCGAGACCGACGTGTGGCGCTCGGCGGAGTACTGGCCGTACCAGCCACGGACGAAGACGATACCGAGCAGGACCGCCCCCATCGTGACGTGGAGCCCGTGGAGCCCGGTCAGCCCGTAGAAGGCCGAGCCGTAGATGCCTTCCGAGAGGGTAAAGCCCTCGTGGACGATGAACTCGTAGTACTCGTAGACCTGTCCGGCGATGAAGACGACCCCAAGCAGGAGGGTCGCGCCGAGCAGTTTGATGAACCGGGAGCGGTCGCCGTTCCGGAGCGCCACGTGACTGTAGTGTAGCGTCACGGAGCTGACGATGAGGATGAGGGTGTTGACGACCACCAGCGACCCCCAGACGCTCGGGATGTCGGCCGCGAGCCAGACGTCGGACCCGCGGACGAAGAAGTAGTAGACGAAGCCGGCCCCGAAGGTGGCCACCTCCGTGCCCAGGAACAGCAACATCGCGAACTTCAGCGACCGCCCGGAGTGGTGGTCGGTGCCGCGCTCCCAGAAGTCGACGACGAAGGCGTGATACAGCCAGCCGTAGATGCCGATCAGGAACAGGCCGATGCTGCCGACGGTGGCGCCGGCGCCGATGGTCGAACTCACGAGCGCGTTCTCGCCCATCGAGAGGACGAAAAGCGCCGCCCCGACGTATATCCCCGACCCGCCGATAGCCGTGATGAAGGGCCACCAGCTCGCCTCGCCGAAGCCGTGTGGCCAGTCTTCCGTCGCGGGGAGGTGGTGCTCGTGGCCTCCCTCGTGTTCGTCGGTCGTGCTCATACCGGCCTCTTACGAGCGGATTACTAAAAGCCCATCCCATTGGTTGCGAGATGCCGACAGTAGGGCGACACCTCGGGGGAGGGAGAACGAAGTGACCCCGGAGAAGCGCGGTGTCGAGTACTGCGATTTCGGCGGAACGGCAAGCGAGGTATCGAGCGGGACCGAGCCGATGTCGGAAGCTACAGGGGCCCGAAGGACCAAGCGTCGCTGATGAACACGCGTCGACGCCGCGTCGGCGGCTGGCTGGCGGGGACACTCTGTCTGTTGCTGGCGGCCGGGACCGTCTCGGCCCACGGCGGCAGTCTCTCCGGGGGCGGCCGGGAGTCTATCACGGTGCCGACCTGGCTGTTCCTCTCGACGGGCGGTGCCGCCGTCGGCGCCTCGTTCCTGCTGGCCTCCTTCGTTACCGATCGCTCGTTTATCGACCGCATCCACGGCTGGGGGGCCCCGATTTCGGTGAGCGACGCCCGGCTACCCGGGCTGTTTGCCCGCGCCGTCGGACTCGCGGGCTACGTGGCCGTGCTCGTCATCGGCTTTCTCGGCCCGACGACTCCACAGACGAACCTCGCCATCCTGCTGGTGTGGGTCGGCTGGTGGGCCGGTCTCGCCATGACGACGTATCTCGTCGGCAACACCTGGCGGGCGCTCAACCCGCTCGATACCATCGCGCTGGCGCTCCCGTCGCTGAACCGCGCGTACCCCGACCGCGCCGGGGCCTGGCCCAGCGTCGTCGGCCTGCTGGCGCTCATCTGGCTCGAAGTCGTGAGCCCGCTGGCAGACGACCCGCGCCTGCTGGCGACCGCCGTGCTCGGATACAGCGTCTTCACGCTCGCCGGCGCCGTCATCTTCGGCCGCGAGACGTGGTTCGCCGAGGCGGACCCGGTCGAGCGGGTCTTCCGATACTACGGCCGGGTCGCCCCCATCGGCCGGGACGAGAGCGGCCTCCGCTTGCGCTTGCCCGGGATGGCCCTCTCGACGCCGCGGCTGGTCGACGGGCGAGACGAGGTGGCTTTCGTCGTCGCCCTGCTGTGGGGGACCACGTTCGACGGCCTCGTCGTGACGCCTGCCTGGCGGGACCTGACGCGACCGCTAGTCGGGGCCGGTCTCCCGGCGCAGTTGCTCTACCCGCTGGCGCTCGCCGCCGGGTTCGGGCTCTTCCTCGGCGCGTACTGGCTCGCGGTCCGGCTGAGCCGGCGTACCGCCGAAACGTATCTCGAGTCCGACGCGCTCGCCCAGCGGTTCGCCCCGCCGCTGCTGGCTATCGCCGCGGGGTACCACCTCGCTCACTACCTCGGCTACTTCCTCGTGCTCGCGCCGGCGCTGTGGGTGGCGCTGCTGTCGCCGCTGTCGGACCCCGGTGCGGTCCCCGTCTACGAGCCACCGGGCTGGTTCGGCGGCGTCGGCATCGCCGCCGTCGTCGTCGGGCACCTGGTCGCGATCTGGGTGGCCCACGCCGCCGCCTACGACGTGTTCCCGTCCCGGCTCCAGGCCGTCCGCTCGCAGTACCCCTTCATCGCCGTGATGGTGTTTTACACGATGACCAGCCTGTGGGTCATCACCCGACCGGAGGTGCCACTGCCCTACCTATGACAGACGACTACGCCGTCCCCGAAAGCGCCGTGACCTACGAGTGTCGCTACTGCGGGCGCCCCTTCGCCCGCGAGGAGTGGCTCGCCTTGCACCGCGGGCTGGACCATCCCGCACAGCTGGACGACGGGGAGATAGCGGCGTTTCGGGCGGCCCACGAGAGGGAGGAGTCCGAACTGGGGCACTTCCGCCTGCGGGCGCTGGGCGCGCTCGTTCTCATCTACTTCTGTCTGCTGATGATTTACGCGCTCGTCTGACGCCGTAACGCGTCGCCGGAACGTACCGGCCCCGAATCGGGGCCACCCGGAAACCGCCTACAGTACCACTGGGGGTCGAAAAACGGCGCGACCGGCGTCAGTTCCCGCTGTGTTCGAGGCCGCCGACCAGCTCGTCGACGTTGTCGGACTCGTCGAACTGGTCGGGGTGGACGGCGACGGCGATGATGACGTCGCCATCGTGCTCGAAGCTGACGACGTGGGCCTGTACGTCGACCTCCCGGCCCTCTATCTGAGTCGTCGCGCTGAACTCGGTGACGTTGCGCTCCTCGCCGAGTGACGCCACCGTCCGGGTGTCCTGCTGTTCGATATCGCTTAGCTGTCCGGTCTGTTCGGCCACCTGTTCGAGGATGCGGTCGTTGGACCAGCTCGCGGCGGGGTTGAGCGTCCGCCCGGCCACCGATGCCCCCGGCGAGGAGACCACGACGAACCGCTTGAGACCCGCAATCTCGGTGTCACCGCCCGTCTCCTCGGCCACGGCGTCCTGTAGGGTCTGGTTGCTGGCCAGGGTTTCGTTCCCCGCAGCGTCCTGTAGCGTCTCGTTTTCCGCGAGCGTCTCGTTGCCCGCGGCGTCCGCGAGCGAGCCGCTGCTGGTGTACCTGTTGACCCGGTTCACGATGCGGATGGTCCGCTCCTGCCCGAAGAAGCTCACGTTTCGGGTTATCGCTCGCTCGCTCGAGTTGTTCAGGTCGTAGCCGGTCGAGTCCAGCGCGCTGTCGCTTACCGCACCCTCGCTGGCCTCGAACTCCACTGTGTCGCCCGTAACCAGGCCGACACAGCCCGAAGAAACCACCAGTAGCGCCACAACGGCTGTCAGAATAACGCGTCGCATACCAACACAACCCCGTTCTTGATTCATAAGTTTCGTGGCTGTCCACGCGAGCGAAAACTCCACTCGCTACCCGCGCCGGTCAGCCGCCGTCGCCGAGCCGGTAGGTCGGTCCCTCGTCGGTGTCCTGGACCTCGACGCCAAGCGCTTCGAGTTCGTCGCGAAGCTCGTCGGCCCGCTCGTAGTTGCCCGCCGCCCGTTCGTCTTCGCGGGCCCGGAGGACGAGTTCGACCAGGTCGTCGGCCAGCGACACGTCCCCGCCCGCCCCGGCGTCGCCGAAGGCGAGTCCGAGTATCCCGCCGCCGAACTCCTCGAACGTCTCGACCACCTGCCGGAGCGCCACGTAGTCGTACGCCTCGCGGTCGTCGATGTACGCGTTGACCGTCCCCGTCAGGTCAAGCAGCGCCGTCGTCGCCTCGCGGGTGTTGAAGTCGTCGTTCATCGCCGCCTCGAATGTCTCGCGGGCCTCGTCGACCGCGTCCCGGAGCTCCTCGTGGGTCACGGTGGCGTAGGCGTCGACGTCGTCGCAGGCCTCGACCGCGCGCTCGTAGCCCCGTCGCAGGCGGTCCCACCGCTCCTTGGCCTCGCCGATGGTCTCCTCGCTGTAGGTGGCCCGCGAGGTGTAGGCCGTCGACAGCAGGAAGGTCCGGAGTACGTCCGGCCCGAACTCCGCGACGGCGTCGGAGACGGTGAAGAAGTTCCCCAGCGAGGAGGACATCTTCTCGCCTTTCGTCTCCAGCAGGCGGACGTGGAGCCAGTGGTCGGCGAACTGCTTGCCGGTGGCGGCCTCGCTCTGGGCGACCTCGTTTTCGTGGTGGGGGAAGACGAGGTCCTGCCCGCCGACGTGGATGTCGATGGTCTCGTCGAGATGGGCCATCGACATCGCCGAGCACTCGATGTGCCAGCCGGGCCGGCCCTCGCCCCACGGCGACTCCCAGGTCTGGGCAGTCTCACAGGCTTCCTCGGCGGGCGCGGCCTCGGGGTGCTGGTGCTCTTCGATGTCTTCGGGGGCGACGCCACCGGCCTTCCAGAGTGCGAAGTCCGCGGGGTTCCGTTTCTCGCCCGTGTCCTGCCCCTGGGATTCGAGGTCCTCGACGAACTGGCCCGACAGCTTGCCGTAGTCTTCGAAACTGGTGACGTCGAAATAGACGGAGCCGTCGACCTCGTAGGCGTGGCCGCTCTCGACGAGGCGCTCGACGAGTGAGATAATCTCCGGGACGTGCTCGGAGACCCGCGGGTAGACCTCCGCGCGGGCGAGGTTCAACGAGCGCATGTCCTCGATGACCTGCCGGACGTAGTGGCGCGCGACGTCGGCCTCGCTCGCCCCGTCCTCGCCGACGCGGGCGACGATCTTCTCGTTGACGTCGGTGAAGTTCTCGACGTGGCGGACGTCGTAGCCGAGCCACTCCAGCCAGCGACACATGACGTCGACGTGGGCCCACCCGCGGGCGTGGCCCAGGTGGGGCGGGTCCGACGTGGTCAGCCCGCAGTAGTACAGCAACACCGAGTCGGGGTCGCGTGGCTCGAACGGCTCTGTCTCGCCGGTCAGCGTGTTCGTCACGCGCAGCGTCATTGTCCCAGTTCAGTAAACCGGGCCGCTTCAAGGCGTCGGAACGCGTCGTCTGCCCTCCGGTTACCGACCGACGGCACCCTCGACGACGCGCAGGGCGTCGGGCCCGTCGCGCCGCTCGACCACGACCACGAGCGTCTCATCGCCCACGCCGGCGGCCGCGACAGCTACGTCGACCGCGCGCAGCCGACCCAGTACGTCTCCGAGCGCCGCGGGTTCGAGGTCGCCGCTGGCGACGATGCCCGTCAGCGAGCCCGTCCCCTCGCCAAAGCGGGTGGCGCCGACCGAAAGCAACGCGTCGCCGTCTTCGACACGGCCCAGGCCGCTTCGCATCGAGACGCGGGCCTCGCTCTCGTGGACGGGGTCGTCGGGCAGTTCCTCGGCGAACCGTCGCAGGGCCGTGGCGACGGCGTCGGTGTCCCCCTCGACGTCGAGCGTTCTGGCGGCGGCGGTGTAGTTGACCACGCCGGCCCGCAGGGCGTCATAGAGGAAGGGGCGCTCGCGGACGGCGTCGCGGGTGGCGGCGGCGAGTGACATACGGTATCCCCGGAGGGGAGCGCACAAAAGTGTAGCCGCCCCGGTCGAATCTACGCGCTCGTCCCAGTGAAACCTGACCAGAGCTCCCCGAAGGTCGTGGTTCGTTAGGCGAGTTGGACCGCGAACAGCCGGAACGCCCACCCGTGCCGGCTGGGCAACCGGCTACGGACGGGATTTATTACTCTCAAACCAAATCGCTGCTAAACGAAACACCACCGCCCCCCAACCAGCGAAACTTTTTGTTTGTGAACGTCAAATATATAGAGTAACACGTCACCTGGAGGGGGTGTCTCGTGTGTGGGTGTCTCATCCGTGGGCCAAATTAGCAACGTCACGAGGGGGGACAGCGAACTGCCGGCGGCGCTCACCAGGACCGTAAAGCGCGGGTTCGGCTCCGGCGAGTACCTTGCGGACCGGCCGGCGATAGACGCCGTCGCGGACGACGAGACGGTACAGTACGTTCTGACGAACCGGGAGCGGGGCATCGAGATAGAGCGTGAGACGACGACACGCGTGGTTCCGGACAGCCGGTACGAGACCGTCGTCGTCGTCACCGGTCGTCGGGTAATCGCGCTGGTGGGCAAGGTCGGCGGTGACCGGCAGCTCACCCTCGCCATCCCGGAGATATCCGACGTGACCACGACGGCCGACCGACGGACGGGAGAGCTGATACTGGGCTGTGCCGACGGGTCGACGTGGCGTATCCACACTGTGGCCGACGGCCTCGCCGGGGTGGCCGACTATCTCCGGAGCAGATGTGAAACCTGCGAGCGTGCCAGTCGGATGGGGGTCGCTACCCGGTCGATACGGGGGCTGTTCGAGACCACGATCGGGTCGGCGAAGTCGTTCGAGCGCGACCAGGTAGCCGAGCTGATACCGTCGCTCGACGACTCACAGCGCAACCGGGACGAGCGAGCTGACACCGCCGGCAGCGAAGCCGAGCCGGCGTCGACTGCGACCGATAGTCGGAACTCCGAGACGGGGATGACGGGGGAGTCGGACAGACCGGACGAGGAGACGGCGATAGACGAAATCCTGCAGGCGCTGGCGAAGACGGACTGGCGGGCCCGGGGCGCACAGCCCGAGAGCCCGTTCGACTTGCTGGCCGAGCGCGAGGACGAACTCGTGGGCGTCGTCGTCCACTGCCCCGACGACGGCCGCGTCGGCCGGCAAGCGATAGAGCGGTGTGACGCGATTACGGGGGCCGGCGGCACCGACACGGTGATGCTGGCGACGACCGGCACGATTAGCGACACCGACGCGCGACTGGCCGCGGACCTCGGCGTGCGTCTCCGGAACGTAGCGACGATGCGCGACACCGCCGACCCGCCGACGGTCGAGGCGGTGACGGAGATGGTCAGCAAGGTCCTCGGAACGGCCGGCTGGGAGGTCCGCTCGGCAGCCCCGGGACCGTTCGACCTCCTCGCGGAGTGCGGTGGGGACCTGATGGGCGTCGTCGTTCACAGCCCCGAAGACGGGACCGTCAGGGACAGCATCGAACACTGCGATGGCGTCACCGGCGCCGCCGGCACCGACGCGGTGATGCTGGCGACGACGGGGACGGTACGGGACGACGACGAGCGACTGGCCGACGAACTGGGGGTCCGGCTGGTCAAGTCGGATTCGCTCGCCCCGCGTCACGTGACCGAGATAGCGGACGAGTGACCGGGTCGCGTCGTCTCGGCTCAGGGCGAAGCCCCTAAGGCCGATTCTCCCCAACGGGCCAGTATGGACCAAGCGCTCGTCATCGCCGCCCACGGCTCGCATCTCAACGCCGAGTCGAGCACGCCGACGTTCTCGCACGCGGACACCATCCGCGCGACAGGCGCGTTCAGCGAAGTCAGGGAGTCCTTCTGGAAGGAAGAACCACACTTCCGGGAGGCCCTCCGGACCGTCGACGCCGAGGAAGTGTATCTGGTGCCGCTTTTCATCTCCGAGGGCTACTTCACCGAGCAGGTCATCCCGCGGGAGTTCCGCCTGGAGGAGTGGGACCCCGAGCTGTGGGACTCCGATGGCACAAGCGCGAACTCAGCCACGCTGACCGCCGGGGACACCGACCAGACCGTCCACTACTGCGGTCCCGTCGGCACCCACGACTCGATGAGCGACGTCATCGTCCAGCGCGCGAAGTCGGTGACCGACGACCCCGAGGTCGGCGACGGGTTCGGCCTGGCCGTGGTCGGCCACGGCACCGAGCGCAACGAAAACTCCGCGAAGGCCATCGAGTACCACGCCGACCGCATCGCCGAGATGGACCGCTTCGACGAGGTGAAGGCGCTGTTCATGGACGAGGACCCCGAGGTCGACGACGTGACCGACTTCTTCGAGAGCGAGGACATCGTCGTCGTTCCGCTGTTTATCGCCGATGGCTACCACACCCAGGAGGACATCCCCGAGGACATGGGACTGTGTGAAGACTACCGGGACGGCTGGAGCGTGCCCGAAACCGTCGACGGACACCGGATCTGGTACGCCGGCGCGGTCGGGACCGAGCCGCTGATGGCCGACGTGGTGCTAGAGCGGGCGGCCGACGCCGGCGCCGACGTGAGCGCGGCCATCGAGCAGGTCCGCGGGGAGAGCGGCGCGGGGTCGGCGGCCGGCGACTGACCCGTCGGCAACTCCCCCGGGAACCGACTCGCTTTTTTCGCCCGAGTCCCGTGGTCCAGTATGAACGAGGACCCGGTGGACGCGCTGGTGGCTACCGCGCCGGACGGCATCGATTTCGACGGGCTTCGCGTCGAGGAACGCGCCGACGGCTACGCGTTCGAGACGCCCGAGTCGACGGCGGATGGGCTCGACGAGGGGGCGCTCCGCGAGACCGCGTCCGAGGACCCACACGTGGGGAACTGGTACTTCTGGCACGCTGTCGCGCCACAGACGGACGCCCGCTGGGCGTTTCTCCGCTGGCTGGAAGGGGCCGAGGACCGCGCCGTTACCGAGCGTTACGACGCGCTCGCGGACGGACTGGCGACCGAATGGGGCCAGCTCCGGGTCACCGTCTCGCTCGACGGGACGGGCGGCCGAACGTACGACCTGCGACACGTCGACGACGCCGCGACGCCGGCGGCGGACCTAGACGCCTACGAGGCGCCCCTGGACGCGCGCGAACTCGCCAAACACGACGACGACGGGGCCTACCGGCCGCTGAAGACCGCCCCCTCGCTCCAGACCGGCTGGCAGTTCCCCGACCTCGGCGCCGGCGACGTCGTCGAGGCCGTCCACGCCTTTTACCCGGCGACGGTCCAGAACTGGCACCGCGAGCGCGAGGGAACGCTCGATATCGACCACTGGCACGAGACCGTAGAGCGCCAGACCGGTATCTACGGCGTCGTCCGAACCTGGGACCGCGGCGAGGGGTACGAACACGTCAACTGGGTCGCCGAGGCCTGCTGTGACGACTCCCAGTGTCTGAAACGCCGGGAGTGGCAGTACGACGGGGAGACGGACCTCGACGTCGACGGCGGCGACGGCGTCTTCCCCTGCCGGGAGCCCTGTTCGCTGGTCATCGCCGGGGCCCGCCAGTGGACCAAACTGGAGGGCGAACAGGCCCAGACCTACGAGTTCGAGCTGACCCCGAGCGAGAAAGAGCAGGTCGAGGAGATAATCGACGCCGTCGCCGACGGCCGGGCCGACGACATCCGCGAGGCCGACGTCTACGACGGGGCGAACCGCTACCGGACTCGGTTCCTGCGGGCGAAGCTGTTCGACGACGACGGCAATCTCGCCGGCGTCGAGACCGACGAGTGACGGAGAAGACGGTGACTACGCCGGGGCCTCTTCCCGCATGTCCGGCGGGAGGAGGTTCGGGATGCCGTCCTCGATGGGGAACTGCTCGCCACACTCCGTACAGGTGAGCGTCCCGTCGAGAATCTCCTCGTCGTCGCGCTCGGCGACGTCGAGGTCGAGGTCGTGTTTGTCCAGCGGACAGCAGATGATGTCCATCAGGTCCTCTTTCATACCCGCTGGTCGGGTCGGTGGGAATAAAAGGATACTGTCTGGCGACCCCCGGCGCCGTCAGAACGGGCGCTGGCGGACGATAGTCTCGCTACGACCGGGTCCGACGCCGAGTGCGTAGGCCGGCGTGTCGAGCTCGTCCTCGATGTACTCGACGTAGGCCCGCGCGTTCTCGGGCAGCGCCTCGTATCCCTCGCTTGCGACCGTCGACGGCTCGAACTCCGGCCAGCCGTCGAAGCTCCGGTAGCTCGCTTCACACCGGCCCCACTCCTCGGTGGTGGCCGGGAGCGTCCGCAGTTCCTCGCCGTCGAGCGTGTACGCGTGACCGACCTTGACCTCGTCGAGGCCGGCGAGCACGTCGAGATGGTTGATGGCGAGACCGGTGAACCCGGACACTCGCGCCGCGTGGCGAAGCATTGGCATGTCGAGCCAGGCGACCCGCCGGGGGCGACCCGTGACGGTGCCGTACTCGCCGCCCTCCTCGCGGATCTGCGTGGCGAGTTCCTCGTTTTCCCCTTCGCCCTGCTCCTCGTAGCCGGGCGTGTCGCCGACGACGCCGCCAAGCTCCGTTGGCAGGGGCCCGCTGCCGACGCGGGTCAGATAGGCCTTGACGATGCCGATGACCTCCCCGCCGCCGACGACGCCGGGGCTGAGCCCAGTCCCCGTGGTCGCGCCGCCCGCGGTCGGGTTCGAGGACGTGACGTAGGGGTAGTTCCCGTGGTCGATGTCGATTGTGGTCCCCTGTGCGCCCTCCAGCATGACGTTCTGGCCGTCGGCCATCCGCTCGGTGAGAAAGACGCTGGCGTTGACCGTCATGTCCTCGGCCTCAAAGCGCTTGCCGTACTCGCGGTACTCCTCGTAGAGGGCGTCCACGTCGAACGCGTCGGGGTCCTCGAGGTCGTCGACGGCCATCCCGTAGACGTCCTCGAGGACGGCCCGTTTCTGCGGGACGACGTACTCCAGGCGCTCCCTGAGTACGTCGGGGTTGCGCAGGTCGCCGGCGCGAATCCCGCGCCGGCCGGCCTTGTCCTCGTAGGTCGGGCCGATACCGCGGCCCGTGGTGCCGACCTCGCTGTCGGATTCGCTCTTTACTGTCTCCTCGATACCGTCGAGCACGCGGTGGAACGGGAAGATGATGTGTGCGCGCTCGGCGATACGCACGTCCGGGTCCAGGCCCCGCTCCTGTAGTGTGTCTAGCTCGTCGAACAGCGTTCGCGGGTTGACGACGCAGCCGTTGCCCAGCACGCCGACCTTGCCGCGGATGGCTCCGCTCGGCACGAGAGAGAGCTTGTATGTCTCGCCCTCGTGGACGACGGTGTGGCCGGCGTTGTCGCCGCCCTGGTAGCGCGCGACGACGTCTACGTCGTCGCCGTACAGGTCGACGATGCCGCCCTTGCCCTCGTCGCCGAGCTGCGAGCCGACGATGGTTACGGTCATGACCGGACCTTCCGGCCACCGTGATAAACAGATTACGGTCTCACAGCACGACCGGGCCCTGTCACTGGTCACGGTCGCTACGTCCGGAGACGGCCGACAGAGATGCTGTCACCGACGAAGTTCTCGTGCGCCAACATGCCCCATGTGAAGCGTTACGACGGTTTTAACAATTACCTCCCCGTAGCCCGAAACCGGCAAGGGCAACGGGTCGAGGGTAACTTTTAAACCCACCCAACACAAGTTAACAATTGCCATGATAGACAGGCTTGAGAAGGAAGTCGACATGCTGGAGCGCCACCTACAGGTGCTTCGCATGGTAATAGAGAACGAGCCTATCGGTATCGTGAAGATGTCCAACGAGACGGGCTATCCTCACCACAAGGTTCGGTACTCCCTCCGGGTCCTCGAAGAGGAGAACCTCATCGAGCCCTCCAGTCAGGGCGCTATTACCACGGAACAGACCGGCGAGTTCGTCGACGATCTCGACGAGAAGATCGACGAGATCATCGACAAGCTCAACGGAATGAAAATCGACGACGCTGCAGAGATAGAGAGCTAAGCGGTCTCTTTCTACAGTTCCGGCACCGCTAGGTGGAACTCCTTGTTTCGCGCTTCGAGCAGGCACAGGTGGTAACCGCTCTTGCGCGAGAGGTTGACGAAACTCTTTCGCTTGTCTCGGCTGAACAGGCCACTTGAGGTGGCTTCCTTGGCCGTCTCCAGGGCCTCCGGCTCGAAGAAACTGCTCGTGACCAGGAAGGCCCCGGCCAGCGAGTTCGAGGCGTTCCCGACCCGCTCGGCGTTGCGCACGATGTCGGTCATCTGCCCGTCGGTCGCCGGCTGCCGGGAGTCGTTGATGTTGGCGACCACCAGCGGGTTGCCCATCCGGTCGCGCACGACCACGTCGAAGGTCTCCTGTGAGCGGTGCTCTTGCCCGTCTTCGGTGTAGGTCACCGACACCTGCCCGTTGAGTTCGGCCCGGTCGATGTCCGGGAGGGCGTCGTAGAGCACGCCCATCTCGCTCTCGTGGCCGGTGTCTCTGATCTCGTAGATGAGGTTCCGGACGAGCCAGTCGGCAAAGCGGTAGTGGATGCTGTCATGGAGAAAGTCCTCGAACGGCTCGCCGTCGACGGCGGCGTCCGCGGCGTCGAACTGGGTGTGATACTCCAGCCGGAGGTTCTCCTCGACCGACGCTCTGTCGGCGCTGCCCTCCTGTGCTTTCGCCAGGGTCGCCTCCCCCTTCGAGTGGTAGCGGACAAAGAGGTTCGTCCCGTCGATGGCCTCCGCCGCCGACAGCGCCCGCCCGCTCGGAGCGGGGCCGCCGGCCGCCGCCAGCTCTTCCTCCAGTCGCTGTATCTCGGCGCGGGCCTCCTCCAGCTCGTCGCGCAGGCGGTCGCGTTCGGCGGCCAGTTCCTCGTTCTCGGTGGAGAGGTCGCGTATCTCGCCTTCCAGTTTCGCTATCTCTTCGACTCGCTCTTCCAGTTTCACCTCTAGCTCCGGGCTCGGTTCGGACTGGCCTTCATCGGCCGGGACCGACCGGGATTGTTCCGGTTCGGCGACCGCCGACGCCTGGCTCTCGGACCCGTCGGTCTGTGTGGTCGACGGCTGTGTCGACTCCGAGGAGCCGGACGCGGTCGGCTGTTGTTGTTCCGCGGTCTGTGTGGCCGTCGTCGGCTCCGGCGTGGAACTCGACCGCTCGGGGTCAAGCGACGGAATCGAGCGGGTTTCGAGAGTGCCCACGGCGTCGCTGTCGGCCGCTGCGGCCGCGGCCTGGCTGTCTGCGCTCCCCTCGGTGGTCGCTGCCGGTCCGGCGCTCCGGTCTGTCCGGGATTCTGTCGTCCCGCTGTTCGCCCGGGGTTCGGTCGACTTGCTCTGTGCAGCCGTGCGTTCGGCCGGCTCCGCGGGCTCGGTCTCTCCTGCTACCGTCGTGTCTTCCGTCGTCGGTTCGTCGGTCCCGGGTTCGCTCGTCGTCGGTTCGGTCGATTCCGTCGCTGGTATCGCCGTCCCGTCGGTGCCGGCGGCCGCCGCCTCGCTCGTCGACCCGCTCTCGCCCTCCCGGGCAGCCGTCTCGTCGCGTTGCTGTCTGTCGACGGCTGTCCCCTGACTCGCACCGGCCGCTTTCGACCCGGGCGGACCGGCCGCGCTCCTCCCTCGCTCGGAGGTCTCACCGGGTTCGCTCCCGACCGGCTCGTCCGGTGTCGCCCGGTCGCCCGCGACGTCCTCGGTCCCGTCGCTCCGTGGCGTCGAATCGACCCGTGACTCCGCCGTTTCGTCGCTTGTCACAGACTGGCTCGTTTCCGCACCGACACCGTCGTCAGCTGGTTCGTCGTCGGCAGCCGCGGTCCCGGCTGCTGTTTCAGCTGTTGTATCCGCCGCGTCGTCCGCCGGCGAGCTCGGCTCGGGTATCTCGATGGGCTCGACGCTGGCCGGCATGACCTTGTAGATCCCCACCTCGCCGTCGGCCTGCTCGAAGGCCTCCTCATCGGTCACGAGCCGCTGGGAGTTGCCGACCCACGCCACGCTCATCGAGCGGCCCTGATGGTAGACAAGATAGTAGTCCCCGGAGAGGACGTTCTCCGATAGCTCGACGTACCCGGTGAAGTTGCCGTCTTCGAGCGTCCGGTCGACATCAGAGATGGGCGTGTCCTCGGTGTAGTACTGTGCCCGCGGCTCGCCGGCCTGGTCCTGCATCACGACAAGCAGCGGCAAGGCGTCGTGTGGCGCGGTCCGCGCGGTGCCGTCGGCGCCGTCGAACGCCTCGATGTCCCCATCGAGGATGCCCACCACAGTGCCGTTCAGCATGAACAGCTGTGTGGGGCCGGCGGTGACGGCGCCGGAGAAACCCCGGTCTGAGAGGGACCGGAGCCCGGCGTAGCCGCCGTCGAAGGGCACCGTGTCCCACTCGGATACTAGCTCTACCGTGCGCATACTCATTACCTTCACCAAGCCGTATCGCAGACAAATAGTTTGTGCCCCGTCAGACGCGAACGCCCCGGCCACAATCACGTGACGGTCCAGCCGGCAGCCGAGTCCGATGGGCCTAAGACGTGCGACGACCAACGGCTGGTATGGAAGAGCAACCCGGATTGAGCGACCAGTACCGGACTGCGAGTCCGTGGCCGGTGTTCGTCGCGCTGGGGCTTGTCCTCTCGGAGATCGGCGTCTTCATCGGCCTGTTCCCAATCGCCGTCTTCGGTCTCATCCTCTTCGGTGGCTCCATCGCCGGCATCCTCACCGAGTCGGGCTATGTCACGCGCCCGTGGCCGACGCTCGTAGGCGTCGGCGTCGTCCTCGCGCTCGTTGCCGTGGGGCTGGCCGTCGCCTATCTCCCGATGTCGTCGATAACCATCGCCAACGTCGGTAACGGCCCGGTGCTTACCCGGCTCGTCGCCGTCGTCGTCGCCGGCGTCGTGATGGTGGCGATGGGTGGCGTCGGCTCCGTCATGGAGCAGTCGAAGGTCTGAGACAAACCAACAGCCTATTTACCGCCCGGCTTCCAATCCCCTGCTATATGGCACTGTTCGGGTTCGAAAAGGACACGCTGCTCGACCTCACCGTCAACGTCATCCCGCTTGGTATCATCCTCTTTTTCATCGCAGCCTTCGCGGTCGTGAGCCCGTTCGGCCTCGACCCGGTCTTCAGCGGGCTGCAGTTCTCGCTGATGGGCTCGATGTTCCTGTTGCTTGCCGTGCTCACGTACTACGCCGGCCGGGCCGTCGAGAACGCCGAAGAAGCGACCGACCACGCCGCGATGGAAGAACCAAACGCCACGAGCGGGACCCTGGACGACGAGGCGGCCGACGAGGACGCGCAACTGGACGCCGAAGACGACGAACTGCCCGAGGCGTAAGCGGCAACGGGGCGGCGGAACCACCCCTTTCATTATCACTCAGTCCTGACGTGCGTCTATGGCTGTAGGAGATCTAGTGCTGACGGGGTTGATGGCCGTCCTCCTCGTCGGCATCATCGCGTTACTCACGCGCATCGAGAACTGGCGGTCGTACACACCGCTGGCCGGAGGTGGAACCGCGACCGGTGAGGACGCTGCCGTCCTCAACCGCGAGAAACCCGCGGGTATCATCCGCTGGCTGACGACCGTCGACCACAAGGACATCGGACTGCTGTACGGGCTGTACGCCATCATCGCCTTCGCCGTCGGGGGCGTCATGGCGATGCTCATCCGCGTTCAACTCGCCGTCCCGGGCGGAGCGATACTGGGGGCGAACGCGTACAACTCCATCCTGACGAGCCACGGCATCACGATGCTGTTCCTCTTCGGGACGCCCATCATCGCGGCGTTTGCGAACTACTTCATCCCGCTGCTCATCGGGGCCGACGACATGGCGTTCCCGCGTATCAACGCCATCGCGTTCTGGCTCCTTCCCCCCGCCGCCCTCCTCATCTGGGCCGGCTTCTTCCTCGCGCCGGTCACGGAGAACATGATCGAGCCGGCACAGACCGCGTGGACGATGTACACGCCGCTGTCAGTCGAGCAGGCCAACCCCGGCGTCGACCTGATGCTGCTCGGGCTGCACCTCTCGGGGGTCGCGGCGACGATGGGTGCCATCAACTTCATCGCGACAATCTTCACCGAGCGCGGTGAGGACGTCAACTGGGCGAACCTCGACATCTTCTCGTGGACCATCCTCACCCAGTCGGCGCTCATCCTCTTTGCCTTCCCGCTGCTTGGCAGCGCCCTCGTCATGCTGCTGATGGACCGCAACCTCGCGACGACGTTCTTCGCCGTGGAGGGCGGTGGCCCGCTGCTGTGGCAACACCTGTTCTGGTTCTTCGGCCACCCCGAGGTGTACATCCTCGTGTTGCCGCCGATGGGACTTGTGAGCCTCATCCTCCCGAAGTTCTCGGGTCGCAAGCTCTTCGGGTTCAAGTTCGTCGTCTACTCCACGCTCGCTATCGGGGTGCTCTCTTTCGGCGTGTGGGCCCACCACATGTTCTCGACGGGGATGGACCCGCGGCTGCGGGCCTCCTTTATGGCGGTCTCGCTCGCTATCGCGATACCCAGCGCCGTCAAGACGTTCAACTGGATCACGACGATGTGGAACGGTCGGCTGCGCCTGACGAGCCCGATGCTGTTCTGTATCGGCTTCGTCTCGAACTTCATCATCGGCGGCGTCACCGGCGTCTTCCTCGCCTCCATCCCCGTCGACCTGGTGCTGCACGACACCTACTACGTCGTGGGTCACTTCCACTACGTCGTCATGGGCGCTATCGGCTTCGCCGTCTTCGCGGGCATCTACTACTGGTTCCCCGTCTTCACCGGCCGGATGTACCAGCGCACGCTCGGGAAGGCCCACTTCTGGCTCTCGATGATCGGGACCAACCTCACCTTCTTCGCGATGCTGGCGCTTGGCTACCTCGGGATGCCGCGCCGCTATGCCACCTACCAGTTCGACGGCGCCATCGCGCCGCTCGCACAGGTCAGCACCTTCCACATACTGGCGACCGTGGGCGCGTTCGTCCTGCTTGTCGGCCAGCTCATCTTCGTCTGGAACATCGTCCAGTCCTGGCTCGAAGGGCCGAAAGTCGAGGACGGCGACCCGTGGGACCTCGAACGCGACGGGCTCCTCGACAAGGAGTGGGAGTGGTACGACCGCAAGCTGGAGACGGCGGTCACCGACGGCGGCGAGGACGAGGAAAAGTCCGCGCTGACGGACGGCGGTGAGGTGAGCGACGACTGAGGCGATCCTCGTCAGAACAGCGTTCTGACGGCGGTGAGGTGAGCGAGGCGAACCGAGCCTCCTCGGACCCACAGGACGACTGACGGACCCGTCCTGATAACCCGCCGTTGTTTTTTGCGGTTCGTACTATCAGGTCGCGCCCGAGACCAGCACGATAGCGGTGATGAACATCATGATGGCGATGCCCGAAAGCACGATAAACAGAAGCTCCTTCTGTGACATGGGCACCCTTCGGACCGGAAGTGAAAAAGGCTAATCGTCTCCCGCCCCAACCCGATGTATGAGCGAGCAGGTGGCCGAGACGCCCGGCGAGAAAGTCGTTGTCCAGATGTACGTCATCATCGTCGCGCTGGCCGGCGTGATGGGCTTCGTTCTGGGGGCGATTCGGCCCGCCGACCTCGAACCGGCGCTGTTTGGCGTCGTCGCGCTCCCGCCGACCCCCTTCGGCGTGGCCCTGTACGGGATGATCACGGTCGGCATCGGGCTGGGGGTCCTCCTCGGGCTGGTCGTCTACGTCTCGCGTCGAACTGACGATACGGGCGGACGCCGGAACCCGGAGTAGCCGCGTCGGCCGGTCGTGCTGGCGCTCCTTGGCTCTCCTCCCGGCGGTCGGACTCTCGCTACTCCTCCGCGGTTCCCCTCGGTCACCGCGTCCGTATTGGAGGGTTTTCACTGCGCTCAGACCCGCCTGCTCGCGGCTCCGCCGCTGCGCTTCTCCGGACCTCCCTCTGGTCGGCCCTCCACGGGTCGCCGCGCTCCCCGTTCCGGTTCGAGATTCCTCCCGGCGGTCGGACTCTCGTTACTCCTGTAACTGCTCGGTCTGCTGGACGAGCGGGTGGCGGGCGTAGTCGACGACCTCGATATCGCTGATATCTTCTAGGTCGGCCTCGGCGGCCGTCTCGGCCATTCCCAGTTCCACCGTCTCGTCGAGGACGATGATGTTGGCTTCCATCGCCTTGATATCGAGGTGCTCGGCGGCTTTCACACGGTGGTGTCCGTCGGCCAGGTAGAGGTGGCCGTCGTTGTCGATGACGACGAGGGGCTCGGCCAGGCCGTGTTCGAGCTCGTACACCCGCCCTTCCAGTTCGTCGGCGTACACCGTCGGCTGGGTCGGCGTGAGCGCGTCGAGGTCGACTGTCCGCCGCTCGTCGTGGGTGGTGATGTCGTGGATGTTCGCCAGCGTCCGCCCCAGCTTCTCGACCTTGTCGGGGGTCGCCCGTTCGATCTGGGAGCGGATGACGTCGGCGTTGGAGATGATGCCCACGAGGTTCCCGGCGTCGTCGACGACCGGGAGCTTCTGGATGCCCGACCGGAGGATGACCCGGGCGGCGTCCTGTACTGCCATCTCCGGTGCGGCGACGATGATGTCCTCGGTCATCACGCGGAACATCGGCTCGTGGTCCGCCGCCAGCAGCAGGTCGCGGGCGCTGACAAAGCCCTCGACGCGTCGCCCGTCGGTGACGGGGAAGCCGCTGAACTCGTCGCTCGTGGCGATGCGCTCGGCCACCTCGGCGACGGTGTCGTCGAGTGCAACCGTCGCGACGTCCCGCGTCATGTACTCCCCGACCGTCGGTTGACCCGAATCTGACATCACCGGCCCTTGCCCAGCGAGCGGCAAAAAGACTCGGCTACGCGGTGTCGTGTTCGTCAAGCGGTGGCCGGCTCAGCTCGGGGTACTCGGCGGACGCGAACTCGGTCCGACCGTCCACGCGGCCCAGCAGTCGATGCGAGCGGGAGTCGACGGCGTCGAGGAAGCGGTCGTTGACGACCGACCTGACGATGGTGTGGAGCGACTCCTCGCGGTCGTCGACGCTGTCGAGGACGCCCAGCGCTATCTGTGCGCCGGCCATATCGGCGTGGCCGCCAGCCGAGCCGATCTGGCCGAACGCGTCCCGGAGTGCCTCGCCCAGGTCGATATCCGCACCGCGGGCCCGCGCGGAGGCGTATATCGTCCCGTCCAGAACGCCATAGACCAGCGTCGCGTGGATGTCCTCGAGGTCGAGCAGCCGGTCGGCGGCCTGGGCCAGCGCGTCCCGGTCCGAGAGCTCGCCGACACAGGAGAGCAACACGGACCCCTCCTTCTCGCGGTTGTCGATAGCGCGGCCGATGACCGCGAGGGTCTCGCCGCTGACGCTTGGGTCCTCGATGCGCTGGAGCGCTTCCATGTCGGCCCGACCGACGAGCTTCGCGGCGGCTTCGAAGTCCTCGGCCGACACCTCCCGGCGGAAGTCCCTCGTGTCGACGCGGATCCCAAAGAGCAGCCCGGTGGCGATGGGTTCCGAGAGCTCGACTTCGAGCCGCTCGAAGTAGTCCACGAGCAGCGTGCTCGTCGCCCCGACGCCGCTTCGCAGGTCGACATAGCGGGCCTCGACCGGCATCCGTGGCGGGTGGTGGTCGATAACGATATCTATTGGCAGGTCCGCCGGCAACTGGTCGTTGACGCCGGGGCGGGAGTGGTCGACCAGCGCGAACCCGTCGTACGGGTCAAGCGCCGCGTCGTCCTCGGGGTCCAGATTGACGAGGTCGTACTCCAGTAGGTTCACGAACGCGCGGTTCTCCTGGTGGGAGATGTCGCCGTAGTAACACAGCGACACCTCACAGTCGGCCCGGGCCGCGAGCTCGCCCAGCGCGACGGCGCTTGCGATCGCGTCCGGGTCGGGGTTGTCGTGTGTGACGACCGCCAGGTGGCCGTCGATGTCCCGCAACACCTCCTGAAGCTTGCGGGTGCGAGCCCCCGCGTCGCCAACGCTCCGTTGTATCCGGTCAGCCAGCACGGCTTCGGGGTCGACCACCCGGTCGGCCACGCTGTCGAGCCGACGGCGCTGGGAGGCCGTCGAGCCGTATCCGGTGTAACAGAGCCGGAAGGTGTCGGGAAACAGCTCGGCGGCCGTCTCCCCGGCGGCGACGTTGACGGCCGGGTCGTCGCTGGCGACGACCACTGTCTCCGGGGTCATGTCCAGTTCGGCCATCGCCGCGCGGTCGAAGTCGTCCGTGACAGTGACTGAGACGCCGCTCTCGCGGAGCGTCTCGGCACGGTGTTTGTCGCCTGTCAGGACCCACAGGCTCTCGTGGTCGCCACTCACCGCGTCGATTACGGCTCTCGCTGTCGACCCGGCGCCGATAACCAACCGAGACGGCATAGTTGCCCTCTGCTCCGGAGCGTCTAAAAACCCGTTACTTCAGCCGTTCCTGCAGGAAGGAGGGGTGGGCGGCCGTCACGCCGTCGAGTTCGAGTATCTCGTTCTCTATGACGGAAGCCAGGGAGTTCCCGTCGGTCGCGCGCACCTCCGCCATCAGCATGTGGTCGCCACTGGAGGTGTACAGCGACTCGACGGCGTCGATATCGGAGAGCTTCCGGGTCGCCTCGACGTAGCGCTCGCTGGCGACGTCGATACCGACCATGGCGATAGACTGGCCCGACAGCTTCTTGGGGTCGACGTCGGCGGAGTAGCCGACGATGACGCCTTCCTCTTCTAGTTTCTCGATGTACTTGCGGACTGTCGGCTTCGAGACCTCGGCCCGGTCCGCTATCTCCGCGTACGATGCCTGTGCGTCCTCTTCCAAGACAGACAGTATCCGACGCTCCGTAGACTCGACACTCATGTAGGGATATTTATGATGGGTGAAAAAATATCTTCCGAATCAGTAACCCCAGTTCGAGTCCGTCGGCACGGCCGACGGACCCGGAATTTAAGCGTTATTTGTGGTGTTCGAGGAGGTTGTCGTAGGTCCGCTCCCACTCGGCGTCCTCGTCGAAGTACCGCTGGGCGAGCGGTTCCTCGGGCATCTCGCCGATGGCCCGCTTCTCGGCCCCGTAGGAGGGGCGCTCGTCCTCGATGTACATCCGACCGGTGAGCACTTCGCCCTCGTAGAGGCGCTCTTCGGTCTTTCGCATCATCTCGGCGGCTTCCTTGCGGTCCGAGACGTCGAAGTCGAACTCGTCGGACTGTTGGACGTCCGTGTACGGGACGTAGTGTTTCGCGTCCTTGTTCCAGGTCGGACACTGGGTCAGGAAGTCGATGTGTGCGAAGCCGTCGTGCTCGATGGCCTCGGCGATGATCTCCTTTGCCTGGTTGGGGTTGACCGCAGCCGTGCGGGCGATGTAGGTCGCGCCGGCGTTTAGCTGCTGGCTGAGCGGTCGAATCGGCGACTTCGCCGAGCCGTGGGGCTGGGTCTTTGACTTGTGGCCCTTCGGCGAGGTCGGCGAGGTCTGGCCCTTGGTGAGCCCGAAGATCTCGTTGTTGAACACGATGTAGGTCATATCGTGGTTCTCACGGGCGGTGTGGATGGTGTGGTTGCCACCGATACCGTAGCCGTCCCCGTCACCGCCGGCAGCGATGACCTCTAGCTCGGGGTTGGCGAGCTTCGCGGCCCGGGCGACGGGCAGCGAGCGGCCGTGGATGGTGTGGAAGCCGTAGCTGTTGAAGTAGCTGTTGAGCTTCCCGGAACAGCCGATACCCGTAAAGAGGGCGACCTCGTCGGGGTTCTTGCCGACCTCGGGCATTGCCTGTTTCAGTGCCTTCAGGACACCGAAGTCCCCACAGCCGGGACACCAGGTGGCCTGTGGCTCGATGCCGGGCGTGAACTCGTCTCGGTCTATCTCTCGGTCGTCGCCGATTGCGCTGAATGCACTCATAGGTTAGTCACCTGCCGCTGGCAGGTACTTCATGTTGGTCGCGGCGAGGTCCTCGCCGTTGATGCTGGATTCGAACCCGTCGACGATCTCGGCGGGCTCGAAGGGGTTGCCGTTGTACTTCAGGAGGCTCGACAGCTTGTCGCCGTACTTGCCGATCTCCTTCTGGGTCAGCCCGCGGAACTGGGCCGTGGCGTTCATCTCGACGACCAGCGCCTGGTCGACGGATTCGAGCCACTCGGAGACTTCCTCGACCGGATACGGGGCCATATCGGAGACGCCCAGGGCCTTCACGCTGTGGCCCTCCTCGTTGAGCCGGTCGACGGCCTCGAAGACCGTGTCCTGCTGGCTCCCCCACACGAGGATACCGTGTTCGGCGTCCTCGGGCCCGTAGTAGGTCTGGTGGGAGGCGTTCTCGTCGAGGTCGGCGCGGATGTCGTCGAGCTTGTTCAGACGGCGCTCCATCTGGGCGATGCGGTTGTTCGGGTCCTCGCTGATGTGACCCTCAGGGGTGTGCTCGTTCCCGGTCGCCAGGTAGCGCCCGTCCTTCTGGCCGGGGACCGAGCGCGGGCTCACGTTCGAGCCGTCCTCGGGTTCGTGGAGGAACCGCTGGAACTTGCCCGACGCGTGGTGGGCGGCGTCCTGAATCTCCTCCTCGGTGAGGACGGAGCCGGGGTCGGCGTTTGGCTCTTCGTCGAAGTGACTTGCCGGCAGGTTCCGGAGCTCGCCCTGGATCTTCTGGTCGTAGATGACGATGGCCGGAATCTGGTACTCGTAGGCGATCCGGAACGCGGCGCGGGTCTGCGTGTAACACTCGCGGATGTTCGCTGGCGCGAACACGACACGTGCCGAGTCGCCCTGTGAGGTGTACAGGACGTGTTCGAGGTCGGCCTGTTCGGGCTTGGTCGGCATCCCGGTCGAGGGCCCGGCACGCATCGCTTCGACCAGCACGATCGGCGTCTCGGTCATCTCGGCCAGGCCCAGCGGCTCGGACATCAGGGCGAATCCACCACCCGACGAGCCCGACATCGCCTTGACGCCCGTGTGGGACGCACCGAGAGCGAGCGCCGCGGCGGCGATCTCGTCTTCGACCTGCTCGGAGATACCGCCGAACTCGGGCAGATGCTGGGACATGATAGTGAAGACGTCTGTCCACGGTGTCATCGGATAGCCCGAGATGAACCGACAGCCCTCGTCGAGGGCGCCATAGGAGATAGCGTTAGAGCCCGAGAGAATGACCTGCTCCTCGTCGTGGGAGCCTTCGGGGACCTCGATGTCGTGGTCGATATCGAGTTCGGAGGCGGCCTCGTAGGCGTCCTGGAGAACGTTGAGGTTCGCCTCCTGCATGTCGCCGGCCATGTTCTGCCTGATGAGCTCCTCGAACTCCTCGGTGCCGATGTCGAGGATGGCTGCGGTCGCGCCGATACCGGCCGTGTTGCGCATGATCTCGCGGCCGTGTTCTTTCGCGATGCCGCGCAGGTCCATCGGGACGACGTGCCAGCCGTTCTCCTCGGCGGCCTCTTCGAGTTCGATCTCCTCGACGTCTTCCTCGTCGAGCAGCCCCTCGTCGTAGAGGAGGACGCCGCCCTCGCGGAGGTCGTCGAAGTTCTCGTACAGCGGTTTCAGCTCTTCCTTGCCGTAGTAGGCCTCGTCCTGTGGGTTCCGGGCGAAGGAGTCACCCAGGGCAAGCAGGAAGTTGTAACCGTCACCGCGTGACTGTACATTTTCGTCCTTCGCGCGTACCTCGACGTACGTGTGGCCACCGCGGATACGCGACGGGTAATGTCGGTGTGTGAAAACGTGAAGTCCCGAACGCATCAGGGCCTTCGCGAAGTTCTGACTGGTCGAGTCGATTCCGTCCCCGGAACCGCCAGCGATCCGCCAGATTAGTTCGTTGTCTGTCATTGTGAAATCCTCGGCCCCAGCTGTGGTGCCGTAAGGGAAGGTTGGGGGGCCACGACTAAAGATTTTCCACTACATCAAGGTCCATTAATCGTTATTAATCGGGCGAGGGCACCCAATCCGCGGAAACGATGATGACCAATGTGCCGGCCTCGGCGCGGTGAACTGTCGGCTCCGATACGGATCCCCGATAGGTAGATGTCGGACGGAACGCGGACCGCCCCGCCGTCTCCCCCGCCTGCCGGAAGGCCTAATGCCGTTCCAGACTTCTCTCGGTTCGAATGTCGCTCAGCGAGCTCATCGCCGGCGTTGAATCCCACGAGGGGACACTGACAGTATTCAACGCGGACGCCTCAGTCGTCGAGGACCTCCGGGACCGGTTTGCGGACCGGAACGTCAGCGTCGTCCGGGAGACGACCGGTAGCGGCCGTCCAGGCGAGTTCCTGACGCTCTCGGACGCCGACGGCGTCTACACGGCGACCGACATCGAATCGTTCTACGACTCCCTCGAGGACCGCGACCGCGTCCTGGGCGAGGACGGTGCGGCCAGTCTCCTCGACCACCTAGACGAGACGCTGTTTACCTCCTGGTCTATCGAGCGGATGGTCGCGGCCTCCCGCGAGATCGAGGACCGCGCGTGGCGGGTCGGTCGGGGGTCGCTGCATGCCGGCTTCCAGACGCTGTCGACGCTACAGGGCGAGCGTGACCTGTACGAGCGACTCGGCGACTCGGCGGTCGACGTCCACGCCTACGCGGTGCCTGACATCGACCCGCCGGACCACAGTTCGTTCCGGTTGCATCTGGACCGCAGCGAGGAGATCGCGAAGTCGTGGTTCGTCGTCTTCGACGACGGACGCGACGGGGCGACCAGCCAGAAGTGCGCGCTCCTGGCGGAGGAGCGCGACCCGCGTGAGTTCTATGGCTTCTGGACCTACGACCCCGCGACCGTCGACTACATCGTCGACCACCTGGAGAGCCGTTACGGGATAGTCGAGCAGTGAGCTGGGACGAGGCGACGGCCTACCGCATCACAGAGACCGGACAGCGGGTCAACGCCGTCGAGGTCGAACTGCACTTCCAGCTTGGCCTCTGGGCCGTCGTCGGCCGCGACGACGACCGCCGGACCGTCCGCACCCGCGACGGGGAGACGCTGACGCTACGGCCCCTCGCTCACTGATTCGAACACCGAGAGGTCATGGCCCAGCAGAACCTCGGCGCCCGTCTCGCGCTGGATGTCATTACAGCGGGCCAGGCTCTCGCGCCAGGCGGCGTTGCTCCACAGCAGGCTCGTCGCCATCGACTGGCCCGCGTAGTTGGCTTCGACGTAGGCCTCATCGCCCACCACGAGCAGCGGGTCGCCGGCCCGCTCGACGAGCGCCCCCATGAGGCCGGGCGTGTGACCGGGCAGGTGCAGCAGTTCGACGCCGTCGGCCAGGTGGTAGCTGTCGCCGTGGACGACCTCCCAGTTGAGGTCGTGGTCGAAGTCACTGGCCAGGTAGGCGATAGCGCCCTCGTCGGTCTTGGCGCTGTAGTAGGCGTAGGGCAGCTCCTCCCGGTGGACGTAGATAGGCACGTCCGTCCCGGCGAAGTTCGCCAGGCCGCCGGCGTGGTCCAGATGGAGGTGACTCATCACCACGGCGTCGATGTCGCCGAGGTCGTAGCCCGCATCGGCCAGGTCGCCGTCGAGGGTATGATCGGCCGCGTCGACGTGGGCGAAGGCCTCGTACAGCGGGTCGGGCCAGTAGCCGTCACCCGCGTCGGGGTGTGAGCCGGTGTCCCACAGTATCGTCCGCTCGGTCGTCTCGATGACGAGGTTCCAGACGACATACTCCTCGTAGGCGTGGTCGGGTTCGCGGTTCGAGGCCGTCGCGACGCTCGCCCCGTCGACGACGAAGCTCCGGTCGGCCATCACGCGCCCGCGGTCAAGGACGGTGACTGCTGGCGTCTCCATACCGGGCGTACGGACGGTGAAAACAAAAGGGTGGGTCCGAACTAGTTATGGAGTCTGTAGAATGACTACAATTGAAAGTAGCAAGGCCGCTCAACCGGTAGCACTTGGGAATATCGCCGTGGAAGCTTCTGTAGCAACTCGCCAGCCTCGTCTGCCCAGATCACCGGTAAACGGATTCCCGGGGAAAGATACACTATCGAACTAGTTGGCTATTCATCTTCAGTGTCTTCGCCGCCACCACCTTTCTGCAGTGCTTCCATCCGCACACGGGGTTTGCCGTCTTCACCCTCTCTCACAGCATCGCTGTTGGAGAGGTCCCCTTCTGGTTTCTCTGACTCACTCATTATCTGTGTCTCGCCGTTCCAGCGTTAAATATTCTTCCCGGAGAATATACCGAACCAGCCATCCAGCACCACCCACAAACAGAAGCGCGACGAGTATCTCAGCCATCAGCGGAAATATCAAAATAAGTATAATACTAGCACCGAAAAGGAACAACAGACCAGCGAGGAACGCGGCTAAACAGCGTTGAAATCGGCGCGCATTTGTCACCACGACGCGCCGATTCTGTTTTATGGCGTCACTGTACCCGCGAAGAAGAACATCTTTGTACTGCTGTTCTTTTACCTTGTAGTTCGACATATACTCCCCCATCTCGGCTGATGGTCCATACTCGAACTTACTGCTAAGATACGTTATAATAGCATATACGAGAGAGACAAAGAGAGCGGCGACAGATAACCCAAGCAGGATAAAAACGGCGCTCGTTTTTATCGAGACGGTTATTTCCTCCGTACTGACAGCAAGAGAGGTAGCGCTTAATATGAGCCCTGCTAGGATACCAACTAAACGTGCAACATATGCTGCCTTATCGTCAATACCGTTTAGCGTCGATATTTGAGTTTGTACCATCTTCTCATATCGCCGAAGGAGATCCTGCTCCGGATCAAAGTCGAAAGGGAGAGACTGGTCAGAGGGGTCGTCTTTCGAAGACATCGGCTGTTTTTAGCCTTATCTCTCTCGAAAATTATCAAACCGATGGTCGCTACTAACCAACTACAACTTCTGAAAATCGATTACCGGTTAGATAACTTTCCCCAACTATCTCACTGATGTCCAGTTGTACTACTGCGGCGTCTGCCGGTAAATCAGGTTGCGCTGGATGTCGTTGGCCCCCTCGTAGATGACCGGAACGCGGGCGTCCCGAAACACCCTGGAGATGCGGTTTTCAAGCAGCACTGACCGGCCGCCGTGCAGTTGCATCCCCATCTGTGAACACTCCGTGGCGGCCTCGGTCCCAGCTGTCTTGGCCAGCGCAGCCCAGTAGCCGGCGTTGTCCTGGTTTGCGACGCGCTCGGCAGCGTCCCAGGTGAGCGAGCGGGCCGACTGGAACTGCAGTTGCATGTCCGCGAGCTTGTGCTGGACGGACTGGAACTCGTCGACGGTCCGGCCGAAGGCCTCGCGGTCGTGGACGAACTCCCACGCCTCCTCGATGGCCGCGGCGGCGAGGCCGAGCCCGTGGCCGCCGACGATGACCCGTCCGTGGTTGAAAAACTCCGCGAGCATGTAGAAGCCGGCGCCCTCGACGCCGACAAGGTGGTCCTCCGGGATGCGGCAGTCGTCGAGGACGATGTGGGCCTGTTTAGAGGCCGGGAACGCCATCTTCTCCGGGATGTGCTCGGCGTGATACCCCTCGGCGTCAGTGGGGACGATGAACATCGAGTAGTTGCCGTAGCGGTTGTCCGGGTCGTCGCCGGTCTTGGCATAGAGGGTGACCCAGTCGGCCTCGACGCCGTTGCCGATCCAGTACTTCTCGCCGTTGATGACCCACTCGTCGCCCTCTTTCTCGGCGCTGGTGGTCATCCCCGCGAGGTCGCTGCCGGTCTCGGGCTCGGAGACGGCGAGCCCGGTGAGCTGTTCGTTCTCCGCGACGGGGCGAAGATACTCCTCTTTCTGGGCCTCGCTGCCGTGCTCCTCGACGATTTCGGCGCCGAAGCTCGCGAGCTGTAGCGTCAGCGCGATGCCGGCGTCGGCCCGGTAGAACTCCTCGGCGATGGCAAGCACCTGCTGGAGGTCGTACCCCTTCCCGCCGACCTCCTCGCCGAGGTCCTGGCCGACGAGGCCGGCGTCCATCCCGGCTTCGAGGACCTCCCTGGGGTACTCCCCCGACTCGTAGTAGTCGGCGGCGACGGGCGCGATGTGTTCCTGGGCGAACTCGCGGGCCTCGGCCTTGACCTCACGGGCGTGTTCGGGCACCGGATACTCCGAAAGTAACTCCATGGTCGTGTTCATGTGTGGTGTCACCATATACCTCGTGGAACCGCGAGAAACTCCGCTGAAGTTGTTCTCGGCGTTCCGGCGTACAGGCCCGCGTGGTTACCGGCGTTCGTCACGCCCTATGAGAGTCGATGACACAGGCGGTCGTCGCTGTAGTACGTACCTGCCCTGTTGACGTTCGCGGCGACTCCGGTACTGGGTGTCGCGCCGGTGGAAAAACGCGACCCCGACGGTGACGGCGACCACGAGTCTCCGGTACAGCAGTGTCTCGACGAACGCCCGCGACATCCGCTGACGGAGCGACCCAGTGATGACCTCCATAGCGCTCCGCTGTGGCCTGTGAGCGAAACCACTGTCGAGACGGTACACAGCGTGCCCGCCTTGAGAACCGACGTTGTGACCGGATGGGGCACCGGCCGGTCCGTTCGTTTGCGGTTAGACTTCGATTTCCTGCATCAGTTCGACTAGTTCCTCCAGTTCGGGGAACGTGTACACCTTCACGTTGATGTCCGAGTCCAACGCGTGGACCCGCGAGTCGAACATCAGCGCCATGTCGTTGTCGCGGCCGCCGACGAGCTGGTCGACCATGCCGCTGCCCGGTCCGAACGTGAAGTTCGGCGTGGAGATGTCGATGGTCGTATCGAGGACGTTCGCCCACCCGTCGATGAAGCCGCTGGTCATGATGTTGCCGATCTCCTGGATGGCCGACCGCTCCATGTCGGTGAAACCGCCCGCGTCGCTGGTCTCGCCCATGTCGCCGATCATGCCGTGAGCGAGGTCCTTCGCGCTCCGTGCGTTGAACAGAAAGAGGATGTACCCGTGGGGCTTCTCGACCATCTCGATGCTGATGCCGATCTGCTTCTCGTCGCCGATGTGGGTCTTGATGTCCGGAATGTCGATGAAGTTTATCTTGGTAATCTCCATCTCGGTCTGCATCCCTGTCATCTGGCTGAGGTGGTTCGCGACGGTGTTGCCCCCCTCCTTGGCCATCTTGTTGAAGAGCCCGAGCTTCCGGATATCTATCATCAAACTCATAGTCGGTTGTGCGGAGGTTGCCAGGCCTGGCACATAAGCTATACACCCCAATTTTCGATGCCGAGAATCGGAGTCTCGGGGTCGGCTGCCCTCAGAACTGTTCGGCGGTGTCGATACCGATGATGACGCCCTCTTCGTCGCTGTCGAAGTTGTCGTCGCCCCTGACCGACGACGCAAACAGGAGTTTGGCCTGCTCAGTGTGAGCGTAGCGGACCGCCGACTCGGTGGGCGCCTCGAAGTCGAACTCGCCGAGGAACTCGTCCCAGACCGCCTCGTTGACCCGGTAGGCCCGCACCCCGTCGACGGTCACGTACTCGCGTTCGCGCTCCAGGTTCGAGTGCCGGCCGATGAGTTCGGCGTGGAGTATCTCCAGGGTGCCAAGCAGTTCCTCGGGGTCCATCTCGGCTTTCTCCACCGTCCGCTCTATGACTGCCCCGCTCAGTCCGAACTTGTCGGCCGTGGCTTCGCCGTCACCAGACGACATACGACAACAAAAGACAAGGTCGCGGTTGGGTCTGCCGCTGGGCCGGTTATGCCACTCGCACGCTGACAGCGACGCCCTCCCCCAGCGGAAGCAGGCCCGTCTCGAAGTCGGGGTCGTCCCGGACGCGCTTCAGATACGCCGCGACGCCGCGGCTCGCGTCGCTCGCTTCGACCGACTCGCCGGCAAGCAGCGCCCGAACGTCCGCGAAGTCAAGCGGCGCTGCCTCGACGGCGTTGTCCGCGGCGACGACGCCGCCGACGGGCACTTTCTCCCGGACCGCCTCGAACGCCTCGGTGTAGCGCTCCTTCTCGTTGTCGACGAGCACGACGTCGAAGGGGCCGTCGTACCGGTCGACGACGTCGACGGCGTCCCCGTGTTCGAAGACCGCGCGGTCGGCGTAGCCGCCCCGCCGGAAGTACTCGCGTGCCGCGTCGAGCTCGTCGGCGTCGACCTCGGTGAGGACGAGTTCGCCGTCCGCGGGCAGCGCGGGGGCCATCCAGTACGCCGAGTAGCCATAGCCCGAACCGAACTCGAAGACACGCTCGGCATCGGTCAGGCGGGCCAGCAGGCGGAGCCACGCGCCGACGGCCGGGCCGACGGTCGGGAACCCCTCGCGGTCGGCCCGCTCGTCCATCTCCGCGACGATGCCGTCGGGCTCCGGTGTGAGCGTGCGTGCGAACTGCTCGGTTACCTCGGGAAGCGGCGTCTCGTCCATGTCGGAGTTCCGCCCGCGCGGGACCTAAAGGCTGTCACCGGTTCCGGCTCACGGGGAACTTCACGCGGTCGGGCTCATCGTTGAACGCTTCGAGAATCCGTTTATACAGCTCGTTTCTGACCCGCTGGCCGCGTCGGGGATGGACGAGATAGCGCAGCCGGAACTCAACCCAGGACTCCTGCTGGACGACGTTGACCGAGGGACGGTCCTTTACTTCGAGCTCCACCGGCGTCTCCGAGAGCCGTTCCCGATAGCGGCCGATGCGGGCGGCCATCTCGTCGCCCATGTAGTCGTCCGCGATGGTCGCCATCAGCTCGGTCGCGTAGTCGAGGTCGGTCTCGTAGGCCACCTGTACCGTCAGCTCGTTCCAGACGAACGGGAACTCCTCGCGGGTGTAGTTTTTCACGTGCGAGGAGAGGACGACGCTGTTGGGCAAGGTGATGATGCGCCCGGAGGGCTGGTTCGAGGAGACCAGGCCGCCGTTTATCTCCCACAGGGTCGTCACGAGAAAGGACACCTCGACGACGTCGCCCTTCGAGTCCTCGATGGCGACCCGGTCGCCGACCTGATAGGGGCGCTTTACCATGATGTAGAGCCAGCCGATGAGCGAGAACAGCGGCTGCTGGAGGGCAAACGTCACCACGAAGCCGACCACGCCCAGCGAGAACAGCACGCCGACTCACTGCTGGGTGACGACGCCGAGGACGGCCATGGTCCCAGCGATACCGACGGCCAGCCGCAGGACGTTCCGCGCGTCGTGGCGGCGGCGCTTGTCCGGGGTCCGGCGGTCAAACGCCACGAGGAGGAACCGATAACAGCCGTACGCGGCGAAGGCGATAGCGAGCACGGAGAGCCCCTCTCCAAGCAGGTAGGCGAGTTCGAAGCCGGCGACGGTCCCGTCGACACCGAACCGGGCGACGAGGCCGACGCCGAGGACACAGCAAAGCGATAACACGACCGACAGATACCCCAGTGGCCGACTCACGGCCGGCCAGAGACGACCCGGCCACTAAACGGTTTGGTGGACGCGGAGCCGCTGTGCCCGATGGTGGCGTTGAGAGGGTATCGACCGGTCCGAATCACGGGACGGAAGCGAGAACGGGGCGCTGCCGTACCGGACAGCGGACCCGTGTGTCCGCGACGGCGGTCCCGTTCGGCCGGGCCGGTGGCCCCGCTGTCTCACGAGTGCAGGAACCGGTCCAGGCCGACAACCCGGTCGGCGACGACGATGGCGACGACGGCGATGAGGACGTAGACGCTCGCGATGGCCGCTATCTGCGGGCTGATGTTCCCGCGGATAGCGCTGTAAATCGCGACAGGCAGCGTCTCGGTTGTCCGGGTCGTGATGATGAGGCTCACGAGGAACTCGTTGAGACCGAGCATGAACATCAACAGTGCACCCGAGATGACGCCGGGCATCAGCGAGGGGAAAGTGACGTGTGCGAACGTCTGTATCTCCTCGGCACCGAGGCTCTTGGCGGCGTTTTCCAGCGTCGGGTCGAACGCGTTGACGCTCGACGCGACGCTCCATATCATAAAGGGGAGATTGATGATAGTCAGCGCCAGTCCGACGGCCCAGAGGTCGCCTATCCACCCGATGCGGCCAAAGAGGATAAGCAGGATGACACCCGAAACGACCAGCGGGACGGTAAACGGGAGCAGGAAGTACGTCTGGAACCCGTCTTTGAACCGGATGTCGTAGCGGTTCAGGCCGACGGCGGTGGCGACGCCGACGGGTATCGAGAGGGCGGTACACAGCGTCGCCGCATAGAGGCTATGCGTAAACGGCTCCGCGTACCCCGCGTCGTTGAGCAGCGAGCCGTACCACTTCAGCGTGACCCCGGACGGCGGGAACGTGACGATCTCGCTTGGTCCGATAGAGACAACCAGCACGATAGCCGAGGGGAGGACGAGAAACACCATCTCCAGAAGCGCGAACCCGAGCAGGAAGGGGTGGTCGGTCCGGAGACCGCGGAGCTGAGCGCGGATGAAGCTCATGCGCCGTCCACCTCCGAGCCGAGCGTCCCGGTGCCATAGAGCTTGAATATCGCCATCACGACGAGCGACGCGATGCCGACGAGGATGAGGCTCAGAACCGCGGCGAACGGGTAGTTGAGCGTGGTAAACAGCTTGTTGTAGATGAAGTTGGCGACGAAGCTGAGCTGTCCGGAGCCGAGCAGTTTCGGGATCGAGTAGTTCGCTACCGACAGCGTAAACACCACGATGATAGACGCCGAGAGCCCCGGTCGCGCCAGCGGGAGGACGACGTGGCGGAACGTCTCGCGCTGGTTCGCGCCGCAGTTCTTGGCCGCCCGTTCGAGGTCCTCGTCGATGCTGGCGATCGCCGGCGTCAGCATCAACACGCCAAAGGGGAGCATATACTGTATCAACCCGACCAGCACGGCAAACGGCGTCCCGATGAACCCGATCGAGCTGACACCTATCTCCCCGAGCAGCCAGTTGACGATGCCGTTCTCGCCGAGGATGATGAGCCAGCCGTACGCGCGGATGATGACGCCCGTAAAGAAGGGGACAAACAGCCCGAACAACAGGAGGTTCCGGAACAGGCCGTTCTCCGTCCGGATGATGAGGTAGGCGTAGGGCACCGAGAGTGAGACACATACGACAGTCACGACGGCCGAGTAAAGCAGCGTCCGGAACAGTATCCGGTGGTGTGCCGCCGTCTCGATGAACCGCTGCCAGTTCTCGAGGGTATACTCGTAGACGAATATCTCGACGGGGTCGTAGGTGAGAAAGCTGTACCACGCCAGCAGTCCCATACCGACGGCGAGAAAGCTGATGAGGAGGAACCCCGGCGCGATGAGGGCGTACCCGAAGCGGTCACTGACGCCCTGCGAGAAGTTCACGGGCGTTCGGTTTTTGGCGGCGATGAGAGCGTCCATCACGCGCCACTGTACGTGGAGCCGACGGCGGTGTATGTTTTCCCGGATGCTCATTCTGATATGGAAGCTGTGGGCGGGTTCGGGGTCGTGGTTAGGACTGCGTGATCTCGTTGAACTGGCTGGACCAGTACGAGCTGTTCTCGACATAGTTGGCCGGGTCAACCGTTATCATACTGTTGAACTGCTCCTCGCTGGTCGGGAACATCTCGGACTCGGCCATCCAGTCGGGGACCTCCGCGTCGCCGTGGAGCGGCGCGACGCCGAGCCCCTCGGACCACGGGCCGTTTATCTCCGCCTTGGCCGAGTAGTCGATGAACTCTTGCCCCCAGTAGATGACGTTATCCTCCTGTCCCCGCGGCGTGTACATGGCGTCGCGCTTCGCGACGGCCCCTTCCTCGGGGACCGTGTAATCGACCGGCTGGTCGTCCTGTCTCGCGTTGTACGTGTTCGCCGCGATGAGCGTACACGCCGCTATCTCGCCGTCGATGAGGTTCGTCGTGAGCTGGTCGTCTTCGCCGATGAGGCCGACGTTCCCGGAGAGGTCCCGGAGGCGGTCCCAGGTCGCGGACATGTCGCCGTCCAGTTCCTCGCCCGCGAGCTCCGCGAGAACCGGGACGAACCCGGTCCCGCCCTGGTAGAAGCCCAGCCCGTCGCTCCACCCGTCGCCCCAGAGTTCCTCCCACGAGGCGGGCGCCGAGTCGACTTCGTCCGTGTTGTACGACAGCGAGTACACGTACGAGTAGAGGCTCGCGAAGGGCCACTCGGCGTCGCCGATATCGGGTTGTGCGGCCGGAAGGAGCCCCGAGAGGTTCGTCATCTCGTCGGTGTCGAGAGGCACCATCAGGTCCGCGTCCGCGGCCTTGTACGACTGGAGCGTTGTCGACCAGTTGACGTTGACCGGCGGCGCGCGGTCCTGGTTCAGCGCCGTCCGTATCTGGCCCTGCATGACCTCCTCGCTCGTGTTGTCGAACTCGATTTCGATGCCCGTCTCCTCGGTGAACGGCTCCGCGACCTCGCTGTTGAGGTTCTCCTGCCACGCGCCACCCCACGCGCGGACGATGAGGCTATCCGGCTTCGCGGGTTCACCGTTCGAGGAGCCGCCCTCGCCGCCGCCATTACATCCGGCGAGAGCCAACGCCGACGCTACGCCAGTCGTTCCGAGGAACGCCCGGCGGGAGACGCGACGCGTTCCGGTTCGGTTCGAATCAGTGGTTCGATCACTCATGACAGTGTGGGATACGAAACGACATCTATATACAGCTAAACGCACCATATGGATGGGTATTTATATGCCCCTGAATCTTGTGTTCGTTATTACTCTCGCCCTAAACCAAGACATACGCACAGGATAAGACGGTTTGCCAGCCAAAATTCGAAATAAATTCGCGCCAGTTCGGGGACGTGTGTATTCCTACCCGATTATTCATTATATATTAAAAGTTGTGGGGAGAGTAACCGGGACGGCGGGGCAAACGGCTAGTGTACGTCCTCGTCTATCGCGGACTCGATACGTTCGGTCAGCGCGTCGCTGACGAGGAGTTCGAGGACGGCGTCCACGTCCTCGCCGATGGGCCGGTCTTCCTCAAGCGGCGGCACCTTCTCCCGGATGGCCGTGTACGTCACGCCCGTTCCCGCGCCGGGTTCGTGGTCCGGGACGAACTCCATCGCCTGTGCCGAGCAGGCGAGTTCGCTCGCGAGTACGTACAGCGTGTTGTCGACCGCCTCCCGCGCGCGGTACGCGCTCGTCGCGCTCATGCTCACGTGGTCCTCCTGATTTCCGCTTACAGTGATGTTGTCCGTGGCGGGCCGTCCGATAGAGCGGTTCGTACTCACCAGGTCCGCGGCCGTGTACTGTGCTATCATGTATCCCGATTCGAGCCCGTCGTTGTCGGTCAGGAAAGGTGGCAGGTGGTCCTCCTGGATGTTGGGGTTGAGAAGCCGGTCGATGCGGCGTTCGGAGATGGCCGCGAGTTCGGTGAGTGCGGCGGTCACGTAATCGAGGGGCAACGCGAGTGGCTCGCCATGGAAGTTCCCGCCGGAGAGTACGGCGGCGCTGTCGGTGCCGCTCGCGCGGTCGTCTACCCGCTCCGCGTCGAACACCAGCGGGTTGTCGGTAGCGCTGTTGAGCTCTGTCTCGACAGCGCCCCGCAGGTGCCCGACGGCGTCCCGGACGGCGCCGTGGACCTGTGGCATGCATCGTATCGCGTAGGCGTCCTGTACGCGGTGGCAGTTCCGGTGGGACTCGATGATGTCGGAGCCGCGAGTGAGCGTCCGGATGTTGCGCGCGGTCTCCGCGTGGCCCGCGTGGGGGCGCACGTCCTGAATACGTGAATGTGCGGATGCGCTGGTACTCATCGTCACCTCCGTGGTGAGCGCGCCGGCGATGTCGGCGGCCCGAACGGCCCGCTCTGCGTCCCGGAGCACCAGCGCGCCGAGCGCGACGGTCAACTGCGTGCCGTTGATGAGCGCCAGCCCCTCCTTGGCGCGCAGCCGGACGGGTTCGAGCCCACGGCGGTCGAGCGCGTCCCCGCCGGACAGCCGCTCGCCGTCGACCCACGCCTCGCCCTCGCCGATGGTGACGAGCGCGAGATGCGAGAGGGGGGCCAGGTCACCGCTCGCGCCGAGGCTCCCCTTCGATTTCACGACGGGGTGGACGCCCTCGTTCAACATGTCGGCGAGGAGGTCCACGACCCGGACCCGGACGCCGGAAAACCCCTTCACGAGCGTGTTCAGCCGGGTGAGCAACATCCCGCGCACCTCGGGCGTGCCGAGTTCGTCGCCGGCGCCTGCGGCATGGCTCCGGAGCAGGTTCCGCTGGAGCGTCCCGATGTCCTCCTCGGGAATCCGCTGCTGGACGAGCTCGCCGAACCCGGTGTTGACGCCGTAGACCGCCTCGTCGGTTTCGAGGATGTCCTCGATGCGCGCCCGGGACTCGCGGACCGCCTCGCGGGCGTCCTCGGCGATGGCGACGGGCGCGTCGTGGCGGGCGACCGCCTCGACGGCCGCGGGCGTGAGGCTCTCGCCGTCGACGACGACCTCATCCATCGACGACCACCTCGCCGCCCGCGATGACGGTGTCGACGGTGCTGACGCCGAAGCTGTACGGGATGTGTTCGTAGCTGGACGCGTCCGCGACGATAGCGTCACCGGGCGCCCCTTCCCGCAGCGTTCCGGTCCCGTCCGTCCTGTTCAGGGCCTCGGCGGCGACGGCGGTGGCGGCCCGTATCCCGTCCCCCGGCGCCATCCGCATCCCGTGACACGCGAGGTCTAGGGCGAACTCCATGCTCAGCGAGTGGCAGTTGGGGTTGAAGTCCGTCGCTATCGCCACCTCGCCGAAGCGGTCGGGGTCGGCGTAGTCCGTATCGAGCGTAAACGCCGTTCCGGGGAGCAGCACGGGCGTGACGCCCGCATCGTCCATCGCCGCGGCGTCGGCGTCGGTCGCCTGGAGCAGGTGGTCCGCGCTCGCCGCCCCGAGGTCGGCGGCCAGCCGGGCACCGCCGGTGTGTTCGAACTCCTCGGCGTGGACCTTCGGCGTCAGTCCGGCCTCGGCGCCGGCTTCGAGCACCCGCCGCGACTGGGCCGCCGAGAAGACGCCGGCCTCACAGAACACGTCACAGAACTCCGCGAGCCCTTCCCCGACGACGGCCGGGAGCTGCTCGTCGACGACGTGGTCGACGTACGCGTCGGTCTCCCACCCCTCGGGGACCGCGTGGGCCCCGAGAAAGGTCGGCACGACCGTCATCGGATGGTCCTCGGCGGCGTCCCGGACCGCCCGCAGGAGCTTTCGCTCGGTGTCGACGTCGAGGCCGTACCCCGACTTCACCTCCGCTGTCGTCGTCCCGTGTGCGAGCATCGCGTCGAGGCGCCCACGCAGCAGGTCGGCGAGTTCTTCGCGGGACGTGTCCCGAACGGCCTCGACGGTACGCAGGATGCCGCCACCCTCGTCCAGTATCTCCTGGTAGCGCTTGCCCTGGAGCTTCGCGGCGAACTCGTCGGAGCGGTCCCCCGCGAAGACGGCGTGGGTGTGTGAGTCGACGAACCCGGGGAGGACCGTCTTTCCGGATGCGTCCACGCTGACGGCCGCCCCGTCGACGGGATACTCCCGGGTGACCTCGTCGCTCGGGCCGCTCGCGACGACGGTCCCGTCCCGGACGGCGAGGGCGGCGTCCGGAACCGTCTTGACGGTCTCGTTGCGGGTGTAGACGAGCTGTGCGGCGTCGTGAACGACTGTGTATCCGGTCATGGCTTGTCACGGCGGCTCACAGCTCGTCCTCCATCGGAATCGGGACGTTCGAGCGCTCGGCCTCCGCGAGCGCGGTCTCGTAGCCCGCGTCGGCGTGGCGGATCACGCCCATCCCCGGGTCGGTCGTGAACACGCGCTTTGCCGACTTCGCGGCCGACTCCGTGCCGTCGAGGACGACGTGGTTGTTGGTGTGGAGCGCGTTGCCGATACCGACGCCGCCCCCGTCGTGGACGCTGACGATGTCCGCCCCGGCGGCGCAGTTCAGCAAGGCGTTCAGGATCGGCCAGTCGGCGACGGCGTCGCTGCCGTCCCGCATGTCCTCGGTTTCGCGGTTCGGGGAGGCGACGCTGCCGGCGTCGAGGTGGTCGCGGGTCACGACGATGGGGGCCGTGATCTCGCCCGACGCGACGAGTTCGTTGATGCGGAGTGCAAACTGCGCCCGTTCGGTCAGTTCCTCGTCGGGGTCTACCGCGTCCAGGTCGGCGACGGCGGTCTCCGGGGCCGGCGTCGTCTCGTAGCCGAGCCAGCACACCCGTGAGGGGAGCCCCTGGAACTCGACTTGCTCCTGTGCGAGCTCTATCCAGCGGACCAGACGCTCCTTCTCGGGGAAGAGGTTCAACACCGCCTCGTCCGTCCGGTGGATGTCCGACTCCTCGCCCGAAAGCGCCAGCCACCGGAACGGGCCCTGGCCGCGACAGAACATCGGGCGCACGTACGCCGGCACGAACCCGGGGAAGTCGAAGGCGTCCTCGCGTCCCCGATGTTCCTCGACCTGTCCGCGGAGGTTGTTCCCGTACGCGAAGGCGACGGCGCCCTCGGACTGCAGTTCGAGGATGGCGTCGACGTGGCGCTCCATCGTGTCGAGGCTCTCCTCCCGGTAGCGCTCCGGGTCCGCCTCCCGGAGCTCGTCGGCCTCGGCGACGGAGTAGCCGCTCGGGTAGTACCCTTCCAGCGGGTCGTGGGCCGACGTCTGGTCTGAGACCACGTCCGGGATGAACCCCCGTTCCAGCAGCCCCTCGCACATATCCGCGGCGTTCATGTGGACGCCGACGCTGTATGGCTCGCCGTTCTCGGCCGCCCTCCGGGCGCGCTCGATGGCGGTGTCGAGGTCCGCGACCATCTCCTGGCAGTAGCCGGTGTCGATGCGCCGCTGGATGCGCTCGGCGCTGATGTCGGCGGCGATACAGACCCCCTTGTTCATCGTGACCGCGAGCGGCTGTGCGCCGCCCATCCCACCGAGGCCCCCGGTGACGACGACCTGTCCTTCGAGGCTGCCGTCGAAGTGGCTGTCCGCACACGCGGCAAACGTCTCGTAGGTCCCCTGGATGATACCCTGCGTGCCGATGTACGCCCACGAGCCCGCGGTCATCTGTCCGTACATCATCAGCCCCTCGGCCTCCAGTTCGTGGAAGTGGTCCCAGTTGTCCCACTGCCCGACGAGATTGGAGTTCGCGATGAGCACACGCGGCGAGGAGGGGTGTGTCCGGAACTTCCCGACCGGCTTCCCGCTCTGAACGAGCAGCGTCTCGTCGTCGCTCAGCGACTTCAGCTCGTCGACGATGGCGTCGTAGGCGTCCCAGCTACGGGCCGCTCGCCCGGACCCCCCGTAGACGACCAGGTTCTCCGGGTCTTCGCCGACCTCCGGGTCGAGGTTGTTGTTCAACAGTCGGTACGCCGCCTCCTGTTGCCACCCTTCGGTGTGGAGCTCCGTTCCCGTCGGCGCGCCGCGGAGTTCCTGCCACGTCTCGCTTGTCTGCTCGCTGTGGTTCGTCATTCTCGTCTGGTGATATGCGAAGACATCGCAAAGGTGTGGAACCGTCATATGGCGGTTCGTTTAAATACGGCATCCGTGAGTACGCCGCAACTGCTCGATGTATGTCGTGGAACGGCGCCGGGATCGCCGCGGACACACTTAGGTGACCCTCCAAACGGTGGGTCATGTTTACTTGTGACGAGATTGACGACACTCCTATGGCCTTACACGAAGCCAACAGCCGGGACCCGCCGGCAGAGCACGACTCGGTCGTCCATATCGATGGCGTGACCAAGGAGTACGGAACCCTCACCGCGGTCGACGACGTATCGATACCGATACGCGACGGGGAGTTTCTCACCATTCTGGGGCCCAGCGGAGCGGGAAAGACCACGCTGTTGCACATGATTGCGGGGTTCGACACCCCCAGCGAGGGGGAGATATACATCAACGACCAGCCGATATCGGACGAGCCGCCCTACGAGCGGGACATCGGCCTCGTCTTCCAGAGCCTGGCGCTGTTCCCACACATGACTGTCGAGGAGAACATCGCGTTCCCGCTGAAGATGCGCCGACAGGACCTCGACGACATCGCCGAACAGGTCGAGGAGGCCTTAGAGCTCGTCCGACTACCCGCCGACTACCGCGACAAGCCCGTCGGCGACCTCTCGGGGGGCCAGCAGCAACGCGTCGCCTTCGCGCGTGCCATCGTCTACGAGCCGACCCTGCTCCTGCTTGATGAGCCGCTCAGCTCTCTCGACAAGAAGCTCCGCGAGGAGATGCGCTCGGAGCTCACCCGTATCCACGCCGAGACGGACCTGACCATCGTCCACGTCACGCACAACCAGACCGAGGCCCTCTCGATGGCGGACCGAATCGCCGTCATCAACGACGGCGCGCTCGAGCAACTCGACACCGCCGAGGGGATATATATGAACCCCGCGACGCCGTTTTCGGCCGAGTTCATCGGCGACACGACGATGCTCGACGGGACCATCACCGAGGGCGAGAGCGAGCGCGGCGTCGCCGCCGTCGGGCGAGGCGAGGTCACGTTCGAGACGGAGGCGGACTTCGAGCCGGAGCAACGCGTTCGGCTCGGCCTCCGCGCGGAGCGAATCGCCATCGTCGCTGACGCAATCCCGGCCGCAAACAGCTACGAGGCGACGGTCGACCAGGTCGGCTTCGAGGGGAGCAGAACGCAGTACAGCGTGACGGTTCCCGCGCTCGATGCGACCATCGACGTGACACAGCAGGACCCGGGGCCCGGGCAGACGTTCGAGCGCCACGACACCGTCGTCGTCGGCTGGGAACCGGCGGACGTACTCGTCTACCCCGAGTAATCGGTATCGGCCATGCGGGACTCGACGACGCGTTCGAGCCCGTCCATCGCCGCCGATATCGTCCCCGCATCCGCCGCATACGAGAACCGGAGGAATCCCTCGCCGCCGGGACCGAACACGGACCCGGGAACGGTTCCGACCTGCTCGTCTTCAAGGAGTGTCTCCGTGAGCGCGCGGCTGTCCGTCGTGACCGCCGACACGTCCGCGAACACGTAGAACGCCCCCCTGGGAGTGCCGGGGTCGACACCCCGAATATCGTTCAGGCGGTCGACGATGAGCGTCCGCCGGTCGGCGAACGCGTCGTGGATGTCCGAGACGACCGAGCGGTGTTCCAGGGCCGCCTTCGCGGCGACCTGTGCGGGCTCTGCGACGCTGGAGACGGTGTGTTCCTGCAGGACTCGCATCGCCGAGACGACGTTCTCGGGACCGACGGCGTAGCCGATTCGCCAGCCGGTCATCGCGTACGACTTCGAGAAGCTCTGGACGGTGACGGTGTGCTCGAACAGCGCCGGGTCGCTGGCCAGCGAGTGGTGGGCCGTGCCGTCGTAGACGAGGTCCTCGTAGGTTTCGTCGAGGACGGCCCACCAGTCCCGCTCCCGGAGCGTGGCACCGATTTCCCGCAACCGGTCGGGCGAGACGACGGCCCCCGTCGGGTTCCCGGGTGTGTTCACCAGCACGCCGACGGTGTCCTCGCTCGCGGCCGCCTCGAGGTCAGCCGCCCGCGGCGTGAACCCCATCGATTTATCGGTGGGAACGGGGACGAGTTCGGCGCCGGCCGCGGCGAGATGGCCCGCGTAGTTCGGCCAGTAGGGGGACGGAACAAGTACCTCGTCTCCGGGGTCACAGAGCACCTGTGTCGCTGCGAACAGCGCGCCCATGGCGCCGGGTGTCACGATGAGTTCGCTGTCGGGGTCGCAGTCGATGCCGTTGCGTTCGTCGAGCTTCTCGGCGAGTGCGTGCCGGAGGTCGCCACGGCCGACCGTCTGGGTGTAGCCGCCGACGCCGGAGCCGAGCGCGTCCGAGACGGCGTTGGCTATCGGCTCCGGCGTCGGGAAGTCCGGCTCACCGATACTCAGGTCGTGCAGCTCGTCGTAGGCCTGCGCCTTGTCGAATATCTCCCGGATGCCCGACTGGGGCATCCGCTCGGCGCGAGCAGCCAGGGGGAGGTCGTCCATACTACGGCGTGACACGGACGGCCGGGAAACAACACCCCCTCCATACGGCGGTCACTCGAACGCGTTGGGGTTGACCACGCCGTCCACGTTCTCGCCGCGGTAGGCCGCCACGGCGATTTCGGTGCCGCGTCGCCGGAGCGTCGCCGCGGACTCGGTTGAGTACCACGCGGCGTGGGGCGTCACGACGACGTCGTCGCGCGTGAGGAGGGGGTTGTCGGGCGCCGGTGGCTCCTCGGCGAGCACGTCGAGGCCCGCGCCGCGGAGTTCGTCGGCTTCGAGGGCCGCGAGCAACGCGTCCTCGTCGAGTACCTTCCCGCGCGACGTGTTGATGACGACGGCCTCGTCGTCCAGCCGCGCGAAGGCGTCGGCGTCGAGTATCCCCTCCGTCTCCGGCGTGAGCGGCGTGTTCACCGACAGCACGTCAGACTCGTCGAGCAGCTCCTCGAAGCCGACGGGCGTCGCGTCGAGCGCCGCTATCTCCTCGTCGTCGAGGAACGGGTCGTGGGCACAGACCTCAAAGCCCAGCGCCGCCGCCCGCTCGGCGGCCGCCCGCGCCTTGTTGCCGAACGCGAGGAAGCCAAACGTCTGGGCCTCCGGCGGGCGCACCGGCGCTGCGTCCTTCCACTGCCACGTTCCGTCTTCGGTCCCGGCGTCGTACATCGGAAGCCCCCGGACGAGCGCCATCCCCAGGCTGACGATGTGCGTGCCGACCTCGTCGTCGCAGTAGGAGGGGACGCGGGTGACGCGGGCGTCCCGTTCGGTCGCGGCCGCCACGTCGATGTCATCGATGCCGGTCGCGTAGCGGCTCACAACCGAACAGCCCGTCGCGTCCATCGCTGCCGCCGAAACCCCCGTGTAGTGGGACAGCAACAGGTCGGCCTCGCCGACTGCTTCGGGAATTTCGGCCTCGGTACAGTCGACCCCCTCGACGGTCACCTCCCGGTCGAGCAGTTCCGCGAAGTGTCGCCGCTCCGCGTCCACGTCGCCGAACCAGTCGGGGTCGAGCATCACCGCTCGCACACTCTCGGTCATACGGGTCGTGAGGCGAGCGCGGGGCCTGATAGCTCACCCTCCGTATGGCGGTCCGTCTCGCCCGGCTGGTCAGGACGCGTTCGGCTCGGTCGGCCGGAGAAAGAACGTCGCGACGCCCGCCAGCGCGACGAGGACGGCCCCGCCGAGAAACGTCGCCGACCACCCGACGGTCCCGATGAGAAAACTGGCCACGAGACCGCCGCCGACCCCGCCCCAGAGCTTGCCGCTATACAGGAGCGCGAAGTTCGTCGAGGAGCTCGCGGGCCCGAAGTAGTCGCCGACGAGCGGGGGGAACACCGAGAAGACGGGACTGCGGAGAAACACCATCGCCGACAGCGCGGCGATGACGGCGATACCGAGACCGGCCTCGGCTGCCACGACGGCGCCCGCGAGCGCGAGCCCGCTGCCCACGAGCGAGACGCCCGATGTCAGTTCCCTCCCAAAGCGGTCCGAGAGGGAGCCACTGGCCAGGATGCCCCCCGCGTCCGCGAGCGCGATGAGCGACGCGCTCCCGGTCGCCGTCGCCGCCGAGAACCCGAACTGCGCCGCAAACGAGACGGCCTTGCCGACGACCATCAGGCTCACGCCGCTGGCCAGCACGAACACCGCGTACATGAGCCAGAACTGCCACGTACAGAGGGTCGCCCGCCAGCCGTAGTCGCGCCGTCCCGCCGGCTGTGGTGTCCCCTCCTCGCGGTCGGCGTCAGCATCGTCGGCCCGAACCGGGTCCCGGAGTACGGGCACGGCGAGGAAGACCCCGACGCCGGCGGCGCCGCCGAGTACGAGCAGGGTCCCCCTCACGTCGGTCTGAACACCCTCCCTGATGAGCGGAATCGCCAGAAAGCTCACCGCGCCGTACATCGAGGAGATGAGTCCGGTCGCGAGCCCGCGGTGCGTATCGAACCACTTGATCGCGGTGTTGATTCCGACGGTGTACGTGGTCCCGGCGCCGATGCCGCCAAAACAGTACGCGAGGTAGACGGCGTAGACCCCGGACGCGACGGCGCTCAGGGCGAACCCGGCGGCGAGGCAGAGCCCCCCGCCGAGGAGGGGCCACCGCGGACCGTACCGGTCCCGGACCCACCCGACGGGCACCTGTGACACCGTCTGAAAGACGATAAAGAGGGTAAACACCGTGCCAAGCGACGTCTCGGACGCGCCGAATCGGGCGCCCAGAGGGCCCCGGAGGGAGGACCACGTGAACTGGTAGAGGCCTGCGGAACCCATCGCGACCGCGGCCGCGAGTACCAGCCACCACGGCGAAAAGGGAAGCGTTCGGCGGGGCACTCTGTGAGTCTGTGGCGAGTCGGCTGTTAAGTGTGGGGCCTCCGTTTGGCATCGTCCCGGCGGCGTCGGGGTTCGAACGGACTCCCCTCGTTTACCACACGGCTTCGTCTCGAACCGCTGCACGCAGCGCTGTCGCGGGTAGCTGATGCGTGTGCCCGACCCGGGCCACCGTTCGGTAGTCGGCTACCACGTCTCTGTCCTCTCACGCCACGCCACATATCACCCCCAACAGAACGTTTTTAATTTGGCGTGAGACATTGCCACACACAGTGGTGTGAGGAGCTCCCGTCAGCCGCAACTGCTCGTCCCGCCAGCCCAACCATGTACACTGCCTCATTCAGCGTCAACGACTCAAGCACGTTCGGTGAAGTCACTGCCCGGACGAACCGGACCATCCGGCTCTGGTGTAACGACGACCGGGACTTGCTCCACATCGCCGGCCCCGTCGACGACAAGGTCATCGAGATGCTCCGCTCTACCGTCGGGGTCGAGGGGCAGGCGAGCCAGGTCGACGAGGGGATCATCGTCACGAAGGGCTGTCTCCGAGAGCGGGCGAGCGGGTTTCTGGAAGACTACGCACAGGACGCCGGCTGCCTTCTCATCTCCCCGCTGCGCTACGAGCGCGGCGAGAAGCGCTTTCAGGTCGTCGCGTTGAAGCCCGCACAGATATCCAGTTTCTATCAGGACCTCGTCGAGGACGGGAAAAGCGTCACCGTCGAGTCGAAACGCGAGATACAGACCGTCGACCGCGGCGACCCGCTCATCGCGCCGGCGAATCTCGTCCCCGAGTTCACGCAACGCCAGCGGCAGGTCCTCGAGACGGCCTACGAGAACGGCTACTACGACATCCCGCGGGAGACGACGACGGCCGAGATAGCCGACAAACTCGGTATCAGCAGACGGACCGTGGAGGAACACCTCCGGCGCGGCGAGAAGAAACTGATGGACGGGTTCATCGGCGAACTCTGAGAAACTCCCATGCCGGACAACGGGGCCGGTGACTCGCTGCTCGAACACGACCGGCAAGCCTGCCGACGCCGCGACGGACGGCGCCGCGTCAGAGTTCGCGTATCGTCTCGCCGTCGGCCTCGATACCCTCGATGTCGGCCGCCGAAAGCGGGACCTCGACCTCTATCTCGACGAGGTAGTCCTCGTTTGCGAGTTGCTCGTGGCCGAGGACGGTGTGACACGGGTACGGCTCCTCGAAGGTCTCCCAGTAGACCTCCTTGTAGCCGTCGTAGTAGTGTCTGACCGGGTCGACGATGTGTGTCGTCACCTTCGCGACGTCGCCGTAGCCCTTGTCCATCGCGGCCAGCAGAATCCCGACGTTCTCGTAGGCCTTTCGCGCCTGCGTCTCGATGTCGTCCCCGACAATCGTCGAGTCGCCGTCCATGGCGACCTGTCCGGCCATGTAGAAGGTGCCGCCGTCGATGCGCGCGTGATTGTACCCGATCTCCCGTGCGTCTTTCAGCTCCGGGGGGTTGATGGCGTAACTGGTCACACCCGCCCATCACCGATATCGGGGAAAAAACGTCCCCCTCCGGATGGTGGGTCGATACCCTCCTCGGCCGGAGGCGACCGTGTCACGTGGACGCGAGCGAGCGAACCGTCTCCGCGAGTACGGCCGTTGCCGCGGCACAGTCGCTCCAGTCGGTCCACTCCCGGGGCGAGTGTGAGTAGCCGCCTTCCGACGGCGCAAAGAGCAGTCCCGCGTCGGTGACGGCGGCGACGTTGGCCGTGTCATGCATCGCCCCCGAGGGCAGCCCCACCGACGTGACGCCGGCCGTCGCCGCTGCGGCCTCGGCCGCCGTGCGAAAGCGGTCGCTACAGGGGGTCGGCTCGCTGTCGCGGTACCGTTCTATCGACGTGTCCACGCCCCGGGTCCGCTCCAAGCGCGCGAGGCTGTCCCGACAGCGGTCGACCATTCGGGTCATGGTGTCGTGGTCGATATCCCGGATGTCGAGGTCCAGCTCCACCCGTTCGGGAACGATGTTCCGGGCGTTCGGCGCGATAGCGCCTTCCCCGGCAGTCGCCACCGCGGCGTCGCTCGTCTTGGCACACTCCCACCCGACACGCTCTAAGTCGAGGATGAACTCCGAGGCGGCCGCCAGCGCGTCGGTTCGCTCGTCCATCGGCGTCGAGCCGGCGTGGTCGGCCTCGCCGGTGATGCGGACCTCGCAGTTCGTGATGCCGGTAATCGAGTCGACGATACCGACGCCGGCACCGGCGTCCGTGAGCGTCGTCCCCTGTTCGACGTGTAGCTCCACCCACGAGTCCCAGCGGCCGGCCTCGACCGTGTCGTCCCCGTCAAAGCCGATCCGTCGCAGCGCCGCTTCGAGCGAGGTGCCGTCGTCGTCTGTGAGCGACAGCGCTTCCGACGCCGTTCGCTGTCCCGCCGCCACGGACGACCCGAGGGTTCCGACACCGAACCGACCGCCCTCCTCCTCGGTGAAGGAGACGACCTCGACGGGCCGGCCGGGCGTGACCTCGGCCGACTGCATGGCACGGACGCTCTCCAGGGCGGCATAGACTCCCAGCGGCCCGTCGAAGATGCCGCCCCGTGGAACCGAATCCAGGTGACTGCCGACCGCGACCGGGGCGGCCTCCGGGTCGCAGCCGGCCGGCGTCCAGCGGCCCACGATGTTTCCCACGGGGTCGACACGGACGGACAGACCCGCCGCAGTCAGCCGCTCGACGAACCGCTCTCTGACCTGTCTGTCCGCTTCGCTGCCGGTCAGGGCGGTCCGGCCGACCCCATTGTCGGCGTCGACCGCTCCGAACCGCGCGTTCGCTTCGATATCCTCACGCAGACGGTCCGCATCGACGTGCATACCGCTACGCTTTGCCGCCCCGTTGATAAATCCGTGACCACCGTACGGGGAGCCCTGTTTAGGGACTGCGCGGCCGAGGCGCTGGTGTCGGCCCCACGCACCGTCCGCCCGTCCCCAGGCCAAACTGAGCGCGGCCTTCCGGAACCCCGAATAGTAATGCGTGTCCGGGGCTTCGGTCCGGTATGGAACGCGAAGTCGAAATCGTCCCCGAGGCCGGTCTGCACGCACGACCCGCGTCGCAGTTCGTCCAGACGGCCAACGAGTACGACGCGACGGTGGAAGTAGGGATGGCGGACGGCGAGGACCTCGTGCCGGCAAACAGCATGCTCTCGGTCACTGGGCTGGGCGCAAAACACGGTGAGGTCGTCCGCCTCGTCGCCGAGGGCGACGACGCCGAGGCCGCACTCGACGCGCTCGAAGCGGTGCTTTCTACCCCCGAAGACGGGGAGTGATTACAGTTTCTCGACGCCGCGGGCCGCCTCGGCCTGCTCGCGGACCGACTCGACGGTGGCCTTCGAGCCGGTCGCCGTGACCGCTGCGTTGACCGTCCCTTCCAGGACCGGCGCGTCCGCGATGACGGCCTCGGCGTCGCTCATCTCGATGGCTATCTCGGCGTTCATCACGGCGCTGCCGAGGTCGACGAGGACGACGACGCCGTCCCCGCTGTCCGCGTCGTCGATAGCCGACTCGATGTCGTCGGCGACGGTGCCAAAGCCGCCCTGTCCGTCCCCGCCGACCGGTTCGATACGCGTCTCTCCGCCCATCTCTCCGGCCACCTCGGCGATGCCCTCGGCGGCCGTCTGGCTGTGTGAGACGACGACGAGTCCGACCATCAGTCCTCGGTCACCTCGTCGTCCGGAATCGTGGGCGACTCGGCGTGGTCGGGCAGCCCGTCGGGGGCGTCGACGTGCTCGGTCGCCACGTCCAGCAGCTCCTCCATGATGTACAGCGTGCTCGTGGCGCCGGGGTCCTGGTGACCGACCGACCGCCAGCCCAGGTACGAGGCCCGGCCTTTCGAGGCCCGGATTGGGACCGTGAAGTCGACGCCGCGCTCGGCGGCGGCGACGGCCTTCGCAAGGGCCTCGACCGGGGTCATGTCGTCGACCTCGACGGACTTCTTGAACGTGTGGACCGCCGGCACCAGCGCGTCGACCATCGTCTTGTCGCCGACGCGGGCGTCGCCCCGGTCCTGGACCTTCTCCAGGTAGGTCTCGGCGAACGCGACGCTGCTCTCGGCGGTGATGCCGTCTTCGAGTTCGGTGCTGGCAAAGACCAGCGACCCGCCAAAGAGCGGGCCCGACGCGCCGCCGACCTCGGATAAGAGCGTCTTGCCCGCGGTCTTGACGGCTTCGGACGGCTCCGGGTCCTCGATGTCGGCGACAGCCTCCGCGGCGGCGGCCCACCCGCGGGCCATGTTCCCGCCGTGGTCCGCGTCGCCGATGGCGGAGTCTAAGTCCGTCAGGTGGGACCGCTCGGCCTCTATCCGTTCCGCGACCGCCGCCACCGCGGCGACGACTGCCTCGCCCTCGTCGCTCATTTCACCGTCAGCGCCGGGGTCTCGGCCGGCGCGTCCAGCAGTTCCTTCAGCTCCTCGTCGACGGCACACACCGTGATGGAACAGCCCTCCATGTCCAGGGAGGTCATGTAGTCGCCGACCCAGGCGTCCCACGTCTCTAAGCCGCGGTCGCCCAGTAGCTCCTGGAGCTTGCGGTTGACGACGAACAGCTCCATCAGCGGCGTGCCGCCCATCCCGTTGACGATTGTCATGACCTCCTGGCCCTCGTCGAGGTCGAGGTCCGCAAGCACCGCTTCGGTGAGCTCCTCGGTTATCTCGTCGGCCTCCATCACGTCGGTTCGCTCGACGCCGGGCTCGCCGTGGATACCGATGCCGAGTTCGATCTCGTCTTCGGGGAGGTCGAAGGTCGGCTCGCCTTTCTCGGGCGTGATACAGGACGTCAGCGCCATCCCCATCGTCCCGACGTTGTCGATGACCTTCTGGCCGACGCGCTGGACCTCCTCCAGGTCCGCGCCCTCGGCGGCCTTCGCGCCGGCGGCCTTGTGGACCAGGATGGTGCCACAGACCCCGCGGCGACCGGAGGTGTACAGCGAGTCTTCGACGGCCACGTCGTCGTCGACGACGACCGTGGCGACGTCGGTCCCCTCCATCTCGACCATCTCGCCGGCGGTCTCGAAGTTCATCACGTCGCCTTCGTAGTTCTTGATGACCGCCAGCACGCCCTCGCCGCTGTCGGCGGCCTCGAGCAGCGCCTCGAACTCGTCGGCTGTCGGCGAGGAGAACACGTCGCCCGCGGCTGCCCCGTCGAGCATCCCCTCGCCGAGGTAGCCCGCGTGGGTCGGCTCGTGGCCGCTCCCGCCGCCGCTGACGACACCGACTTTCCCGTCTACCGGAGCGTCGTCGCGTACCATCACGTTCGTGTCAGGAAGCCGACGGACCTGGTCGGGATAGGCGGCGACCATTCCGTCGAGCATCTCGTCGACCACGTCGTCCGGGTCGTTAATGAGTTTCTTCATAGTCCATAGTTATAGACGATGCGCTGATACATAAACCTGCCCGGCAAATTACAGCGGTGGTCGTTTCCGATTAGAACACTTTTCAGGAAGGCAGCAGCTATCGGCCCACTCAGAGGTCCCAGTAGTCCGGCTCGTTGCCGTCCATCCACTTGATGGAACAGCCCCGTGAGGGCTTTTCGGCCGCAGTTATCTCCTCGCCGGCCAGCAGCGTCTCGACGTGGCCGGCCATCTCCCGCTCGCTGGGCTCGTCGTCGGGGTTGGGGGCGTCGTCGAGCCGCCCGTGGTAGGCGAGCCGGAAGTCGCCGCCGTCGGCCGCAAAGAGGAACGGGTCGGGCGTACAGCGGGCGCCGTAGGCCGCCGCGACCGACTGGTCGGCGTCGTGGAGGTAGGCGTCGTAGGCGACGGTGCCGTCGGCGACGAGCTCCTGCATTCGCTCGAAGGAATCGTCGGGGTACTCCGTCGAGTCGTTCGCGTTGATGCCTACGACGGCGAGGTCGTCGTACTCCTCGGCGAGCCGGTTCAGCTCGGGAATCTTGGCCTTGGCATACGGGCAGTGATTACACGTGAAGACGACCAGCAGCGCCTCGTGGTCGTCGAAATCCGCCAGCCGGTACATCTCACCGTCGGCGCCCGCCAGTTCGAATGTCGGTGCGGTGTCACCGCGCTGGAGCACGTCGGAGTCGGAGTCGATCGAGACCATAGTGCACCGAGCTACGTCGGGGGCCCGTAAAAATTCGCGGCTGTCCGAAAGCGACGCGACGACTCCTACGGGCGGTCGTCTGGTGATTGCCGACAGGCGATACCCGGACACAACCACGAGAAGCTGTCTCAGTCCCCAGGCTGTGCCCGGCCGGACATGGCCGTCCCATCTACCGACAGCACCACGGCGGTCAAGCCGATTGCGACGATACCCAGCACCGCGATAGCCCAGAACGCCGCGGTGACGCCAAAGCGGGCCACGACGGTTGAGAGCACAGGCGGCGCAACGGCGGCGCCCCCGGAGATACCGATAGTCAGCAGTCCGAAGTTCTTGCCCGCCGCGCCGTCCGTCGAGAGGGCGTCGGCGAGGGCGGCTCTCGCCGGCCGGCTCCCGTCGACGGTCGCCGAGAGGACGAGCACCAGCGCCAAAGCGCCAACGACCGGCAAGGCCCCCAGTGCGAGCAGCCCGGCGACGATAGCCAGTGCGGCGTAGCCGCCCACGAGCACTGGCCCCGCCGCGTAGCGGTCGGTCAGGTAGCCCCCGCCGAATATGACGACGGCGCCGACGGTGAGCATGGCCGAGACGGCGAAGTTCGCGGTGGCGTCCGGGAACCCGTAGCCAGCCGAGAGCAGCGTCGCCGTGTACTGCTTGATACCCCAGCCCGCCGCCGACGTGAGAAACCACAGGACGGTGAGCGCGACGATTGGCGGCGAGGCGACCACGCTCCGGAGCTCCCGCCGGGCGCGGGCGAGGAGCGACCCGTCGCTTCCGGTCGGCCGGCGGGGTCCGCGTCGCTCGTCGGATGGGTGATATCGCGGTCGACGTACCGGTCGAACGCAAGCAGGCAGGCCGCCCCATAGACGGCACCGACGGCGGCGATGGCACCGATAGCCAGCCGCCAGTCCAGCCCCACGGTCGCGGCGGCGGCGACGACGGCCGGCGGCGCGGCAAAGCCCAGCGCGCCGGTGAAGCCGTGGACGCTGTAGGCCCGCCCGCGGGTGTCGGCTGTCGTCGCGGCGCCGATGAGCGGGTAGTGTGCCGGGTGGTGGCCGGCGATGCCGACGCCGGTGACGACGCTCGCCCCGAGCAGCCAGGCGTAACTCTGTGCGGTCGCGGTCAGGACGGCCCCCAGCGCGCCGAAGATGAGCGAGATGGCTAGCACCGGCGTCCGCCCCCGCGAGTCCGACAGCGAGCCCAGGGGCAACTGGAGCGCAGTCACGACGACGCCCACCGTGCCCAGTGCGACCCCGAGCTGCGCGTCGGTCAGCCCCAGCTCGGCACGCAGCGGGCCGAAAACCGGCGGGAGCAACATGAAGTAGGCGTGGTTGACGAGGTGCGAGCCGCCGACCAGACCGACGACGAGCCGGGACTGTGAGACCACTGTTGGCGGCCGTTCGCCCGCCCGGACAAAGAACGGTCGGATTCGCTCGTCGGCTCAGCGGTCAGCTACTCCTCCAGTCGCGCGGCGATGGCGTCGTCGAAGGCGGCGGCGGCCTCGAAGACGGCAGTGTCGGTGTCGACGCTGAACAGCGCCTCCTCGCCCTCGTCGTCCTCTTTCTCCAGAAAGCCCATCTCGACGAGGTGGTCAAGCGTCCCGTCCAGATACAGCGACTTCAGGGCCACGCCGGCCTCGTCGCTGAGTTCGGTCTTCGTGTACGCGGCCTCCGGGTCAAGCCGCAGGAGAGTGTCGATGACGGCCGGCGCGTCGTCGTGTGTGGCGACGTGGCCCCAGCCCGTCTCGGGGTCGTCCTTGGCGTCGTCGAACATTACGCTATCGGATGGCCCGCTCCCAATTAAATCTCGCGTGTGTATCGACTGCAGACACTGTCACACCCTCTCACTGTTGAGCAAGGCTTTTGATAGTGAGCGCACGCTCCTCTGTATGAGCAGCCCACGGGAGATTCTGGATCTGCTGGAGGAGAACGCCCGGTACACCACCGAGGACCTGGCTCACATGACCGAGTTCACCGAGGACGAGGTCGAGACCATCGTCGCGGAGTTCGAGGACGCCGGCGTCATCACGGGCTATCAGGCCGTCGTCAACTGGGACGCCCTGGAGAGCGACGGGGAGCGGGTCCGGGCGACCGTCGAACTCAACGTGGCGCTGGACCGCGAGACCAACTACGGCGACATCGCCGACCGCATCGCGAAGTTCCCCGAAGTGACCTCGCTGCGGCTGGTCAGCGGCGACTACGACTTCGACCTGACCGTCGAGGGGGACTCGATGCGGGAAGTCTCCCATTTCATCAGCGACAAGATCGCTCCCATCCCCGAGATCACGCAGACGGTGACCCACTACATCATGGAGTCCTACAAGGAACAGGGGATGAGCTTCGACGACCATGACGACGACGACAGGCTGTCGGTCTCGCCATGACACTGGAGCCAGCCGACCGGGTCGACGCCGTTCCGCCGTCGGGCATCCGACGGTTCTTCGAGCTGGCCGAGGAGATGGACGACATCATCTCCCTGGGCGTCGGGGAGCCGGACTTCTCCGCGCCGTGGGCGGCCCGCGAGGCCGCCATCACCTCGCTGGAGCGGGGCCAGACCTCCTACACGGCCAACAAGGGCAAACGGGAGCTGCGCGAGCGCATCGCCCGCTTCGAGTCGGCCCAGCACGGCCTCGACTACGACCCCGACGAGGAGATGGTCGTCACCGCGGGCGCGAGCGAGGGGCTCGACCTGGCCTTCCGCGCACTGTTGAACCCCGGCGACAAGCTCGCTGTGGCCCAGCCCTGTTACGTCTCTTATGTCCCCGGGGCGACCTTCGCCGGCGTTGACGTCGTCGACGTTCCCACCCGCGTCGAGGACGAGTTCAAGCTCACCCGCGAGGTGCTCGAACAGTCCGGCGCGGCCGAGGCGGACGCCCTCGTCTACTGCTACCCGAACAACCCCACCGGAGCGACGATGACCGGCGACGAGCTCCGGGAGGTCGCGGCCTTCTGTCGGGAGCACGACCTCTCGGTCTTTGCCGACGAGATATACGCCGACCTCACCTACGAGCACGACCACACCTCCATCGCGTCGCTGCCGGGGATGCGCGAGCGGACCGTCGTGTTCAACGGCTTCTCGAAGGCCTTCGCGATGACCGGCTTCCGGCTCGGGTACGCGATGGGGCCAGAGCAAGCCATCACGGCGATGAACCGCGTCCACCAGTACACGATGCTGTCGGCGCCGACGACCGCCCAACACGCGGCCATAGAGGCGCTCGACAGCTGTCTCGACGAGGTCGACGAGATGACCGCCCAGTACGACCGCCGACGGAACTACGTCCTCTCGCGGTTCGAGGACATGGGCCTCTCCTGTTTCCCCGCCGCGGGGGCGTTCTACGCGTTCCCCGAGTGCCCGTGGGACGACGCCGACGAGTTCGCCGAGGCGCTCTTACAGGAGAAGAAAGTCGCTGTCGTCCCGGGCTCTGCCTTCGGAGAGGGCGGCGACGGCCACCTCCGAATCTCCTATGCGACCGGCCTCGACGATCTCAAGACCGCCATGAACCGTCTCGAATCGTTCCTCTCGTAAGACTGGTAACCACGCCGCAGCCGACTGCCGGATACTCGTCCGCGTCTAGCTATCACCTGTGATATATGTGGCGAAAGTTTAACTAAGACTGCTACAGAATTCCCGGTATATTGTGTCTCACGACTCCGTACTGGCCGGTGTGTACAACGACACCGAACAGGCGTTTGGATCTCTCGTGCAGGAACTGACCTAACCAACAATGGCTATAGAGGAAACTAACGAGTCGGGGTCGGACGGGGTCACATCGCCCGGCCCAACCGCGTCGGTGGGGGCGTACACGTGGGAGGACCTCCGCCGCGAGTTACACGACGGCGGGCCGTTCAACCGGGCCGACTATCTCGGGTTCGACCCCGAGACTATCACCGACAAACTCGAGGACGCGGCCGGCGTCGCGAAGGGCGTCAACCGACCGTTCGCCGAGTACCTCGACCCGGAGACGACTCCCGTGGTCAAGGGCGAGTACACCTGGGAACACTTCAAACAGGAGTACTACTACGAGAGCGGTCCCAAAGCCTGGGACAACGGCGACCAGCCCACCGACAGTCAGGGCGACGTCGTCCCGTTCGACGCCGCGTCCCATCTCGGCTTCGAGCCCGACCGGACGGAGAACCGCCTCTCGCGGGCCGAGGACTTCGCCACGGAACTGGAGGAACTGATAGAGGAACGGACCGTCGACGTGAACCCGGAACTGGACGAGGACGAGTTCTTCTCCACGCGGGAGGGCCACACCACGGTCGTCAACCGATACGACCTGGAGAAGGCGGTGCCGCTCTCGAAGAAATCACACTTCAAGGAGCTAGAGCGGTACTGGGTCAACAAGCCCTACGCCTGTGCCATCGTCTTCCAGTCACGGAAGGAAAACGAGAAGAAGTACTACGTCGTCGAACCACATCTCACCCCCATCGAGGAGGACCTCCAGGGCTTTCTCTCCGGCAAACTCAAAACGGCCATCAAGTACTCCGAGGACGACGTCATCGTCAAGGGGTCAAACGCCGACCGGGCACAGGTCATCCAGCGCGAGGCCGAACAGCTCCTCGCACGCTATGACCTCTACGAGGACACGCTCAGTCCCGGCGCCGGCGGCGGTGGCGGATTCCTCGACGGGCTCAAGGAGCTGTTCAGTGACGCCGAGACGACCGCCCCCGAGGCGTCGGGACAGCTCAACGGGCTCTCTGTGCGTCCCGAGCCCGCTATCCTCGAAGACGACCCCTCGACGCTCAACGAGTACCAGGTCGAGAAGCTGCTGTACGTGCTCAAGCGGGACTTCGTCGGCTACGGGCTCATTGACCCGATCAAACACGACATCAACGTCGAGGACATCTCCTGTGACGGCTACAACTCCCGGGTGTTCGTCTACCACACCGACTACGAACAGATCATCTCGAACGTCGAACACGGGGAAAAGAATCTCGACGACTTCGTCGTCAAACTCGCCCAGCGTTCGGGGAAGGGTATCTCCAAGCGCCAGCCCCAGATCGACGCCACCCTCCCGGACGGCTCGCGCGCCCAGCTGACGCTGGGGCGGGAGGTGTCCGACCACGGGACCAACTACACCATCCGTCAGTTCAAGGACGTTCCATTCACCCCTATCGACCTCATCAACTGGAACACCTTCTCGCTTGACGAGATGGCCTTTCTCTGGCTCTGCATCGAGAACAACAAAAGTCTCATCTTCGCCGGCGGGACGGCCTCGGGGAAGACGACGAGCCTGAACGCGGTCTCGCTGTTTATCCCCTCGAACTCCAAGATCGTCTCCATCGAGGACACCCGCGAGGTCGAACTGCCCCAGCGCAACTGGGTCGCAAGCGTCACCCGTCCCTCCTTTGGCGAGGACGACAAGGGCGACGTCGACGAGTTCGACCTGCTTGAGGCCGCGTTGCGCCAGCGGCCCGACTACATCGTCATGGGCGAGATCCGCGGCGAGGAAGGCCGGACGCTGTTTCAGGTCATGTCGACCGGCCACACCACCTACACCACCTTCCACGCGGACTCCGTCGGCGAGGTCATCAAACGCTTCACGACCGAGCCCATCAACGTCTCGAAGACCCTGTTTACGGCCCTGGACCTGGTCTCTATCCAGACCCAGACCCGTGTCGACGGGAGCAAGGTCCGCCGGAACAAATCCCTCACCGAGATAAACGAGTACTCCGCCGAGAACGACGAAATCAACGTCCGCGACGTCTACGAGTGGCGCGCCGAGACCGACGAGTACATCCAGATGGGCAACTCCAACACCCTAGAGGAGATCAAGTTCGACCGCGGGTGGAGCCAGGAGAAACTCGACGAGGAGCTGTTCAAGCGGAAAGTCGTCCTCGCGTATCTCATCGACCAGGGCATCAACTCCTACACGGAGGTCGCCGCGGCCATCCAGGCCTTCATCAACGACCCCGAGACGATACTGACGCTCATCGCGAACGACCAGCTGGAGAAGTCCCTGGAGGACCTCCGGGAGATGGAGTCCGTCAAGATCGATATCGACCCCGAGAAAGAGGAGATGGTCCCCCGGCCGGACGCCCCACCGGAGATGGTCGAGGAGACAAAACAGGTGCTCGACAACGCCGGACCGCTGTTCTCGAAGTTCAAAGGTGGCGACACCCCCGACATCGTCTCGGCGCTGATGGACGGCAACGCGCTCGAAGAGAGCGACACCGACGACGACGTGACGGAGTTCGGCCAGTTCGTCCCGAAAGCCGGCAAGGAGGCCGATAGTGGATGAGTCTGGACACGGAGGGAAAACGCCAGAAGGAACTGGCAAGCGGCGGCGCGCTGGGTGACGCCTTCTACCCGGCCTACCAGCGGCTGTTCGACGAGGACGGCGAGTTCGTCGACAGCGTCGAGGACAAGCTCGCACAGGCCCGGATGGCCGACAACGTCGAGATGTTCCTCGCCCGGGCGCTGGCCGTCGGTATCATCGCCGGCACGGCCCTCTGGCTCGTCGGGAGCCTGCTTGGCTTTCTCGCGGTGAACATCTTCCTCGCGGGCAGCGAGGCCCCGACGTTCATCGGCGTCTCCATACAGAACGAGACGCTGTTGACGCTCATCGACACGCTGAAACTCCCCTTTATGATCCTCGTGACCGGCGTGGTCTTCGGGGCCATCGGCTTCGGCGTGGGCTTTGGCTCGCTCGTCTCGATTCCGTATTTCCGTGCCAGTGCGCGCGAACGCGAGATCAACATCCTCCTTTCGGACGCAATCTCGTTCATGTACGCCCTCTCCGTTGGGGGCTTGAACCAGCTCGAAATCCTCCAGGCGATGGGCGAGGCCGACGACACCTACGGCGAGGTCGCCCAGGAGTTCAAATCGATCGTACTGGAGACGGAGTATTTCGATACCGACTACCGGACCGCGGTACGTAACCAGGCGATTCAGACCCCCTCGGACGAGCTGTCGCAGTTTCTCACCGACATGCTCTCTATCATCAACTCCGGCGGGGACATGACCTCCTTCCTCGAAGACCAGAAGGAAAAGCACATGCGGACGACCAAGCAGGAACAGGAGAAGATGCTGGAGACGCTGGAGCTGTTCGGCGAGATGTACATGACCCTCTCCTTGTTCCCGCTCTTGCTCATCATCATCCTCGTCATCATGACGATGATGGGCAACGCCCAGCAGATGCTCATCTACGGCACCGTCTACGGGCTCATCCCGCTGACCGGTATCGCCTTCCTGGTGCTGGTTTCGACGGTCACCCAGGACGCCGTCGGCGACGGCTACCTCCGGCCCAACTCCGACGAGGAGGATGTCGTCGTCGACGAGGGCATCGCCGTGTTCAACCTCGGGCTCATCGAGTCCTACACCGGGACCTACAGCGTCTTCGACCGCATCAAGGGACGGGAAGGGACCTACGAACTGGTCCAGATACTCAAGAAGCCCCACCTGTTTTTCCGGGACCACCCGATGCTCGTGCTGGGGCTGACGATACCCATCTCCGTGCTCGCCCTGGTCGTGAGTATCGTCCTCGGGGAAGCGCCGCTGTCTATCGGCGGCATGGAGCGAAACCCGGTTTCGGGGACGTTCTTCTGGGTGTACGTCCCGATGTACATCAACTTCGTCCCGCTTGCCGTCTTCTACGAGTGGAACCAGCGCTCGCGGAAGGCCATCATCGGGAACCTCTCGGAGAACCTCCGGAAGCTCGCCTCCGCGAACGACACCGGGATGACACTGCTCGAATCGATCAAGGTCGTCTCCGAAACCTCCGCGGGCAAGCTCTCCGAGGAGTTCGAGACGATACACGCGAAGGTGAACTACGGAACCAGCCTCAAAGACGCCCTGCGGGAGTTCAACAACAAGTACCACATCCCGCGGATGGCCCGGACGGTGAAACTCATCGCGGAGGCACAGGAGGCCTCCAGTCAGATACAGGACGTGCTCTCGACGGCTGCCCAGGCCGCCGAGAACCAGGACGACATCGACCGCTCCCGGAAGTCACGCACCCGGATGCAGACGGTTATCATCATCATGACCTATCTCACCCTGCTCGGGGTCATGGCGCTGCTGAAGACGCAGTTCCTTGATGTGATGTCCGGGCTGACCCAGCAGGCAAGCAGCGCCGGCGGTGCGGGCGGCGCTGCCGCGGGCGGCGGCCAGTTCGGCGGGAACATCGACACCGACGCCCTGTCGATGCTGTTCTTCCACGCCGTTACTCTGCAGGCGCTCCTGTCGTCTTTCATCGCCGGATATATACGTGAAGTTAAGCTACTGGCGGGCGTCAAATTCGCCGTCATCCTTTCGACGATTGCGCTCGTCGTCTGGATGGCGGTCGGGTGAGGTAGTATGACGGGGGACCGGGGCCAGACGACACAGGATTTCGCTATCGGTGTCAGCGTACTCCTAGTGACGGTTATCGGCGCGTTCTTTTTTAGCCAAGGCGGGGCCCTGGCGGTCTATGAGGGGACATCACCGGGCGTGGACCAGCCACAAGCCGACCGAATCGCCTCCTATATCGTCGAGAACTACAGCACCGAAGAGCAGTCAAACGTGTTACGATACGACGAGCCCGGGGGGATAGAGGAGCTGTCCGGAAACATGAAGAGACTCAAGCTCCGGGCCGGTACGAACGTCTCCTCGGACAGGCGGACCGATCCCCTCGTCAACGTGAGTATCGTCAACGCGACGACGCTGGAGCGCGGTGAGCGGACCCCTGCCTCGAAGCTCATCGATTCGGGCAGCTGGGGAGAGTACCGCCGCTCCGAGCCCGTGACGGCCTCGCGCGTCGTCCGGCTGACGAACGACCCGTCAACTGAGTGTGACCCGACCTGTTGGCTGGTGGTCCGCGTATGGTAAACGGCGACCGAGGACAGGCGTACACGCTGGAGGGCGTGCTGGCCGCCATCCTCGTCGTGACGGCCACGGTGTACGGACTGGGCGCTATCGACACCCGCGCCTGGGAAGACGAGACGCGGAGCGAAACACGGCAGCTGAAGTATCAGGCTAGCGATGTCCTTTCGATTGCGGGTGAGTCTGGTGCTCTGCGGGACGCAGTGATGTGTTATCGTGAGGGACGCCCGATAGACGGCAATCAGGACAGAACACTGGCCGAGTTCGAACAGATACTCAATCTTACGTTCGATAGCCAGGCACAACAGTACGCCCTCAATTTCAGCTACTGGAACACAACCAACCAACGTGAGACCCAACTGGTCTCCGACAGGTCCCAGAGTTCGAACGACCAGCCGCCGGCGAGTGCCGTCGCCGCTTCGACTACGGTGACAATAACTGACAACACGAGTCGACGTATCGGGGACGAGTGCAACCCGATTCCACTCACTGTCAAGCAAGATGGTGAGTTCTACATCAGCAAAGACGTCGACCCGAGCGGCCCCCTGTACAACGTCGTGGAGGTGCGACTGGTCGTATGGTGAGCGACGACCGAGCACAGGTGTTGCTGCTCGGCGGGCTGGCCATCGCCATCGTGTTTCTGACGGCCATTCCGCTGTCGAACAGCCTCGTCGTCTCCGAGAGCGCGTCCACTTCGGAGACAGTCGCTGACATCGACAGAGCTGCCGAGCGGGAGGCCAGTGTCAACCGTGGCCTCCGAGCCATCGTCCGGGACGCTGACCCCAACGACCCGGCCGCGCTCAACCGCTCGCTCCGGAACTTCTCACGGTACTACACGAACGTGAGCGGCCAGCAGGACGGGGTCTACGTCAACGCGACAGTGAACGTCACTGCCTCACGAGGTGGGGTGGTGAACGCGACCGGTGGTGACTTCAAAGCGTACAACAGGACCCTCGATAGCCCGCCGCACAACGGTTGGGTTCTAATCGAGGATTCGGAGCGAATATCGATGTTCGTGATGCAGATAAATAAAACGGATAGCAGGGGCAAACCGAATTTCACACTATCAGTCTCGAATGCTTCCGGTACCACTTGGCAAATGCGAATCGACGGTGGAGCCAACACAACCGTCAAAATCAACACTCCTGACGGGAGCAGTTGGACCGACTACTGTTCTAGTAACGGCGACCTGAACTTGGATATCAAAGCCGGCGAGTGCCGGACAGACACTGGCCGGTCTCCGTTTCCGACGTACACCGAGACCGTGAACGAACCATATTCCGTGCGATACGACAACGCGCAGAAAATAACTGATGGGAGCTATCGGCTGGCTGGTATCGGCGAGTTCCCCACTGGCAACAGTAGCGCTGTCGTCGTCCCGGCTGTCGAACTCACATACGTCGGGCCGGACACGACCTACGAGCGAAGGGTTCTGGTGAACGAGACCTCATGATGGGGGACACACGCGCCGTCTCGCCGGCGGTCACGCAGGCGCTGACAATCGGCATCTCGACGATACTGATAACGGGGCTGTTGCTAGGTGGCTCGTCGTACGTCGACAACAAGCGGGAGCAGACGGTCCGACAGGGGTTACAGGACGTCGGCTCGGGGGTCGCTAGCGACCTCGTCCGACTCGACCAGTTTGACACCGCTGACGTCTCCAGCAACGTCTCGTTCACTTCAAACTATCCGGATCGGCTTGCGGGTGAGGGTTATCGCGTTCATGTTGTTGAAGATGGTGAGCTGACCATGATACACATCAACTCGACGTCCAGTGACCGACAGACGCAGGTGCGATTCGCGAACGACCAACCGGTCTGTGAGAGCACTGTCCGGGGTGGTCAGATAACTGTCCTCTACGATGTGACCAGAGGCTGTCTGGAGGTACGTTCCCCGTGACTCGGAGTGGCTCCCGGGCCGTCTCGGATATCGTTTCGTTCACGCTTGTGTTCAGCACGATAATCTTCATGATCGGCGTCGTCACCGTTACCGGCCTCGGGACGTTGGGTGATGTCCAAGAAGGCACAGAATCAAATATCGCAGAGGTGACGATGTTAAACTACGCTACGACGCTTTCTGATCATCGCGAGGGTATCGACCGCCGGTCGACGACAATAAAACTGCAGGGCCACAGTCTCGAACTTACCAACTCGTGGGTAAACTGGAGCGTTCCCGGTGAAACCCGAACGAATATGTCTACCGGTGCCCTCGTCCGGACGACCGATACCGACACCGAACTCGTCTACCAGAGCGGAGCGCTGTTCCGAGCCGAAGATGGTGGTGGTGGTGTCGTCGTCCGGCAGTCGCCTTTCCGATGTGGAGAGCGAACCGCACATCTCGCCGTGACAAATGTCACGGGTGAGTTCAGCATCTCGTCAGACAGGCGGGTCACCCTCGAAAGCGTCCGCCAAGACCAGAGTATTACTACCAGAAACGCGACTTCGGTCAATGTTTCCCTCGACGGAGCGGAACAATCTGACCAGTGGAACGATGCCCTTGCTGGCGACTGGGAAGGGTCGGGGGATGAATACACGTGTGAGAGTATCAAACACGTCGTGGTTCACGAGACGACAGTTCGAATCGATATCGTCCAGTGAGCGCCACCGCCCAACTTGGGGTCGGCAACCAGTCCATCACGTGTTACCGATGGGGCCTGAGGGTTTCGGCCCCAGCCAGCCGTGACACTGAACAGATGCAGTCGCTCGGTGGCGTCAAACACCACGACGGGCGGGACGACTCGCCCCGGCCTATCAGTTGACCGTAATAGTCCCAGAGCCGACAGATATGGGTGAGTCGTCCGCATCAGTCCCGCCCTCCGAGACATCCCGCAGGTACAGGTCGCCGGTGTCCCTGTCCGCGATGCTGTCGGCCGTCGTGTCGTCGTACACTGTGACAGTGTAGGTGTAGTAGCCCGGGTCAAGGTCCGTTTTGAAGTCGACATACGCCGGCACCGTGCCCTGTCCGACCAGACTCCCACCGCCGACCTGTTTCCCGGTCACGGTCTCGCGGAACACCTCGCTGCCGTCACTATCGGTGACAGTCAGGCGGACGTCGCGTTCGTCACCGACCGTTCCGTCGTTCGCCAGTTCGACGCTCATCACTGATGCGCCACCCGTACGCTTGATCACTGTCCCGGTGTCGTAGTCGCCCGTCCCGATGTTGATAGAGTCGTTGTCGGGCACGTAGACGTTGGACGAGCCGAGGAAGAAGTCGAGCGACGAGGTGGAGACGTTGTCGGTCCCGACGGTGTACGTGTAGTTCCCCGGCGTGGTGGGCAGCGAGAGGGTCGTATCTTTCGTCTCACCCGAGTCTATCTGTAGCGTGGTGTCGACCTGCCCCGTGGTCCCGTCGTCGGTGTTCTCGTAGGAGAGCGTGACCTGCTGTGTCCCGTCGAGTTCACCCGTGTTGGTCACGTTGATAGCTGCGACTGGAGTCTCATCGTCATCGGCCACCGGGGGTGAGCTGACACCGCTTATCTGGAAGAACGACGTGGACGGCTCGCCGATCGTCAGGAACCCGGAGCGCTCTGAGCCGTCGGTTTCGGTCACGTTGGTCTGCCACTCGTAGGTGCCTGCCGGCAGCGACTCCGTTTCGAGCGGGATCTCGATCGTGTCAGTCTCACCGGTATCGAGTGGGACAGTGGTGTTCGGGTATGTCTCGCCAGCGAATGTAGTGCTCACGTCCGTAGCCGCCTCCTGCCCGCCGATGTTAGCTACGGTCAGCTCAAGCGTCGCCGGGTCGCCCGTATCGACTCTCGACGGGACATCGTAATCGGTGATGATGAAGTTCGGTTCCGTCTCCGCCGTGCGGTTTATCGATTCGACCTGGAACCTCGCGATGGCATCGTTGTAGTCGGGGTCGCCTTCTTCGTCCGCGTTCTCGGTGCTGGCGTCTTCCATCGAGAGCTCGTAGAGGAACACGCGCTCGTCGTCGGCCAGCTGGAGCCGACCGTCGTCGATGCGCCCCTCCAGCATGTCACTGAGCGTGAGCTGATAGGGTGCTGACTGGAGATATGCCGGTACTTCTTCTCCGTCCCCCCGGATGACGACGTTGTCCGGATTGGTGTCGTTGCTGATTTGGATTATCGGGTCGTCAGTGACTTCGCTGTCTTCACAGACGTAGCCGTACGTCGAACTCCCGTCGTCCCGTCGATCCGGGTGTTCGATGCCCGTGTAGTCGTAGTCCCAGGTGTCGAACGACTCGTCGAAGCTGGAAACGCCGCAGCCGTAACTGCTCGCGTACAGCCCGACCGTGGTGTTGGCCTCCACCGAGAGGGAGATGTTGAAGACGTTCGAATAGCTGTCGTCCTGCATCGCCCGTTCGGCTGCGGGATGGTTGACATCAGGCCCCGTCTCGTGGACAGTCCCGTCGGAATCAGTGATTTCTATGTCTTCCCAGAGAGTCCGTTCGTACACCCCGCTGCTGTTGTTTATGACGAGCGTCATCTCGGTCGGACTGGGGTACTCTCCCGAGAAGTACCGTCCTTCGAGCTCCGCACCTTCCATCGTAATCCGCACGTCGGAGCGGACGTTGACCTCGACCTGTCCGTTGCTGTCGGAGATCGTCGGCACGTCCTCACGCACGTCGAGAACCTGCTGTAACGACGTGTTCTCCGTCGAGACGGAGAGTTCGTTGTTCCCGAGAGTTACGTCCTCACTGCCGGTGTCCAGCGTCCAGTCGATGGACGTACTGGCATCCGGGTCGAGCGTGTGCGTCTCCGACCGTATCACGTCCCCGCTTTCGTTGGTCAGTTCCACCGTCTGTGTGTCCGCCTCGTTCCCGGTGTTGTTGACCGTCACCGAGACTGTGGTCTCGTTGCCACTGATGACCGGGTTCTCGGAGAAACGCAGCCCGCTAAGGACGAAGTTCGGGCCGTCCGGCGTCCCGACGTAAAACAGCCCCCGCCGGGTCTCGTTGGGGGTTTCGAACCGGTAGCTGTAGTTCCCGACCGAGTTCGCGGTGTACTCCGTCGAGACCGTCGTCGATTCGGCCCCCGAGGCCGTCCCGTCGAGCGTTGCCGTCTCCGTTGTCTCTGCCACTGTCGTCCCGTCGTCATTGTCGAGTATCGTGACCGATACATCGCCCCGAAGCGGTTCGGCACCGCTGTTTGTGACTTCGGTGCTCACGTTGACCGTCGTCCCGCGGTCGACGTCGTAGGGCGGCGAGACGCTCGTCAGCCGGAAGTAGCCGCTCTCACCGACGATGAACGGGTCTACCGACGCCGTTTCACCCGGCGTCACTGCACTGCTGAACGTCAGGGTGTGCGTGCCGACGTTCCCGGTGGGGAGTTCCTCCCCGACGGGTATCTCTTTGGTCTCCCCCGGCGGGACCGTCACAGCCCAGCTCGCCACGGGCTGGCCGTCGACGGTCATCGTCACCGTCTCGAAGGCCGTCATCCCGTCGGTGTTCGTGACGGTCAGATTGGCGTCGCCGGGTGACCCGCCGACGGAGAGTGTAGATGGTACGTCCGAGCGATTCAGCTCGGAGGCCGGCTCGGCGGTCGCGCTCTGGAGCGTCAGTGTCTCGTTCGCGCTGTCGGTCGCCGTCGTCCAGACCATCGACTCCCCGGACGGCCCGACGACGGCGTTGTCCGCCGGTATCGTGAACGTCACGTCCTTGCTATCGCCGCCGCCGATACTCGTCGTCGTCTCGTTGTGCTGGTCGCCGTAGTCAAACTGGACCGACTTTTCGGCCCGCAGTCCTCCGGTGTTGGTCACGTTCGCGGTTACCTGAATCGGGTCACTGCCGGATGCCCTGGATGCCGTTACGTCCGAGACTTCGAACTCCGCCTCGGAAGTGTCTCCGAGCGAGTACCGAATCGTGACCGTATCACCCGGCTCCACGTTCTCCGTCGGGGTGACGGTCACCAGGTCGCTGTCGTAGTTATTCTGGGCCCAGGCGGACCAGGCTCGCGAATACTGGCTGTTCTTTATCTGCAGGGTCGCGTTTTCAACGTTTCTAGGGCGACAAATGTAGTCTAGATTGCCGTCGGCCGGCGGGGCGTCGTACGTCCCGTCGGTGTACAGCGCACGAGTCAGGTTGTACTGGTGTTGTCGCTCCCTAGTTGTATTGACCGAGGTCTGTAGTTCGGCGGTCGACCCGATTTGCCCGTTGACTTTGACGAAGGAAACGTCAAGCGAACCCGAGTCATAGGTAACGTCCGGTTGTGAGACCATCGTGGCTCCCGACTCGGTCATTCGCCAGACGCCCCCACCCTCGTAGGCAACTGCCTGACCGTTGTCGTCGTACTTGATGCTGCTCAGCGGACGCTCGCCGGTCGAACATTCCGAGTTGTTGTTCAACGTCAACTCGTACGTCTGGTCGTTGGAGATGGCCACTTTCCCCTCGAGTTCGTTGGGGAGATCTATCGTGGTGTTCCCCCCGCTGCTCTGCTCGAGCGTGCTGTCTATCTGGAGCATCGACTCCTCGGCGATCTCCATATCGGCTTGCTGGTTCGTCTCGTTGATGCTCACCCACCCCGTCGCCAGGATGACTACCACCCCGGTCAGCGTGAGGCCAACCAGCAGCACCACCGCAACGACGTTCGAGACCCCCTTCTTATCGGACGCGAGGCTACTCCAGTGACCCATCTTACTCTAACTCACTTTATGCGGACAAAAAACTACCGATTGATTAGGGCCTAGTTACCAAAAAACACCCCTCTCACACCTACTAGGCCCTATTTTCGAGCCTCATACAGCGAATATTTCCTAGCGAAGATGCCTACTATAGTAGCCATTGAAAATCAATGCACACCCGACCGCACGACAGCAGTGCGGTCGGTGTGTAAATCGTTTCAATTGTTACTATAGCCCCGGTTGCTCACTCCAGGCATTGTTCCCGACTGCCGTCGGCCGATAACTACGGCACCATACTGACGGTCCCGGAGAGACAGCCGCTCAGATGAGGGGGCTCTCTCGATAGCCAGTGGCCCATGAAGATTACTGGGTATCTGGCCGCCGGCGACGAGGGCCCCGACGATCGACCGCTCGCTGGGTGCGACGCCGTCAGCGCCAAAGTGGTAAAACACCACCCTTCCTTGATCTCACACCGCGCGTGCAGGGGTCGGGAAAGCAGTTGATTTCCCCGGGACCCGGGCACGGACCAGTCGTCGTCCTTGACGTAGGTCCCGGTGTCGGCGACGGCGGGTATCCCGGCCCAGTCCAGTCGTAGTTAGCAGGCACTTGCCGGGCTCGCCAACGTCGAACCCGCCCCATTTTCCACGGAATCGAGAGCGAGACAGCGGTCGGCGAAGCCGCTGGTACGGCGACAGATTTCCCTCTCAGAAACCGCCCGACGGCGAGGCCCGCGCTGGCCCGTCTGATTATCTCCGTTCTCTGAGGGAGGCGATGAAAAGCCTATTCGGTCGAGTAAGCGTCTAAATCCCGAGAAAACAGCGTTCGGCCGTCCTTCGTCACGGCCGTTTATTTCACATGGACTCGCCGGGATTTGAACCCGGGGCCTCTCCCATGCCAAGGGAGTGATCTACCCCTGATCTACGAGCCCGCGACGCATTACTCAGTATCCGATGGCCTTTATTAAACCCATCGAAGCAGCACGGGGACGGGAGGCGGTAGCGTGATACGGACTGTTGTAGTCATCTACCGGGGCCCCCTCTGTACGGCTCGGCGATACCGGCGGGAGACGACAGCGGTCCGTATGGGTCGGCCATAATGGCTAATACCGTCGCCGATAGTGAATCAGGGAACAGTTGGGTCACAACGGGTCACAGCAGATGGGAACACAGAGTCGGAGCGAACCCCGGATATCGCCGCGCGCTGGTCCGGTCGACACCCGCGGGCAGACGACGATAGATTTCGCTATCGGTATCAGCGTCTTTCTGGCGGTGTTGCTGTTTATCTTCCTGTTCATCCCGGGCATTCTCTCGCCGTTCACCGCGAGCGCACAGGCCGAGACGGTCTCCTCGAACAGAGCCGCGGACCAGCTCGCGACCGGGATGCTGGGGTCGCCGTCGGACCCCTACGCTCTGGACAGTTACTGTACGGTCACGTTCTTCGAGGGGGACACAACGGGCTGTTCGTTCAGCGATGACTCCCTCGAAGCGCAACTCGGTGTCGCGACGAGCGACCAGAAGGTAAACGTCAGTCTCCGGGGGGACAGCCGGGAGATACTGGGCTGGAACGCCACCGAACCCGACACCGGGGTCGCAAACTCGTCACGTTCGGATATCGTCTTCGCCCGCGGGGACTCGCTCCCGGATACCGAGCCGTCGGTGACGTCGGTCAGGGTCGTCACACTCGACGGGCGAGACGTGACGCTGTACGTGGAGATGTGGTAAGATGCGGGCACAGGCACACACGCTGGAGGCGACGGTTGCCGGGCTGCTCATGCTGTCGAGTCTCATCTTCGCCTTACAGATGACGGCGGTGACGCCGCTGTCAGCGAGTACGTCCAGCCAGCACATCGAGAACCAGCAGCAGGCCACGGGTCAGGGTGTGCTCGCCGCGGCGGCCCGGCGGGGAGTGTTGAAACCGGCCGTGCTCTACTGGAACAACAGCTCGGCGCAGTATCACGACGTGGGCGTCCAGCGGTTCTACACGTCCGGGCCGCCCGACAATCAGTTCGGTGCGATGCTGGAACGGGCGTTCAACGGGAACGGGATCGCCTACAACGTCTACTTCCGGTTCCAGAACGACGACGGGGTCCCGATAACCCGCCGATACGTCTACAGCGGCGTCCCGACCGACAACGCTGTCACGGCGACGCATACGGTGACGCTGCAGGACGACGACCCGCTGTACGACGCTGACGGGACGCCGAGTGAAACCAGAGTCGGCGGCGCTAACGTGACGTACCCGATGCCGGATACCGGCGCCAATCTGTACAACACGGTGCGGGTGGAGGTGGTCGCATGGCGGATCTGAGGGGGAACGAGCGGGGGCAGATAATCCTCGTGGCGGCCTTTGCGCTCGCTATCATCTTCGTCGCGATGGCGCTCGTCGTCAACTCGGCGATTTTCACCGAGAATCTCGCGAGTCGAGGCGAGACCACCGGCAGCAACGACGCGCTGTCGATGCGGGCGATGGTCGAGGCGAACGTCGGCGACGCGGTTGCGTCGGCGAACCGCAACAACAACGCTTCGACCGCAACGCTGACGACCGCCGTGAACGCAAGCGTCAGAAACATCTCCCGACAGACTGGTCGCCAGGCGGCCCGGTCGGGCCGCGTGGTCGATGTCGCGTACGACTCCTCGACGGCCGGCGAGCGGGTCTACCAGTCGGACGGGACGACGTTTGCCAACAATAGCTCGGCCGAGTATCCGGTCGCCGAAGATGTCGCCCGGGTCACCGACGGGAACGGCACGCGGGCCTTCGAGATAGACGCCACCGATATCGCGGCCGCGAACAACGACAGCGCGTTCACGGTTCGGGTCCAGGAGCACGGCCTCGACAGCGGGAACGAGAACAGCTGGCGTGCCCGCATCTGGCGTGTCGACTCCGACACCGTCCACGTCAGGACACTGAAAAACGCCAGCGGAACGACGGCAATAGAGGACTGCGAGGTCACGCACGACCCCTCCCTGTCGTCCGTCCACGTCGACGTGACCGCTGGGACCATCGAGGGAGAGCCGTGTGACGCGCTCACTACCGGTCCGACCGGCGAGAACTTCCACTTCGGCGCCGGAGCGACGGACAACTACGACGTTTCCTTTGCCAACGCGGACGAGATTACCGGGAACTTCTCGATGGTCGTCCATCCGGGGTCCAGCCTGTCACTCCCGTCGCTTGATAGCTCGCTCGAATCGAGTCCCGCCCTCTACGACGTGACAGTCCGGTACACGTACGTGACAACCGACATGCGCTACGAAACCGACGTTCGGGTCGCCCCGGGTGAGCCGGATGTCTGACGCGCGTGCGGTCTCGACGACGCTGAGCTACGTGCTCGCGCTGGCCATCGCGACGGTACTGATAACCGGTATCATCGTCGCCGGCGGGAGCTACGTCGACTCCCAGCGCGAGCAGGTCATCAGGGACGAACTCACCGTCACCGGCCAGCAGCTGGCCGCGGATATCGAGCGGGCCGACCGGCTGGTCAGAGCCGCAGACACCGACGGCGACGTGACCGTCCGGACGAACCAGTCGTCCTCGAACTCGGTCACGGGCGCTCCGTACCGGATCACCCTGGACAGTAGCACAGACACCCTTGTCTTGAACACCACCAATCCTGACGTGACCGTGCGGGTCGGCCTCGCAGTCGAGACGCCGCTCGCGGAGCGCACCATTCTCGGCGGCGATGTGCAGGTCCGGTACACCGGAAGCAAACTGGAGGTGCGCGATGTCTGAGCGTGCCGTCAGCGAGGTCGTCAGCTACGTGTTGGTGTTCGCCCTCGTCGTCTCGGCCGTGGGCATCATCTCGGTCAGCGGCCTCAGCACGCTCCAGGACACGCGCAACGACGAGCAGATGGAGAACGCGGAGCGTGCCTTCGACGTGCTGGCGAACAACCTCGCGGATGTCCACCGGCGTGACGCGCCGAGCCGCGCGACGGAGATAAGCCTCGGCGAGGCCCGGATGGCGACGGCTGACAACGTCACGATGCGTGTCAACGTGACTGAGTCCAGCGGGACCTGGCACAGCGAGAGCTGGCAGATACGCCCACTCGTCTACACCGGCGACGACGACCGGAAACTGGTGTACGAGGCAGGGGCGGTGTTCCGGACTGCCAGCGGGGGCGGCGTCCGGGTAACGGACCCGCCGTTCGTCGTCAGCGAAGACCGCGTCCTCGTCTCGGTGGTCGGGCTCAACCGTCCGGACCGGCAGGCACTCGGCGGCTCGACGGTGCTCGTCCGCGGTCGGAACCGGGGGACGACGCTCGCGTACGACAACACGGCGGGCGATGTCGAACGTCTCAACGTCTCCCTCCGGGGGACTCCCCGGACAGACCTCTGGCGAGCGTACTTCGAAGAAGCCGGGTTCGAAGACTGTCGGAACCTCTCGGACGGTATCAGCTGTGCGTACTACGGAGAATCGCCCTCTCGCACTATCGACCAGGTGTACGTCGTCCACCACGACATCGCGGTCGACATCGAGTCCTGACGCGCCCGCAGGCGCTGTCGAGCGCTACCCGAGTTCGTCTCGCCCCAGGCGAGTCACAGTGATAGGCGCCACCAGCAGCCCCGAACCGTCGTGTAGGCTCTGTCCGGCCACCCCCTAGCCGTTCGCTATCTGGACTTCATTCGTCGAGGCGTGGATGTACGTCACCCGGACGATGGACTCGCTCTGTTCCAGCACCTGCTGTGTTCGGAGCGCTTCGTCGTAGTGGATAGAGCCGCCGTTGCCGGAGCCGATCGTCGTGGTCCCGGTGAGAACCCCGCCGTAGACGACGCCGCTGGCGAGCGTGACGGTTCCAGTACCCGACGCGCCCGGCGGGGCGTATATGACGCCGACGTACTTTGCGAGGTTGCCGCCGGAGCCGTCACCGATGGTCGCGGTGAAGTCGTCCTGGCCGAACAGCCGGAACTGCGGGGCGTCGTCGCCGTCGTTGGTTATGGACGCACCCTTCCCCAGAGACAGCTGGTTCGAGTTGCCGCCGCTGCCCTCGACGTAGACGCTCACTGTCCCGTCACCGACGACTTCCATGCTAGCGTTTTCCCCGAGGTCGACGTTCTCCTCGACTGCGAGGAAAATATCGCCATCGGTGGTGTTGAGCGTCACCCGGCCGCCGCTTGCAACGTCGACGGTCTGGAGGTAGTAGCTCCCGGCCCTGAGTTCGACGGTCCCGGCGGAGTAGTTGAGCCGGTCGCCGCTGATTGGGACCCCGCTGTCGGCGTTGTCGTTGCTCGACCGCGTCTCGTTGACCTGGGTTCGGACGATGCCGTTGATGGCCGGCGCCTGGTCGATACCGCTTATCTGGGAGACCTGTCCCGACGACCTGTTGTCACAGGCGTTGCGCGAGTCATCGCAGCGGTCGCTGTAGCTGATATTCCCGTCGACGAAGGGGGCACCGTTCCCGTTTGCCTTCCCGACATCGACAGTCCCGCCCGAGACGACATCGCCGTGAATGTCCGAACTCCCGGACCCGCTGGTGAGGTCGATATCACCGCCGTACACGATGTCACCATCCTTTCCGGGGGTCTGTTCGCAGTACCCGTCGTCGGTGCCGCTGGAGTTGTAGCTGTTGATGTACACCTTCGTCGGACTGCAGATGTTCCCGGCGTTGCCGTTCAGGTTGAAGGTCCCGCTGGCCGAGAGACTCGACGTCGCGGAGGTGACTTTCGTGTTCTGCAGCGGCGTGACAAGCGCCAGCGTCACCCTGTCGTTCGGGTGGTCGTACTCGACCTCGCCGTCGGTCCGGGTCTCGAAGTACCGCCCCCACGCGCGGTAGTACTCGCTCGTGACGGCCACTTCGACCCGAGCGTTCTCGAGGGGATTGGTGTAGTTGCCGTTCCTGTCCGGATTGGGGAAGTACCGCGTCGTGTTGGCATCCGAGATGACGGCGCGGTCGCCGATGGTCCCGGACGAACCGACCGTCACCAGCGGCAGGGTGAGCGTCGCGTCGCGGTAGTGAAACTCCGGGGGCGACACCATCACCGAGTTCCCGTCGCCGTCCGACCGCCAGACGCCACCGCCCTGGTAGGCGACGGTGGTGCCGTCGTCTGTCTCGTAGACGATGCGGCCCATCTCCGTCGAGAACACCTCCGTTTCGTTCCCGTTCGTCTGGTTTCTGTACGACAGCCGCATCCGGCCGGCCCCCGCCTCGGCCGTGTACGTGTTGTCCTGGCCCGTCGAGAGGTCGACCCGCTGGCGCTGGGAGTTCCCGAGCGCGACCAGCGCCGCTTGGGAGTCGAGTTGCGTCATCGTCTTCTCCGTTCGCTCCGTGTCCAGTGTCTCCTGTGTCCCGTCTATCGCTCCCGCACCCAGCGCTACGATGAGCGTCGTCGCCGCGATGACCAGCGCGAAGACGAGCAAAAACCCGAGCGGCCCGGACTGTGCCCGTAGCTGCCGCTGGTCGTCCTGTCCCGGACAGGCAAGCATACTACATATAAACGGAACCGGACGTAATAAGCTCGCTGGCCGTTCTCGCTCCGGAGCCACCACGACACAGATGGAAACGGTTTAGTTGCGGCACCGGTGACCTACCCACGGGAACAGCACGACCGCAAATCTGACACGCCGCGGGCTTCCGCGGCTCGGGATTGCGGCCGTGTTTGGCATCGTCCGATGCCGATACGCCTCGCTACCGCGAGCGGTTCGTGCGGTTCCAACGACAACTATGGCACGAATGCATACACGCCGTCGCGGCTCGTCCGACTCGGACAAGCCGGCGGCAGACGAACCCCCGGAGTGGAGTGACATCGACGAAGACGCCATCGAAGAACGAGTCGTCGAACTCGCGGAACAGGGCCACTCGCCCAGCGAGATCGGCCTGAAACTGCGCGACGAGGGCGTCCAGGGCACGCCGGTCCCGAACGTCAAGCTCGCGACCGGCAAGAAGGTCACCGAGATCCTCGAGGACAACGACGCCGACCCCGACTTCCCCGAGGACCTCCGGAACCTGATGAAACGCGCCGTCCGCCTGCGCGACCACATGGACGAACACCCTGGTGACCACCAGAACAAGCGCGCGCTCCAGAACACGCAGTCGAAGATCCGGCGACTCGTCGACTACTACCGCGGTGACGAGATCGACGAGGACTTCACCTACAGCTACGAGAAGGCCGTCTCGCTACTGTAATGTCGACGACCGGTCGGGACCAGGCGCCAGCGCCCTCGCCCAGTGACCTCGCCGCCGCGCTCGACGGGGCCGCCTTCGTGCGGCTCGTCAGCGACGCGACCGGCGCGGCGCTTTCGGCCACGGGCCTGTTGGCGCGGGCACTGGCGGCCGACGACACGCCGTTCCAGGCGAGCGTCGTCGCCCCCTTCGCCGACCCCGACCGGACCACAGAGGCCGACGTGACCGTCTCGCTCGGCGCCGGCGGCCACGGCGCCGACCACACGCTGTCGGCGACGCCGGCCGCGACCGCCTTCGCTATCGCCCGCGAACTCGGGGCCGGCGACCCCGTTCTCGCGCTGGCCGGCACCGTCGCCGGCGGCGACGCGGACGGGACGGTCGCCGATGCCGCCGAACGGGCCGGCGTCGAACGGCGCCCGGGGCTCGCCGTCCCGGTCGCGGACATCGCCGACGGACTGGCCCACTCGACGCTGCTGTCGGGGCCGTTCTCCGGCGACGCCGAAGCGGCACGGGCGGCGCTCGCGGAGCTGGACCTGCCAGCCGACCCGACCGACGACGACCGCCGGCGCGTCGCGTCGCTGGTCGCGCTGGCGGTCACCGAGGACGCCCCCGAGCGGGCGACCGAGGCCGTCGCCCGGGGGCTCCACCCCTACGTCGGCGGCCCCTTCGAGACGGTCGGCGGCTACGCCGACGTGCTCGACGCGGTCGCCCGCGAGGCGCCCGGCACGGGCATCGCGCTCGCGCTGGGCCACGAGGGCGTCCGCGAATCGGCGCTGTCGGCCTGGCAGACCCACGCCGCACGCGTTCACAGCGCCGTCGCCGACGCGACGACCGGCCGGTACGACGGCCTGTTCGTCGCCCGCGGCGACGAGATGCCCGTCGGCACCGTCGCCCGGCTCGTGGCCGACTTCCACGCGCCGGAGCCGGTGACACTCGTCGTGACCGACGGCGAGGCGGCCGCCCGCGCCACCGACGGCCGGGACGTGGCCGCGACCATGCGGGCCGCGACCGACGCCGTCGGCGGCGAGACAGTAGGACGGGGCGACCGCGCACGCGCCCGGTTCGACGTACCCACGTCTGAACTCATCGAAGCGTTCCGGGAGGCAGTATGAGACGGGCGCCAATCCGAACGGACGGTGGTTCGACCGCCGCCACAGAGCTCCGAACGACACACGGCTCGCCGGCCCGTGCCGAGCGCGTGGCCGCGGCCGTCCGCCCGGACAACACTGCCGAGATGACCACCCGCGTCGACGGCGACGCCGTGGTCACCACTATCGAGCGCGACAACACCAGCGGCCTCCAGTCGACAGTCGACGACTACGTCGTCAACCTCCGAGTCGCAGCACAGCTTACGACCGACCCAACACAATCCAATCATGAGTGAACGAAGCGTCTCCAAGCGCACACAGCAGAAACGGTGGTACACCGTGCAGGCTCCCGAGCAGTTCGACCGGGAGACTCTCGGCAAGACCACAGCAGACGAACCGGACAAGGTGCTCGGCCGCACCATCGAGACCACGCTGGGCGAACTGAACAACGACGCCAGCGAGAACAACACCAAACTCACGTTCAAGATCAACGAGGTCGCCTCCGATACGGCCTACACGGAGTTCATCAAACACGAGCTGACGCGGGACTACCTGCGCTCGCTCGTCCGCCGTGGCTCCTCGAAGGTCGAGGCCTACATCACCGTGCTGACGACGGACGACTACCGCGTCCAGATTCAGCCGGTGGCCGTGACGACCAAGAAGGCCGACGCCTCCCAGGAAAAGGCCATCCGCCGCACGATGATAGACCTCGTCCGCGAGTCCGCGAAAGACCGGACCTTCGAGGAAGTCATCGACAGCGTCGTCGAGGGCCGCCTCTCCTCGGCCATCTACGGCGAGGCCAAGGACATCTACCCGCTCCGACGCGTCGAGATCCAGAAGACGACGCTCGAAGCGCGTCCCGAAGAGGTCGCCGCCGAAGAGGAGACGGCCGTCGACGTCGACGAGGACGACGTCGACGTCGAAGCCTGACTCCCGGACACGGACTTACTTCACTTTTTGTCGCGGACTGCCGACAGCGGTCGCGCCGTGTGAAACGACTCAGTTCGTCGTGGCCGTATCGGTCCCGGTCGGCGTTCCGGACCCCTCGGTGACGACGACGGTGCCGACCATCCCGCCCCGCTCGTGAGGGATACAGAAGTAGGGGTACTCGCCGGGCACCTCGAAGGTGTGTTCGAAAGTGTCGCCCTCGAACATCGTCCCGCCGGAGCTGTTGCCCCAGGCGTCGCGTGCGGCCTCCTCGCTGTCGAACCCGCCGGACGCGAAGTAGTCGGCACCGTCGGGGAGGCCGCTCTCGTAGGCCGTCACGGAGTGGCCCTGCTTGTTCGTGTTCAGCCAGGTGACCGTGGTGCCGGCCGCGACCTCGATGGTCTCCGGGCGGAACACCTTCGCACCCATCCCCACGTCGTAGTCGCTCGGCGTGCCGCCACCGATACAGCCGGCCAGTCCGACTGCCGCCGTCGGTACCGCCGCCCGGAGGAAGGCCCGTCGCTCCATACTCGCGCTCGGGACCGGAGGGACAAATGCCGCTCGGTTCTACCTGCGGAAGGTGAGCCCGTCGCGGAGTTCGCCGACCTCGGCGAGCAGCCCGTCGCGGTCGTCGCCGGTCATCGTGACGTGGCCCATCTTCCGGAGCGGGTACACCTCGCGTTTGCCGTACCAGTGGAGATGTGCCCGCGCCGTCGAGAGTACGGACTCCTCGCCGTCCATTACGGCGTCCTGGCGTTCGTCCACGTCGCCGAGGATGTTCGCGGAGACGGTCGGGTCCCGAATCTCGGTCGTCCCCAGCGGTTCGCCCAGCACGGCCCGGACGTGCTGTTCGAACTGGGAGGTGTGACACCCCTCGATGGTCCAGTGGCCGGAGTTGTGCGGGCGCGGGGCGATCTCGTTGAGCAGAATCTCGCCTTCCGAGCCACTCCGTGGCTCGCTGGTCTGGAAGAGTTCGATACCGAAGACGCCCCGCCCGTCCATGGCGTCGAGCACGTCGAGTGCCACCTCGCGGGCGCGCTCTCGCACCTCGTCGCTCGCCCGCGCGGGAGCGACGCTCTCGCGGAGAATCTCCTCGCGGTGGACGGTCTCTGTGACCGGGAACGTATCGCGCTCGCCGTCGCCCAGACAGCCCATCACGGCGAGTTCGCGCTCGAAGTCGACCATCTCCTCGACCATGGCCGGGCCGGCGACCTCGTCCATCGCGGCCTCAGCGTCGTCCGGACCCGACACCGGAACGTTTCCCCGGCCGTCGTAGCCGCCGGTCCGTGCTTTCAGCATGGCGGGGTAGCCAAGCTCCTCGCAGGCCTCCCGGAGCTCGTCGGTGGTGTCGACGCCGCGGAACTCGGGGACTGGCACGCCGGCGTCGGCGAGCCGGCGCTTCTGGACGAGCTTGTCCTGGATGGTCCGCAGGGTCTCCGGCGCCGGGTGGACCGGCGTGCCCGTCTCTTCGGCGACCCGTTCTAAGGCGTCCGGGTCGGCCAGTTCGATTTCGAACGTGAGCACGTCGGCCCGCTCGGCCAGCTCCCGGATGGTCGATTCGTCCTCGAAGCCGCCGACCAGCTGGTCCCGCACCACCGGCGCGGCCGGGCAGTCCGGCGTCGGGTCGGCGACGACCAGTTCGACGCCAAGCGGCGCCGCGGCCTCACCGAGCATCCGCCCAAGTTGTCCGCCGCCGACGACGCCGACGGTCGGGCCTGGAGACGTTCGTGTCATAGCCGGGCCTACCGCGGGGGTCCGCTTAAGCCTTTGAGTTCTACCGCTACCGGGCGGTCCCGTCGTCGACGGCGGTTGTCACTACGCCGTCCCGCTGTCGACGGCGGTTGTCACTGCGCCGTCCCGTCGTCGACGGCGGTTGTCACTACGCCGTCCCGCTGTCGACAGCGGTTGTCACTACGCCGTCCCGCTGTCGACGGCGGTTGTCACTACGCCGTCCCGCTGTCGACGGCGGTTGTCACTGCGCCGTCCCGCTGTCGACGGCGGTTGTCACTGCGCCGTCCCGTCGTCGACGGCGTCTTCGTTCGTCCAGACCGTGAACCGGTTCCGGTCGCCGGTAGTCCGCATCCGGTGGGTCTGGCCCTCGTAGCCGGCCTCCGTCAGCGCCGCCTCGGGCACCGTTGGGTCGAAGTTCTGGGTGATGATGACTGGCGGCGGGCGCTCGCGGAGGAGCGATTCGAGGTTCCGGTCGCTGTTCTCACAGCGGACGTCCATGTCGTCCGCGGCGAAGTACCACGGCAGCGGCAGGGAGTTGTACCACATCAGACAGGTCGGTCTGTTGTTCCGGTAGGACTCGTCCCACTCGTCCCGGTTCGGCCCGACGTAGGCGTTGTACTCGTCGAACTGGCTCCCGGACTCCCCGTAGTAGACGAGCACGTCGGTGTCCCCGCTGTGGGCCGTCGCGAGCCGGTCCATCTCCTGAAGGTCGCTTTTGAGGCTCTCGCTGGGCTGGGCGTACTGGACCAGGGGGTTTCCGTCCTCGGTGGTGTCCGTGTAGACCTGCCCGACGGCCGACTGGGCGACAAGCACCGACAGGGCAAACAGGACGAGCGCCGCGCTGCCAAAGCGGGACATGTCCCCGGTCGACAGCGACGCCGAGCCCCAGCGGAACACGGCGGCCAGCGCGACCGCCGCCGGGACCGCAAGCGGGACGATAGCGTGGACGGCGAGCCAGGGCGCGCCGATGTCGGTCCCAAGCGGGTAGCCGAAGATGGAGACAAAGCCCGCATAAAAGCAAAACGGGACCAGGTGACGGGGCGCCGTGGCGCCCAGGCGGTCGAGGACGTAGCCCGCGCCCGCCAGAACGGCCACGACGCGCGAGCCAAGCACCAGCGCCTCGGTCGACACCCAGAAGTGCTTCAGATACGTCTCCCGCGATTTCTCCGTGCCCGGCTCCAGCCAGTTGCCCCACTGGTCGACGACGCGGTCGACCGTGTTTTCGAGCAGTTGACCGAACAGCGTCGGGTTCGTGATCCCCTCCCAGAACCCGACGTACCCGGGCGTCGTCGCCGCGATGGCCGGGTGACTCTCGATACCGTCGATGCCGGCCCCCCGTGGCGCGTAAAAGTACAGCGAGACGAGCGCGAAAACGAGGAGCGCGAAAACGATGTGGCCGAGGTACGCGCCGGCGGTCAACAGCGCGTCGTCGTGGCGCTTGCGGAACGACTGGACGACGCCGACAACCAGCCACACGTCGCCTTTCACCCGACCGACCACGCGGTTCCAGACGGCGCCGGCCGACGGGGGGCCAGTAGCGAACTCCACCCGGCCAAAGCGCTCGGGCAGGACGGCGGTCGCGGCGTCGTTGACCCGCCGGGGGAGGACGAACCCGGCGGCGTCGCGGAAGCCGTTGGGCAAGACGAGAAGCTTCGCCAGCAGGAGGCCCGTCGCGCCGAGCCAGGTGACGACGTAGACGAGCGCGTTCTCCTTCGAGGCAAAGCCAAGCGCGAGGAAGACGGCGGCGGCGTACATGTAGCGTGGCTTCCGGGTATCGTAGAGCCGAACGAGCAGGCCGAAAGCGACGAACATGAACGCCGCGACGAGCACGTCGCTTCGCATGAACCGCGAGTAGTAGACGAGGACGGGGTCGAGCGTAAAGAGGAGCGCGAGCGCGACGGTCTCGCTCCGGGACAGATGCGCCCGCAGGAGCAGCGCCGAAAGGGGCAGGAGCCCGCCGACGACGGCCACCGGGAGCCGCATCGCGAAGTCGCTGGGGCCGACGAGCGCGAACAGCCACCGGTCGGCGTGCTGGATGAACGGACCGTGGATGATGTAGCGGTAGGCGAAGTTGCCCGTCTCGCCGAAGTGCCAGGCCCAGTAGGCCACCCGACCCTCGTCGAAGTGGGCCACGCGGGCGCCGAGAAAGACGGTGCGGAGGACGAGCGAGAGAACGGTGACCGCGACGACCAGTTTCACCGTGGCGTAGTCGTCGCTGTCGAACCACGCCGCGCCACGGTCGCGGAACTGCCGGAGGGCAGAGGCCACACCGCTCGACGTAGACATTACCGGGTCCAAGACGAGCGGGGATTAGAACCTTTCTGGTTTCCCGACACGGAACGGTAGTTCTTTACGCGCGAGCGTCCCCACACCCGATATGGTGCAGCTCGGACTGGTCGTGGCTCAGTACGACAAACACGGGGATGTCATCGATTCGATGCAGGAGTCTGCGCGCGCGGCCGCTGCCGAGGCGGGCGCGACCATCGCCGAGACGCTCTCGGTCCCCGGCGCCTACGACACGCCGCTCGCCGCGGACCGGCTGGCACGGCTGGACGACATCGACGCCGTTGCGGTGCTCGGCGTCGTCATCGAGGGCGATACGGACCACGACAAGGTCATCACCGACGCCGCCGCACAGGGGCTGACTGACGTGTCCCTCGAACGGGACACCCCCGTCACGCTGGGCATCATCGGGCCGGGCATGAGCAAAGACGAAGCCGAGGCGCGCACGGACAAGGGCGGCTCGGCCGTCACGAGCGCCATCGAACTCGCAAAACTATGACTATGGACTTCGCTTCACGGGTCGAACGTGTAGAGCCGAGTGCGACACTCGCGATAAGCAACAAGGCCGCCAAACTGGAGGCCGAGGGCAAGGACGTCGTCGACCTGTCGGTGGGCGAACCCGACTTCGACACGCCCGAGAACATCAAGGACGCCGCCAAAGACGCCCTCGATGCCGGTCACACCGGCTACACCTCCTCGAACGGCATCCCGGAACTCAAGGAGGCTATCGCCGAGAAGCTCCACGACGACGGGCTCACCCAGTACGAGGCCGACAACGTCATCGTCACGCCCGGCGGCAAACAGGCCCTCTACGAGATCTTCCAGACCGTCATCGACGACGGTGACGAGGTCGCCCTGCTTGACCCGGCGTGGGTCTCCTACGAGGCGATGGTGAAACTGGCCGGCGGTTCGCTCACCCGGGTCGACACCGCCGCCCACGACTTCCAGCTTGAGGGCGCGCTGGACGACCTCACGGAGGCCGTTTCGGACGACACCGAACTGCTCGTCGTCAACTCCCCGGGCAATCCCCACGGTGCGGTCTACTCCCGGGACGCCCTCGAAGGGGTCCGGGACCTCGCCGTCGAGCACGACATCACCGTCATCTCCGACGAGATCTACAAGGAGATCACCTACGACGGCGCCGAGGCCATCTCGCTCGGAACGCTGGAGGGGATGGAAGACCGGACCGTGACGCTGAACGGCTTCTCGAAGGCCTACTCGATGACCGGCTGGCGGCTGGGCTACTTCGCCGGCCCCGAAGAGCTGGTCTCCCAGGCCGGGAAGGTCCACTCGCACTCGGTCTCCTGTGCGGTGAACTTCGTCCAGCACGCCGGCGTCGAGGCCATCACCAACACCGACGAGGCCGTCGAGGAGATGCGCCAGGCCTTCGCCGAGCGCCGGGAGTTCCTCATGGGGCTCTTCGAGGACCACGGGGTCCACGTCCCCGAGCCCCAGGGCGCGTTCTACATGATGCCCGAAATCGCGCCCGAGGGGGACAGCGAGTCGCGGAGCGACTCGGACAGTCTCCCGGTGGAACCGGGAGACGACACCGAGTGGTGTAACGAGGCCATCTCGGAGGCCCAGGTCGCGACGGTGCCGGGCAGCGCCTTCGGTACGCCGGGCTACGCTCGGATCTCCTATGCGAACAGCAAAGAGCGGCTCGAAGAAGCGGTCGACCGGCTGGCCGAACACGACCTTATCTAGGAACACTAACTGTTTTTGCCGCTGGGGCCGGAGCGGTCGGTATGCCAAGCAGACGTGCGGTGCTTTCCGTCGTCGCCGGCTCGGCGCTTGCAGTTGCCGGCTGTGCCAGCTCCGGGGAAGCGACCGAGCGCGCTCTGGGACTGACGACCACCGGCGCCGAGGGCGTGCCGGGACAGGCAGTCGCCGTCGAGGTCGACGCTCGCGGGGTCGGTGTCGTCACGTACCGGATCGAGTCGCTCCCGGACAACTGGCAGGTCACGCGGGGGGACTTCAGCCCCCAGCCGACATCTATCCGGGAGCAGTACCCGCCCGAACTCGTCTGGGACCCGTCGGTCGGGTCGGTGGACGGCTCGTTTATCGTCTCGATTCCGGATAACGCCGAGTCCGGCGAATACTCGCTGCCGGTCGAAGCCAGAGCGCGCGCCTCGAACGAGACCACCGTTTCGACGGCGGTACTCACGGTCGGGGGACAGACGCCGACGGATACCCGTTCTACCGACAGACAGACCGCTACTCGCTCCGCTCGGACAGAATCCGGTCGATGATGCGGCCCGTCGAGAGCAGTCGGTCTGGGTCGTCGCGGTCCAGCGGACTCGCTCGCCGGATCTCGCAGTCGATGCCACGCTCTCCCAGCGCCGCCTGCAGTCGCTCCTCGTCGTGGTGCTGGTCGTACCCCAGCGCGATGACGTCCGGGTCGATGCGCTCTATCGGGACGAAGATGTCCTCGGGGTGGCCCAGGTGGGCCTCGTCGACGGGTTTCAGCGCCGCCACCATCTCCCGGCGCTGCTCGTCGGCGATTACGGGCGGCTCCTTGTGCGTGACGTTCTCCGAGCGGGCGATGATGACGTGTAGCTCCTCGCCCATCTCGGCGGCGTCCCGCAGATAGTGGACGTGTCCCGGGTGCAACAGGTCGAAGGTGCCCTGCGCGACGACGCGTGTCACGAGTCGAACTCCTCCTCCCGGAGCTCCCGGTCGATGTCGTGCTGGTCGAAGTCGAAGAACGCCTCCTCGGGCGGGTCGATGTCGAGGACGGGCAACTCGACCGGCTCGCCGTCGTTGTCGAAGGCCTGCCAGTCGCCGGGCCCGTACGGGTAGCCCACGATGATGTGGATGTCCCCGCGGCCAAACGTGGCCAGGTCGGCGTCGCTTGGCTGTAAGACCCCGTTTGGATGTGAGTGAATCGACCCCGCCGCGCGCATGTCGTTCGGTACCATGCTCGTCTTGACCGTCGCGCTCACGGGGTTGGATTCGGTTCCCGGAATGACCAGCACGTCCGTCAGGACGGTGCCGTCCCGGTCCAACCCGACCTTGCGGGCCTTATCGCCCCGCAGCAGTCCCATGTACTCGTTCGGATGCGTGTCCTCGGACGCGGCCCGCGCGAAGTCCAGTGCCGACTCGGCGATGCCAAGAATCTCGCCCGAGCGAAACAGCCCCATGGCGTATGCTGGGTCCGGACCGGTTCTAAGGGTTCCGCTCTAGGACTGGTTGGTTAACATGGTGAGAAGAGTCTCTCTCTGCACTCTGACCGCCAAAAAGGGGCGAACCGTTCGGCGACGGTGGGCGACCTAAGCACCGCAGCCGACTGGCGGGAGGCGAGGCGCGCAGCGAGCCCCCCGAGCCGAACGGTTCGGGGCTTTCTGGCGGTTGGAATCGGTAGCGTTCATCGATGCGGTGCTGTATACATATTCATCTAGCCAGCGATTTCGAAGAGTACAAACCGACGAGTGTCGAAGTGACGCCAAATGTCTTCGCCAACTGGCACCGACGACGGTGCCGAGGCTCCCGAGGGGGGAGCCATCGTCTACGATCTCGCCGCCGGCTGTACCGCTGACGACGTCGACGTGGGTTCGCGCTACCGAGCCACGGTCAACGGCGTCGTCGACTACGGGGTCTTCGTCGACCTCTCCGATGCTGTCTCCGGGCTGGTCCACGACTCGAACCTGCTGGGGAACTACGAGGAAGGCGACACGCTCGTCGTCGAACTGGGCGAGGTCCGCTCGGACGGCGACATGAGCTTCGAGGAGATTCAGGTGAGCGGTTACGACACCGAACACGTCCCCCACGGGACCGCCGCCACCGTCGACGAACTCGCCGACGCCACCGGCGACACCGTCGTCGTCGAGGGCCAGGTCGTCCAGATAAAACAGACCGGCGGACCCACGATATTCCAGGTCCGCGACGGCACCGGCGTCGTCCCCTGTGCGGCCTTCGAGGAGGCCGGCGTCCGGGCCCATTCGGACGTCGAAATCGACGATATCGTCCGCGTCTCGGGTCGCGCGGAGGAGCGCGACGGCGGCGTGCAGGTGGAAGTCGACGCGCTGGCGCGTCTCGACGGCGACGAGGCAGCCGACGTCGAAGCGTCCCTCGACGCGGCCCTCGAAGCGGCCGCCGAACCCGCCGATATCGACCCGCTCGTCGAGTGGCCCGCCTTCGAGAAGCTGTGGGATGACCTCCGACAGGTTGCCACCGAGCTCCGGAAGACGGTCCTGGAGGGACGCCCCATCCGGATGCGCCACCACGCCGACGGCGACGGGCTCTGTGCGAGTGTCCCCCTGCAGGTGGCGCTCGAACGGTTCATCGCGGACCACTACGAGGACGGCGACGCACCCCAGCACCTCCTCAAGCGGCTGCCGAGCAAGGCGCCGTACTACGAGATGGAGGACGTGACCCGGGACCTCAACTTCGCGCTGGAAGACCGGACCCGGCACGGCCAGAAGCTCCCTTTGGTCCTGATGCTTGACAACGGCTCCACCGAGGAAGACACCCCTGCGTATCGGAACCTCCGGCACTACGACATCCCCGTAGTCGTCGTCGACCACCACCACCCTGACCCGGAGGCCGTCGAGCCGCTCATCGCCGAACACGTCAACCCGTACCTCCACGACGAGGACTACCGCATCACCACCGGGATGATGTGTGTCGAGCTGGCGCGGATGATCGCCCCCGACCTCACCGAGGAGCTCCAGCACGTGCCTGCCGTCGCCGGCCTCTCGGACCGCTCGGAGGGCGAGGCGATGCCCGACTACCTCGCGCTGGCCAAACAGCAGGGCTACGACGAGCGTGACCTGCGCGATATCGGCGAAGCGCTCGACTACGCGACCCACTGGCTGCGCTACAGCGCCGGCGAGCAGCTCATCACCGACGTGCTCAACGTCGACTGCGACGACCGCGCCCGTCACGGCGAGCTCGTCGACCAGCTGGCCGAGAAAGCCCAGCGCGACGTAGACCAGCAACTCGACGCCGCGATGGAACACGTTGACCACGAGCGCCTGAACAACGGCGCACACCTCTACACCATCGACGTCGAGAACCACGCCTACCGCTTTACCTACCCCGCGCCGGGGAAGACGACCGGCGAGATTCACGACGCGAAGGTCGCCGAGACCGGCGACCCCGTCATCACTATCGGCTACGGCCCCGACTTCGCCGTCCTCCGGTCGGACGGCGTCCGGCTTGACATCCCCCGCTATGTCACCGAACTGACCGAGGAGGTCGACGGTGGCGGCATCTCGGGCGGTGGCCACCTCGTCGTCGGCTCTATCAAGTTCGTCAAGGGGATGCGCAGCGAGGTCGTCGACGCCCTGGTCGAGAAGATGGCCGAGGCGGAACTCGACGAGGAACTGGCGAGTTCGTCGGCCCTGCCCGACGACGTCTGATAGCCCGGACTTTTTCTCGGTCGCTACGACGCAAAGCGGACGCGCCGAGCGGCAAGCGCAGCGACCGCCAGCGCGCCGAGGACGGCGACGGCGATGCCAAGCGGCACCGACGGCCGCCCGCCGTTCCAGTCGCGTTCGAACACCCGCCCGAAGTAGTCCGCGACCGCCGTACCGTACAGGAGGAGTACTACCTCCCGGTTGGTCGTGGCGGCCTGTTCGTTCCAGTTGAGGCTCCCGACTATCACCCGGTCGCCGTCGAGTATGGCCCCCTTGGCGTGTATCTTCCCGTAGCGGTCGCCGGGGTCGGCCAGTTTCGCCGTCAGGGGCGAGCCGGTCCGGTCGGCCCACGCGTTGAACCGCTTGACTTTCCCTCGGTTCTCCTCGCGGGCGTACCACGCCGAACTCAGGAGGAGACGGACCTCGACGCCGCGTTTCGCGGCCCGCCGGAGCGCCCGCACAAGCGGCTCGTCCCAGCCGCCGACGGTCGGCTGCACCACGTCGATAGAGTCGTTCGCGGCGTCGAGTTCGGTGACGAGCGCGGGCTGGGCGTTGTCGGGTGTCACCAGCAGTTCGGTCCGCTTGACCGGGACGGTCGTCGCGTCGAACGTCGAGGGATAGCTGGTGTTGGCCGCCTCGCCGCGCTGGAACGACCGGCCCTCGCGGAAGTCGCCCCACGCCACCGCGTCGCGCCAGCCGGCGTCCGCGCGGAAGGTTTCGGTCAGTCCCGAGACGACCCGGGACTGGCTCGTCGCGACACCCCACCCGCGGCTGCTCTGTCCGCCCGTCCCCGCCGGCTTCCAGTTCTCGGTCATGACCACCGCTCGGTCGTCCGCGACGGCGTACTTCGCGTGGTGATAGCGGTACCGCGCCCGGGGGCCGGCGACGACGCGGACCTCGATACCCGCCTCGCGTAGGCGGTCGAGAGTCGTCGCCTCAGTGCGGGTCCGTCCGCCGACGGGCTCGCCCTCCAGCAGGACGCGCACCTCGGCCCCGCGTCGCTGGGCGGCGACCAGCGCGTCGGCGACGCGGGCCGAGGAGAGCGTGTAGCCGGCCAGATACACCCGGGACGTTGCGTTCCGTATCGGCGCGAGCGGCGCGCCCGGGGCGTCGGGGAGAGTGAAAGCCCGGGCCTCGCCGGGGCCGCCGGTGACGACGGGTCGGTCGGTCGCGCCGAGCGGGTGCCAGCGAATCGTCGACCCCGCGATAACGCCCAGTTCACCCTCTTCGGTGTCGCTGTAGCGGACGCGTGCCACGGTACTGCCGTTTCGCTTGAGCCGGACGCTGTCGCCCCCGTTGGCCAGCGCCGGGGCGCTGTCCAGCCCGACGACCGGGTAGTCGGTGAGATTCCTGACGCTCTCGGGGGCGTCGGTCACGGCGACCCGACCGCCCGCCGTCCGGTTCGGCAGGGCGGCCGTCGTGTCGCCGTCGGTGACGGCGTAGTGGCCCAGCGCGGTCCCGTTTGGCAGCGCGAGCACGACGAACTCGCCGCGGTCGCCGCCCCGGACCGGGTCCGGGTAGATGGCGTGGATGGCCGGCCGGTCGCGTGGCCGGTCCACCGACTCCGGCGCGGCGTCGGCCGCCGGTAGCTGGCCGGCGAACCCGGCGGTGACGGTGGTACAGAGTACGAGCGAGACGACGAGCAGACGCCGGAATCGCATCGGCGGGGCTGGCCCCGCCTTCGTACAAAAGAGTTCGCTACGCGCCGGCGGCCTTCTCGGCTTCGGACTGGACGAGATACGCGCGGTCGTCGGTGTACTTCGCGGCCTCGGCCAGCGCGTTCTCGGTCCCTATCTGGCGCAGCGCCCAGGCGGCGGAGGCCCGGACCTCGTCGCTGTCGTCGGTCTCCAGTATGTCCGCGAGCGGCTCGACGGCGCGGGTGTCACCGAGCAGCCCCAGCGTCCGGGCCGCGACCGAGCGGACCTCGTCGCTGTCGGCGGCCAGCCGGTTCGCGACGGGCTGGACGGATTCGGGGCTCCCGATGGCGCCCAGCGCGCGCAGCGTTACCTTCTGGAGCGCGGGGTCGCCATCGCCCTCGATGAACTCGTGGAGAGTCTCGCAGGCGCGGTCGTCGCCGATCTTCCCGAGCACCTTGATCGGGCCCTTGTTGCGTTTCTGGGCGAGCTCGTGCATCTTCTCGAAGGCCGGCTCCGCGTCGCTGCCGAGGTGATAGAAGATGTCGAGGAAGTACTCCTCCATGAAATCGGAGCCCAGCTTGTCGAACGCGTAGAGGACGAGGTCGAGGTTCCCCGCTTTGGCGTGGAGCTTCGCCGCGTTCCACTCCGGCGGGAAGTCCTTGCGGTTCTCGTTTGTCAGGATGTCGTAGAACCCCTTCGCGTCGAGTTGTTCCTGGACGGTGAGGTCGCTCCAGACCTCCGCCGATTCGAGGTCCGATTCCAGCGTCTCGGCGGCCGAAAGCAGGTCCGCGATAGTGTCTTCGTCCGCGTCGGCGTCGAGACCGGCCTCGGAGACGGCACCGGCCACCGAGCCGACCGCGTCGGCGGCCACACTCAGGTCGTCCCCGACGTCGACGTCGCGGTCGAGATAGTCGGCGACCTCCGCGAGGAACGTTTCGACGGCGGCGAGGGCGTCTTCCTCGCCGTCGTCAGTCCACTCGCTGTCGGTCAGCGTCGTCCGTGCGTCTTCGAGAACCCCGACGACGTCCTCGGCGTAGGGCCCCCGCTGTGCTTCGAGGTCGTCCCGGAGGTCGGAGAGCCGGGACTCGATTGCCTCGGCGGGGTCCTCCGCCTCTTCGTCGTCTTCGTCGGGCTCCGGGAGCGCTTCCAGGTCGCTCTCGACGCTGTCGAGGCGCTCTTCGACGCCGTCGAGGGCAGCCTCCGTCTCGGCTGCCTCCAGTTCCGCTTCGGCCTCGTCGAGGCGGTCCTGTAGGTCCTCGGCGGTGACCGTCGTGTCAGGCACGTCGCTTGTTTCCTCGTCGGCGGTGTCGTCCGCCGGCTCGTCGTCCCCGTTGCTCATGTACGCAGGTGTGTGTGTCCGGGCTAAGAGCGTTTTCCTTTCCGGTCCGGTGTCCTCGTCGCTCCGGACGCGTGACGGGCTCCGGCGCCGGCCAGCTTCCGGCCGAGTCTCGCCGTTCCGCTCGAACCCGGGACGCTGTCGTCGGTGCGTGGCACTCCTCGTCCCTCCACGCTCCGGGGCCGCTATCCGGACCGACGAAAACGTCTGTCAAGTGAACTGTCGTACCGGTGAAGAACTGGCGAATGTCGCGCCAACAGGCAAGTGATTTGTGGCGTCGTGGCTACCCCCATCGTAGTTAGGAATGAGTCCCGACGATTCGGACGACTTCGAGAACGCGGAGAGCGATTTCACGCCGGAAGGGTCGGATGGCCCGGGCGACCCCTCAGCCGCCGGGTTCGTGGAGTACGGCATCGAGGACAGACCGCCGAGAGGCGAATCGATTCTGCTCGGCGTGCAACACTATCTGACGATGATCGGCGCCTCCGTCGCGATTCCGCTGGGGCTTGCGGGCGCGATGGGGATGTTCGAGGCGGCGCCGGGACAGGTCGGGCGCCTCATCGGCACGTTCTTCGTCGTCTCGGGCATCGCGACGCTGGCCCAGACGACTATCGGGAACCGCTACCCCATCGTCCAGGGCGGGACGTTCTCGATGCTCGCTCCGGGACTGGCCATCATCGGGGTGCTGGCTCAGCAAGGGGCCGACTGGCAGACGATGCTCGTCGAGTTACAGGGGGCGGTCATCGTCGCCGGTATCGTCGAGCTGGCCATCGGCTACACCGGCGTGATGGGGAAGCTCAAGCGGTACATGGGCCCGGTCGTCATCGCGCCCGTCATCGCGCTTATCGGGCTCGCGCTGTTCAACGTCCCCCAGATCGCGAACCCGAACTTCGAGGCGCCCGGGACCGGGCAGAACTGGTGGCTGCTCGGCCTGACGATGCTCTCGATCGTCGTCTTCTCGCAGTATCTCGACCGGCGCCACCGGGCGTTCAAACTGTTCCCGGTCCTGCTGGGCATCTCGTTCGCGTGGGGTGTCGCCGCAGTCCTCTCCGTGACGGGCGTCTTCGCCGAGGGGTCGGTGAGCTACGTCGCCCTCGGGAGCGTCACGAGCGCGCCCTTGGTCCAGCCCATTTACCCGTTCCAGTGGGGCCTGCCGCAGTTCACGCCCGGGTTCATCGTCGGCATGATGGCGGGGATGCTCGCCTCGGTCGTCGAGAGCTTCGGGGACTACCACTCCGTCGCCCGCATCGCCGGGAAGGGCGCCCCGAGCGCGAAGCGCATCGACCACGGCATCGGGATGGAAGGAGTCGGCAACGTCTTCGCCGGCATCATGGGCACCGGTAACGGCTGTACCTCCTACACCGAGAACGTCGGCGCCATCGCCATCACGGGCGTCGCCTCCCGCTATGTCGTCCAGATCGGGGCCGCGGTGATGATTCTCGTCGGCTACTTCGGCCCGATGGGGGAGCTGTTTGCGACCATCCCCGCGCCCATCATCGGCGGTCTCTACATGGTCATGTTCGGACAGATAGCCGCCGTCGGCCTCTCGCAGCTGAAGTACGTCGACCTCGACGCCAACCGCAACGTCTTCATCGTCGGCTTCGCGCTGTTTGCCGGCCTCGCCGTCCCCGAGTACATGAGCCAGGTCGGACAGGGGCTTGAGGCAAGCGGCTCGGCGGCGCTCCAGCAGGGCCTCGCCGGTGTGCCGGTTCTGGGTGTCGTGCTCGGCACCGACGTCGTGGCGACGACCCTGTTCGTCGTCGGCGGTACCGGGATGGTCGTCGGGGGTATCGTGGCCTTCGTCCTCGACAACACCATCCCCGGCACCCGCGAGGAACGCGGCCTCAGCGCGTGGGCGGCGCTGACCGAGGACGACGACGAGTTCGTCTCCTCCTTTGACCGCCTGCGCGGTCGCGGCGGGGACCGACCGCCGACCTCCGGCGACGACTGACGGATGCCGGACGACCGCGAGACAGTGTACGACGGCGCGTTGCGACGCGGTGGCCGGATCACCGTCACCGACGACCGGGTGCTGGTCGACCGCCCCGACGACGAGTCGGTGACGGTCCCCGTGACGGGCATCGTCGACGTGACGCTGCAGGACATCGACTGGTTTCTGGTCGTGATGAGCCTCGGCCTCGTCGGGTTCGGCCTCGCCTCCATCGGCCGCAGTCTCCCCCTCGCGGCCGGCTTCGTCGTCGCCGGGCTCGCCAGTACCGCCTTCACCTACCGCAAGCGCGGAGCACTCAGAATCAGCGTCGCCGGCGAGACGCGCCCGATACGGTGTTTCCCGGCCGACGCGACGGCGTGTTACGACGCGCTCGAAGCGGTGCTGAGTGAGCCCTGACGGGGCCGAACCGCCTACACTTACACCCCCGCAGGTCGGACACTCGGCCATGACAGCGGACAGCGTCCAGTCGATAATCGACCAGCTCCACGAGGAAGCCGAGATGGACCTCCCGGACGACGAGACGCCCGAGGTGGGCATCGTCATGGGGTCGGACTCGGACCTGCCGACGATGGCGGGCGGGAACGGGAAACGCCCGGGCGCATACGAGGCGCTGGCGACGGAACTCGGGTTCGTCGAACAGACCGACTACACCGACGCGCCCGACGCCCGATTTACCTTCGAGACGTTCGTCTGTTCGGCCCACCGGACGCCGGACCTGATGTACGCCTACGCGGAGACGGCCGAAGCGCGCGGTGTCGACGTCATCATCGCCGGCGCGGGCGGGAAGTCGGCCGACCTCCCCAACATGACTGCGAGCATCGCCTACCCGCTGCCGGTCATCGGCGTCCCGGTCCAGGAGAAGTCCGTCGACAGCGTCATCGGGATGCCACAGGGCGCGCCCATCACCGCCGTCGACGCCGGGAAGTCGTTCAACGCGGCGCTGACTGCCGCCCAGATTCTTTCCCGGGAACACGACGAACTCCGGGACCGCCTCGTCGACTACCACGAGGGGCTACAGGCGGGAGTCGGCGAGGTCTCCCGGGACCTCCACGAACTCGGGACGCCGGGCTTCAAAGACCGGTACTGGGACGACGACGACGAATAACGGTACCGCCTCACCACTGCGGTCCCGATATCCGGCTGTCGCATCGCTGACGGAACGCTCCCCAGACGCCCGAATTCCGGCGCCGTGGTGGTTATCAACCCTTATATGCGAGTACTCCTAACCGTCGCACGATAGGAGATTCCGGAATGAGTAATCCATGGATTGCCATCGGTGCGCTCGCCGTCGTCGCTCTCGCGATACCCATCGCAATGATGGTCGTCTCGAGCCTGCTGCGACCGAGCGTACCCGAGCAAGGCAAAACCGCCACCTACGAGTCCGGTGAGGTCCCGACTGGCAGCAGCCAGAAGATCAAGTTCAATATCCAGTACTACATGGTCGCGCTGCTGTTTGTCGTCTTCGACATCGAGACCGTCCTCATCTTCCCGTGGACGGTCATCTACCGCGACGCCGTCGGCGCGGTCGGGATGCCGAAGATACTCCTGCCGATGGTCGGGTTCATCGGTATCCTCGCCGTCGGACTCGGCTGGGCATGGCGCAACGGCGCGGTCAAGTGGGTGCGCAGTCCGCGCGCCACAAAGGGGGCAGACACGTATGAGTAGTGACCAGACACCACCGGCAGTGCAGGACGTATCGACCCAAGAGGCCCGGATGGGCGAGGGTGCAGACGACCGGTTCAACTCGAAGCTGCGTGAGGCGTTCGGTTCGACGCCGTTCATCCTCACAAAGTTCGACAAGTTCATGAACTGGGTCCGGGGCTCCTCGATGTTCATGCTGCAGTTCGGTATCGCCTGCTGTAGCATCGAGATGATCCACACCTACGCGATCAAACACGACCTGGACCGCTTCCACGCGGGGGTCCCGCGCGCCTCCCCGCGCCAGGCGGACGTGATCATCGTCCCGGGGACTATCGTCTCGAAGTTCGCCCCGCGGATGAAGCGTGTCTACGACCAGATGCCCGAGCCCAAGTTCGTGGTCTCGATGGGGTCGTGTACTATCTCCGGGGGGCCGTTCCAGGAGGGGTACAACGTCATCAAGGGCGCCGAAGAGGTCATTCCGGTCGACATCCACGTGCCGGGTTGTCCGCCGCGCCCGGAGGCTCTCATCTACGGCGTCGCCAAGCTCCAGGAGCGAATCGCCAACGGCGAGTCGTCGCCGGTGACGGTCAAGCCCTACGAGCTCGAACAGTTCGGCGACCTAGAGCGGGACGAACTCGTCCAGCATCTCGCCGACGAGATAGACGAAGACGACCTCGTGATGCGGTACAACTGGGACGATTCGCCATGAGTTTAGAGAAACCCTCCACACCGACCGAAATCGGCGTCACCGAGGACGGACTAGACTATGACGCGCTCGCGGAGCTGCTCGGCGGGCACGTGCTGGAGCGCGAACAGCACGTCAACGCCGAGGGGTTCGTCATCCGTCCCGACGAGGTGCAAGAAGTCCTCTCGACGCTGAAAGAGGAGGCCGGCTTCGACCACTGCGCCTGTGTCACCGCACAGGAGTACGACGACCGGTACGAATCGATCTACCACCTTCGGAAGTACAACGACCCGACACAGGAGCTGTCGGTCATCGTCCCCTCGCCGAAGGACGATCCGCACAACGAGTCGGGCGCTCGCGTCTACGACACCGCCGACTGGCACGAGCGGGAGGCCTATGACCTGGTCGGCATCGACTACGACGACCACCCGGACCTGCGTCGCATCCTCCTGCCCGAGACCTGGCAGGGCCACCCGCTGAGCCAGGACTACAACCAGGACCAGCCACAGATCGTCTCGCTGAGCGAACACGCGAACCCGCTTGAGGACGACAAGCGAAGCGAGGACGACCCGGACACGATGTTCGTCAACATCGGGCCCCACCATCCGGCCACCCACGGCGTGCTCCACGTCGAGACGGTGCTGGACGGCGAGGAGATCGTCGACCTCGAACCCGACATCGGCTACCTCCACCGCTGTGAGGAGCAGATGTGCCAGCAGGGCACCTACCGCCACCAGATAATGCCCTACCCGGACCGCTGGGACTACATCTCGGCCGGGATTCTCAACGAGTGGGCGTACGCGCGCGCCGCGGAGGACCTCGCAGACATCGAGGTGCCCGAGTACGCACAGGTCATCCGGACGATGTCGGCGGAGATGTGCCGGATCGCCTCGCACATGCTCGCGCTGTCGACGTTCGCCCTGGACGTGTTCGGTGACTTCACCGCTACCTTCCAGTACGGTATCCGCGACCGCGAGATCGTCCAGAACCTGCTGGAGGACCTGACCGGCCAGCGCCTGATGTTCAACTATCTGCGCCTTGGCGGAGTCGCGTGGGACCTCCCCGAGCCCCGCGAGGAGTACTTCGAGAAGATCCGTGACTTCCTCGATGACCTCCCGCACAAGCTCGAAGAGGTACACGACCTCGTCACCGGCAACGAGATATTCCAGATGCGGTGTGTTGATACCGGCGTCCTCTCGCCCGAGCAGGTCAAACAGTACGGCGCTACCGGTCCCGTGGCGCGCGGTTCGGGCGTCGACTACGACATCCGGCGAGACGACCCCTACGGCTACTACGACGAACTCGACTGGAACGTCGTCACCGAGGACGGCTGTGACAACTTCAGCCGCGTCCTCGTGCGCCTTCGCGAGGTCGAGGAGTCCGCCCGTATCATCGAGCAGTGTGTCGACCTGCTGGAGCAGTGGCCCGAAGACGACCGCGAGATTCAGGCCAACGTCCCGCGGACGCTCCGCCCCGAGCCCGACAAGGAGATCTACCGCTCCGTCGAGGGTGCCAAAGGCGAACTCGGCATCTACATCCGCTCGGACGGGACGGACAAACCCGCCCGGTTCAAGATCCGCAGCCCGTGTTTCTCGAACCTGCAGACGCTGCCGGAGATGTCCCAGGGCGAGTACATCCCCGACATGATCGCCTCGCTCGGTAGCCTCGACATCGTGCTGGGGGAGGTGGACCGGTAATGCAGTCCGCTCCGCTGCCGGAGACGCTCGCCGATCTCGCTGGCCTCGACCCGAACAGCACGCCGGTGATGATCGTGATGAGCCTGATCGGCGGGGCCCTGATCGGGACGATAATGATGACGAACACGGCGCTTGCCGGCCCGTGGGCAAAGCGGAAGATCACCGCCGCGTTCACCGACCGGATCGCCGTCAACCGCATCGGCCCGTTCGGCCTGGGTACGATCGTTGTCGACGCGGTCCGGCTCCTCTCGAAGGAGCTCATCGTTCCCGAGGGCGTCGACCGCCCGGCCTGGGACCTCGCGCCGCTGCTCATCGCTAGCTCGGCGCTGCTCGGTTTCGCCGTCATCCCGATGGGCAACGGGCTCCATTTGGCCGACCCCGAAGTCGGGCTCGCCTACGTGTTCGCGACGGCCTCGATGGCCTCTATTGGCCTCGTGATGGCCGGCTACGCCTCGAACAACAAGTACTCGTTCCTCGGCGGGCTGCGCGCCGTCGCACAGAACCTGGCCTACGAGATCCCCCTGATTCTGACGGGGGCCTCCGTCGTCATCTTTGCCGGCTCACTCCAGATGAGCGAGATCGTCGCGGCCCAGAGCGCGACGCTCATCGGCCCGATTCCGTCGTGGTACGCCTTCGTCAACCCCTTCGCCTTCGTCCTGTTCATGATAGCGAACCTGGCGGAGGTCGGTCGCAACCCCTTCGACATCCCGGAGGCGCCGACCGAAATCGTCGCGGGCTACCAGACCGAGTACTCCTCGGTGTACTTCGTGCTCATCTACCTGGGCGAGTTCATCCACATCTTCCTCGGTGGCGCCATCATCGCCACCATCTTCTTGGGCGGGCCGGCCGGACCGGTGCTGCCGGGCATCGTCTGGTTCCTGATCAAGATCTGGGCCGTCTTCTTTTTCACCCAGTGGGCCCGCTCGGCCATCCCGCGTGTGCGTATCGACCAGCTCATCGAAATCGGCTGGAAAGGGATGCTCGTGCTCTCGCTCGCGAACCTGCTGTTGACCGCGGCCATCGTCGGGGTGGTCGTCTGATGACTCCCGTACCCGCTACCGCTGGAGGCAGTTACCAATGATTGGCATCATGAAATCCATGGCGACGACGATGAAACACGCCCTCGATGGGGAGACGTTCACGGTGGAGTATCCCGAAGTCGCCCCCGAGGTGAGCCCCCGCTTCCGCGGCGTCCACAAGTTCAGCCAGGAGCGGTGTATCTGGTGTCGGCAGTGTGAGAACGTCTGTCCGAACAACACCATCCAGATCGTCCAGGACGACCAGCGCAACGGCGAGCAGTACAACCTCCACATCGGGCAGTGTATCTACTGCCGGCTCTGTGAGGAAGTCTGTCCCGTCGACGCCATCCTGCTGACCCAGAACTTCGAGTTCACCGCGGACACGAAAGACGAGTTCGCCTACGATAAAGAGCAACTCAAGAACGTGCCGTGGTACAAAGACATCGACCCGCTGGAGTCCCGAGAGCCGGACCGAGGTGCCTGGATCGGCGAGGGCGACGGCGAAGTCGACTATCAGTAACGCGGAATCGGTTTTTCGGTCACGTCTTTCGGCCGGCGTACGTCGACTGCCCGTCAGTGGGCGTTCCGTTCCGGAGAAACGATTCTCCGACTGCCAGACGTACGCGCGACGACACGGGACTGCAGTTACTGTCTGTGAAGTAATTATCACCCATCGATAGCCACGTTTCCGGCAAACGGTGCGGTTTCACGCGCTCGCTCGCGCGAGACGAAAGAGGAATCTTCAAAGGGCCGCCGCCAAGACTCTCCAAGTAAGATGGCACTGTACGAGTCAATCGCGTTCGCGCTGTTCGCTCTGGTGACGGTGGGCAGTGCGGCCGGCGTCGTGTTAGTCCGGGACGTCTGGCACTCGGCGCTGTTACTGGGCGTCTCGTTGGTCAGCGTCGCCGTGTTCTACGTGTTGAACCAAGCGGCGTTCGTCGCAACGATGCAAATCCTCGTGTACGTGGGCGGCGTCCTCATCCTCATCACGTTCGCCGTGATGCTGACCCGTGAGGACGAGTCCGTCGTCGAGGTGACGCCATGACGAACCGACCGCGTCTCAACACCGAGGGGAGCCTGGTGGCCGGACTCGCCGCCGTCGGGCTGTTCGTCGTCCTCGGCGGCGTGTTCCTGACCGCCTCTTTCCCCGTCCCGACGGGGTTTCCCGACGGCGCGGCGATAACGAAGAGCCTGGGTGCGGCGATGTTCGACATCGCACCCGGACAGCTGATGGGCGAGGGGGAGGCGGCCGTCCCGGCTGAGGGCTTCCTCGTCGCGTTTCTCCTGATCGGCGTCCTCCTGGACGCCGCACTGGACGGTGCGGTGATGCTCGCAAAGCGCGAGGAGGACGGCGAAAACGTCGGTCTGGGCTCCGGGACGGACGCCCCCGAGGACGCCGTCGCGGCCGACGGTGGCCCACAGACCGACGGCGGCGCCTCGTCGGCCGACGGGGGTGAGAACTGATGGCGGTTCCGGCCCAGTACTACCTGCTGCTCTCGGCCGCGATATTCTGTATCGGCCTCTTCGGCGTGTTGACGCGGCGCAACGCGCTCATCTTCCTGATGTCGATCGAGCTAATGTTGAACGCGGCGAACATCAACTTCGTCGCGTTCTCGCTCCAGCACGGCAACCTCACCGGACAGGTCTTTGCCCTGTTCGGGATGGCCATCGCGGCCGCCGAGGTCGCCGTCGGTATCGGCATCATCCTCGTCCTGTACCGCAACTTCAGTGACGTGGACGTGACCAAAGCGACGACGATGAGGTGGTAACCGATGGCTGCATTCACATACGCTCCGGCGATTGTCCTGCTCCCGTTCGTATCGTTCCTGGTCGCCCTGTTCCTGGGCGACCGGATGCCGAAAGGCGGCGCCCTCGCCGGTATCGGGGCGACCGGGCTCTCGCTCGCGCTTTCCATCTGGGTCGCGCTCGACGTGGCCGGGTTCGTCGGGTCGACGACGGCCTACAACGAGTTCATCTACACGTGGGTCGCCGGCGTGGGCTCTATCTCGCTGCGCTTTGGCCTGTTGCTCGACCCGCTGTCGGCGCTCATGCTGCTCATCGTCACCCTCATCGCTTTCCTGGTCCACGTCTTCTCGCTGGGCTATATGAACGATGAGGGCGAGACCGGTCTGCCGCGTTACTACGCCGGCCTCGGTCTCTTCACGGCGAGTATGCTCGGCTTCGTCGTGGCCAACAACCTGCTGATGGCCTTCATGTTCTTCGAGCTGGTGGGGCTGTGTTCCTACCTGCTGATCGGGTTCTGGTTCCGCGAGGACGGCCCGCCAAGCGCCGCGAAGAAGGCGTTCCTGGTCACCCGCTTCGGTGACTACTTCTTCCTCATCGGCGTCGTGGGTATCATCGCGACGTTCGGGACGGGTCTGTTCGCGCCCATCCGCGAGGGCGGGGAAGTCGTCGCCGAGAGCTTCCCGGCGCTGGCCGAGGAGGCGGTAGTCAACGGCGCGACCGAACACATCGCCATGCTCGACACCGTTGGCATGGGTCCCCAGGCCTGGTTCACGGTGCTGGGACTGCTCGTGCTGGGCGGGGTCATCGGGAAGTCCGCGCAGTTCCCGCTGCACACGTGGCTCCCCGACGCGATGGAGGGCCCGACGCCGGTCTCGGCGCTCATCCACGCCGCGACGATGGTCGCGGCCGGTGTCTATCTGGTCGCGCGGATGTACGGCTTCTACGCCATCTCCCCGACGGCGCTCGCGGTCATCGCCCTGGTCGGCGGCTTCACCGCCCTCTTTGCGGCGACGATGGGCGTCGTCAAACAGGAGATAAAACAGGTGCTCGCGTACTCCACCATCTCCCAGTACGGCTACATGATGCTCGCGCTGGGGTCGGGCGGCTACGTCGCCGCCGTCTTCCACCTGACGACCCACGCCGTGTTCAAGGCGCTCCTGTTCCTGGGCGCGGGGTCGGTCATCATCGCCATGCACCACAACGAGAACATGTGGGACATGGGCGGCCTGAAAGACCGGATGCCGGTGACCTACTGGACGTTCCTCTCGGGGTCGCTGGCACTGGCCGGCATCGTCCCCTTCGCGGGCTTCTGGTCCAAAGACGAGGTGCTCTACGAGGCGCTAATCCACGGCCTGGGCAGCTCGGGCGGGCTCGGGCCGGTCTACCTCCTCGCGTACGCGATGGGGCTGCTTGCCGTCTTCATGACCGGCTTCTACACCTTCCGCATGGTGTATCTCACCTTCCACGGCGAACCGCGGACCGACATCGCCCGTGACCCACACGAGGTGGGCTGGAACGTCAAGGGACCGCTCTCGGTCCTCGGCGTGCTCGCGGCGACGGTCGGGCTCATCAACATGAAACCGGTCGCCGAGCTCACCGGCGCCCACATCGACTTCCTGCACGCGTGGCTCCACGGCCCCGACAGCGGCGGCTGGCCCGCCCAGCTCGGGACCGGGCTGGTCCGCTACGAGGAGCTGCTCCACGACGTGGCCGGCGTCTCGGCGGGCGAGCCGCTCGGTGCCATCGGGACGCTGCTGGCCTCGGCGGCCCTCTCGCTCGCGCTGGCACTGGCCGGCCTGCTCGTCGCCCGCTCGCTGTACAGCGGGCCCGAGCCGGTCGAACACACGGACAAGCTGGGTGGTGCAAAGACCATACTCATGCACAACTACTATCAGGACGAGTATCAGGTGTGGCTCGCGACCGGACTCACGTACCCGGTCGCCCGCGCGATGGACAAGTTCGACCAGGGCGTCGTCGACGGCGTCGTCAACGGCGTCTCCAGCGTGAGCCTCTTCGGCGGGAGCCGGATTCGGCGCATCCAGTCGGGCGTCGTCAGCAACTACGCGACGCTGCTGACGCTGGGGCTCGTGCTCTTGCTCGTCGTCTTCGGCGTCGCCGGGGGGTGGTTCTGAATGCTGGTCGAGACCCTCCTGCTGGTGACGCTGCTCGGTGCCGGCATCGTCATGCTGGCGCCGGACCGCTACGCCGGGAAGCTCGCGGCCGGCATCAGCGTCATCCCGGTCGCGCTGACGACCTACATGTACTACGTGTTCCTGACCGACTACAACGGCGCCGGGAACGCCCTGCTCTCGCCCGGTGAGGTCGCCTTCGGGACGCAGGTCCCGTGGCTCAACCTGGGCGAGTACACCGTCCAGTACTACGTCGGGCTCGACGGCATCAGCATGCCGCTGCTGGCGCTGACGACCATCCTGACCACGCTGGCCATCGTCTCGGCGTGGACGCCCATCGACGAGCGCCAGTCCCAGTTCTACGGGCTGATGTTACTGATGGAAGTGAGCCTCATCGGCGTCTTCACGGCGCTGGATTTCTTCCTCTGGTTCGTCTTTTGGGAGGGCGTGCTCATCCCGATGTACTTCCTCATCGGCGTCTGGGGCGGCCCGCGCCGGAAGTACGCCGCGATCAAGTTCTTCGTCTACACGAACGTCGCCTCGCTGGTGATGTTCGCGGGGCTCTTTGCCCTCGTGTTCGCGACGGACCTGACGACGCTGTCCCTGCCCGCGATGGCGACGACGTTCCGGGCGGCGACCGGGCTGCCGACCATCGCCGGCTACAGTCTGGCGACGATATCGTTCGTCCTGATGTTCGTCGGCTTCGCGGTGAAGGTGCCCGTCTTCCCGCTGCACACGTGGCTGCCTGACGCCCACGTCGAGGCGCCGACGCCGGTGTCGGTGATGCTTGCCGGCGTCCTCCTGAAAATGGGGACCTACGCGCTGCTTCGGTTCAACTTCACGATGCTGGAGGCCACCGCTCGACAGCTCGCCGTCCCGCTTGCCATCGTCGGCGTCGTCTCGGTCATCTACGGCGCGATGCTGGCACTGGCTCAGCGTGACCTCAAACGTATCGTCGCGTACTCCTCGATCTCGTCGATGGGCTATGTCATCCTGGGGCTGGTGGCTTTCACCCCGCTCGGGATGGGCGGTGCGACCTTCCAGATGGTCGCCCACGGCCTCATCTCCGGGCTGATGTTCATGACCGTCGGCGTCATCTACAACACGACTCACACGCGCATGGTCGGCGACATGTCCGGGCTCGCAGACCGGATGCCCTGGACGGTCGGCATCTTCGTCGCCGCCGCGTTCGGCTACATGGGGCTGCCGCTGATGGCCGGCTTCGCCGCCGAGTTCTTCATCTTCCAGGGCGCGTTCGACGCCGCGACGCTGGGCGCGAGCGCCCCGGTACTGACCTCGCTGGCGATGTTCGGCATCGTCATCGTCGCCGGCTACCTGCTGTGGGCGATGCAGCGGACCCTCTTTGGCGGCTTCAAGCTGGAGACCGACTACGAGGTCGGTCGCGCGGCGTTCCACGACGTGGCGCCGCTTGCGGTCTTGCTCTTGCTCGTCATCGCGCTGGGTGTCGCTCCCGACCTCTCGCTGGACATGATACAACACGCTATCGCCCCGCTCACTGGAGGTGGTGCATAGATGGTCGACCCGACGTGGCTGGCCACCGCGCCCGCACTCGCGTTCGGCGCCGCCGCGCTCGTGCTGTTGCTCGCAGACAGCGTCGACCCCGATACGACGAACACGACGGTGCTGGGCGGTATCGCCGTCGCCGGCTCGCTCGGCTCGCTGGCCGCGGCAGTGTACCTGATCTACGACGGTGTCGGTATCCCGACCGGACAGGGCGGGACCGGCGCGGCCGTCCTCTTTGGCGGCCAGCTGGTCGTCGACCAGATGGCGCTGTTCTTCATGATCATCGTCGCGAGTGTCACCGCGCTGGTGACGCTTGCCAGTATGGACTACGTGCGCGAACACGCCTACCAGGCGGAGTTTTACTCCCTGGTCCTGCTGTCGGCGACTGGGATGAGCCTGCTCTCGACCGCCAACAGCCTGGCGACGGCCTTTGTCGCCTTCGAGCTCGTCTCCCTGCCTTCCTACACCCTCGTGGCCTTCTTGAAAAAGAACCGAGGGAGCGTCGAGGCGGGCCTGAAATACTTCCTGATAGGGGCGGTCTCCTCGGCGGTGTTCGCCTACGGCATCTCGCTTGTGTACGCTGCGACCGGCGTCATGCGCTTTGACGCCGTTGCGACGGCAATCGAGTCCGGGACCATCCAGACCGTCGTCGACGGGAGCGTCGAGGCCGGGGCGAGTGGCGCTTCGGTGCCCATGTCCATCCTTGGGGTCGGTATCGTGATGATTATCGGCGGCCTCGCGTTCAAGATGGCCGCCGTCCCGTTCCAGTTCTGGGCGCCCGAAGCCTACGAGGGCGCGCCCGCACCCATCTCGGCGTTCCTCTCCTCGGCTTCGAAGGCCGCCGGGTTCGTGCTTGCCTTCCGCGTCTTCGCCGTGGCCTTCCCCATCGGTGCGCTGGTCGAGACCGGCGGCGCAGTCGACTGGTTCGTCGTCTTCCAGGTGCTCGCCATCGCGACGATGTTCGTCGGGAACTTCGCCGCGGCGACCCAGGAGACGGTCAAGCGGATGCTTGCCTACTCCAGTGTCGGCCACGCCGGCTACGTCCTCATCGGGCTGGCCGCCCTCACCGCAACCGGTGACGGCATGGCGCTCTCGATGAGCGCCGGGATGGCCCACCTCATGGTCTATGGCTTCATGAACACCGGCGCGTTCCTCTTTATCGCCCTGGCGGAGTACTGGGGCGTGGGTCGACGCTTCGAGGACTACAACGGCCTTGGCAAGGAAGCACCGGTCGCCTGTGCGGCGATGACTGTCTTCCTCTTTAGCCTGGCCGGCCTGCCAATCGGCGGCGGGTTCTTCTCGAAGTTCTACCTGTTCCAGGCGACGCTGAACGTCAGTGCGTGGTCGCTTGCGGCCGCGCTGGTCATCAACAGCGCGCTGTCGCTGTTCTACTACTCCCGGGTCGTCAAGGCGATGTGGATCGAAGAGCCCACGGGCGAGCGCTCTATCGAGTCCTACCCGACTGGGCTGTACACCGCCATCGTCGCCGCGGCGGTCATCACGGTGCTCCTGATTCCCGGGTTCGGCTACATCTCGGAGATCGCCTTCCGCGCCGTCGAGCTACTGTAGCTCGTAGACGAACACGCCGCCGCTCTCGCGTTTTTCGACCCGGCCGCGCGCTTCGAGTACGTCTAGGTGTCCGACGGCCTCGCTCATCCCCGCGAAGTACTCCGTGGCGGGGAGGTCGCCAAAGAGCGCCGTCATGACGTCGACCGGTGTCGTCGTGCCCTCGCTCACGATGTCGGCCACCTCGTCGCTTCGCTGGTCGTGAGCCTCCAGTGTGGCGTCGATGCGTTCCCGTGGCGACTCGACCGGCTCTCGGTGGCCCGTCAGGAAACGGTCGTGGCCCTGCTCGCGGAGCCACTGCAGCGACTCGTTGAACGCCGGCAGGACGCGGGGGCGTTCGCCCCCGTCCTCGGGCGGGGGCTGAAGGAAGGGGTTGGGCGTGATATCGCCCAGGACCGTATCGCCGACGAGGGCCTCTCGTCGCCCCTCGTGGTCATAAGAGAAGATACACTCACCGACGGCGTGGCCGGCGACGCTGTCGACGGTCAGCGGTTCGTCGTCGACCGTGATGGTGTCGCCCGTATCGAGTCGTCGGTCGGTCTCGACGCTCTGTGCGTAGGGCAGAAACGCTTCGGGGAGCTGTGTGACTGCCTCCGCGGTCTCTTTGGAGATACCACACCGTTCGAAAAAGTCCGTGAAGTAGGCCTGCTCGTAGCGCAGGCGGGCACCGAAATCGCGCATGATGGCGGCGCCCGCCGAACTGGCCAGCACTCGTGCGCCCGCATCCCGAAACCGATGTGCCAGCCCGAAGTGGTCCGGGTGGGGATGGGTGACGACCACCTGCGAGATGTCGCCCGGTGCGAGGTCGCGAGCCTCCAGGGCCTCCAGTAGCCGCGACCACGCCTCCTCGCTGTCCGGCCCTGGGTCGACGATGGTCCGGCCCGCGAGGTAGGCGTTGACCGCCCCAATCTGGAACGGCGTCGGAACCGATATCCGTGTGAACATACGCCGTGCTATCGGGCGGTCGGTGAAAACAGTTCGTACACCGGTGACGGTCACGTAAGCCGTTTACCCGGCGGTCACACGCGGCGCTGCCCGTACACCACACGAATGGCTGTAGTTCGCATTGCGGTTACGGCCCATGTGGATGCCGTCGGGAGAACGCTATGTGTGCAAGGGCGCTACCGTGTCGCGTTACTTCTGTGACCGCCCTGCGGGCTGGTAGCAGGTCTCGCCACAAAGGCTATATCTGTCCCCTGCGAAAGGACAGATATGAACAGACACTTCGAAGACGCCCGATACTACCTCAAACGCGCCGGCGAGACGGCAGGTGTGGGTATCAGAGCCGAACTGGAGCCGGTCGAGGCACGGCTCAGGGAGTTCACCGGCGCCGAGGAAGAACCGGAACCGAGTCGACTGGACGCCGTGAAAGCCGACCTGAAAGCCCTCCAAGAGAAAGCGGAGGGTGAAGCCGAAACCGCAATCGGGCAAGCCCGTGAGCGGATCGGGACGTATCGCGGGAAACAGGCGCCGGACGCGTAATCGGAACGCAATTCTTAAAGTAGCCGCTCGTATAGCTACGGGTGTCGGGTTGGTGGTCTAGTCCGGTTATGACATCGCCTTCACACGGCGAGGGTCGGCGGTTCGAATCCGCCCCAACCCATTTTGCTGCGAACAATCCGTGAGCAGCAAATGCGTCCGAATCCGCCCAACCCATTCTGACGCCGCCTGCGACGAACGGAGTGAGAAGCCAGCGGCGTCTGTCTGGGAGACGAGGATTCTGGGTTCTACCAGGCGGAGACAGCGATCGAAGCGAGCGAGAAGAATCCGCGAGCAGCCCGTGGGTCGCTGTGTTGCCCCAAACGGTAATCCGCTGGAACCGAGTGAGAGCGTATGGACGAGGAGCCGCTACACGAACGTATGGAGACCTACGAGCGCCTCGCCAGTGACGTGGCGGAGGCAACACGGGAACGCGACGAGACGGCGAACGAAATCGGTGACCGGCTCGCAGCCGCGATAACCGAGGCGGTCGAACGGGAGGGCGCCAACGTGGTCCAGAGCGGCCAGTCGAAAGACGGGCACCGGTACCGCTTTACTGCCCGGCTCGACCGGGCGGCGCTGGTGGCGGCGCTGACCGAGACGCTGCCGAACGGGTTCGTCGTCTCGCACGTTAACGACGACGGGACGATGAGCGTCGAGTGGACCGGTAGCGACAGGACACCGTCGAAGCGGGAACGCGGTGCCATCCTGAAGGCGATAATCGCCGAGGAGATGGAATTCGACGGCGACGGGCTTATCGAGTCCGTGCCGACCAGAGAGCGGGTTCTGGCCCGGGCGGTCGAGCTCGGTGTCGAGGAAGACGAGGCGGCCAGCCGACTCAGTCGGCTGGCGACTCTGGAGGTAGTGGACCTGGCCGATGGACACGTCTACCCGGACGAGAACTTCTCGCGGTACTAGACTCGCCCCTTGTAGGATGCGTCGGCGGAGGTGTGGCCGCGGTTAAAGGAGGTGACCGTCGCGCGGATTGGGTCGCCGACGGAACACGACTCTGGCACGTCGTCGGTAAAGAGGACGAACCCCTCGACCTTGCCGACGGCGACGCGGTCGCCGGAGTGGTGGTCGGTAAACTCCGTGATGCCGAACTCGTAGGTCCCGCCGATCTCGACGGGCGGGTCCCGTTCCTGAGCGGCGTCGTGGGCGCGTTTCGAGGCGTTGGCGTCGGCGGAGCCGCGCCGCCGGCGGACGGCGACGACCAGCAACAGGACGACGAGACCGGCGCCGCCGGCGAGCAAGGGGAGTTCCATACGATGGGGTGGGCCGTCCGGCCCCTAATAGATTGCAGTCAGAACCCGAGTCGGTCGAGCAGGCCGCCGCCGTCGTCGTTCGACGCCTCGGGCTCCCAGTCGGTCGGTAGCTCCGCGGCCAGTGCGGCGAGTTCGTCGTCGTCGAACCGCGGGTCGTCGCTGGCGTCGTCGAGCCAGTCGCCCCACTCCGCCTCGGTGAGCAACCCGCGCGATTCGGGCTCCCACTGGTCGACCAGCGCTTCGCGGTCGCGAAACGGGATGTCCATCCCGCTGTCGCCCCAGTACAGCGGGGAGAGCTCGAAGGCGTGGTCATCGCCGTCGAGCCACACCAGCCGGTAGGGGTAGTCGTTGTACAGGAAGACGTCCTCGGGCGTCACTTCCTCGCCGGTGGGGAGTTCGAGCGTATCGGGCATGTCGAACGCTTCGGCCAGCCGTGGCTTGAGCGTTGGGTGCGAACGGGGGGAATGTCCGGCCGAGTGTGACGCGGGTGCCGTCAGTACTCGTGGAGGGGCTGTTCTCGGATGCGGCGACGCAGGTCGCCGATTGCCGGCGAGCTATCGCCGATGAACTGCTGACAGACCGCGTGGACCTCGTCGCGGGTTATCTTGACGTTGCCCTGTTCGATGACGTCGGCGGGCCGCTCGCGCAGTTCGCGGATGGTGCCGACAGCGAGCAGGAACGGGATGGCCCACGCCGAGAGGGTGTTGCCCCGCGTCTCGGGCATCGCTTCGAGCCAGGTCTGGGCGCCGTCGAGATACCCCTCGGCACGGGCGGTGACACGCTCTATGACCGGGACCAGCGCGTCGACGTTGTCGGGGTCGCCGACGTCGCTGTGGTCGAGCCCTTCTTCCTCCAGCAGCTCCAGCGGGAGGTAGACGTTGTTCTCCTCCTCGATGTCGGTTGCGGCGTCCTTGGCGACGTTTACGAGCTGGAGCAGGAGGGCGAACGCGCGGGCGTTTGCCTCCATCTGTTCGGTCTGTTCTTCCGTGGCTTCATGAGAGACCAGGGCCGTCACGAGCGTGCCGACGGTGCCGGCGGCGTACCAGCAGTACTCTTCCAGTTCGTCCAGCGTCTTGATGCGCAGGCCGCCGTCGTCGGCGTAGCGGTCGACGAACATCGCCATCCCGTCGACGAGTTCGCGCACCGGGCCGCGGATGCTCTCTAGGGCGTGGTTGTCCAACGAGCGGAAGACGCCCACGGCGCGGGCGGCGTTGTCGACGACCTCCCAGTCGTCGGTCAGCGTGTCCGGTAACCACTCGGCCACGGCGTCGTCGAACGTCCTGACGGACGCGTCGGTGTCCGGGTCCAGTGTCCGACTGTAGAGTGTGAGCAGTTCCGACTGGGCTGCCGGGGGGATGTGGCCGGCGTCCTCGATTGTGTCGGCGACACGGCAGAGAAGATAGCCGACACAGATATCCCGCGCCATCGGCTCGTCGAGTTCCGCAATTGTCAAGCTAAACGTCCGCGACACCTTGTGGACGGCGTCGTAGCACCACTCAATGTCCTCCTGTGACGACCGACCAGTGTGGTTCTGAGACATTCCCGTCACCCGGGATAAGGCATACTGTAATAAAAAGGGTTGGCTACGGAGTCGCCCCCTCCGGCGGCGCCGGGCGCGGGGATGGTGGTCGAAGCGCCACCCCTAAATTCGCCAGGCCCCTCTGTCGGGATATGCACACCGGGCACACTGCGGGGAGCGGTCGATGAACCGCAACGACACCATCGTTCTGGGGTTGACTGTCGCCGCGGTGGTCATCGTCCCCGGACTCGCCAACGGCTTCCTGAGCCAGATGGGGTATCCGTGGGTCGGCAGCGCCGTCTGGGCCATGGGCTACGGGCTCGGCGTCGTCTTCATCTGGTACGAGTGGATTCGCCCGCTCGACATCACCGGCCCCGAGGGCGTCGGCTACGCGGAGGACGACTCGGCGGACGAATAGCGGCGATCAGACCGGCGGCCAACGGCGAACACGGGACTGACAGCGCAGGTCAGTACTGCCGGACGGCGTCTGCGTTCGGTCGGCTCTCGCCCACGTAACTTTAGTCGGCAGGGGTCATACGGGTCTACACTCTGGGCTATGCGAGGAGAACCCGCCGCCGTGCTGGAACAGCACCAGTCGGTGGTCGTCGGCCACGCGGGCGTCGCGAGTGTCGGGGAGACACTCGGACTGGTCCCCGGCATCACGGCGCTGTCCGAGCCGCCCGAACCGTCCCGTGACCGGTCTTCCGTCACGGTGTTTGCGACCGACTTCGCGAACGGGACGGTACCGCCCGCCGAGTGGCTCGAACGCCTGGCCGCACGCGAGGGACTGACCATCGCCGTCGTCGCCGCGCCCGCGACCGCGGCCGAACTCGACCCGACGACGGCACGGGAAATCGCCCGCCTCCGCTCGGCCGTCGACGCGACGGTCGTCGTCCCGCCGGGCTATCACCGGCGGGGCATCCGCTCGGTCGTCACCACGCTGCATGAACTCATCGCCAGGCCCGGCGTCATCAACCTCGACCCGGCAGACATCCGGACCGTTCTGGACGGCAGCGAGGCGGCCGCGATAACGACCGGCACGGCCACGGACACCGGCGACGTGGCCGCCGACGCGGTCCAGGCAGTCGAGGCGGCCCTGGCGGCGCCATACACCGACGTGGACGACTTCGGGGCCATTCTGGTCAACCTCGTGGGCGGCGAGGACCTGACGCTCGCGTCGGCCGTCGACGCCGTCGACGGCATCCAGGCGGCGATACCCGACGACGCGGTGCTCATCTGGGGTGTCGCCGTCGAGGAGTCCGTCTCGGCGGTCCACGCGCAGGTCATCGCCGGCAGCGACACCACGCCGGCGTTCGACCGGGTGCTGTCCGACGCGCGCCAGCCCGAGGCGGGCGAGAACTGCCCCCGCTGTGGGGGCCACGTGGCCGTCTACTCCCTCGGCGACCGCGAGACGGCCGCCTGTGACGACTGTGGCTACAGCGGGACGAGTACGACGCTTTGAGCGCCAGCCAGCCGCACCGTACCGAGAAGTGAGTACCGGTGAGCGTCGTCAGGCCAGCCGCTCGGTCCGTGCGGCGGCCTTCCAGTCGATGACCGTCTCGTGACAGTGCGGGCAGACGAACTCGGTGAGCTTTGTCGTCTCGTCGTTGTACGTCATTCTGGTGCCACAGGCCGAACACTTCATTATAGATAATTATACTCTTTCGATGGGAATAAATCTTGCCGAAGTGTGCTAGCTTGGCCCATACACTGCTATCGAGTCACCCCTCGGCTGACGCGCGTCTGACTTGGCTTTAGGTATCAGGCTCTCTAACGCTATGCCATGGCAGGCGTAAGACAGGGCGCCACAGTAGAGGACAACGAGCCGGAGAGTGCCGGGGCGCCGCCGGCGGTCCGGATCGACACGGATATCTTCGCGACGCTGACTGAGACGGCCGGACGGGAGAGCGACGACGCGCCGACCATCGTCGGCTGGTTCGACTGCTGGCGTCGGTAAACTGTTAGGGCGGGCGTCGGGGCTGTGCGCGTCTCGACAGGCCTCAGCTGTTCTCGACGAGTCTCGCGGCGATGCGCTGGGCCCCGACAGTGGGGGCCTCGTCGGGCTTGTCGGCCGCCGTCGCCTCCACGTCGCGGTTCAGCTCCTCGCTGAGCCGCGCCTCGAACTCCTCGACGATGCCGGGGATACAGGCCATCCCGCCGGTCAGGACGATGGGCCGGTCCAGCGCCAGCTGGTACACCTTCATGTGTTCGTTTGCCAGCTCCGGCAGGAAGGTGTTTGCCAGCTCGTCGACGGCGTCGTCGAGGTACTCGTCGACGGCGTCCATCACCGACCGCTCGATGGTGAACTCGTGGGTGCCGCCGCCGGGCTGCTGGATGATGTCGGTGAAGGGCTCGAAATCGAGGAAGTCGGCGTGTTCCTCCTTGTACTCGCGGGCGGTCTGGGTGTCGATGTTGACACGGCCCTGGGTCTCCTCCTCGACGTAGTTTGCGATCATGCGGTCGACCTCGTTGCCGGTGACCGCACCGGTCGTGAAGGGCGCGAGCTGCTCGCCGCGGCGGTACGCCGAGGCCTCGAGGTTCGTCGACCCCATGTTGACAGAGATGAATATCTCGTCGATGGCTTCGAGGTCGTCGCCGAAGGCGGGGATGGAGCCACACAGTGACTCCGGATAGCTCTCCATGAGACTGAGACCGATACTGGAGTCCTCGATGACGGATTTCAGGTTTTCGAGGCCCGCGGGGTTGTCGATGGTCGGAATCGCGTAGACGACGCCGCTGTTTGCCGGGATGTCGTTTGCCTCGATGAGCGCCTCGAAGAAGGTCTTGGTCATCTCGGCGCGGTCCTTGTCCTCCGGGAGCCCCGAGCGGAGCATGTACTCGACGCGGTCGGGGTACTCCCGTGCCGCTTCCTCGCCGTAGAGGACCTTCTCCTCGCCGGTCAGGGCGTCCTCGTAGGTCGCCATACAGGTCAGCGTCCGGATGATGCGGTTCTCGGTCCCGTGGCTATCGGGGAGGGCGATGACAGTCCGCGTGCTGCCGAGTTTCACCCCGACCGGAACGGTTCCCCCGCTCGTGCTGGTGTCGTCGGAGTCCGCCGTCGACTCCCCGTTGGCGGCCTCCGCCGCGTCGTCGTCACTCATATACGCTCGGCAGTTATCGCTGCCCCGGTATATAACCTCACGTCAAGAATCAGCGCTGATATCGACCCGCGCTCGAACCTGCTACTCCATGGCGGTCAGCTTCGCGACGTACACCAGACTCAGCATGTGGTCGTCCACGCTGAGGTCGTTGCCGTCGTTGGTGGCCGTCTCGTCGATGCCCAGCAGGTAATCCGAGAGGTCCGACTGCACCTGTTCGGTGATCCAGTCGATTGACTCGTAGTACGCCAGTGCCTCGTCGGCGCCCTTGTACCCCGAGTGCATCAGCAGGAACTCGAGCCACTCGAAGACGACGATTTCGGCGGCGTAGGTCTCGGGCAGCGCCGCGAGGTAGGGCTTCTCGTGACTGTCGCCCGAGAGGAACGGAAGCAGTTCGCGGTACAGCCCCGACCGGAAGGAGCCACCGGCCAGCATCTCCTCGTCGGCCTCTTCGAGCCCCATCTCCAGGTTCGACGGGTCGGGGACGTCCTCGTCGTCGGCCAGCCCGCCGTTTCGGTCGCCGCGCTGGCGAGCCATCTTCCGCAGCTCGTCTAGGTCGTAGTCGCGCGGGTTAATAGTCATGCTTACCCTGTTTCATCTGCGCGAAGTTAAATCTTGCAGTCGGTCTGACGGTCGTCTGACGACGGTTCACGGCCGCTCGGCCGCGAATCCGTCGCGCGCGGCCAGTTACGCGTTTGATAATCGGGGGCGTATTTTTATACCGGGCGGCCTCCGAGTTTGGGGCAGATGAACCGGGGTAAAGCGACTGGCCCTGCCCGGATTTGCGTGACCAACGCGAAAGGCGGGACCGGCAAGACGACGATAGCGATCAACGTAGCCGGGGCGCTGAGCGACCGGGGCCGGGACGTGCTCTTCGTGGACCTGGACCCGCAGGGCAACGCGACCGAGGGGCTGGGGCTCGTCGACGCCTACGACGCCCAGCCGCCGTCGCTGTTCGACGTGCTCACGGGCGAGCCCGAGCTACTGGGCGACATCGTGGTCGAACACGAGGAGATGGACGTGGTTCCGTCCAACATCGATATGTTACAGGCGGAACACGAGCTAACCATCGCCGACCTCATCGCCCGTATCGACGCCCGCGGGCTCGATGTCGACCCGGCCGTCCTCTCCCAGTTCGCCATCAACGTGACACCGGAGATGGTGAGCGGGAGCCACGCCCTCGGCTCGCTCGACAGGGCGCTCGATACAGTGTCGGGCTACGACTACATCATCATCGACTCGCCACCCTTCTATGGCAACCTGACCGACACCGGCGTCTTCGCGGCCAGGCATGTCCTCGTCCCGGCGCTGGCGGAGGCCACCTCCGAGCGGGCCATCGAGTTGCTGATGGACCAGATGGTCGCCCTCGAACAGCAGGCCGACATCCAGGTGGAGATGCTTGGCGTCGTCGCCAACCGCATCGAGACGACCTCCGAAGCCGAGACGATGCTGAAGTGGTTCAAGGCCGCCTTCCCCGACAGCCCGGTGTGGCAGGTCCGCAAACGCGTGGCCCTCCAGCGGGCTTACTCCGCGGGGAACTCGATTTTCGGGACCGAAGAACAGTGTGACATGGCAGAGGTGTTCAGCGACATCGCGGCGCAGTTCGACGAGCAGTTCGGCTACAACAAGGTGACAGCATGACCGACGACCGCATGGACCGAGCAGAGCGCATCAGTAACATGCGCTCGGGCAACAGGGGTACCGACGACGCGGACGACGACTCGACCGACGACGGCAAGGAGAGCCAGTCGCCGACCGGCGACGCCGAGTCGTCCGCCGCCGACGAGACCGACGACCGGGACACGAGTGCCGGCGAGTCCGCGACGGCGAACGAGGACACCGGCTCCTCGTCGACCGACAGCGACGACACGTCGACGGGGTCCGACCCGTCGCCCGGCGGGGCCGCCACGTCGTCGTCGCAGGCGGCCGATAGCGAACCGACGACCGACGCACAGGCGGCCGCCCAGCGAGCGGCCGAGTCCGCCGCGGAGGTCATGGGGGCCGGTGAGAGTGGGGCCACAGCGGCCAGCGAGGGCGCCGAGACCGGGGCGACCGGCGACACGCCTGGCGCCACCGGTGCCAGCACGGTCCCCGGCGATATCAGCGGCGTCGAGCTCCCCGACCAGCACCTCCTGGAGGCAGCGATGGCGACCTCCTCCGTCGAGTCCACCGAGGGCGGCGCCCGGGCGGCGATGGAGGGCGAGGCCACCCAGTCCGAGGAGGTCGTCCGCGTTCTGGAGTTCGCGCTGGGCGAGGAGTACTACTGTCTCGACATCGAGTACGTCGAGGAGATCGTAAAGCGGGACGCGGTCACGCGGGTGCCAAACACCCCGGCGTTCGTCGACGGCGTCGTCGACCTGCGCGGCCAGATCACGACTATCCTCGAACCGAAGGAGATGATGGACATCGAGGGCGAGGGCGACCAGAACCTCATCATCGTCTTCGACCCCGACCAGTTCGAGGACCAGGGCGCTATCGGCTGGGTCGTCGACGAGGTCCGGCAGGTCGTCCCGGTGCCCGAGTCGGATATCAACCATCCGCCGGTCGACGCCGAGTACATCAACGGCGTCGTCGACCGCGAGGAGTACGACGAGTTCGTCATCTGGGTCGAACCGGAGGACGCGCTGGCACAGGCGACGGCGACCGAAAACGAGTAGCGCCCTTCTTTCCCTACGTCTGTGGCGTCGGTCCGAACCCGAGCCTCTACGTAGCTGTCCGTTCGAACACCGTGTACGATGGGTGGTTCGACCGCCGCGAGCGACGTGCGAGAGCAGGTGCGGTTCTACCTGCTGGACCACGAGACCCCGTTGGGCAAGGTGATAGACATCGCCTTGCTGGTGTTGAACCTCGTGTTCATCGCGGTGTTTGTCGCCGAGACATACCCGGTCAGTGCCGAGACAGCGGCGCTGCTCTGGCGGGCCGAAGTCGCCATCACGGCCGTCTTCCTCGCCGAGTACGGGCTCCGGCTCTACGGCGCCCGCAACCGGGGCGCGGAGTTTCTCAACGCTTACACGATGGTGGACCTGCTCGCCATCCTCCCGACGCTCGCCATCGTCGTCTTTCCGGTCTCCGCGGTCGGGGTGAACATCGGATTCCTGCGCGTCCTTCGCGTGATTCGCGTGCTCCGGTTCTACCGGTTTACCGACGATGCGGACTTCTTTTTCGGGACTATCGACGACAACACCCTGCGTGCGGCGAAGCTGTTGCTGACGGTGCTTGTCATCTTCTTTATCACCGCCGGTCTGTTCTACAGCGTCGAACACCGTCACAACCCCGGCGTGGCCACGTTCGGCGACGCGTTTTACTACACGGTGGTGACGATAACGACCGTCGGCTTCGGGGATATAATCCCCGTCACGGCTGCCGGTCGGCTGGTGACGGTCGGGGGCATCATCACCGGCATCATCCTGATTCCGTGGCAGGCCGGGAAGATAGTCAAGGAGTGGCGCTCCCGGGAGAAGATAACCGTCACCTGCCCGAGCTGTGGCCTCTCGTATCACGACCCCGACGCCTCCCACTGCAAGGCCTGCGGGCACGTCATCTACCAGGAGTACGACTCCCGGGAGTAGGGTCGCCGAACGGCTTTTCACGATTCCGGGTGAAGCCCCGGTATGGCACTCAGCGACCATCTCGACGAGGCCGGCCCCGGAACGATGCTGCTCGTCGGCTTCGTCCTGTTTGTGTTCCCCGAACCGGCGACCTCCGCTCTCGGCGCCGGGCTCCTCCTGCTCGGTAGCGCCTGGTGGTTCTACGAGTGGGGGCGGTAGTGGCCCACGACCGCATCCACGCGCGGGAGCCGACCCACCACGTCGAGCGGTGGTCGGTCGGAACCGTCGAGTCCGTAGGCGAACGCCACGGTCACTGCGTGGTCGGGGTCGAGACGCCGGACGGCGAGACGGTAGAGCTGGTCGTCACGCTCGCTATCTGCGAGCTCTTCCGTTCCCGTCTGGATATCGACGAGGGGGAGTCACCGGTCGGCGAGCGGGTGTGGTATCGGAAACACGGCGGCTAGCTACTCCGGTTCCTCGACCGGCGCTTCCAGCTGTGCGATGTCGATAATCAGCGTGTTCGAGGTGTCGTCGACGGCCTCTATCGTGCCCGCGACGACCAGGCCCGACAGCGGCGTCGGCCCTGCGGCGACGGCCTGCCCGACGCTGAAGTCGGCGACGGACTGCTGGAGGTGCAACTCGGCGCGGCAGCTCTCGGGGTGGTGGACGCTCTTAAACGTTATGCGGTCGACGGTCACGTCGAGGCGCTCGTAGTCGTGCGCGACGGTGACGGCCGCCGAGTCGGACAGCGGTTCGCGACCGAGCGCCTGGAAGGCCAGGTCTGTCGGTTCGTAGCCGCCGGCCGGCCCGGAGACACCCTCTACGACGCCCAGTTGTGCCAGCCGCTGCATCTGGTTCTGGATGGTGCCGAGGCTGCGGTCGACCGAATCCGCGATCTCCTGTGCCTTGACCGGCCCCTCGTCCGGCCGATGTTTGTTGACCAGCGCAGTCAGTGTCTGTCGCTGACTCGTGGTCAGGTCGATCTGGACCATATCCCGGGTAGCGCCAGCGCACCCATATGTGTGTGGGTAGCGACCGCGTTTGCTTCCGAGCGCTCATGTCGCTGGGGCCCCGATATGAACAGGTGCCGGTCGTTGCAACCTCCGAGGCCGACGACGCACTCCTGACCCTCCGCCGGGAGCGACGCATGACCCGAACTCACGCCGTCCTCTGGGCGCTCATCCTCGCGACCACTGTCGCCGACATCCTGCTGACGATGGTGGGGCTCTCGGCGGGGTTCCGCGAGGGCAACGTCGTCCTCGCGGCGATGCTCGCGGACTTTGGCCTCCTTGGGCTCTGGCTCGTGAAGTTCGCGGCGATGGTCTGGCTGGTCGCAGGCTGGGCGCTGCTTGACGACCGCAACGCCGCCGTCTTCCTGGCGCTGTTTGCGACAGTCACCGGCGCCGTCGTCGTCTCGAACGCCCTGCTGGTGTTCGGGTGACTGCCGGTTTCGCGCGCAAGCGCGCACGCGCGCGAAGCTTATCCGTCTACAGCCCCTACCTGAAATCATGCGAGACCGCCTGCAGACGGCCGACGGGACGGCTGACCGCGACGAGACCACCGACTACGAGACGGTGTCGGTCCCGGTGCTGGTCGTCGGCGCGGGCGCGGCGGGCGCCCGGGTCGCGATATCCCTCGCGGACGCGGGCGTCGAGCCGCTTGTCATCGGCAAGAGCGACCACGGGGACGCCCACACGACGTGGGCGGCCGGCGGTATCAACGCCGCACTGGGGAGCCTCGACCCCGAGGACGACTGGACGGTCCACGCCGCCGACACGCTGGACGAGGGCCACTACATCAACGACCCCGAGGCGGTCGAACTGACGGCGAAACACATGCCCGACCGCATCCGGGAACTGGCCGACTGGGGGATGCCCTTCGACCGGACCGACGCGGGCGAGATCAATCAGCGCTACTTCGGCGCCCAGTCGTTCCGGCGGACCTGCTTCGTCGGCGACCGTACCGGCGAGGCGATACTCGACGCGCTGGTCGCGAAAGCCCAGGACATGGAGATACCCTACCGGGACAACGTGATGGTGACGCGCCTGCTGACCGACGGCGAGCGGGTCGCAGGGGCGATGGGGTTTGACATGGAGAGCGGCGAGTTCGTCTGCTTCCGGAGCGACCACGTGGTGCTTGCGGCAGGGGGGTCCTCGGCGCTGTACGAGCGCCACTCCTCTCGCGAAGACGAGAACAACGCCGACGGGCCTGCCCTGGCTCTCGGTGCGGGAGCGCGGCTCATGGACATCGAGTTCGTCCAGTTCCACCCGACCGGGATGGTCGGCGCCCGCTACGGTGAGGAGTGGGACGGTCGCCTCGTCACCGAGGCAGTCCGTGGCGAGGGCGGGCGGTTGCTCAACGCCGACGGCGAGCGGTTCATGGAGGAGTACTCCCCCGACCAGATGGAACTGGACGCCCGCGACGTGGTCGCCCGCGCTATCGCCCAGGAGATACGCGAGGGGCGGGGCACCGACAACGGCGGCGTCTACCTGGACATCTCCCACCGCGAGGACCAGTACATCCGCGACCGGCTCCCGAGCATGGTCGAGCGGTTCGACTCGCTCGGCGTCGACATCACCGAGGAGCCGATGGAGGTCGCGCCGACGGCCCACTACACCATGGGCGGGGTCGACATCGACTTCTCGACGGGCGAGACAGGCGTGGACGGGCTGTACGCCGTCGGCGAGACTGTCGCGGGGGTCCACGGCGCCAACCGACTCGGCGGAAACTCGCTGGCCGAAACGGTCGCCATCGGCAAGCTCGTCGGCGAACACGTCGCCGGGCAGGTCGACGCCGATGCGGCGCCGGCGCTCACCGACGGCCAGCGCGCGCTCGCCGAGCGGGAGTTCCGCTCGCTCGCGGCGCTGGAAGCCAGCGACGGCGACGTGACCGCCCGCGAGCTGCTTGCCGACCTGGGTGAAATCCTCTGGGAGCACGCCGGTATCCTCCGGGACGAGGCGTCACTGAAACAGGGGCTGGCCGAACTCGACGCGCTCCGGGAGCGGACGGCCGACCTCCGTATCGAGGGCGACCGCACGAGCCGCGACTTCGAGTTCGCCGTCGACCTCTCCTTTAGCCTCCCGATAGCCGAGGCGATACTGCGTGGGGCCCTCGAACGCTCGGAGTCACGTGGCGCACACTACCGGACGGACTACCCCGAGACCGACGGCGACTGGCAGCGAAACATCGTCGCCAGCGAGGAACCGACCGGGCTGGAACTGCGGACTCGCGGCGTGGCCGAACCCAGCCCCGAGGTTCAGGACGCGGTCGATACCGGGTACGAGCTGGACTACCACCACCTGGAGTGACAGTGCCAGTGACTATCACGGAACGCCTTTAATCCCGAACCCCCTCCCTTCCGTATGAACTACGAAGCCGCTCTCGACAGAGCCTACGACGTGCTGCCGGACCAGCCCCGAGAGGCCGGCGACCGCCTCTCGATCCCGGAGCCCGAGGGACAGACGGACGGCGCCTTTACACGCCTGACGAACCTTGAAGCCATCGCCGACGCGCTCTCGCGTGACGCACAGCACCTCCACAGCGCCATCCAGCGCGAGTTCGGGACCAACGGGCAGTTCGACGGCGGCGAGGCCCGCTACAACGGCTCGTTCGACATCGCCGACTTCCAGGCGGCTGTCGACGCCTACGTCGCCGAGTATGTCACCTGCTCGGAGTGTGGCCTACCCGACACTATCCTCAAGACCGAGGACGGCGTCGACATGCTACGCTGTCAGGCCTGTGGTGCCTTCCGCCCGGTCTCGAAGGGGTCGAGTACGACGAGCCAGCAGAACACGCCCACGCTCGAAGAGGGCGAGACCTACGAGGTCAAGATCACCGGCACCGGTCGCGAGGGCGACGGCGTCGCCGAGAAGGGCAAGTACACCATCTTCGTCTCCGGCGCCCGCGAGGGTCAGGTCGTCAACGCCTACATCGAGTCCATCAGCGGCACGCTGGCGTTTGGCCGGGTTCAGTAGCGCGGCCGACTGCGCAACTACACGTCTACTTCTTCGATAAGCGCCGGTGAGTCGTGACTGGGACTGTTGACGGCCGTCGATACCGGGTAGCTCCGCATCGGGCCGTCGTAGGGGGAAAGCAGGTCGGCGACGGTGTCGGTGTCACCAGTGAGCCACGCCGACTCCTCGTCGGGGTCGAGACTCACGGCCATCCGGTGGTGGAGTTCCCGGACGGTGTCGTTTGGCTCCGTCGTGACGATAGTGAACGTCTCGACGACTTCGTCCTGACCGCCGCTCCCAGTGCTACCGAACTCCCCCAGCCCAGTCTGGCGCTGTGGGGGCTCCCACCGCTCGTAGAGGCCCGCCATCGCGAAGAGGGCGTCGTCGGGCAGGGCCACGCGGTAGGGCTGTTTGGTCCCGCCTTCCTCGACCCACTCGTACATCCCGTCGGCGGGCACCAGACACCGCCTCGACTCGTACGCGTCGGCAAACGAACGCTTCTCGGCCAGCGTCTCCGCTCGGGCGTTGATGTAGCCGTGGTCGGTCCGGTCGTCGGCAAAGGACGGCACCAGTCCCCACTCCATGCGCTGGATGGTGTCGGGGTCGTCGCCGGTGATGACCGGGAGCGACTGGCTCGGCGCGGCGTTGTAGCGGGCTTCGAAGTCGAAGTCGAACGCGGCGTCGAAGCGGGCCTCGATGTCGTCAGCGGGTGCAAAGAGACTATAGCGGCCACACATACTCGCCTGGAGGGGACGACAGGGCAAAAGCCCGGGGCCTTCCGCCCGCGATTTTAAACGCTATCGCACCGTAGTCACCACCGATGACGGGTGCCCCCTCGTTCTCGATTCCGGCCCGGCCGACTCGCCGGTACCCCCACGGCAGCGGCGTCGAGTACGAGGGCGGCACGGAGTTCGAACTACGGCCGGACCACCGATACACCGAGCCGGAGCTGGCGGCGGTCGTCACCGACATCCTGGCCGACGGCCCCTATCGGTACGGGGACTTCCACGACCTCCCGATGCCGCTGTGGCTGGTCCGCGACGAGGACACCGCCGACGTGTTCCGCGTGGCGGTCCGGGACGGGACCGTGCGCCTGCACGTCCTGCCCGAGACCGAATCCGCGGGGCTCCGGCGGTTCTACGAGCGGCTCCGTGACGCCGACCCGTCGCTCTCGTGGGCCGTCGACCGCCGGGTCGACGCGTAGCGGTCGCATACTGTCGGCTATAGCAGCAGATAGCGAACGACCTCACACACCTACAGCCGACAGCATCAGCGACCGATAGTGCCCTGTCGCGTGACTCGGGCCGTCGGGTCGACGTTGAACGCGACCACTACGGCGTCACTCGCCGCGGTCATCGTCTCCGTGGCATCCTCCACAAGCAGGCCGCTCTCGGCCTGACCGAACTGCGTGCCAGCGACGGTCACCTCGCCCTCGAAGACGTAGAAGTACGTGTCCCAGTCGTCGACCGTCGGGAGGTCGACGCTGGTCCCCGCACCGAGCCTGACGTCGTGGCAGTGTACCTGGTTGCGGACGGACGCCGGCGCGTCTGTGCCGTCGGGGCCGAACAGGTGGCGCCACTCGCCCTCGACAGGGGCCGGAATCGGCTCGTGCTGTATCCCGGGCTCCAGCCCGAGGCTGTGGGGTCGGACGAATATCTGCAACATCCGCAGCGGCGGGTCGTCGGCCAGCGTGCGCTCCTCGTGCCAGAACTCCCGGCCGGCGTTCATCACCAGCAGGTTCTGGGGGTCGGTGACCAGTTCGTTGCCCTGCCGGTCGTCGTGGCGCATGACGCCCTCGGGGACCCACGAGATTATTTCCTCGTTGCGGTGGGGGTGCATCCCGATGAGCGTGCCCGGGTCCATGAACGACTCGACGACCGTCGCCAGCGGGCCGTAGCCGTGGTCGTCGTGGTCGGGGAGGTTCCGGCCGGGGAAGTTGAAGTGGGTCCGGAACTTCCCCTGGTCCTGCGAGACAGTCGTTCTGGGGGCTTTGTACAGTAGCTTCGACTGAGTCATGATACGACACTTTCGCGCCGGAGCCTGATATACGCGCGGACGGCGGGAGCGGCGCCTGTACAGCCGTCGCCGACCGTCTCAGAACTCGCCGAGGACGTCGGCCGCGAAAGTCTCCATCGCCGCCTCCGGGTCGTCGGCTTCCAGCCCGACGATGGCGTGGTCGAGCCCGTAGGATTCGAGCCGGCCGAAGTAGTCCCGGAACCACTCGACGCCGGCGCGGAACCCCAGGTGGAGCGGGTCGGCGCCGGCCGTCGGGTCGTCGGCGATAGCCACCCGGACGGCGATGGCGAACGGCTTGTCCTCAGTCCGGTCGCGCCAGCGGTCGAGATACGACTGCAGCGTGGACTCGGGCAGGTGATAGAACAGCCAGCCGTCGCCGTGGTCGGCTATCCACGACTCGGACTGGCGGGAGTTGCCCGTCGGCAGGAGCGGCAGCGTCTCCGTCGTCGGTTTCGGAAGCACGTCGAGGTCGCCGTCGAGACGGCCCCACGATCCCTCTATCTCGGGGAACTCCCCGCGCCAGAGAGCCCGCATCGCGGCGACCCGCTCGCGGACGAGCTCCCCCCGCTCGTCGGGGTCGACGCCGAACGCCGGATACTCCGGGTCGCGGTCCCCGGAGGCGACGCCAAGCACCAGCCGCCCGCCGGAGAGCCGGTCGACGGTCGCGGCCGATTTGGCTACGTGGATTGGGTGCCGAAGCGGGAGGACGACACTCGACGTTCCCAGCGCCACGTCGTCGGTGTGAGCGGCCAGATGCGAGAGCAACGGCCACGTGTCGAACGCGCCGCCGGCGTCCCCGAAGCGGGGCCAGAACGTCGGGACGTCCCTCGCCCAGAGCCCGTCGAACCCGAGCGACTCGGCCCGTTTTGCCAGTTCGACCTCCTCGTCTACGGCCGGCGTGGACTCCCGGACCCCAGTCAGTGGCAGTCCAAGCCCGACGGAGAGCCCGTCGCCGTCGAACAGCTTGCGATAGCCGGCGTTCTCGTAGCCGCGTCCGGTCATTGCCGGCCATATCCGCTGGAGACGTTTCCGTGCTGGGGTCGCGGGTTCCGCCGTAAGTCACGACCGACCGCAAATTAATACACCTTGGGCGAATTACATGTGTGTGAATGGACGAGCGGGAAGATGATCACGCCGACGATAGAGAGGCAAAACAGCAACCGAACCCCGTGTCACGACTGGATTCGATCTCGCGCCGTGATATCCTGAAGGTGGGCGGCGCCGGTGTCATCGGTGCCGGAGCGGCCTACGCCGGGTTCACGTTCGTCGATGACGAGGACGCGGACGAGTTCGGCGGCAGTACCGGTGGCTTCACCTGGGACCAGACGTTCACCGACACCTCGTGGGTGACGACCGCGGGCAACGACCTCAACGTCGAGACCGTCACCTCCCTCAGTCCGACGGGCTCCGGGTCGATATCCCGGGCGATGGACAACGCGGCGGGACAGCCGACCGTGGTGGTCTTCGAAGTCGGCGGGGTGATCGACATCGAACGCCTCGGCACGTTGCGAGTGACCGACTCACAGACGTGGTTCGCCGGCGAAACGGCGCCCGCCCCGGGAATCACACTCATCGGCGGGCGGTTCCGCGTCAGTGCCAGAAACGTCATCGTCTCGCACATGTCGTTTCTGTGTGGCGACAACGTGAACAAGCCCGAAAACGGCGAGTCGCTGTCCTCCGACTCGGCGGACGTGCTGTTCGACCACTGTACGGCGATGTGGGGCGTAGACGAGACGGTGGGGACGATAGATGGGGCTGACCGGAACTCGTTTCTCAACTGCATCGTCGCGGAGTCCCTGAGCGATTCGATCCATCCGGAGGGACCACACTCACGCGGCTTTCTGGCCAACGACGAGAACACCGAGCTCTGTATCATGGGGACGTTGTTCGCACACAACCGCCGACGGAACCCGGCGACACGTTCGAACGCCGTGCTGGTGAACAATTACATCTACAACCCCGGTGGACAGATAGTCCACTTCTTCGGAACCAACCCGGACATCACCGCCGCCGGAATCGCCATCGAAGCTGGCCCCGACACCGATTCCGAAGCGGCAGTGTTTCAGAACGGCGGGACCGTCTATGCCGAGGACATCTTGGAGATCGCCGCTCCCCGACCCCTCGACGACGGGAGCGTCATCCACGTCGGGTCCCCGACGCTCGTGCCGTCCGGACTGGACTTACAGACCGACGTTGTCCCGGCAGACGACGTGCGGCAGTTCGTGACGGCAACCGCCGGTTCGCGCCCGGCGAACCGACCGCAGACAGAAGCCGACCTGATCGCCAATCTGTCGAATCACCGCCACGGCATCATCGACAGCCAGGACGCCGTCGGTGGGTATCCACAGTATTCGCCGACGAGCCGACCGCTGGACATCCCGGAACGGGGACTGCTGAACCGCTTCCGGCAGCGTCGCCGGATGGTAGAACGGGGCGCGACGCCGTCGGCACCCACGGAGTGAGTGAGTGCCTGCCATGAGGTGCAATAGCACTGCATCGTAGGGCATCCGCGGGAGACGGGCGAACGCTGACTACGCGCTCTGTCTGCCACAGGGCCGCTGCAACCGTCTCATATGGGGGGCCGTCAGGGCTGGTCCCACCGCAACCGTCTTTGTTTCACGTTACCAAGGGCCGGCATGACGGTTTCTCGCGAGGTGGAGCTGGACGGCCACATCATCGACTCCGGGACGATGGGGACCGCGTTCAGCATCGTGATGGACATGGGCGGTTCCTTCACCGTCGAGGCGTTCGACATCGGCCGGCGCAAGGACGAGGCGTCCTACGCCCGCCTGCTCGTCGAGGCCGACGACGAGGCGACCCTGCAGTCCATCGTCCACGAACTCCACCAGCACGGCGCGAATCCGGCCGACCCGACCGACGCGACACTGGAGCGGGCGCCGGCCGACAGAGTGGTCCCACACGGCTTTTACTCCACGACGAACCACCCGACCTTCGTCCGGTACGACGGCGAGTGGCTCGAAGTCGAACGGATGGAGATGGATTGCGCCATCGTGGTCTCCGAGGGGGAACACGGCCCCCGCGCCTACACCAGGGTGCTCAACGCCGTCGAGGCGGGCGACCGCATCGTCACGGGCGACACCGGTATCAGGGTCGAACCGCCCGAGCGGCCCCGGGACACCGGCGGGACGTTCGGCTTCATGGAGGGCGGCGTCTCCGCCGAGCGGCCCTCGGAGTCGACCATCCGGCAGATAGCGACCGCGATGCGGGAGACGAAAGCCGAGGGCGGCGATATCCTGGCGGTCTGTGGCCCTGCGCTCATCCATTCGGGCGCCCGTGAGGACCTCGCCCGACTCGTCCGCGAGGGGTACGTCGACGCCCTCTCGGCCGGCAACGGCTTCGCCGTCCACGACATCGAGCGGGACCTCTATGGCACCTCGCTGGGCGTCGACACCGAGACGCTGGACCACGCCCGCCACGGCCACAAACACCACATCTACGCCATCAGCGAGGTCATCCGCGAGGGCGGCATCGAGGCGGCCGTCGAGTCCGGAACCATCGAGTCCGGCGTGATGTACGAGTGTGTGGTCAACGACCGGCCCTACGTGCTCGCGGGCTCGATACGCGACGACGGCCCGCTGCCCGACACCATCACCGACGCCGTCGAGGCACAGGCGGCCATCCGCGAGCAGGCCCACGGGGCCGACATGGTGCTGATGCTGTCGACGCTCCTGCACTCCGTCGCCGTCGGTAACTGTCTCCAGTCTACGACGCCGGTCGTCTGCGTGGATATCAGCCCCGCCACCGTCACCCAGCTGCTCGACCGCGGGAGCGCCCAGGCCGTCGGGATGGTCACCGACATCGGCACGTTCGTGCCGCTGTTGGCCGAGGAGCTGGTAGGGGAGTAGGGGACACGAGCGGGGTCGGACGCGGTGGTACGTACCGCACAACAACGTCGGGTCAAGGGCGCGTGGAACTCGCATCACACACTCTTTTCAATCGGCTGACTAGTAGGCGTATGGTCACCCGGTCCGACGCTATCGACTTCGGGAAGCGCATCGCCGCGGACTTCTCCGAGAAGAACATCACCTTCATGGCGGCGGCGCTCGCCTACCACGCCTTTATTTCGCTTGCGCCCATGCTCCTCCTGTTGTTCCTGGTCCTGACGACCTTCGGCACCGGGCTGGAAGACCGTATCGCGGCCGTCGCCGGGACGTGGTTACCGGGCCCGATCGCCGATGTCGTGACACAGCTGTTACGGGGCAACGCCGACGGGGCCGGCGCGTCGATTCTCGGGCTCGTCGTCCTCCTGTGGGGGACCCTGAAGATATTCCGCGGCCTCGATACGGCCTTCTCGGAGATATACGAGACTGTCGACACCAACACGCTGGTGGACAAGTTCCGCGACGGCCTCGTCGTCTTCGTCGCACTCGTCTTGGCGGTCGTCGCGATGGTCGCCTCCAGCATCGTTCTGGGCGGGCTGGTCGAACAGATACCCTACAGCCAGCTGCTGACGCCGGTGGCGCTGATAGCGGGGCTCGTCGTCGCCTTCTACCCGATATACTACGTGTTCCCGGACGCGGACCTCGGTGCCCGGGACGTGCTTCCCGGCGTCGTCGTGGCCGCCGTCGGCTGGGGGGCCCTGCAGGGGCTGTTCCAGCTCTACCTCTCCGTCGCGGAGCCCAGTTCCGGGAGCTTCTTCGGCGGCGTCATCGTGGTCGTCACCTACCTCTACTTCTCGGCGCTGGTCTTGCTACTGGGCGCGGTGGTCAACGCCGTGGTCGGCGGCCACTCTCTGGGGGGCCCCGGTGGCGTCGGTCGGGCACTGTCCCACTTCGAGACGGAACGGTCGGAGTCGTTCGACCGGGCGGCGCTCGTGGCCTACCTCGCCGACCTCCGGACCGAACTGCTCGCCGACCGGGACAGTCAGCGCCGCACGGAGCTTGTGGGGCCGCGACCGAAGCCGACCGGTCCGGTCGAGCTGGTCGAGCGCTCGACGACCGAGGGCGAGGGGAACCAGTGGCTGGTGACGCTTCGCTGGGACTTCTCGGACGACGAACTGGTGGCGTACCTGGCGTCCCGTGCGGGCGGAAAAACGAGCGAACTCCCAGACCGGGACGCGCCGACCGATACCGCCGACGACTAGACGCCGTCGAGGTCCGACCGATACTCGTTGATGGCGTCGTCGGCCTCGTCGATGGCCTCGGCCACGTCGACCCCGTCACCGTGCTGGAGGTCGTTCAGCGCTGACTGGATGCGGGCCAGCCGGCCGTGGTCCGGGCCGCGGTCGGCGGTCGAGAGCCGTTCGAGCTGGCCGGCCAGTTCGCCGAGGCGCTCGCCCGCGCTCTCGCTTTCGGTGTCGTCGGCTGCCGATTCGAGCTGGTCGCTGGCTGTGGCGAGTTCCGCTCGTGTCATATTCGTCAGTTCCCCCAAGAGGAATAAAACAGTTCCTCTGGTGGAAGTTCCTGCAGCTATCTACGATGGCCCGGCGCTCACACTGAAGGCGTTCCGTCCAGAGATACCGCCATGGCAGCCAGCAATTTCCTGTTCGTCTCGGCCGACGCGGCGCTCATCACCGACCTCGCGTGGCAGGTCCACCGCGAGGACCACGACGTGCGCTACTACATCGAGGCCGAGACCGACCGGGAGATCGGCGACGGGTTCGTCCCGAAGACGGACGACTGGCGGGGCGACGTAGACTGGGCCGATGTCATTGTTTTCGACGACATCTGGGTCGGGTCGGAGGTCGGGACCGGCGCCCTCGCCGAGGAGTTGCGCGCCCAGGGCCACGCCGTGGTTGGCGGCACTCCCGCCACAGACCGGCTGGAAGAGGACCGTGGCTACGCGATGGACGTTCTCGAAGCACACGGCGTAAATACCGTCGAACACCACGTCTTTCAGGACTTCGACGCCGGCATCGAGTTCGTCCAGGAGAATCCCGCCCCGTACGTCGTCAAACCGCTCGGCGAGGTCCAGAACGTCAAGCGGTTGCTCTACGTCGGTAACGAGGACGACGGGAGCGACGTTGTCGACGTGTTGCGGGCGTACAAGAAGGCGTGGGGCCACCGGATGAAGGGTTTCCAGCTCCAGCGGAAAGTCGAAGGCGTCGAAGTCGCCATCTGCGGGTTCTTCGACGGCACCGAGTTCGTCGACCGTGTTAACTTCAACTTCGAGCACAAGAAACTGTTTCCGGGAAACATCGGCCCCTCGACCGGCGAGATGGGGACGTCGATGTTCTGGGCGGGCCGGAACAAACTGTTCAAAGAGACCCTCGGGAAGTTGGAAGACTGGCTCGCCAACGAGGGCTACGTCGGCAGTATCGACCTCAACTGCATCGTCAACGATAGCGGCATCTATCCCCTGGAGTTCACGCCACGGTTCGGATATCCGACGATCGCGCTGCAGGAAGAGTCGATCGAGTCGTCTACCGGCGAGTTCTTCTACGACCTCGCCCACGGCAACGACCCCGAGGTAGCGGTTCACAACGGCTACCAGATCGCTGTTCGAATCGTCCTCCCGCCGTTCCCGTTCGACGACGAGAAGACGTACGACGAGAGCTCCCGGAACGCCGTCGTCGTCTTCCAGAGCGAGAGCCGCGAAGGGATCCACCTTGAGGACGCGAAGGAGGTCGACGGACAGTGGCGCGTCGCTGGCGACAACGGGATGCCTATCGTCGTGACCGGCAAGGGCGACACGATGCAGGCCGCGCGCGAGCAGGCGTACGGGCGTATCGACGACATCGTGATGCCCAACATGTACTACCGGGACGACATCGGCGAGCGGTGGATCGACGGCGACGGCGACCGGCTGCAAGCCTGGGGGTATCTCGGGCCCCAACCGTAGTGAGGGGTCGTGTGGTCCTCCCGGGTCAGGTTCAAAACGCGCGGTATCGGTGACCGTAGGCGTTGGGTATTCGGTACTACACCGCTCCTGCGGACTCGATACACCCGGACGGAGGCCACTCTGGCGACGGCAGGCAGTACATACTCCGAGTGACCGGAAGGGGGGTTGGTGGTCAGACGGCCCCGAACGTGAGCCGCTCCGGAGCAAATACCGGCACTTTGTAGCTATCTCGATCGTAACTGTGACCTCCTCGATACTATCTAGTACATAGCCGACGCCAGGCCGGCCCCGTCTGGGTCGACAGGAGCGGCCCCGACCGACGGTCACACGGCGGGACATAGCTCCCGCCGGCGGCAGGGCGTTCGGCGCCTGCCAACCGACCCCCTATGTCGGTAGCGGCCCTACTACTGGTTAACCGATGGACGCGACCCAGCACCAACACGACCTGTACGTCTCTCGCACCGAACACGACGACGGGTGGACGGTCGCCGCCGACCTGCACCCGCTCGCCGACGACGAGGTGACCGTCGAATGCATCGACGAGACGGCCGTCGTCGCCGTCGACACGCCCATGCTCCGGACGGAAATCGACATCGAACTGCCCGACAGCAACGGGACGCCGTCGCTGCACAACGGCGTGCTCGTCGTCGAAAGCGCCGACTGACTCTTTTCCGGCACCGACGCCGCGTGGCGTCACTTGACGACTTCACAAGAGATTTCACCCGCTTGGCGGTAGCTTGGGGCAATGACTACGCCGCCGGAGAAGCTACCGACGCTCAGTGGCTCCGTCCCCCCAGTACGCGAGTGGGCGCGGACGTTCGCCATCGGCCTCTGTATGGGGAGTGCAGACGCCGTCCCGGGCGTTTCCGGCGGCACAATCGCGCTCATCGCCGGCATCTACGGGCGGCTCATCGCGATGATAAACGCCCTCACGCCCGACCGAATCATCACCTTCCTGCGATCGCTGACGCCGCTCGACGGCGGCTTCGACTTCCGCGGGGCGCTGTACGTATTCGACGAGATCGACGGCTGGTTCGGGCTGGCGCTGGTCGCCGGCGTCGGGACGGCCGTCGTCTTAGTCACCAGAGCGGTCCACGTCCTCAACGAGAGCTACCCGACGCTGCTCTTTGGCTTTTTCTTCGGTCTCATCGCCGCCTCGGCGGTGGTCCTCCTGCGGGAACTCACCGTCGGCTCCGCGTTCCAGGCCGTCGCCGGCGTCGTCGGGTTCGCTATCGCGTTCCTGCTGTCCGGGCCCGTCGCCTTCCTCGAAAGCGGTGGGCTGGCTGTGATTTTCGTCGCCGGTGCCGTGGCAGTCAGCGCGATGATACTGCCCGGTATCTCGGGGTCGCTCCTGCTCGTCATCCTCGGGCAGTACACGTTCATGTCGGACACGCTCAGCCGGTTCATCGACGGGCTCATTGCGGCCGTCTCCGGCGGGTCGACTGCGACGCTCGTTGACGACGCTGTTTTGGTCGTCACGTTCATCGCCGGCGGTCTCGTGGGTCTGTTCACCGTCTCACGCGTCGTGCGCCGTTCGCTTGACCGCAACCGGCGGGCCACGATGACGTTCCTCGTCGCGCTCGTCGTCGGCGCGCTCCGGGCGCCGATTCAGGAGGTCGGGAGCGAGGTGGGCTTCTCGCCGGACGTGGTGGTCGCGTTCGCCGGCGCGGCACTGGTCGGCGCCGTCTTCTTGCTGATACTCGACTGGTACGCCGTCGACCTCGACCTGGACTCGGTGTAGGTTTAGAACCCGAACGCCCGCCGGTACTGTGGCGGCCCCTCGATCTCGTCGGTCGCACCGAGCGTCTCTGCCGCGTGTAGCGCGAAGTAGGGGTCCCGCAGATGTTCCCGGCCGACGATAGCCAGGTCGGCTCGCTCGTTGGCGATGACCGCCTCGGCCTGCTCGGGCGTCGTGATGCCGCCGACCGCGCCGACGCCGATGTCGGCGTCGGTCTCGCCGCGGATGCGCTCGGCGTAGGGGAGCTGGTAGTTCGGCCCCGTGTGTTCCGGGCGGGAGTCGGGATGGATGCCGCCGCCGCTGACGTCGATGAGGTCCGCCCCCACGTCGGCCAGGTCGTCGGCCAGCCGGACCGAGTCGTCGACGGTCCAGGCGTCCCGCTCGGGGAGCCAGTCGGTCGCGGAGATGCGGACGAAGACGGGCTTGTCGTCGGGCCAGACCTCCCGCACCGCGGCGGTGACCTCCCGGGTGAGCCGCGTTCTGTTCTCGAAGCTCCCGCCGTAGTCGTCCTCGCGGTGGTTGGTCACCGGCGAGAGGAACTCGTGAAGGAGGTAGCCGTGGGCGGCGTGGACCTCCGCGACCTCGAAGCCGGCGTCACGGGCGCGCTCGGCCGCGTCGCGGAACGACTGGATGACCTCCTCGATGCCGTCCTGGGTGAGCTTCTGGGTCGGCGGGGCGTCGCCGTCCTCGTAGGGCCAGGGCTCCCCGCTCGGGCCGACGACCTCCCAGCCGCCGTCGTCGATGCCCAGGGGCTCGTGGCCCTCCCAGGGTGGTGTCGTCGAGGCCTTCCGGCCGGCGTGGGCCAGCTGGATACCGGGGACGCTCCCCTGGTCGCGGATGAACTCGGTGATCGGTTCGAGCGCCGTCGCCTGGGCGTCGTCCCAGATGCCGAGGTCCTGCGGGGTGATGCGGCCCCGCCCCTCGACGGCGGTGGCCTCCGTCATCACCAGCCCGGCGCCGCCGACGGCGCGGGAGGTGAGGTGGGTACGGTGCCAGTCCGTGGCGATGCCGTCGCGTGCCTCACAGGAGTACTGGCACATCGGAGAGACTGTCACTCGATTGGGTATCGTCGTTTCACGCAGCTGTAACGGCGAAAACAGGGCTGACATCGCTGGCGATTAGTGATGGACGGGTATAACCGCAAGGTTCCCGGAACCGGTCGTTATCGCCAGACGGCGCGGCCGAGTCGGGTCTCTGACAGGTCGAAATCGAACCGGTCGGTCTTCAGCAGGCCGGCCCCCAGCACGGCGGCCAGCGCGACCGGGACCCAGTTCGCATAGAAGAGGTTGATACCGCCCCACAGCAGGACGAAGCTGACCAGGTCATCGAGCATGAACTCGCAGTCGTCGAGCCGACGACGGAGCCCGGCGCGGTCGAAACCGAAGTCGAAACAGAGGACGGCGACCGAGCCCGACAGCAGCCACCCGAGGTAGTTCGACCACGGGACGCCGTAGAACGCCTGGCTCTCGTAGGTCCAGAAGCCGATGGCGACGGCGCCGGGGTCCAACACCAGGTCGACGAGGACGACCGTCGCGAGCGTCGCCGGCAGCCGGACCCACGGGGCCTCGCTGCGTTCGCCGCCCAGCAACAGGACGAGCAGGTAGGCGTTCAGGACGAGCGGGAAGAAGAAGACGGGCAGGCCCAGCGGGACCTCGCCAAAGAGCATCGGGCCGAGGTCCACGCCGTAGGCGAAGTCGCCGTAGGGCCAGCCCGTGCGGACGCCGACGAGTTCGATACCGTAGGAGTACGCCGCCAGCCCGGCGAGCGCGACCGTCGCTCTGCGGTCAAGTAGCGGCGCGACGCCGGCGACGAGCGGCAGTCGCATCACCAGCGTCCCGAAGAGGACGAAAAGCGGGTTGAACGCAAGCGGCGGCGGGAGCACCCCTTCGGCGCTGGCAAGTAGCGTCACCGCGCCGACGAGGGGGAAGACGACGGCGATGGTAAAGCGGTGCTCGCGGACGGCGGCGTCGAGTCGCGCGGCCGCCTCGTGGCGGTCCCGGGGGAGGGCCCACTCCTCAGCCATACAACATCACCCACAGCCCCACGAGGGTAAAGGCCGTGCCGACGAGCGTGTTGATGGCCGGATACCACCAGTAGGCCTCATCGATGTCGACGCCGACGGCGAGGATGCCAAAGACGAGCACCGGATAGACCAGCAGCAGGGCCCCGAACACCCAGTGGGTGAACGTGAAGACGAACGCGGCCGTGAGCCAACACATCACGCAGTAGTAGTAGGTGTTTGACTCCCCCAGAAACGTGGCCGTCGTCTCGATACCTGCCTCGCGGTCGGGCTCTATGTCCGGAATCGCGGAGAAGGTGTGCATCCCCATCGTCCAGAGCCACGCGCCGGCGACGGCACTCGCGGGCGGGGCGACCCCCTCGATGGCGGCGTAGGAGACGATGCCCGGCAGGATGTACAGGCCGTTCGACAGCGAGTCCAGAAACGGCGTCGTCTTGAACCGCAGCGGCGGGGCCGAGTACTCCACCGAGAGGGCGGCCCACGCGACCAGCGCGAGGCTACCGAGCGCCGGGAGCCACGGGAGAAAGCCGGCGGCCAGCAGCCCCGACGCGACGATGGCCGCGACGACGACGCGGTCCCCCCGGTAGCTGACCTCGCGGCCCTCGTCTTTTTTCGGGTTGTGCTCGTCGATGTCCCGGTCGAAGATGTCGTTGACGCCATAGAGGAAGACGTTGGCCGGGACCGTGAAGTACAGAAAGAGCGCGACCGCGAGCGGCGAGAACAGCTCTCCGGGTCCGTCGGCGGCGTACGTGACGGCGACGACGACCGGACCGCCCTGGTAGAGCCAGAACCGGGGCCGTGAGAGCCAGAACAGGTAGCCCGGTCGGCTCCCCTCGTCCGGAAGCACACTGGTGAGGCGGTCCGTCACGGTGCTCATTCGTGGTCGTCGATGAGGCGCTTTGCGGTGTGTTCGCCGCTGATGAGACACATCGGGACGCCGACGCCGGGCGTCGTAAAGGAGCCGGTGAAGTAGAGCCCGTCGACGGCCGAGGACTTGTTGTTCGGGCGCAAGAGCGCGGTCTGGCGCAGCGTGTGAGCCAGGCCCAGGGCGGTCCCCTCGGTGGCGTTGTACCGCTCGCCGAAGTCCGAGACGGCGAACTGCTTCTCGTAGACGATGCGGTCCCGGAGGTCCACGCCGGTGTGTTCGGCGATATCGGCCAGGATCTTCTCGCGGTACTCCTCGCGGACGGCGTCACCGTCGTACAGTCCCGGCGCGATAGGGACCAGCACGAAGAGGTTCGAGTGTCCCTCCGGCGCGACGGAGGGGTCGGTCTCGCTTGGCACACAGAGGTAGTAGGCCGGCTCGTCGGGCCAGTCGGGCTCCTCGAAGATGTCGTCGAAGTGGGGCTCCCAGTCGGTCGGGAGCACGAGGGTGTGGTGAGCGAGCGGGTCCACGTCGCCCTCAACGCCCATGTACATCAAAAAGGCGGAGGGCGCGTAGGTCTTTTCGTCCCAGTAGTCGTCGTCGTACTGGCGTTCGTGCTCGGGGAGGAGTTCCCGTTCGGCGTGGCCGTAGTCGGCGTTGACGACGACCTCGTCGGGGTTGTACGTATCGCCGTTGACCGTCTCGACGAGGAACCCTTCCTTCCGGCGCGATATCTCCGTGACCTCGCTGTCGGTCTCGTAGGTCACGCCCAGCCCCTCGCCGAGTTCGACCAGCCCGTCGACGACGGCGCCGATGCCGCCGTCGGGGTAGTAGACGCCCAGGTTGAAATCGACGTGGCTCATCATGTTGTACAGCGCCGGCGTGTTCTTTGGCGACCCGCCCAGAAAGACGAGCGTGTACTGCATTATCTGCTGGAGCTTGGGGTGGGTGAAGTAGTCGGAGACGTGGCCCTGCATCGAGCCAAGCAGTTGCAGACCGATGGGCGCGGCCGTCATCACGTCCAGGTCGACCCAGTCCCGGAGCCGGGAGCGGTCCTCGTAGACGAACTTGTCCATCGCGGTCTCGTAGTGGCGCTCGCTGGTTTCGAGGTACTCCTCGAAGGCCTCGCCGGCGCCGGGTTCGTAGGACTCGAACAGCTCGCGCATCTCGGCGTTGTCACCGGTCACGTCGAGCCGGTCGCCGTCCTTGAAGAAGATGCGGTAGTGGGGGTCGAGCCGTTCGAGCTCATAGAAGTCCGACGGCTCCCGACCGAAGTACGCGAAAAAGCGCTCGAAGACATCGGGCATCAGATACCAGGAGGGCCCCATGTCGAAGGTAAACCCCTCCGCTTCCAGCCGGGAGGCGCGCCCCCCGACCTGTTCGTTTTTCTCGACGACACGGACGTCGGCGCCGGCGTCGGCCAGATAGCAGGCCGCCGAGAGGCCACCGAAGCCGCCCCCGACCACGACAATCTCGTCTCCGGACAGGTCACTCATTGTTGTTCTCTCGGACCCGGAACGACAATAAAGCCGCGCCAAACAGGTTGGGTGAGAAACCGTCACAGGGAGCGGGCTTGTCGCCGTCCCGGCCGTCTTTCTGTCCCGCCGGTTGGCGAGCCGCGGGAACCGACCGACACTCGACGGGGCCGACCACCACCCGCGAGGACCGACGGTCTTATTGGCAACAACCGAATTGTATCGACTAATGGCTATTAACAACAACTCGGTTTTTAATAATGTGGGGCGGTTCTCCCTCATCGGCCTGGCGAGTGTCGTCGGACTGCTCGTCCTGTCGGGGTTTGCCCTCATCGAGGGCGCTCTGAAGGTACTGGTCATCTCGTGGGTCGCCTTTGCCGCGATGGGGCTGGGCGCCTGGCTCGGCGCGCGCGCGACCTCGACGAGCCCCCACCGGCTGGTGTGGGGCTACGGGCTCGCAAGCGGCGCGATGGTCACCTCGGCGGCGATGTTTCTGGTCCCGCAGGCGATGGGGCTGGGAAGCGCCGCCGGAACCCCCCGAATCGGCGGTATCGGAATCGCTGCCGGCATCGTCGCCGGCTACGGCACCCACACCATCGGTCACCGGCTGACCCACCTCGACACTGGGTTCGACACGACGACAGCGGCCATCACCGCCCACGCGCTGTCGGCGGGACTCATCATCGGCCTTGTCTACGCCTCGATGCCCACGCTGGGGCTCCTGCTGGGCCTGGCCATCGTCTCTCACAAGGGCCCGGCCGGCTACGCCGCGGCCCGCCGGCTGGTCCGGGACGGCAACTCCGCGACTGCACTCTTGCTCCCGTCGGCCGGCGTGGGCCTGACGGCCATCCCCTCGGCGCTGTTGCCGGTCCCCGCGTCCCCCGCGGTCAACGCCGTCGTCTTCGGCTTCGCTGCCGGTATCTTCCTCCACATTGCGCTTGATTTCCTCCCTAACTGCGAGGCCGGCAGCGAGATAGACGAGGTCTGTTCGCTGGAGGAACACTCCCACGACCTGCTGGACGAACTCCGCACCCACGCCGTCGGCTCGACGGTGCTGGGCGCCGCTGTCGTCGTGGCCGCGTGGCTCGTCGTCTCGGCGTGACCGGACTGAGTGCAGGCGAGGCTTCCTGAACTACCGGCCGCGACCGTTGGCCGCGGCTTCGCCGGCGCTGTCCGCGTCGCCCGGCGTGAGACCGCGTATCGTCTCGCCGATGCCCTCCATCGCACCACCGGCCGCCGAACCGATCTCGCCGAGGATATCCACGACGAATCCCGGGACCTGCGACGGGAGGCCCGACGGCGGTCCGACCAGCGCGACTGCCTGAGCTGTCTCGTGTGCGACCGCCACCACGGCGAACGGGTCTGTTTCGAACATTGCGGTTCACCGTCGTCGCTGGACCGATAAAGCCGGGGGCGATACTCGGATCGGTTTTGCCCCGAATTCAGCCCAGTTTCGCCCGGATTCGACGCCGTTGGGCCGAGTACACGGCTGCCCTCCCGCTGGACCCGCACGATTGACCCGCGGCTCCCCGCAGAGGGCGCGCCGCGTCGGCGGAAGACGCTTCGACCGGCTTCGAGAACAGGGGCCGGGACCCGCCGCGGTCACTGTCGAACGCTGCGGGTAGTTAGCCCGGAAGACAGCGGTTCAGATCGGCTCCAGTTGGATGTCTCCCAGGCCACCTTCCAGTTCGACGACGGCCAGCCGCCCCTCCTGGGAGGAACTGCGGACCGTCACGTCCTCGGAGGGCCAACCGGCGTACTTGCTCTCGACCGCGGCGAGATCGATGTCCGCCTCGCCGCCGTACAGCTCGACTACAGTAAACACCAGACTGTCGTTGCGTATCTCCTGGCTGACTGCGGTCTCGAGGAACTCGCTCTCACCGGCTGCCTGTGCGACCGACGGCGCTGGGAGTTCGCCGTAGGCGACGGTCCCGCCCGCTACCCGCGACACCAGCTCCCCGTAGACCGCCGCACTCTCGACGTACCGGTCGCTATCACCGAGGAACGTGTCGACCGCTAGTTCCAGTTCCGTGCGGGTGTCCGAATCGATTCCGTAGGCGCCGCGAGCGGCGAGGACGTACTCGTCTGACTCGGCGAGGAGATATCCTCTCCCGTCGCCGTAGACGGTGAAATCCCGGTATCCCTCCGTTTCGGACAGGCCGAGCCCGTCGGCGAGCGACGCGCCGTCGACGTCGCCGGCGAGACCGACGAACTGGTTCACGGTAAAGGAGTACTCCATGGCCTCTACGTCCTCGACGGTCAGCCGGTCACCGAACATGTCCCGGTAGTACGACTCCAGCTCCGCGCCCGACTTCGCACCGCTGTCGAGCAGCGCCGGAACGTCGACGTATCCGAATCCGGCGCTCTCCGCGTCGATCTCGTCTGGATCGAACATCCAGTCCGCGTACGGCGTCGCCCCGCCGGTCGGGCCGCCGTCGTCGTTATCCTCGGCTGTGTCCGTCGTCACTGGGCCGGTCGACGTGGGGGTCTCTTCCTGGCTACACCCTGCGAGGGCCCCGACACCGCCGACGGCGCCAAACGCCGCTGCCGTCCGTAGTAGATGGCGTCGCAACACTGTGCCCTGATGTGACCGATCTAATACATAAAAATCGAGGTGTATCGATGGGGTGTTCGACGACATACTGGAGTGTGCGGACGGGTCTCGCCGCTGCCCGCCATCTCACGGTTCCCTGGGCTCTGTCAGCCCGGGACAGTGGGTCTCCCGTCAGTTGTACTCGCGCCAGCGGTAGCCACACTCCTTGCACTTGAAAAAGCGCGTCGGTGGTTCGTCGGCCGCCCCGGTCTGTTTGATGGTGTACCAGGCCTCCGTGTGGCCACAGTCGTCACAGACGACATCGTCGGCGGTGGGCTTGCCCTCGAAGTTGTCGCCCTCCTCGGTCTCGATGAGCTCGTCGCCGGACTGCTCCGCCGTGCTCACGAAACTGCTGTCGCTGTCCTGGTCCGCCGTGTAGTCACAGCTCGTACACTGCATCACGCCGTCTTGCTTTTTCATCATCGACCCGCACTCGTCACAGAACTGCATATGCCGTACTCGTCGGCCCCCGCAAAAGTGCCTTACCCCTCGTCTTCGAGTTCGCGCTGCTCGGCCACGACGGGGCAGTTCAGCAGGCGGACCGTCTCCATGTCCAGATACTCGATAATATCGGCCTCCTCGTGCGTACAGTGGGCGTTGGGCGGGCTGGCGAAGTGCTCGCACTGCTCGCAAAAGCGGTGTTTCGACACCTCGACGTATCGGCTGCCCTCGACCGACGGCGTCGACGGCTCCTCGCCCAGGGACTCCCAGACCTCGTCGGCGTCGAGGCTCTCGACGTCGACCGACTCGAAGGCGGTCTCCCCGTCGTCGAAGGGGTCGCCCTCGCGGTCCGCCATCCCGTCGAATGGGTCGTCCGACCCGAGCGGGCCGGCGTCGCTCCCCTCCCGCCCGTCGCTGGTGGTTCCGTCGGCGGGTGACGGGCCGGGCGTGGTCGCGAAGGGGTCGTCCTCGTCGATGAACTCCTCCTCGAAGGCCGGTTCGTCGGGGTCGTCCGTCGACGGCACCGACTCGCTGTCGTCGCCGGCCTCTGCGGGGGCGTCGGCGCTGTCGGCCGTGGCGTCATCGCTCTCCCCGGGCACGTCGCCGAGGCGCTCGAACGGGTCGCCCTCGCGCTCTTCGGGCTCCTCGAACGCCTCGAAGGGGTCCTCGTCGTCACTCATCGGTCGGACCCGCCTCTAGCTGTGCGGCGGTGACGAGGGACGCCTTCTTTCGGATGATACCGCCCTCGGGCTGGACGTCCGAGATCGTCGAGTCGCAGTGGGGACAGTTGGGATCGGTGAGCAGCCCGATTTCGACGCTCTCCCCGCAGTTCTGACAGGACGCCGAGGAGATACCCTCCTGTGCGGCGGCCCGTTTGATGCGGTCGACGGCCTTCTGGTGGGCGTCGCGCCCGCCCTGGTCGTCCCGGAGGTCGTTGACGACCCAGGCGACCCGCCTGAGCTTCTCCTCGGTGTCGTCGAGACGCTCCTCGACCTCGTCGAAGCGTTCTTCTATCTCGTCGACGCGTTCGGTCTGGGCCGCCAGATCGGCCTCGAACTCGTCGCGCACCGCGACGAGTTCGCGGTTCAGTTCGGCGACGCTCTCGTCCAGTTCCGCGACCGTCTCGAAGGCCTCGTGGTCGGCTGGCGCTTTCCCGTCGAGCTCCCGTTTGAGCTGGACGACCCGCTCGCGAACGTCGGTTAGCTTCTCGGTGAACTCGTCTTCGACGTCCTTCAGCCGCCCCTCGACGCGCGACTCGACGGCGTCGGTGATATCGGGCAACCGGTCCCGAACCGTCGAGTCGACGCGGTCGGCGAGGGCGTCGTCGACGGCGGCCGCGACGGTCGCGTCGAGTTCGTCCTGCATCGCGTCCTCGACGCGGCGCTCGACATCGAGCGCCGCCGCCAGGTCGCCGCCGTCCCGCTCCGTCGTGGTCCGGTAGGCCGTCAGGAGCTGTGTCACGAGCTCCTCGCGGGGCTCGCCCAGCTCCCGAGCGCGCTCGTCCAGCCACTCGTCGAGCTCCGGCGGCAGTTCGACGGCGACCACCCCCTCGTCGGTCGGCTCACTGGCCATTATGTACCTTTCATGTAACGGGATAGTTAAGCGTTTGCTGCCTATTTCATGACCCGAGACTCACGGTCACCGTATCTTCCGGACGTCGCTGATGTCGAAGCCGGCCTCGCCGAGCTCGGTCTCGAACTGGACGATGTTTTCCTCCTCTATCTGTGAGAGGACGCCTCTGAACTGCTTGACAACGAGGGTTCTGGCCCGGGTCGACCCCCCAGACTCCCAGGCAAACTCCATAGTGCCGTGGGCGGCCTCGCTCAGCTGTCCCTCGCGGGTGTCGCTGACCGTCTCGTGGTTGAGATGCATGAGGATGAGCCCGCCCCACTGGTGGGCCGCTTTCTGGATGCCCGAAACGAGGAAGGTGATGTCGGCCCAGTCGATGTCCTCGCCCATCGCCGCCACGAGGTCCGACAGCGAGTCGATGACGACGAGGTTGTTCGGGGCGATGTTGCTGAGTCGGGTCCCCAGCGCACCCAGCAGGTCATCGCGCTCGTGGCGGGCCCGGAGGTCCTTTATCGACGGCGTCTCTGTGGCGTACCACTCCCGTGGTACCGGGCTCATGTGGAAGTACCGCTCGGACATGTCGTGGAACTTGACGCCGGCCAGCCCCGCGTCCAGCACTTCGTTGTCCATCGCCAGTCGCATCTCGTCGGCGAGCTGGCCCTCGCTCGCGGTGAGCGAGAGGTAGTGAACCGCCTCGGGGAGTATCGCCTTCTCGGCGGGGTCGCCGTAGTAGAGGTCGAACAGGTCGGGGTCCTCTTCGGCCAACCCGTTGATGATCGCGCTGGTGTGCATGAACTCCCGCGAGCCGGCGCCAGCCTGCCCCGACAGCAACACGACGCTGCCCGTCGGCGCGCCCCCGTTGATGATGGAGTCGAGCTGCTTGACACCGAAGGGGATGCGGTCCATACACGCCAACGCTTCCCCGACCGCTTAAACGCTTGGCCCGGCGGCCGGGGCTGTCACTCCTCCAGGGAGGCCCCGGTGTTGCGCGGGGCGGCCACGTGGACGTCCCCGCCGACGCCCGCCGCTTCGAGCGCGCGGTGGCCGGCTTCTCTCGCCTCGGCCGCGCCGTCGGTGTCGGTCAGCCCCCACACCGTCGGTCCCCACGAGGACTGGCCGGCGCCGGTAACCGCCGGCGAATCTGCGAGCGCTTCGACGATACCGCCCGCGGGCGGACGGTAGACGCCGCCCTGTTCGTCGGCGTACCAGGCGCCGTTGAGCCGACCGAGACGGGCTGCCGCGGCGCCGAACTCGTGGCGGTTCCGGCCGGAGATAGCGGGCAGCAGTCGGCGCGTGAGCAGCGTGGATATCTGATCGGCGATACCCGGGTCGGCCCGCTCGATGGCCGTCCGCATACTGCGGTCCTCGTCGCTGCCGCTCCGGCCGGGGTCGCTGTCGGGGACGACGAGGAGGAACCGCCAGTCCGCGGGGACGTGATGGCTCGCCACGACCGGTGGGACGTCCCAGTCTCCCTCCGTCGGGGGGTTGTGGGTGAACCGCTCGGTCGGGTGGCCACCGTCGACGACGAAGCCGCCACTCTCGAAGGTGGCGACGCCGACGCCGCTGCGCCCGCCCCGGCCGAGCCGTGGCGCCACGGTCCGCGCGTCGGCCGTCTGGTCGTACGCGCGAGCGACGGCGATAAGCGTCGCCAGCGCCAGCTGGGTCCCGCTGCCGAGGCCGACGTGGCGGGGGAACCGCTCGCGGACGCGCAACTCGGCGCCCGGCACGTCGAGCACGTCGAGGACGCGCCGGGCATACGACTCGACCGCGTCGTCGTCACAGTCCAGCGCGTCGGCCGCCTCGGCCTCGACGACCAGCCGCGGTTCGTCGAGCGCGAGCCCGACACCGCCGTACAGGCGCTCGTGGGCCAGCGAGAGGTTCTGGAATCCGAAGTGGAGTCTCGCCGCCGTCGTGACCGTTGGCATTGTCCGCCCTTCGCCGCCGGGCGGAAAGAACCTGCTGGCAGCGGCGTGATTCACCAGTGAACGACCGACCGACACCGCTTGGACAACTGTGTCCGTACTCCACTGGACACCCCCTCGGAACGAAACGCGAGCCGCCGTCTGTGGCCCGCTGACGGCCGGGACGAGAGGTGAGAATACCTTCTTAACTTTATGTGTTCGAAACACTTTAGAGCACGGCCAAAAGATACTTTTATGTGAGAGATAAACAAGCACGCTCAGATCCTCCCGGCGGCCTGCCGTCGCGGTTCGCAGACGACGAGCTTTACCGTGCGCTCTCGTCACGACGACGGCGGCGTGTCCTCGCGTTCCTGCTCGACAAGCCAGAGTGCTCTCTCGACGAACTCGCGACCGTGCTGGCCGGCTGGGAGAGCACCGACACCGGGGGCATGTCCACACCGGACGACCGCGAACGGATACAGCTTGACCTCCATCATATGCAGCTCCCGTTGTTGGCAGAGAGCGGTCTCGTGGTGTACGACCGGGCGCAGGGGGCGGTCACCATCGAAACCCTTGACCCCGACGTCCGCGCGTTGATTCGCCGGAGTGTCGAAGCCGAACGGTAGTGATACCGTCATGTTCGACACCGTCCTGGAGGAGTTCGCGGACGCGGACACGTCGTTCACCGTCTACGCCGAGGCGGACCCCGCTATTACCTCCTGGTTCGAGACACACGGCGTCACGGTCGAGTCCCGCCCCCTGGGCCCGAGCGGGCCGGAGCCGTTTCTGGCCATCGAGAAGCGCGGCGAGTTCGCCGGTGCGCTCCCTCTCGAAGCGGTAGGCGACCTGCTGGCGCCGCCCCTCGCTCGGCCGGGCGATTCGGCCGACGCCTCGGAGGGGTATCAGGTCCTCTTCGAGGCCCTCGACGAGACGGTGTATCGGGCCCTGAATCGCCGACAGCTACTGGCCGTGAGCCGCGAAATCGAGGACCGAGCCTACCGCTCCGGGACCGGGGAGCTCCGCGTGTCGTTCCAGCGGTTCTCGGCGTTCGAATCCCAGCTCCCCGTCTACCGACGCCTCGCCGCCGACACGTCGGTTGATATCCACCTCTACGGCGCGCCCGACTGGACGCCGCCGGAGATAGCGGGTATCACGTACCACGAGGTGGCCGGCGAGCTCGAACGGTACTGGCTCCTCGCCTTCGCTGGCGCCGACCACCCGTGTGGCCTGCTCGCACAGGAGGGTGACGACGGCTACACGGGGTACTGGACCGACGACGGGGCGTTCGTCGGGGCGATACTCGACGAACTGGCGGGGGCCGTCGACGACGAGCGAGGGTGACGGCGGTTGGATAAGTGTTGCGGGCGGAACCACCGACAGAGACCAGTCACGGCGTTTAAGACGCCCCGTAGCCTTCCTGGGGTATGAGCAAGCAGGCCGAACGCGAGGAGTCGGGCAAGGACCCGAACCTGCGAAGCACCGAAGTCACTGAGGGTGTCGAGAAGGCACCTCACCGCGCGATGTTCCGGGCGATGGGGTACGACGACGAGGACCTCGACTCGCCGATGGTCGGCGTCGCCAACCCCGCCGCGGACATCACACCGTGTAACGTCCACCTGGACGACGTGGCCGACGCGGCCTACGACGGCATCGACGCGGCCGGCGGGATGCCGATCGAGTTCGGCACCATCACCATCTCCGACGCTATCTCGATGGGGACCGAGGGGATGAAGGCCTCGCTCGTCTCCCGGGAGGTCATCGCCGACTCCGTGGAACTGGTCTCCTTTGGCGAACGGATGGACGGGCTGGTCACCATCGGCGGCTGTGACAAGAACATGCCCGGGATGATGATGGCCTCCATCCGGACGGACCTCCCCAGCGTCTTCGTCTACGGCGGCTCTATCATGCCCGGCGAGCACGACGGCCGCGAGATAACCATCCAGAACGTCTTCGAGGGCGTCGGCGCCGTCGCCGACGGCGATATGAGCGAAGACGAGTTAGACGAGATGGAACGCCACGCCTGTCCCGGCGCGGGCTCCTGTGGCGGGATGTTCACCGCGAACACGATGGCCTCCATCTCCGAGACGATCGGGCTGGCGCCGCTTGGCTCCTCTGGCGCGCCCGCCGAACACGAGGCCCGCTACGAGATAGCCGAAGAGGCCGGCGCGGTCGCCATCGACGCCATCGAGAACGACCGCAGACCCTCGGACATCCTCACGCGGGAGTCTTTCGAGAACGCCATCGCGGTCCAGGTGGCGACCGGCGGCTCGACCAACGCCGTCCTCCACCTGCTGGCGATGGCCGCCGAGGCCGACATCGACCTCGAAATCGAGACGTTCAACGAGATAAGCAGGCGGACGCCCAAAATCGCGGACCTCCAGCCGGGCGGCACCCGCGTGATGAACGACCTCTTCGAGGTCGGCGGTATCCCGGTCGTCCTCAAGGCCCTGCTCGATGCCGACCTGCTCCACGGCGACGCGATGACGGTCACCGGCGAGACGCTGGCCGAGGGGCTCGAACGCATCGACCCGCCGGCTATCGAGGACATCGACGCGGACTTCCTCTACACCGTCGAGGAGCCGAAAAACGAGCAGGGCGCCATCCGCATCCTCACCGGCAACCTCGCCCCCGACGGCGCGGTCATCAAGATAACCGGCGAGGACCACCTCCGCCACGAGGGCCCCGTCCGCATCTTCGACGACGAGGAAGGCGCCATGCGCTACGTCCAGGAGGGGAACGTCGAGTCCGGTGACGTCATCGGCATCCGCAACGAGGGCCCACAGGGCGGTCCCGGAATGCGCGAGATGCTCGGCGTCACGTCGGCGGTCGCCGGTCAGGGCCACGCCGAGGACGTCGCGCTCTTTACCGACGGGCGGTTCTCCGGCGCCACGCGCGGGTTCTCCATCGGTCACGTCGCCCCCGAGGCGTTCGCCGGCGGCCCCATCGCCGCGCTGGAGGACGGCGACACCATCACCATCGACATCGACGAACTGGAACTCTCCGTCGACCTAAGCGACGAGGAAATCGAGGCGCGCCTGGAGGATTTCGACCCCGAGCCCCAGTACGACAGCGGCATCCTCGCGAAGTACCACCGGGACTTCGGCTCGGCGGCCAACGGCGCCGTGACGAATCCCGGCGCGAAGTGGGACTGAACGCCGGACTTCGGTCGGGCCTCCCAGTCACCGTCTCCCCGGGACGCGTCCGTGGCCACATGGGCCCCTGTCCCCGACGGACCCGACGACGAACCGTTTCAGGCCGCAAGATAGGAGTGGACAGCGACGGAACACGGGGACAGTGACCGAGACGTACGTCTGTTCGCACTGTGAGGCCACCGTCACGCGCCCGTTCGAGATCCGCTCTCTCATCCGGACCTGTGACGAGTGCGACGAGAACGGCCGCTTTCTCCACGAGTCGCTCGTCGAGTCGCTGCACTCGCTGCCCGACGAGGAACTGCCGGACGACTGGGAGACGCTGCCCCTGGACGAGCGGTTCGAACTGGCCCTCAGACAGGGGCTCATCCAGCTGACGCGAAAGTGAACGGGGGTCAGTCGGCCGGCATCGACCGGGCCTCCGTCACGTCCTCTTCGAGCCGCTCGGCGTAGGCGAGTCGCCGCTCTCTCGCCTGGGCCTGTGTCATCATCCCCGGAGTGTCCTGCTGGCGGGAGATGGGGTCGTAGGCATCGACGTCAAACCCCATGCGTTCGAGATAGGCACACAGCGACTCGTCGGCGAGTCCGTCCCTGATCGCGGCGTTGACGTACTCTAGGACGTGGTTGAACTCCGGCAGGACGACCTGACTGTCGGTGACGCGGCCGGTCTCGCCCTCGATGCGGACCTCGGCGTTCCGGAGGTGCGTGACCGTCCTGGCCACGGTGTCGGCGAGGTCGAGGACGCTGCTCGGGAGGGCGGTGTCGGGCGAGCGCCACTCGACAGTCCCGAACTCCTGCCGGAGCTGGACGGGCGTCCAGACCGCGCTCTCGGGGTCGAACGAGGACGCGAACGTCCGCCGGTCGACGCCCGCCTCCAGCGCCGCGCGCTCGAACTCCTCGTACCGGCGCTGGAGCCGACGGTCCCAGTCCTCGCGGGAGTCGATGTACCGCCAGAGGCGACCCTGATGTGCCAGCCCGTCGTAGGCCATCCACCGGTAGAGCTTCGACCGGACGCCGTCGGCCAGGGGCTGTCCGCGAAACCGGCGCGCGGAGTTTACGAGCGCCAGCGCCGGGTCCAGTGCGACCAGGGTGTTCACCTGGTCGATAGCGTGTCCGGGAATCTGTTCGACGTGGATGTGCGTGCCCGCACAGTGGCGGACGTACTCGAAGTCCGAGCCGATTATCTCGTCCTGTATCCGGGTGCGGTCGCTCGGCAGGTCGACTATCTCGTCGGCGTGTAGCGGGGTCGCCAGCGGAACGAGCCCCATGTCGTGTTCGTCGGCGACCGAAAGCACCCGCTCGATGCGGTCGAACAGCTCCGCCCGGAGCTGGGCTGTCGTCTCACACGGTGTCGTCTTTATCTCCAGGACCGGCTCGACGAACTCCCGTTCGACGCCCGGTGCGGCCGCCACGAGCGGGCCGGGTTCGACGAGTCGGCCCTCGTCGTCGACGACCCAGTATTCGACCTCGATACTCCGTCGTATCTGGGGTGAGTCGGGTTCTGACACGGTGAGAGTGGCTGCGTTCGGTCGGTCGCTGTCGGTCCGTCAGTGGGTACCTGCCGTCGCTCTCACGACATACGGTAACACACATTGCGGACAGATAACTGGGAGATATATAAACGTTTGTGCCAGAATCCCACCATATACCTCATGTACCAGAACAATACTCCGATATACTTTGGGAGACGGTCACACCACGCCGGAACCACCGGCCAATATTTTTATATCTGATACTGCGCGTGCATACGGTATGTCGGGGTCGACGGTCAGGGTTGCTCTGTCGGACGCAGCTACGGGTCAGCGTAACAAACGAATCGCGGGAAACACCGCTGCAGAAGCTGATACTCCGGGGGGTCGGTAGCGTGGGCAGTTTCTTCGATTCCAAGCCCTCGGACGCACACGTCATCTGGCGCAGCGGCCGCGACGACGACGGCAAGAAGCGCTTCGATTTCGAGTATCTGGAGCTGTGGGCCGCCCACTTCGGAATCGACTACGAGGAGTGGGAGCGGGTCGACCACGAGCGGGGGGACGAGCCACGCCAGCAACACGTCTGCGTGTTCTCACGGACAGAGGCGGGCGGGGCGGCGGTCTCGCTGGGCGAGGAGTCGTGGTCGATGGGCGCGGCGACGAAACCCCGGACGTTCATCGAGATAGACGAAACCGGTATGGTCCGGTTACAGGGGTGGACGACGAAGGCGACCCTCGACGTGGTCGAACTGGTCATCGACGGGACGACGCTGAAGCTCCGCACGGCCGACGGAGAGCGCAAGTCCCTGGACACGCGCCGTCTCGCCAGCCGGCCCGACAGGGAACCCGCGTGAACCGCCTCGGGGTCAAGCTCCGAGGCACTCCCCTTGCTCATGTGTAGAAACCGAAACCCGTTTTCGACTCACCGCCCGAGACCGCTGTATGCACGTCGTCGTCAACGCCGCGATGAGCGCGGACGGGAAGCTCGCCTCGCGACAGCGCGAGCAGCTTGCCATCTCCGGACCGGACGACTTCGACCGGGTGGACCAGCTCCGGGCGGACAGCGACGCCGTCATGGTGGGGGTCGGGACGGTACTCGCGGACGACCCCTCGCTGACGGTCAAGGACGCTGACCGCCACAGCGAGCGCGTCGAGCGCGGCGAGTCGAAGAACCCGGCCCGTGTCGTCGCCGACTCCCGGATTCGCACGCCCCCGGACGCCGCGGTGCTGGACGACGACGCCGAGACGTACCTGCTCACCAGCGAGGCCGCGCCGACCGACTTCATCGAGCAGATGGAGGAGGCCGGGGCCTACGTGCTGGCGGCTGGCGAGGACCGCGTGGACCTCACGACCGCGCTCGCGAAGCTGGAGGGCGAGGGCGTCGACCGGCTCATGGTCGAGGGCGGCGGCGAACTCATCTTCAGCCTCTTCGAGGCGGGGCTGGTCGACGAGCTACGCGTCTACATCGGCGCGACGGTGCTGGGCGGTCGGGACGCCCCGACGCTGGCCGACGGCGACGGCTTCGTCGAGTCGTTTCCCGAACTCGCCCTGGAGTCGGTCGAGCAGGTCGACGACGGCGTCCTGCTGACCTGGACGGTCGAAAACTAGTGGTCGTGGCCGGTCAGCTCGGCGAAGGAGGCGCCAAAGCGCTCCTCGAAGAGGTCGAGCGTGAGCTCCTCTAGGTCCTGAATCCCCTCGTCGGCCTCGCCCTGGCCGTGGTGGACGGCGCCGTGGATGCGCTGGGCCAGCCCGAACATCGCGATGTCGCCGACGACGGCGGGGTCCGTCTCGTCGTTCTCGCGCAGCAGGTCCAGCAGGTCGCTGGGAACGGTCAGTTCGTCGGCCTCGTCCTCGCCTTCGATAGTGAGCGTGACAGTGGCGTTTGCCATGGCATGCGATACACGGAGCGGACAAAAGGGTCTGTCGGGTTCGTGTCCGCTGTGTGGGGCCTGGTCGGGCGGCGCGGTTCGACGGCCCGCTCGCGGATGCGACCGCTCACCGCTCGGTCGCGGTCACCGCGATACCCGTGAGGACGACGGCGCCGCCGACCACGGTAACGAGGGTCGGCGCCTCCGAAAGCAGGAGGAAGGCAAGCAGTGTCGAGCCGACGGGTTCGCCCAGCAGCGAGACGGAGACGACGCTCGACCGGAGATGTGCGAGCGCCCAGTTGATGACCGTGTGGCCAAAGAGGCCGGGACCGAGCGCCAGGCCGGCAAAGAGGGCCCACTCGCGGGGCGGGTAGCCCGTAAGCGGCGCGCCCTGTGCGACGACGATGCCCAGCAACACGACGCTACAGACGCTGTAGACGACCACGACGTAGGGAACGAGCGAGACGCGCTGGCGCAGCGACCGGCCGGCGAGGACGTAGCCGGCAGCCATCACCGCGCCCACCACTGCGAGGCCGTTGCCGTACAGGGGGTTGGGGCCGACCAGCACGCCGGATACGAGGTCGCCAAGCGCCATCGTCACCATCCCGGCGACGGCGACGAGGATACCGGCGACCGTGCGTCGGGACAGGTGCTCGTCGAGCAGGAGCCACGCGCCCAGCGCGACAAACAGGGGCTGGGACTGGACGAGGGTGACGCTCGCGGCCACGCTGGTCCAGGCCAGGCTCTCGAACCACGACGCGAAGTGGACCGCGAGCGCCACGCCCGAGAGGGTCGCAAAAAGCAGGTCCCGGCCGTCGATGCGTCCGAAGTCGCGCCGGTAGCGCCACAGCGCCAGCGGCACCAGCGGGAGCGTGGTAAAGAGGACGCGGTAGAACGCGGCAACGGTCGCCGGCGCGTCGCTGAGCCGGACGAGAATCGCCCCGGTGCTGATGGCGACGATGGCGACGGTCAGGCCTACCTCGGGCGGTGTCTTGTCGTCGAGCGCGGACAACAGCCCACTCATCGTCGTGTCGTCGGTCGCCGGACGGTCATGTCTCCCCCGGCTGTGGGTTCCGGGCCGCGTCGGTCGCCCGGTCGCGGCTGACTATCCAGACGCTGACGCCGATGAGCAGGCTCCCGGCGACGAACTCAGCCCCGACCTGCTCGCCCAGCAAGAGCGCCCCAAGCGCCGTCCCGACAACGGGTTGGAGGAAATAGAAGACGGCCACGGTGCCCGCAGGGACGAACTCGAGGCCCTTGTACCAGAGGTACCACGCCGCCGCCGTCGACGCGAACCCCAGATAGGCGATCGCGAGCAGCGACGGCGGGGAAAGCGGGATGCTCGCGAGGTCGCGGCCCAGATACCACAGCTCGGCGACGGCCAGCACCCCGAGCATGGGGGTGGCGGCGACGGTGGAGTAGGTCGCGGCGGTGAGCGCCGAGTACCGCCGGACGACCGACAGGCCCCAGACGGTGTAGCCGGCCCACGCGAAACTCGCCACGACCAGCAGGGCCACTCCGGCGGCGTTCCCGACCGCAACGTCACCCAGCCCGTACTGGCCGGCGACGACGACGGCGGTCCCGGCCACGGCAAGCGCGATACCGGCCGCTTTCGCCGCCGTGACGCGCTCGCCAAGCAGCGTCGCACCGAGGACCACGACGAACACCGGCGTCAGCATCGTCAGCAGCGAGCCCTGACTCGCGTTCGTGAGCTCCGTGCCGAGAAACTGCGTGACGATGGTGAGCGTCACCCAGCCGCCGAGGCCGAGCAGGGCCGGCCAGTCGTCCCGTCCCGGTCGCTGCGCTCCGTGGCCGTTGGTACCGGCCACGCGGAGGCCGAACCAGAGGGCGCCCGCGCCGAGTGCGACCCGGAAAAAGCCCATCGTGACCGGCGGGACGAGCGCGAAGCTCCACTTGCTGACGACGTACATCCCGCCCCACAGGGCGGCGGCCGCGAGCGGGCCGAGCGCGAAGACATAGTCCCGGAGCACGCTCAGGGCCGGGAGGTACCTCCCCGGTTCATCCGCCCAGATAGAGCTTCGACACCTCGTCGTTGTCGAGCAGCGAGTCCGCCTCGCCGCTGAACCGGACGGTCCCCTGGTCGAGCACGTAGCCGCGGTCGGAGATGCCCAGCCCCTCAGTGGCGTTCTGTTCGACCATGAGGATGGCCGTATCGAGTTCGTTGACGGCCTCGACGTGGCCGAAGACGTCTTTGGCGGTGTTGGGTGCCAGCCCCGCAGAGGGCTCGTCGATGAGCAACACGTCCGGCTCCATCACGAGCGCACGGGCGAAGGCGAGCACCTGTCGCTGTCCGCCCGAAAGCGTCCTGGCTTTCGCCGTCTGTTTCTCATCGAGCAGGGGGAACCGCTCGTAGAGGTCGTCCATGACCGATTCGAGGCCGCTCTCGCGGGCGACCCCGCCCATGCGGAGGTTCTCGTCGATGCTGAGCGAGCCGAAGACGTTGTCGGTCTGTGGGACGTAGCCGATGCCCTCGCGGACGATCTCCTCGGGCGCCATCCCGCCGATGTCCTCGCCGTGGTACGTGACCGTGCCCTCCCACGGCGTGAGCATGCCAAACACCGTCTTCAGTACTGTGGACTTCCCGGCGCCGTTGGGGCCGATGAGACAGACGATTTCGCCGGCATCGAGATGCAGCGAGCAGTCATCAAGCACCTGCACCTCGCCGTAGCCGCTGTCGACGCCCGATAGCTCGACGATGTGGTCGGTCGCCCCGCCGTCAGGGGTCTGTGTGGTTGTCGTGTTTCCTGCCATGGTTATCCTCCGAGATACGCGTCGATGACGCGGTCGTCGCTCTGGACTTCGTCGGGTCGGCCCTCCATGAGCACGCTTCCCTGGTCGAGGACGATGACCGGGTCGGCCAGGCTCATCACGAACTCCATGTCGTGTTCGATGAGCAACATCGTCGTCCCCTCCTCGTTGAGCCGCCGAATCTGCTCGGCGAGCTTCTTGCGCAGGGTCGGGTTCACGCCGGCTGCGGGCTCGTCAAGCAAGAGGAGTTCGGGCTCCGAGAGCATCGCGCGGGCCAGCTCGACCAGCTTCATCTGGCCGCCCGATATCTTGGTCGCGGGCTGGGTAGCCAGGTGGTCTATCTCGAACTCCTCTAGGATGCGGTCGACGTCGGCCATGTTCTTTGCCTCGGCCTCGCCGACCGCTCCCGGCGAGGTGAACAGCTTCAGGAACGACTCGCCGGGCTGGTTGCGGGGCCCGACGAGCATGGCCTCCCGGACCGTCATTCCCTCTACCTTGCGCGGCGTCTGGAAGGTCCGAATCAGGCCGTGGTCGGCGACCTCGTAGGGCTCCAGCCCCGTGACGTCGGTGCCGTTGACCTCGACGCGGCCCGCGTCGGGCTCGTAAAAGCCCGAGATGAGGTTAAACAGCGTCGACTTCCCGGCCCCGTTCGGGCCGATGAGTCCGGTGATGGTGCCACGTTCCACCTCGAAGGTGGCGTGGTCGGTCGCGACGAGCGCGCCGAACTTCTTCACCATATCGTCGACGCGCAACACCACGTCGTCTTTGGACATCGTTGCCGCCGTCTGGGTGGTCTGCTCGCTCATTTTTCACCTGCTTTGGTCTCTCGCACGCCGGAGTCCGGTTGCTGGGGCGTTTCGTCGACAGTTCCCGGCCAGATGAGCTCTTTCTGTGGGGGCAAGACGCCCTGCGGGCGAAAGCGCATCAGCAGGACGATGACGACCCCGATAGCCAGCAGCCGTATCGGGGCGGCCTCGAAGGGCAGGGCCCGCGTCCCCTCCCGGATGGCGACGATGACGACGCCCCCAAAGAGCGCGCCGCGGTTGGAGCCGCTGCCGCCCAGGATGACGGCGACCCAGACGTAGAACGTCGTGATGGGGTCTAAGTCGCCGGGGCTGACGTAGAGGTTCAGATGCGCGTAGAAGACCCCCGCGAGCGCCATGATGAGGCTTCCGAGGACGAACGCCTGCATCTTGAAGGCGTAGGTGTTCTTGCCCAGCGCGCTGGCGAGGTCCTCGTCGGAGCGGATGGTCCGGAGCACCCGGCCCCACGGCGACCGGTGGGCCCGGCGCAGGACCAGATAGCTCACACCGACGAAGGCAAACACCAGTCCGACGTTCAGCAGGGCCTGCCAGAACGGCGCGTTGAGTATCACGGCGCCGGGACCGGAGCCGAGAACGACAGTCGGCATCGTGTCGGGGAGCGTCTCGAGGACCGGCCACCCCTCGAAAAAGCCCGGGATGCCCCGGACGCCGGCGCTGCCGTTCGTCCAGTCGTCCTGGTTGAGGACGACGAGGCGGACGACCTCGGCCAGGCCGATAGAGGCGATGGCGAGGTAGTCGGCCCGGAGCCGCAAGGTCGGGATGCCGATGAACAGCGCCAGCATCGCCGCAAGCGCTAGCGCGGCGAGCAGCCCCACGGCCGGCGGGAGCCCGCCCGCCACCGGCGAGCTGCTCGCGCTGGCGAGTGCGGTGCCGTAGGCGCCGATACCGAAGAAGGCGGCGACGCTGAAGTTGATGAGCCCGGAAAAGCCCCACTGGGAGTTGAGCCCCAGCGACAGCAGCGCGTACATCCCCGCGAGGCCGACGAGATAGAGGAAGTAGGTCGGGGCGAGTACGCCGCCGAGTAGGCTCACTACGAGCCCGACCGCGAACAGCACGGTGGCCACGCTGACGCCCTTCTCGGCGACCGTGAGACCGCTCCAGTACCCTCTCGGGTCCTCGACGAGCGACATCTCAGGTCGCCTCCCCGGCGATGCCTTCCGGTCGGACCAGCAATACGACCACCATGATGACGAAGGCTATTGCGTTGGCGTACTCGATGCCGATAGGGATACCCACGTCCGACAGCAGCGGGGTCAGCTGGTTTATCATCCCGATGAGAAAGCCCCCAAGCATCGCCCCGTAGACGGAGCCGATACCGCCCAGGATGACGGCGGCGAAGATGAGCAAGAGGAGGTTAAAGCCCATCCGCGGCGTGAGCTGGCTGTACAGGCCCAGGAACACGCCGCCGGCGCCCGCGAGGCCGGCGCCGATGACCCAGGTCCACAGCTTGACCCGGTCGGTCCGGATGCCGCTGACGCGGGCCAGGTCCGGGTTGTCCGCCATCGCGCGCATCTTCCGCCCGAGGTCGCTGTACTGCAAGAGGACGTGCAGACCGGTGACCAACAGGGCTGCGGAGACGAAGATGGCCACGTCGTGTTCGGTGATGCGGACGCCGTAGGGCACCAGCGCCTCGATGGGCCGGAGCGACTGGATGCCGTACCTGGTGGACTGGGCGCCAAAGCCCAGTTGGACGAGCGCCCGGTAGATGAAGGCAAGCCCGATAGAGGCGATGAGCAGCCCGATGGAGTCTACGTCCATCCCGTCGTAGACGAGCTTCTCCGTCACCACGGCGACGAGCGCGGCCACCGCAATCCCGGCGACCAGCGCGACGAAGAAGCCATACGGGAGCCCGAGGACCGTCCCGCCGAGTCCGCCGACCGCCCCGAAGGTGACAAGCGCCGTGTAGGCGCCGATGGTCATGGTGTCGCCGTGGGCGAAGTTCGCGAAGTCGGCGATGCTGTACACCAGCGACAGGCCGATGCTGCCGAGCACGATGATGCTGCTGAACACGAGCCCGCTGGCGAGTTGGTCGAGTACCATCGCTCGGGCTAGGACTCGATGAAGCCGACGCCTTCGTAGCTGTGGTCCTGGACCTCCAGCACCTGCAGGAAGCCCACCGGGTCACCGTTCTCGTCGAAGTCGATGGGACCGCTGACGCCCTGGTAGTCCACGTCGGCGGGGCCGCCGCCGTCGGAGAGAACCTCGCTGGCCGCCTCGAACGAGGTGACCTGCTCGCCCTCGGGGCGGGTCACGTCGCGGACGACCTCGCCAAGCGCCGCGCCGGTGAACTCGTCTGCGGCTTGGATCGAGAGCGCAGCGGTGACCACGCAGTCGTAGGCATAGGCCGCCCACGAGGTCGGTGACTGGTCGTACTCGCTCTCGAAGGCCGAGGCGAAGTCCTTGTAGTTCTGCTGGTCTACCGGGGCGGACGGGACGACGATTTTCATACCCTCCATGCTCCCCTCGGGAGTGTTTTCGAGGACGTTGTCGCCCGAGACCGAGTCGGCCCCGTACAGCATCGCCTCGTAGCCACTGGAGTAGATCTCGTTGACCATCGTGCTGAACTCGGCCTGATAGGTGATGAACAGCCACGCGTCCGCGTCCGATCCGTTCATCTCGGAGATGACGGAGGCGTAGGACTGCTGTTCCTGGTCGTGGGAGTTGTTGTAGGCCACCGACCCTTCCCAGGAGTCGACGAAGGCGTCGGCTAGGCTCTGCCCGTAGTCGTTGTTCACGTACGTCAGCGCCACCTCGTCGTAGCCGTCGTCGGCGATGATGTCCGCGAGCGCGACGGCCTGGGTCCGGCCCGTCGGCGACATCCGGAGCAGTCCGGGGAAGTCAGTCAGCCCGAGCCCGGTCGAGTTCTGGGAGAGCTGGACCACGTCCGTCCCCTCGATGACGCTCTCGTAGATGGCCAGCGAGACGCCCGAGCCGACGGCGCCGATGAGGAACGGGACGCCGTCCTGGTTGACGAGCTTCTGTGCGGCCGAAATTCCGCCCTGGTTCTCGCTCCCGGAGTCCTCGACAGTTATCTCCAGCTCGCTGCCGCCGATGCCGACGTCGTTGACCGCCGACAGGGCGAGATCCTTCCCGCGCTGGTTCCGTTCGCCGAAGGCCGACAGCGACCCCGTCTGGGCGTCGACCATCCCGATGTTGTACGCCTCGTCCCCGCCGCCAAACGAGCTACAGCCGGCCAGACCGACGACGCCGGCACCGCCGGTCAGTTTCAGCATCGTTCGCCGGTCGATCGACTTCATGGTATCTTTTCGCATGGGTGGTTCAATGGTCACCATAGATGAGCCTCAATGGTTTCCCTACCATGGTCGGGCGACATTAGGTTTACTGGTACTATCGGCCGGTGTGAGATAATTTCATGACATTAGTATCAGAAATTTTTGGTAGGGTCCGGATATAGGGTGGTCTGATGCGTGTGACCGTGTATGATACCCCCTATCGCGAGCAACTTTGTGGCCGGCGAGACCGCGACGGAAGCGCTGGACCACGTCGAGGAACTGAACGCTCGGGGCGTGAAAGGTATCCTCAATCTACTGGGCGAACACTACGAGGACCGCGCGGAGGCGGACGAGGACGCCGACGCGTACATCGATCTCGCCGAGGGCCTCGAACGGCGCGATCTCGACGGCTGTATCTCCGTCAAGCCGAGTCAGATCGGCCTGGAAGTGAGCGACCAGGCCTTCGAGGAGAACCTCGCACGCATCGTCGACGCCGCCGACTGCTTCGTCTGGGTCGACATGGAGGACCACGACACGGTCGACGTGACCCTCGACGCCTTCGAGCGCCACGCGCGTGAGACCGGCGGCGAGGTCGGCGTCTGCGTGCAGGCGAACCTCAGACGGACCGGCGAGACCCTCGAACGGCTGGCCGACTGCCCGGGGAAGGTCCGTCTGGTGAAAGGGGCCTACGAGCCGCCGGTCGACATCGCCTACCGGGAGAAGTCGAAAGTCGACGAGATGTACCGGACGCACCTGACCTACATGTTCGAGCACTTCGAGGACGGCATCGCCGTCGGGAGCCACGACCCGGCGATGATCGACCTCGCAAAGGAGCTCCACGAGGAACACGGGACGCCCTTCGAGGTGCAGATGCTCACGGGCGTCCGCGAGAGCGCGCAGTTCGAACTGGCCGAGGAGTACGAGGTGTACCAGTATATCCCCTACGGCACCAAGTGGTTCTCGTACTTCTACCGGCGTATCCGCGAGCGCAAGGCCAACGCGCTGTTCGCGCTCCGGGCCGTCGTGAGCTAGGGGTCGAGCAGTTTCGCCTCGGCTTTCCTGAGGTGCTCTAGCAGAGTGGTCTTCGAAACGTCGAGGTCGGCCGCAAGCTCCCGCGTGTCACACTGGCGGGGCCACTCGTAGTAGCCCGCCTCGCGTGCGTGCTCGAACACGTCCCGCTGTTTGGCAGTGAGCGTGTCGAGTCGCTGGTCCCGGGCGGTCGTGGTGGCGGCCTCGCTCGTCGTGATGGAGTCGATTCTGACCTCTGCACCGGCCTCCTCCCGAACCCGGTCCAGCGCGTCGTCTATCTCGGAGCGCTCGTTGACGAAACAGACCTGCCACTCCTCGCGCCCGTCCTCGATGCGGACCGGCGCGTTGTGGACGAAGCCGTGTTCCAGCAGTGTCGGGCACACCATGTCGTCGGGGTCGTACTCGAGGAAGAACTCCCGGACCACGTTCCCGGGGGCGTTGCGTTCGCGCCCGAACCGCTCCCGGAGTTCGGAGAGTTCGCCGGCGTGTTCGCAGTTCCGGATCGCATCCAGGAGGTCATCGACCGCGGGTTCGTCCTCGGCGAACGCGGTGAACAACCCCTTGACCTTCCCGCTGTGGTTTCCGTCTGTCTTCGGCGAGGTGTAGATTGAGTGAGCCAGAACGCCACCGGCAGTCTCGCTGGTCGCCTTTATCGCCCAGCAGTTCGGGTGCCAGAGGTCGAGGGTGAGCCACGTCGTTGCGGTCTGGTCAATGGCCGCCATAGCTGTAGTACACGTCGAGTTCCTATCCATGTGTCGGTTTACCAAAGCCTGCCCGACCATGGTCGGGTTGAGTCGAAAACCGTCATCTCACCGCCTAGTGTGCCGGATTACGGCCCCCGCCCATGGTCGGACGGGGGTTTTGGACTGGGACCGTCGTATATGGACCAATGGCAGAGACGTACCAACACTACATCGACGGCGAGTGGGTCACCGGCCAGGGTACCGAGACGTTCGAGAGCGAGAACCCGGCGACGGGCAAACCGCTGGCCGAGTTCCAGCGCGGCACGCCGGCGGACGTAGACGAGGCTGTCGCGGCCGCCGACGAGGCCTACGAGGAGTGGCGCGAACTCTCCCGAATCGACCGCGCCGAGTACCTCTGGGACGTGTACCACGAGCTCCGGGACCGGACCGACGAACTCGGCGAAATCGTCACCAAGGAGTGTGGCAAGGAAATAAGCGAGGGGCGGGCCGACGTGGTCGAGGCCGCCCACATGGTCGAGTGGGCCGCCGGCGACGCCCGCCACCCGAGCGGCGACATCATCCCCTCCGAGATCGCCGAGAAGGACGCCTACATGCGCCGCAAACCGCGGGGCGTCACCGGCTGTATCACCCCGTGGAACTTCCCCATCGCCATCCCGTACTGGCACATGGCCGTCGCCCTGGTCGAGGGCAACACCGTCGTCTGGAAGCCCGCCGAACAGACCCCGTGGTGTGCCCAGATCGTCGCGGAGATGTTCGAAGACGCCGGCATCCCCGACGGCGTGTTCAACATGGTCCAGGGCTTTGGCGACGCCGGGGCCGCAATCGTCGACGACGACCGCGTCCCGACGGTCCTGTTTACCGGGTCGGCCGAAGTCGGCCACCAGATAGCCGACGCGGTCGGCGGCGAGTCCGGGAAACGCGCGGCCTGCGAGATGGGCGGGAAAAACGCCGTCGTCATCACCGAGGAGGCAGACCTGGACATCGCCGTCCACTCCGCGGTGATGTCCTCGTTCAAGACCACCGGGCAGCGCTGTGTCTCCTCGGAGCGGCTCATCGTCCACACGGACGTCTACGACGAGTTCAAAGAGCGATTCGTCGACGTGGCCAGCAAAGTCGCGGTCGGTGACCCCTTGGAGGAAGACACCTTCATGGGCCCGCTCATCGAGGCCGAGCACTTGGAGAAGGTCACGGAGTACCGCGACCTCGCCCGCGAGGAGGGCGTCGACGTGCTGGTCGACCGGACCGAACTGGACGCCGACGAGATTCCCGACGGCCATGCCGAGGGTCACTGGGTCGGCCCGTTCGTCTACGAGGCCGACCCGGACGCGGACCTGCGCTGTACGCAAGAGGAGGTCTTCGGTCCCCACGTCGCCCTTCTGGAGTACGACGGCGACATCGAGCGGGCCGTCGAGATACAGAACGACACCGACTACGGGCTGGCCGGCGCCATCATCTCCGAAGACTACCGGCAGATAAACTACTACCGCGACCACGCCGAACTCGGACTGGCCTACGGGAACCTCCCGTGTATCGGCGCCGAGGTCCAGCTCCCATTCGGCGGCGTTAAGAAGTCCGGCAACGGTTACCCCTCCGCCCGCGAGATAATCGAGGCCGTCACCGACCGGACCGCCTGGACGCTGAACAACTCCAAAGAGATTCAGATGGCACAGGGCCTCTCGGCCGACATCATCACCGAGAACAATGAGTGAAACCGTCACGGTCTGCCCGCAGTGCAGTGAACCGATTCGGGGAGACGACGGCGTCGAGGTCTGCGAGCAGTGTGGCTGGATGCCCCACAGCGGCTCGGACTGACGCGCGGTCGGTCGTTTCTCTATCGGACCGGATTCCCCGCTAGTGGCGCTGTCGAAATTCTTGGCAGGTGATTTATCTTGGCCCGGTTACGGTCAGTACAGACTATACACTGACGGAACTTTTCGCTCAAATGCCGAGGCTATCTTTGATTGCCGAGTCGATTTTCACCATGTCTGATGACGGAACAGATCCAATGTTCTTTTGCACACGTCTGTTGATGTCGACAACCCGGATTTGACTTAGATCTGCTACTGAATCGTGATTGAGGGCAGTATCCGAAGCCAGGACTTCCACCTCGAAGGGGTACGTGTCTCCAGACGTGTACTGCTTTGTGAATGGAGCGATGATAGTTGTCGGTGAGTACTGATTCCCAACATCGTTCTGGATGACAACACAGGGCCGGCTCTTTCCTTGCTGTTCACTTCCTTTCGTGGGATTCAGTTCAACGATGACAATGTCGCCGCGACGTACCTGCAAAATTGCCTCCAGAATTCACTTGCTCCAGTCGGGCGCGTCACCGAGATGTCCGGTTGCTTCTGAGGATGTTTCTTCCATTTCTTCGGCCAACTCACGAGACCGCTCGGCTCTCTTTCGATATCCTTCAGCAAGCCGTTCCTCATCTGTTGGCGGTTTGATTATGATCTCGTCATTCATTTCGACGAACTCGACTTCGTCACCGCCTTCGATGCCACGACGGTCCCGTAGTTCCTTCGGAATCGTCACCTGCCCCCGATCTCCGACTTTCCGTTTGTATTTGGGCATATCCGTTCATACTTTTTTCATACTGATATAGATGTCGGTGGCATGGTCATTCAACTCGCATACTTACTGACCGACTGTTCCACGCGGGACCCTCTCTGAAGCATCGAAGTTCAACAGAGCCCCATATCCCCTCAACAGGACTTTAGTGTTAGCGGGCCTGAGAGGCCACTTATTCCTTTGGAAAACAAGGAATTTATGATAGATGTCACAGAGAAAAAGAATATGACGACACATCGGCGCCAATTCATCGGTTCCTGTGTCGCCGCCGGCATTGGTGTCCTCGCTGGCTGTTCGACGAGTTCCGAAGACAGCAGCGAGTCACCGACTGACAGTCGACCAACGGAGACAACGACGCCGGTCCAATCCCCGACCGAAACGCTCGCTTCGACGACACCCACCCCGTCGACACCGGATGGAGACGATTCAAGTACCAGTCCACAACCCAAACTATCCGCAGACGACGTCAACGGGACCACTCTCTTCGGCGGGTCCGTGGCGGTGTCGAACGATGGCGCGACCGCGCTTGCCGGTGCGACATGGGACTCGACCAACGGCAGGATGGCGGGTGCAGCGTACGTCTTCGAGCGGTCGGATGGGTCCTGGAGCCAGCAGGCCAAGCTCCTGTCCGACGACACCGACAGTCGTGACTATTTCGGCAAGTCGGTGGCGCTGTCGAACGACGGGAGTCTCGCCATCGTCGGCGCCAACAGCGACGATGACCCCCACGGCGACGGCGGTGGGGCGGCGTACGTCTTCGCCCGGTCGGACGGGTCGTGGGACCAGCAGGGGAAACTCGCGGCCGACGACGGCACCGGTGGCGTCAAGGCCTCGTCGAGCGGGAACGACCACTTCGGTGAGTCGGTGGCGATGTCGGGTGATGGGGGTATCGCCCTCGTCGCCGCTCCCGACGAAAATGAAAACGGCACTGCTGCAGGGGCAGCGTACGCCTTCGAACGGTCGGATGGGTCCTGGAGCCAACAGGCCAAGCTCCTGGCCGACGACGGTAGCCGTATCGACCAGTTCGGTTCGTCCGTGGGGCTGTCGAGAGACGGGAGCCGCGCCCTCATCGGCGCCTCGCACGACAGCAACGGGGCCGGGTCGGCGTACATCTTCGCCCGGTCGGACGGGTCGTGGAGTCAGCAAACCAAAATCGCGGCCGATGACGGTGACAGTGACGACCAGTTCGGCTGTTCGGTAGCGATGTCGGACGATGGCGAGCACGCTTTCGTCGGCGCCAAGTACGACCGTGCCACCGCTAGTGATGCGGGATCGGCATACGTCTTCGAGCGGTCGGGGGGAGCATGGCGCCAGCGCGCCAAGCTCACGGCCGACGACGGCGACAGTGAGGACCACTTCGGTACGTCCGTGGATATCTCGGGTGACGGAAGCACTCTCCTGACCGGTGCGTACGGTGACGAGGACCCACATGGCGAGGAGGCGGGGTCGGCATACGTCTTCGAGCGGTCGGATGGGTCCTGGAGCCAACAGGCGAAACTCGTGGCCGGCGACGGCGAGAGCGAGGACGAGTTCGGCGGTTCAGTGGCGCTGTCGGGCGATGGGAGTCTCGGCCTCGTCGGCGCCAAATGGGACAACGATCCTGTCAGGCATGCAGGGTCGGCGTACGTGTTCGACATCTGAGCACGTCAGCCAGCCGGACAGCCGACAGACTCAGTCGTCGGCTTCGGCGGCCGCTTCGGCCTCGGCTTCGGCCTCGGGCCGGTCTTCGAGGTACTCGTCGGCGTCGATAGCGGCCTTACAGCCCATCCCCGCCGCCGTCACGGCCTGCTGGTAGTGGTAGTCGACCACGTCGCCGGCAGCGAAGATGCCGGGAACGTCGGTCGCGGTCTGGTCGCCGCCCTTGCCGCCCTTCGCGACGATGTAGCCGGTCTCGTCCAGTTCGACATCGGTGTCTTCGAGGTAGTCGGTGTTTGGCGTGTGGCCGATGGCGATGAAGACGGCGCCGACGTCGAAGTCGAACTGTTCGGTCCCCTCGTCGTCGAGCTTCTCGGAGGGGTACCCCTCGTCGTTCCGGGCGAGCGTGACGTGGTCGACGCCCTCCTCGGGAGAGCCGTGCATCTCCAGCAGCTCGGTGTTTCGCATGATCTCGATGTCGCCCGACTCGACTTTCTTCCCGACTTTCTCGATCCAGTAGTCCTCGGCGCGGAACTCCTCGCGGCGGTGTGCGATGTAGACGGTGTCGGCGAACTTCGTGAGGAAGTGTGCCTCCTCCATGGCCGCGTCGCCGCCGCCGACGACGAGCATGTCCTCGCCGCGGAAGAAGGCGCCGTCACAGGTGGCACACGTCGAGACGCCGTAGCCCATCAGCTCGTCCTCGCCCGGCACCCCGAGCGTGCGGGCGCTGGCGCCCGACGCGGCGATGAAGGCGTCACAGGTGTAGACGGTCCCGTCACGGAGCTCGACCCGGAACGGGCGCTCGTCGGCCTGGATGTCGGTGACGATGCCGTGTTCGAGTTCCGACCCGAACTGCTCGGCCTGCTCTTTCATCTTGTTGATGAGGTCCGGCCCCGACAGCCCCTCCGGGAAGCCGGGGTAGTTCTCGACCTCGCTGGTCAGCGTGAGCTGGCCGCCCGGCTCGTCGCCTTCGAGGACGAGCGGGTCGTTGTTGCTCCGTGCCGCGTAGATAGCGGCGGTGAGCCCGGCGATACCGGTCCCTGCGACGATGAGTCGTCGGTGTTCGATAGCGTCGTCGGTCATAGCTTCCGATTGGGTACGATTCGGTTTGTACGTTGCGCTGTCGTATCGGGCGCACACAGCCGCCCCGACAGGTCTTAAGTCACGGCCGTTGGTTCTCCGGGTATGCCCGCCGACCTGGCAGAGAAGACCGACCGCTACGAGGGACTGCTCGCCGAGGCCGTCGACGCCGCCGAGATTGCGCCACCCGAGGGGACGCCGATGCACGACGCCGCCGAGGAGTGTGCGGAGATGGCGACGGCGTATCTCGAAGACGGCCGACACTTCCGGGAGGACGAGGACCCGGTCAACGCCCTGGCGTCGTTCTCCTACGGGCACGCGTGGCTGGACGCCGGCGCCCGGATCGGCCTGTTCGACGTGCCGACCGAGGGCCATCTGTTCACGCAGTAGCGGGCCTCAGTCGCCCGCAAGCCCGTGCGATTCGGTACCGCGAGTGGCGAAAGTTTTATATACTTTACGCACTAACTATAGGTAAGAGACAGTCGACAAGGGCAATTTGAACATTGTGGAACCGGCAGTAGCGGCCCCAACCATCATGAGTGAATCACCAGTACGAAACACGGTCAAGGAACGAATCCAGAACGAGACAGCCACCGAGGAGGTCGGCGAGGAGACGACAGAGCGACAGGACGTCTGCCCGGAGTGTGGCGGCAAGGTCGCGACCGACACCGAACACGGCGAGACGGTCTGTACGGACTGTGGGCTCGTAATCGAGGAGGACAGTATCGACCGCGGCCCCGAGTGGCGCGCGTTCGACTCGGCCGAGCGCGACCGCAAGTCCCGCGTCGGCGCCCCGACGACGAACATGATGCACGATAAGGGCCTCTCGACGAACATCGGCTGGCAGAACAAGGACGCCTACGGGCGTTCCCTCTCCAGCGAGCAGCGCCAGAAGATGCAACGGCTCCGCACGTGGAACGAGCGGTTCCGCACGCGAGACTCCAAGGAGCGAAACCTCAAGCAAGCGCTGGGCGAAATCGACCGGATGGCCTCGGCGCTGGGGCTGCCCCAGAACGTCCGCGAGACGGCAAGCGTCATCTATCGGCGCGCACTGGGCGATGACCTGCTGCCGGGCCGGTCCATCGAGGGTGTGGCGACGGCCGCGCTGTATGCCTCCGCGCGAATGGCAGGCAGCCCCCGGTCGCTGGACGAGATGGCCGTCGTCTCACGGGTCGATAAGATGGAGCTTACCCGGACCTACCGCTACATCGTCCGCGAGCTGAATCTCGAGGTCCAGCCCGCCGACCCCGAGCAGTACCTGCCGCGGTTCGTCTCGGACCTCGGCCTCACCGACGAGACCGAACGGCGGGCCCGCGACCTCATCGAGGGCGCCCGCCGGGCCGGGCTGCTGTCGGGCAAGTCACCGGTCGGACTCGCCGCCGCCGCCGTCTACGCAGCCGCCCTGCTGACAAACGACAAAGTGACCCAAAGCGAGGTCAGCGACGTGGCCAGCATCTCTGAAGTCACCATCCGGAACCGGTACAAGGAGCTGCTGGAAGCCGACGACGTTCCGGCGTAGAGCCGACGGTATCTTTTTGTGACTTCACTGTGTGACATTGGTACACATGGAGGAAGCCTATGTGCGGCTGGTCTGTCCTGAGTGTGCCAAAGACTGGCAGTCGACCCCCTCTGAGCTGCCGACTCACGACACCGTCTATCACTGCCCGAACTGCCACGCCAGCCGCCGGCTCGCGGAGTTCGCCCGGACCGACCGCGACCTGCAGACGCTAAAAGAGTTGCAGTAGCTCAGTCTTCGCTCGGTGTGGCCGAGCGCGCCCCGCAGGCCTCACAGCGCAGCAGGGTCGCGCCGCCCTCTGTCTCCAGTCGCGTGTCGGGCAGGCCACACTCGGAACAGCGCACGTAGTCGTCGACGTACGCTTCGACGGCGTCACCGACCCGGGCCGCATCGAAGGACCCGGTTACCCGGGCACGGCCGCTCTCGTCGATGTGGCCGCTGGTGCCGACCTCCCGCTGGAGGTATCCGAGCAGGTGTGACGGCTCCCGACCGAGGCTGTCACACAGCTGCTGGAAGTTCTCGACAACGGTGACCGACCCCTCCTGGCGGACCTCGGGGTCGGGAACGGAGAGGCGTTCGTCCGTGCCCGTGACGTCTGCCGTCTCGCTCGCCGCTCTGTCGAGCATGTCGTCGTAGTCCATACACGCTGGTCGTCGGGCCGACCTGAAAAACCTTTCAGCTCGGAGGGTAGTCCATCACCGGCGCTCGATTTCACGGGTCTCTGACCCTGTCTTTCACGTTCTATCATGTCGCCGGAGTGTGTTAACTCCACTCAGGATAGTACTATAACCCCTCGGTTTCTAGCAAGGGATGACCATGAAGAAGCAGGAGCTTATTCACCTTCACGGCCTGCTTGCACAAGTACAGAACCACTACGAAGCCGAGTCGGGTTCCGAAGTGGAACACGACGAGTACGCCGAACTCGGCGTCAAGCCGACATCGATTCACAAGTCGAAGACAGACCACAAGGCCGCCGTCTTCGCCATCGCGAACGGAATCACCTCCGAGATGACTGCCGACGAGAAAGAGCCGGTTTCTGCCGCCGCGGACTGAGATTCGATTTCTCCTCCCGTCAGCGTCCCGCGTAGCCGCCGCCTTACTCGTCGATGAGCTCCTCGAACTCCGGTAGCACGTCGCTTCCCTCGGGTGTGTCCGGGTCGGACGCTTCGTCGCTTTCCGCCTCGTCGTCGGGGAGTTGCTCGATTTCGACGATATCGAGCGGGATGTTCGTCAGCCGTTGCCCGATCTCTTTCCGTGCGATGCGGGAGGCGTGTTCGTCGCGCTCGACGTTGAACACCGTCATCTCCAGTTCGAGCGCGACCAGGCTCTCGTCGGCCGCGATGAAGGCCGGGTCCAGTGTCTCGTGGCAGTGGGGACAGACCCGTTCGCCCATGTTGATCTCGACGTAGTTCAGGTCGGGGTTGAGCATCTCGCCAGTCTTCGAGATGGCGATGCGGACGGCCTCGTCGGCCGTGGCCACGTCGTAGACCGGGACGGCAGCCTCGACGACAACTCTGCAGTCCATGGGGGTATGTTCACTGGCCAATAGTAAGAAGCTTCGCCCGGCTGACTAGTCCGCGTCGACGTGGCCGGTGTTTCGGGGCGGCGGACCGTCCGAGAACGGGCTGGAGATGGACTCGCTCCCGAGTATTGCGAAACCAGCAAAGACGACGAGGAAGCCGACGCCGGCCATCGGGGCGATGGTCTCGCCCAGCAGCGCCCACCCGCCAAGCGTCGAGACCACGGGCACCACGTAGAACACGAGGTTCGCGTTGGTCGCACCAGCACGGTCCAGCAGGCCAAAGTACGCCACGTACGCGACGGCGCCCGCGAAGACGCCGACGTAGCCCAGCGCGACCAGCGCGGGGAGGCTCCACTGGACCGCGCCGACGGACTCGCCAGCACCGAGGCTCAGGGCGTGACTCATCGCCGCCCCGAGCGGGAGCCCCCACGCCGTCCGAACGGTGCTGTCGAGGTCGCCGTCGCTCCACCGGATGAGCACGCTGCCCAGCGCGCCGGTCACCGCTCCGCCAAAGAGGAGTAGCTTCCCGATACCGCCGCTGGTGAACGTGGCGGGGTCGGGGTTGACCACCAGCGCGACGCCGAGCAGGCCGACGGCGAGGCCGACCCAGCCACGCAGTGAGAGGCGCTCGTCGACCAGCAGGAGGGCGGCAAACACCGGCGTCAGGATGGGGTTGAGACTAAAGAGGATAGCGCCGACAGCGCTCGTCGCGTCGGCCTGCCCGACGAACAGGAGGGCGTTGGTCAGCCCGAGCGCGACCAGCCCGGTCGCGAGGATGCCGGCGACGTCGCCCCGCGTCCGGGGGCGCAGCTCCGCGCCCGAGCGGGTGAGCAGGACGTAGCCGCCCAGAACGACCGCGGCCACGTCGTAGCGAAGCGCTACGAACAGCAGCGGGGGAAACTGGTCCAGCCCCGCCTTCGTCGCGACAAAGGTCCCGCCGAAGAGAACGCTTACCAGCGCACCGAGCAGGATAGTCTTTCGTGATACCACTGTTATGTTACCTCCACACACCGCGGGAAGGACGGGGATACTGCACCGAGGAATCGGGAGAGAGCGACTGTTCCATCGTACGCTTTCCTACGGGTCTCACCCGTATAGGTCCGTTCAGAAATTCTTACACGTCGGGGCGGGACTGACGCCGTTCGACGGCTTTTCACGGCATGAAAGGATTTCATCTTACGGAACCTGTTTGTGTGGGGCGGGCGACCAGCCGGTATGGAGGAGACGCTTGCGGAGATAGAGTTCCTCGCGCTGTCGCCCAACCGGGTCACGGTGCTTGAGTCTCTCGCAGAGGGCCGGCGCAGTCGGTCCGAACTGGCCGAGGCGACGGGTGCCTCACAGGCCACGCTCGGCCGGATTCTCGGCGACTTCGAGGAGCGCGACTGGGTGACGCGGGTAGGCGGTGGCTACGAGGCGACGGCGACCGGACGGCTCGTCGCCGACGGCTTTCGCGACCTGCTGGACGTGATGGCGGTCGAGCGGGAACTGCGTGAGGTCGTCGCCTACCTCCCGACCGGGGCGATGGAGTTCGACCTCCGTCACCTGGCCGACGCGAACATCGTCACGCCGAGCCAGACGCGCCCGAACGCGCCGCTCCAGCGGCTGCTGGAACTCGTCCGGGAGGCAGCCTCTGTGACTGCCTTTTCGCACGCGCTTAACGACCAGAGCCTCTCGGTCGTCGCGGACGGGCTCGGTGACCGGGAGTTCGAGGCGGTGCTCACCCGCGAGGCCGTCGACTCGCTGACCGCCGACGAGACGCTCCGGGCCCGGCTCAGCCGCGTTGTCTCGGACCCGTCGGCCGGTATCCGCGTCGCCCACGACGATATCCCCGTGGCCGTCACAATCGCCGACGACGTGGTCAATATCCTGGTCCGGGACGACAGCGGGGTCGTGCAGGCGTCGGTCGACACGACCGACGCCGCCGTCAGGGAGTGGGCCGAACGACGCTACGAACACTACCGCGTTCACTCCGACCCGCTGACGGCCGAGGACCTAAGCGAGTAGTCCCGGACGCCGGCGTCTCGTCCCCCCGGCTGTCCGCTCGGACCGGTTTTCCCCACTCGGCAGGGAGCGGCTTCCGCCAGTTCGTCGACAGCCTGGCCCGGTCTCTCTATCCGGCCGTGCCAGCGCCCGCACACGAGAGATGGGGAGGGCGCTTTGCACGACCTGGAGTTTCCCCCGTCTGTACTGCTCCGACGGTTGATTCCCAACATGAGAGAAAAGCGTAATTAGTTTTTTCTCTACATTGAGAACGTCAAACCATGACACTCGTTGTCCCATTTGACGGCTCAGAACTGGCTGAGGCGGCACTTGTCCGTGCCACCGAGTTCGGGAACGCCTTTGATGAGAACGTGTTAGCTCTGAGCGTCATACCGAAGGAGAATACGGAATACGCCCGAAAACGGGACTGGCTCAGGCCGGGCGAGGAGTTCGATCTGGAATCTGTCGTCTCAACGCTACACGAACAGGTGACCGAGTTATGTCCGGCGGCTAACTTTCGGCATAAAGTGATAGGCCGGTCCGCCCGGTCCGGTGCTATCGCGAAGCGCGTCCGGAAGGGAGCGCGGGAAGAAGACGCATCGATGGTCTTCATCGGCAGTGACAACGCAGGCCATATCGTTACAACGGTGAGTAGCGTCGGGAGCACTGTTGCAGCCGACGACGCCTACGATGTCGTCATTGTACGGCACCGAAGTCCTGCCAAAATCGCCAAACTCAAGGACAGTTCACCACACAGAAAGTCGAAATCCGATTTCTATCTCCCGGAGTAGTCCACCACCGTCCGGTCCACACCGGCCCCATCTGAACAGATCTGCCGGCGCTGCCTGCTACGACAGTCACCCACCCGGAAGTCAACGCGGACGCCGTGTACGTACGCACACTGCCCGGATGAGTCGCGGTGTCCGGAACCAACGACGTCGCCGCGTTGACGGTCCGCGCCGTCGCTTTCCCGGCATCGCCAAGCCTCATCGCGGTAAAGCGGGCGTAGCAGTCGCTGTGCCGACGCTCAGTTTGGTGTGGCCGGTGATTACCGGACGCGCCACACGTCGTCGCCGGGGAGGAACCGGCCGAGTTCGGCCTCCTGGCGGTAGTCGGTCGCCAGCAGCGCCGTCAGGGCGGCCACCAGCGCGTCCTCGTCGGCGTCGGTCCAGTCGGCGGGCTCCTTGATGGGGTAGACCAGCCAGCCGCTCCCCCGGACCTCGGTCGCGTGGAGGTCGTCCATCGCCACGTCGTCGGCCGGCTCTGCGGTCATGTTCGCGAAGACGTGTCTCGTCGCCCGCTCGCCGACGGGCAAGAGGACGTGGGAGGTGATGGCCCGAACCTCCGTGTCGAAGAGGGGCTCGTGGTCCGCGTAGTCCTCGTCGGTGGGGTCGCGGTCCCCACACATGTACAGATAGGAGAGATACGTCTTCTCGACGGTCGGGGGCGTCCCGGCCGCCGAGAGCAGGCCGCCGGCGACGAGCGCCCGCTGGAGCCGCTCGGCGGCGGCTGTACCGGTAAAGGGAATGCCCGACTCGGTCCCCCCGTGGACGCGGGGGTTGTCGCCGATGACGTGGAAGTCGGCGTTGGCGTCGCCATATCCGGGGACGAACGGCTCACACGGCGCCTCGAAGCCAAAGGGGTTGTGCAGCGTTGCCGTGATGTTCTTCACGAGCGGTGTGAGGAGCGAGGGAGTCAAAACTTCGACGGTTTGTGCAACCGTCGGGCACCAGTCGTGACACGCCTGCCGGGCAACGCTTTTCTCATCCGCCCTCCACGCACCGGTATGTTCGGGTCCCGGACGGGTGACCGAAGATGAGCCACGAGGACCGTATCGAAGAGCTCCGCGAGCGCAAGGCCGCGGCCGAAAGAGGCGGCGGCGAAGAGCGTATCGAGGCCCAACACGAGAAGGGGAAACTCACCGCCCGCGAGCGCATCGACTACTTCCTTGATGACGGCAGCTTCGTCGAGATAGACGCCCTGCGGGAACACCGCTCGACGAACTTCGACATGGACGAGAAACACGTCCCCGGCGACGGCGTCGTCGTCGGCTACGGGAAGGTAAACGGCGAGCGCGTCTACGTCTTCGCCCACGACTTCACCGTCTTCGGCGGGTCGCTGGGCGAGGCGTTCGCCCAGAAGGTCTGTAAGGTGATGGACAAGGCCATCGAGAACGGCGCGCCCATCATCGGGCTGAACGATTCGGCGGGCGCGCGCATCCAGGAGGGCATCGACTCGCTTGCCGGCTATGCCGACATCTTCCACCGGAACCAGAAAGCGAGCGGCGTCGTCCCCCAGATATCGGCCATCATGGGGCCGTGTGCCGGCGGCGCGGTGTACTCCCCCGCTATCACCGACTTCGTCTACATGGTCGAGGAGACAAGCCACATGTTCATCACCGGGCCGGACGTCATCGAGACGGTCACCGGCGAGGAGGTGGGCTTTGACGAGCTCGGCGGCGCGAAGACCCACTCGACCGAGTCGGGCGTCGCACACTTCACCGCCGCCGACGAGAAAGACGCGCTCGATGACATCCGTTACCTGCTCTCCTATCTCCCGCCGAACAACGTCGCGGACCCGCCACGGGTCGAGCCCTGGGACGACCCCGAGCGGCGGGACGAGAGCCTGGCCGACACTGTGCCGGACGCCCCACAGAAGCCCTACGACATGACCGACGTCATCGGCAGTGTCCTCGACGAGGACTCCTTCTTCGAGGTCGGCGAGAGCTTCGCCCGGAACATCGTCACCGGGTTCGCCCGGCTGGACGGCCACTCGGTCGGCGTCGTCGGGAACCAGCCGCGGGTCAACGCGGGGACGCTCGACATCGACGCCTCGAAGAAAGGCGCCCGCTTTGTCCGCTTCTGTGACGCCTTCAACATCCCCATCGTCACCTTCGTCGACGTGCCCGGGTTCATGCCCGGGAAAGACCAGGAGAAAAACGGTATCATCACTCACGGCGCGAAGCTGCTCTATGCCTACAGCGAAGCGACGGTGCCGCTGCTTACGGTCATCACGCGCAAGGCCTACGGCGGTGCCTACGACGTGATGGCCTCGAAACACATCGGCGCGGACGTCAACTACGCCTGGCCGATGGCCGAGATCGCGGTGATGGGGCCACAGGGCGCGGTCAACGTCCTCTACAGCGACGAGCTGGAAGACGCAGACGACGTCGAGGCCCGCCGCCAGCAGCTCATAGACGAGTACCGCGACGCCTTCGCGAACCCCTACACCGCCGCCAAACGGGGATTCGTCGACGACGTGCTGGAGCCCGCCGAGACGCGCCCGCGGCTCATCTCGGACCTGGAGCTGTTGCGGAACAAGCGCAAGGACCAGCCCGACCGGAAACACGGCAACATCCCGCTGTAGCGACGGCCAACTCGCGCCGGTCACTTCCCTCATGGGTAATCGGCGGCGGTAAATCCGCCTAGTTTTATGGGGCGAGTCTCAGTATGAGCGAGTATGTTTGATAAGGTGCTCGTCGCCAACCGCGGGGAAATCGCGGTCCGCGTCATGCGCGCTTGCGACGAGTTGGGCATCGGGACAGTCGCGGTCTACTCCGAGGCGGACAAACACTCCGGACACGTTCGCTACGCCGACGAGGCGTACAACGTCGGCCCGGCCCGGGCCGCCGACTCCTATCTGGACCAGGAGGCCATAATCGAGACGGCACAGCAGGCCGACGCCGACGCTATCCACCCCGGGTACGGCTTCCTCGCCGAGAACGCCGACTTCGCCCGCAAAGTCGAGGCCGCGGAGGGGATCACGTGGATCGGTCCCGCGGGCGACGCGATGGAGAAACTGGGCGAGAAGACCAAGGCCCGAAACATCATGCAGGACGCCGACGTCCCCATCGTCCCCGGGACGACCGACCCGGTCACCGAGCCCGAGGAAGTCATCGAGTTCGGGGAGGAAAACGGGTTCCCAATCGCCATCAAGGCCGAGGGCGGCGGCGGCGGCCGCGGGATGAAGATCGTCCACAGCGCCGAGGAGGCCGAGGAGCAACTCGAATCCGCGAAACGCGAGGGCGAGGCGTACTTCTCGAACGACTCCGTCTATCTGGAACGGTACCTTGAGAACCCGCGCCACATCGAGGTCCAGATCATCGCCGACCACGAGGGCAACGTCCGCCATCTGGGTGAGCGGGACTGCTCGCTCCAGCGCCGTCACCAGAAGGTCATCGAGGAAGGTCCCTCGGCCGCCCTCTCGGACGAACTCCGCGAGAAGATCGGCGAGGCCGCCCGCCGCGGCGTCCGCGCGGCCGACTACTACAACGCCGGCACCGTCGAGTTCCTCGTCGAGGAGGATACCGACCGCGGCCCGGACGAGGTGCTCGGTCCCGACGCGAACTTCTACTTCCTCGAAGTCAACACGCGCATCCAGGTCGAACACTGCGTCACCGAGGAGATAACCGGCATCGATATCGTCAAGTGGCAGATTCGGGTCGCCCAGGACGAACTGCTCTCTTTCGACCAGGACGACGTCGAGATCGAGGGCCACGCGATGGAGTTCCGCATCAACGCCGAGAACGCCGCGAAGGACTTCGCCCCGGCAAACAGCGGCGAGCTGGAGGTGTACGACCCGCCCGGCGGCATCGGCGTCCGGATGGACGACGCCCTGCGACAGGGCGACGAGCTCGTCACCGACTACGACTCGATGATAGCGAAGCTCATCGTCTCCGGCGCCGACCGCGACGAGGCCATCGAACGCGGGAAACGAGCGCTGGCCGAGTTCGACGTCGAGGGGTTCCCGACGGTCATCCCCTTCCACCGGCTGATGCTCACCGACGAGGAGTTCGTCAACTCGACACACACGACAAAGTACCTCGACGAGACGCTCGAAAAAGAGCGCATCGAGGCCGCTCAGGAGCGGTGGGGCACTGAGACCGAACCGAGCGACGCCGACGAGGACGAGGAGGTCGTCGAGCGGGAGTTCACCGTCGAGGTCAACGGGAAGCGATTCGACGTGGACCTCGAGGAACACGGCGCACCGCCCATCGACGTCGGCGATGTCGACACGTCGGGCGGCGCCAGTCGGCCGGACCGGTCCGGCGGCGGCGACAGCTCGGGGGGCGGAGGCGGCTCCAGCGTGGAGGGCCAGGAGGTCACCGCGGAGATGCAAGGGACTATCCTGGAAGTGAGCGTCGACGAGGGCGACGAGGTCGCGGCCGGCGACGTGCTCTGTGTGCTGGAGGCGATGAAGATGGAAAACGACATCGTCGCCGAGCGGGGCGGCGTCATCAACGACATCGCCGTCGGCGAGGGCGACTCCGTCGACATGGGCGATCTGCTCTTTGTCATCGGCTCGGAGTAGCGGCTCCGTCCCTATCGCTGTCACCGCTTGCGGTTCCAGCTGCGTCTCAAAAACCCTATAACAGTCACCGGGAGAGTTCCTCGGGATGAGACTCAGACGGACTGGAGCGGTCCTCGCGGTCTGCCTGTTCCTGTCAGTTGCCGGGTGTACTGGATTGGCTCTGGAGGAGGAGAGCGACTTCGTCGCGGGCGAAGCGAACGTAACCGGGGCGGACGAACTGGCTTACACCCACAACACGACTGAGTGGCAAAACGTCACCCGCTCTGTCGAAGCCGCCGGGCAGGAGCGGGAAGTGACGGTCTCGAACCGCGGGGAGCTGTTCGTCGCCCGGACCGCGGACGGCTCGCCCGGGGCGACGTTCGCCGTCGTCAGCTCGCCCCAGGTCCGGCTGGCCGGCCAGGAGATGAACCCGGTCGCCGGCTGGTCACAGCGGGACCTCCTGACGGAGTTCTCCGGGCAGTTCGATCAGTACGGGAACCTGACTGACGTCGAAGAGCGGGAGACGCGACAGGTCACGATGCTGGGGACGGAGGCCGACATGCGGGTGTTCAACGCGACCATGGACGGCGACGACGGCGAGGCCCACGACGTGGTCGTCAGCGTCGCGACAGTCGAACACGAGGGCGATTACGTCGTCGCGGTCGGCATCCGGGGGCTGAACGGCGCCGACCTGTCGGCGACGAGCGGAGACACCGAGGCCCTCGTCCGCGAGGTCGACCACTAGCTCGGCCGTCGGCGATGGCGCGCGCTTTTTGAGGCCACCGGGCCAAGCGGGACCCATGCACGAGACACGCGAGCGGGTGCTCGCCGCCATCGCCGACGGACCGGTCTCCGGGCCCGATATCGCGTCGCGACTCGACGTCTCCCGTGCGGCCGTCTGGAAGCACGTCGAGGCGCTCCGGGAGGCGGGGTTCGCTATCGCGAGCGAGGACGACGGCTACGCGCTCACCGGGGTCCCCGACTTCGGCGGGCCGGCCGTGGCCTACGAACTCGACGCGCCCTTCGAGATAGAGTACCACGACGCCATCCCGAGCACGAACGCCCGCGCCCGGGAGCTCGCCGACGAGGGCGCGAGCGACGTGGTGGTACTGGCCGACGAACAGACCGGCGGCCGCGGCCGCCTCGACCGGACCTGGCACTCCCCCAGTGGCGGCATCTGGCTGTCGGTCCTCTTTCGGCCCGACGTGCCGATGGCGGCGGCGCCGGTGTTTACGCTCGCGGCCGCCGTCGCGGTGACCCGTGCGGCCCGGGAGGCGGGCGTCGAGGCGGTCATCAAGTGGCCCAACGACGTGCTCGTCGAGGTCGACGGCGAGGAGCGGAAACTCGTCGGCATCCTCACGGAGATGGAGGGGGAAGCCGACCGCGTCTCGTGGGTGGTCGTCGGTGTCGGCATCAACGCCAACGTCGACCCCGACGCTCTGCCGAGCGAGGCCAACGCGACGAGTCTCTCGGCTGTCCGGGGCGAGCCGGTCGACCGGCGGCGGTTCACCCAGCGGGTGCTGGAGACGTTCGACACCGTCGGCACCGACCCCGAGACCATCCTCGATGCCTGGCGCGAGTACGCCGCGACGCTGGGGCGGCGAGTCCGCATCGACACCCCCGACGGCGAAATCAGGGGCGAGGCCGTCGACATCGAGTATCCGGGGTCGCTGGTCGTCGACACCGGGGAAAAGCGCGTCACCGTCGCGGCCGGCGACTGCGACCACCTCCGCCCGCTATGACTTCACGTGCTCTCCGGCGCGCTCGGGCTCGCCGACCGGGACCGTCACCACCGGAACCGGGGCAGTGCGAACGACGCGCTCGGCGACGCTGCCAAGCAGCAGTCGGTCGATGCCGCCACGGCCGTGGGTCCCCATGACGACGGTGTCGCAGTCGAACTCGTCGGCGTAGTCGACGATTTCGCGGCTGGGGTTGCCCTCCCTGATGGCGGTTTCGACGGGCACATCGCCGGCCATCTCGGCGAACGCCGAGACAGCTTGCTCCCCCTCTTCCCGCAGCAGTCCCGACACGCCCTCCCACGTCGTCTCGACCGGGAGCGTCGCGAAGCTACCGGTATCGACGACGTACAGCCCGTGCAACGTCGCGCCGTGGACTGCGGCGAGGTCCCGCGCGTGGTCGACGGCGGGTTCCATGCCGTCCGACCCGTCGGTCGGTACCAGTATCCGGTCGTACATGTGTGACTGTTGGACGGCCGACAGCATAGTTGTTGGTGTGATAACACACCGCTGGCAGCTCACACGGACAGGACGGTCCGTTCGACATCGGCGGTCTCGGCCCGCCGGACCACTGCACGGACCGGGTCGCGGACCCCGCTTAAGTTGTCCGAGTCCCCGTCCAGCACGCAGAGGCGGGCGGGCCGGCCGGACTCGACGCCGCCGCCGTCCAGTCCGGCGATTTCGGCGCCGTTGACCGTTGCCATGCGCAGGATTTCGCGGGCGGAGAGGTCATACAGCTGCGAGGTAAGGGCCATCTCGCGGAACATCGAGGGGCTGTTGAGAAAGACGTTGTCCGTGCCCAGCGCGACGGTCGTCCGCTCGGCCAGCGCCTCGACCGGCGGCTGGCCGACGCCGGTGGTGCAGTTCGACCGGGGGCAGACGACGACGGGAATCTCGCTGTCGGCGACCCGTTCCAGGTGGAGCGGCTCGGCGTGAACCATATGGACCAGGAAGTCGGGGTCGAGGTCCAGTGCGGGGTTGATGTCGGCGCTGTCGACCTCGCCCGCGTGGATGCCAAAGAGCTTCCCGGCCTCGCGGGTCGCTCGCCGCTGCGCGGTAAAGTCCGCGTCGGTGGCCCCGCTGGCGCCGAAGCCGTCGGCCAGCTCCATCGCCTCGACCGTCTCGCGGCCCAGCACGACACCCTCCAGGTCCGACCCGGAAAGCGCCGCCCCGATGGCGTCCACGCCGTCGACGCCGCCCTCGCGGAACTCCACGAACGCGCCGGTGCCCGCGTGCTCCATGTAGGACAGCGACCGGGCCATCGCCGCGACCAGCTCCGCTCTGTCGGCCTGCCTGAGCAGGCGGTGTTTCAGCCCGTCGGGCGGGGCGACCAGCTCCTCCAGCGTGAGCCCCTCGCCGGCCTCCTTGGCGATGGAGTCGCCGATGTGAGTGTGGGCGTTGACGAAGGCCGGACAGACGATGGCGTCGCTGTCGACGCCGGCTTCCTCGACGGCCGTTATCTCGCCGCCCTCGACGACGACGCGGCCCTCGACCGGCTCGAACTCGCGCCCGCGGAGGACGGTCCCCTCGATAATCATACACCAATCTCCCCGCGTGGCTCAGTTAAACTCGTCGAGGGTGGCATGGATTCCCCGGCGCGCGTCGCGGACGCGGGTCCCGTCGAGGTCGAGCCCGAGTTCGCGGACGGCGGCCTCGCCGACGCGCTCGCTCTCGTCCGCCGGCGCGTACACCCCGAGGCGCCACTGGTCCGTCCCCGCGGCCCGGATGGCGTTGACGAGTGTCGACTGCTCGCCCAGGCGGCGCACCTCCCCGTTGACGAGCACGCGACTGGACGACTCCGTCATCGAGGGCTCGGCGGGGATATCCAGGACGACGGCCGGCGCCGAGACGTTGGCGGCCTCGGCGATGTCCCGCTCCAGCTCGCGGACCGCGCCGTGGTCCGCCGCCAGTAGCTCGTCCGGGACGGCCTGGCGTTCGGCCCACACCGCCCGCTTGAACAGGTCCCGCTCGCTCAGCCGACGGGCGTACGCGCTCGTGGCGTCGCTACTCCGTAGCCCCACGAGCAGGTCGCAGTCGTCCCACCGGCGTAGCTCCTCGGCCGTCACGTCGGTCTCCCGGAGGAGCCGCTCTGTCCCCCGTCGCAGCATCGACTTCGCGATGCGGGCGACGTGGTGGGCGTAGACGGTCGGGTTCATCAGCGCCCGCGCGAGCAGCAGCGACTCGGCCGTCTGGACGTTCCCCTCGTCAAGCACCAGGTCCCCGTCGACAAAGCGCAGCTCCCGGACCAGCCGCTCGTGGTCGATGGTGCCGTAGGGGACGCCGGTGTGGTGGGCGTCCCGGACCAGATAGTCCATCCGGTCGACGTCCAGCTCGCCCGAGACGAGCTGGCCGAGCTCGCCCTCGCCGCCGACCAGCCCCGCCACTTTCGACGGCGAGAGGTCGTGGTCAGCGAGTACCCGTGCCACCTCCCCGGTGTCGAGCAGCCCGGCCACGTCGTCGTGGTACTTCCCGGTCTTGCGGTGGACTATCTCCTCGATGTTGTGGCTGTAGGGGGAGTGGCCCACGTCGTGTAACAGGGCGGCCGCCCGCACCCGTTCGGCCTGTCGGCCCTCGATGCCGAGGTGAGAGAGCGCGCGGTCGGCGAGGTGATACACACCGAGGGAGTGCTCGAAGCGGGTGTGGTTGGCCGACGGGTAGACCATCGTCACCGTCCCCAGCTGTTTGACCCGGCGGAGCCGCTGGACGGGCGGGGTCTCCAGTAAGTCGGCGGCGACGCCCTCGACCGCGATGTGGTCGTGGACGCTGTCCTTGATGGTGGTCATACGACGCCGTTGGCCGCCACCGGGCAAAACAGTACTCCCGGACTGTGGCTACAACCGGGCGACGGTGCCCAGCAACTCCACGAGTTCCTCTTCCGTCGCGTTGCCCGCGTTGACGGCGTCAGTCGGGTCCCGTCCCTGTTCCCGTACCGTCTCGATGGCCCGCTCGGGGCCGTAATCCCGATTGTAGACGAGCCACGCGGCAAGCGCCTGCCCGGTCCGACCGAGACCGGCCAGACAGTGGACGACGACGGGCTGCTCCCGCTCCCGACTCTCGGCCAGGAAGGGGAGTATCTCCTCGACCAGTATCGGCTCGGGCACCAGGTGGTGGTCCCGGACCGGCGCGTGCAGGACGTCCGACTCGCCAAAGGCGTCCGCGTAGTGATCGAGGATGGCTCCGCGGTCGTCGAGTTGGCAGCCAGTCAGCAGACAGCAGACCCGCTCGATACCCTCCGCTCGCATGAACTCGACCCAGTCGTCGATAGCGGCGTCGTGGCTGGCGGCCGAATGCCAGCCGGGCGTACAGGCCCCGTAGACGAACGTCTCGTCCGGGGCCGCCGGTGCGAAGCGATGTGCGTTCACGGTGGAATGACCCCAACGGGTCAACGGTCAGGGCCGACGGTCTTGAGTCTATCCGCGCAGTTCTCAGCAGTGATTCTAAGACGGCTGATACGACGCCGGGGCCGCAGGGTCACGTTTATACAGTCCGTCTCCCCTACCTCGGCGTATGGTTACGTTCCTCGCCGGCGGGACCGGCACGCCGAAGCTACTGGCCGGCGCCGGCGACGTATTCGCGCCCGAGCGGACCGCGGTCGTCGCCAATACCGGCGACGACATCGAACTGGGCGGTCTCCTCGTCTGTCCGGACCTCGATACGATGCTCTTTCTCGACGGCGGCGAACTCGACCGGGAGACGTGGTGGGGCATCGCCGACGACACCGCGGAGACACACGACGAACTCCACCGACTGGCGACGGCGGCCGACCTCCCGACGGGACCCCAGTATCTCCCGGCCGACGCCCAGACCGCCGGCCGGAATATCGCCCGCCACCGGCGCTTTTCCGGCGTCGCCGAGTTCATGCACATCGGGGACCGGGACCGGGCGGTCCACGTCACGCGGACCTCGCTGCTCGATGCTGGCCACTCCCTGACGGCGGTCACCCGGCGGCTGGCTGACGCCTTCGGACTCGACCGCGAACTGCTCCCGATGAGCGACGACCCCGTCGCGACGATGATTCACACGCCGGACGGGCCGATGCACTTCCAGGAGTGGTGGGTCGGCCGGAGCGGCCAACCGGCGGTCGAAGATGTCGAGTTCCGCGGCGGCGAGGCTGCGTCGGTCACCGACGCCGTCCGCCGGGCCCTCGCCGACCCGGTCGTCGTCGGTCCGTCGAACCCCGTCACGTCGCTGGGGCCGATGCTCGCCGTCGACGGCATCCGCGAGGCGCTTGTCGACACCCCCGTCGTGGCCGTCTCGCCCTTTGTCGAGGACGAGGTGTTCTCCGGCCCGGCCGCCGACCTGATGGCCGGCGTCGGGCGGGAGCCGAGCACGGCCGGCGTCGCCGAGGCCTACCCCTTCGCCGACGCGTTCGTCCTCGACAGCGACGACGGGACCGACCTCGACCGCCCGGTCGTCCGGACGGACACCGCGCTGGACACCGGGGCCGATTCTGACCGTGTGGCTCGCGCCGTCGCTGACGCGCTCGCGGAGGTGGCCTGATGTTCAGCCCGCGGGTCGCGCTGGCGAGTCTCAGCGGCGAGGCCGACGCCGACTGGGCGCGGGCTGTCGCCGACCACGTCGGCTGTGCCTTCCTGGGCGGTATCGCGCTGGACGAGGCCACCCGCGGGGCGGCCCGCGCCATGACCGACCGCGACCGCTCGGAGTTCCTCCCCGAGGACCCGACTGCCTTCGTCGACACACAGCTCGGCGCGCTGGCCGAGGCCCCGCTCCGGGGGGCGTTCAACGTCCGCAGCGCCACGCCCGGCCCTATCGAACGTGTGGCCGCGGTCTGTCGTGACCACGGCGCCGTTGTGGAACTGAACGCCCACTGCCGGCAAGCGGAGATGTGTGCCGCCGGCGCCGGTGAGACGCTGTTGCGGGACCGCGACGCGCTCTCCCGGCAGGTCCGGGCCGCCGCCGACACCGGCGCCGCGGTCTCGGTGAAGGTCCGGGCCGAGGTCGACGGCGTCGACCTGCCCGAGCTGGCTCAGCGTATCGAGGCCGCCGGCGCCGACGCGGTCCACGTCGACGCGATGGACTCCGAGTCCGTCGTCGCCGACATCGCCGAGGCGACCGACCTGTTCGTCATTGCCAACAACGGCGTCCGCGGCCGGGCGACGGCTACCGAGTACTTCGAGTACGGCGCCGACGCCGTGAGCGTGGGCCGGGCGAGCGACGACCCCGAGGTGCTGGGGGCGGTCCGCGAGACGGCCGGCGACTGGGTCGCCGGGGAGGCCACGCCATGAGCGACCGAACGCCGGTTCAGAACGCCGAGCTGGCCCTGCTCTTGGAGGTCACCGGGTCGCCGAAACCCGGAAACGTCGACCGCGAGCGGGACTTCGACGACCTCCGCTTTGAGCACTTCATGGCCGGTGCCGTCGGCGCCCGTCCGGGGCTCGAACGCGCGGCAGCCGGCGAGCGCGTGGGACAGGCATTCGAGCGGGCCGTCGCCGGCATGGCCGACCAGTCGGCCGGGAACACGCAGTTTGGCGCCCTGCTCCTGCTTGCGCCGCTGGTCGCCGCCGCCAGCGAGGGGGACCTGACGCCCTCGGGTGTGGATACCGTGGCCCGCGACACCACCGTCGCCGACGCCGCCGACTTCTATCGCGCCTTCGAGCACGTCGACGTGGCCGTCGACGAGCCGCCCGAGGGCATGGAGCCCCTGGACGTGCGACGCGGGAGCGAGGCGGTCCCGACACTGGAGGCGCGCGGGCTGGCGCTGTTCGATATCATGGCCCGGAGCGCCGACGTGGACGGCGTCGCCGCGGAGTGGGTCGGTGAGTTCGGTCGTGTCTTCGACACCGCCGAGGCGATACTGGCCGACGACGGGCCGGTCCCCGACCGGGTCTCGCGGGCGTTCGTCGAGTTGCTCGCCGAGGACGTCGACACCTTCGTCGTGACGCGCAACGGGTCCGACGCGGCAGCCGAGGTCCAACGTCGGGCACAGGCAGTGCTCGATGGTGACGAAGACGCCGCGGCGCTGGCCGACGAGCTGGTCGACCGCGACATCAACCCGGGGACGACGGCCGACCTGGTCGCTGGCGCGCTGTTTGTCGCGCTCGAACGGGGGCTGGTGGTGTGACTGGGGCGACCGACTGGCCCGTCGAGCTGGCCGGCGTCACCGAGTCCGTCGTCACGACGCTTGGCCCAAACGAGCTGTACAACGTCGCCGCGCTGGGACTACACGAACCCGAGGACGGCGGACCGGTCACGGCGACGACGTGGGGCAGGACACGCACGTGGCGGAATTTCCGCGAGCGCGGCGAGGGGCACGTCCAGTTCACCCGCGACCCGGTCGACTTCGCGGAGGCGGCGCTGTCGGTCCGCGAGGAGGCCGAGCCGGTGCTCGACAGCGCCGACGCGTGGGTGCGAGTCAGCGTCGAACGACTCGACGAGGGCGAGGACGGCGGCACTCCGTGGGTCGAGTGGGCGCTCGTCCCCGAGGAATTCAAAATCGAGCGCCGCGTCGTCCCGACGACCAACCGTGGCCACGCGGCGGTCGTCGAGGCGACCGTCGCGGCCTCGCGGCTGGACGTGCCGGCCTACGACCGCGAGGCGATGCTGGACCGGCTCCGGTACTTCGAGTCGGTCGTCGAGACCGCCGGCAGCGAGCGCGAGCTGGCCGCGTTCGAGCGCGTTCGGGCGCTCGTGGACGCGGAGTGGTAGCACGGTCGCCCGGCCCGAAAATACTCAAGTGGCCACTTGCTTGCCAACCCATGGACAGACGAACGTTCATCGCAGCCGCAAGCGCCTCGACTGTCGCGCTCGCCGGCTGTTCGACGGACTCCGGCTCCGACTCTGACGGGGAAGTACAGCCCGACGACAGCGGTACTGGCGAGACCAACGTCTCACAGACACTTCGCGTCCCAGCCACCGATGCCGTCGCGGGACAGACGCTTGATGCGGTCTCGGCGACGTACCCCCGTGACCAGTTTGTCGTCGAGAGCGCTAGCCACGACGCCATCTCGCTCGGTGTCGACGCCGGGGACACCGGCACCCTCGACGAGGAGTTCGACGCCGGCGCCATCAGCGGCGTCAACAACAACGAGTACTCCTTTACCGTGACCCTCGATACCGGCTACGAGCTGTCGGCCGACGACGTGGTCGTGCTGGACTATCCGGCCGTGACAAACCCCGACGACCCGGGCGAGTACGAGGTCACCGTCGGCCTCAACGACACCACCGAGACGACAGTGACGGTCCAGATAGGCGACTAGACCCCGCCGGCCGTCTGAAAGTCGAACCCTTTTTGAATGCCAGACCGGATACTCTCCATTATGGCAATCAAACCCGCCTACGTCAAGAAGACAGGGCGACTCATCATGGAGAAGTACCCCGACGCCTTCGGCGCCGACTTCGAGCACAACAAGGAGGTCGTCACCGAGGTCACCAACATCGAGTCCAAGGGCGTCCGTAACCGCATCGCCGGCTACGTCACGCGCAAGTACAACCGCCCGGTCGAAGCGTAATCGGTCTTCTCTCTACTGTACTCTGGGGCCCCAGCGACGGCTACTGTTCGGGCTGGCTCTCCGCCTCGCCGTCGCTTGCCTGCCCCGCGGGGGAGGTCCGGCTGTCTGACTGGCGCTTGCGGTGGATGATTCCCTGCATGTTGGCGGTGTTTGCGGTTATCTCGCGGAACGCGTCGCCGGTCGCGCTCTCGTCGTCCATGACGAGCGGCTCGCCGCTGTCGCCGCCCTCGCGGACCGCGGGGTCCAGTGGCACCTCGCCGAGGAACGGCATGTCGGTCTCGTCGGCGAACTCGTGGCCCCCGCCGCTCCCGAAGATGTCGTGGCTGCCCCCGCAGTCGGGACAGACGAACGTGGACATGTTCTCGACGATACCGAGCACCGGCGTCTCGTGGCGGCCGAACATCCGGAGTCCCTTTCGAGCGTCGTCGAGGGCGACCTCCTGTGGCGTGGTGACGATGACGGCCCCCGAGACGGGGACCCGCTGGAGCATCGTCAGCTGGGTGTCGCCGGTGCCCGGCGGCAGGTCCACGATCATGTAGTCGAGCGTGCCCCACAGCACGTCCGACCAGAGCTGGGTGAGCACGTTGTCGACCATCGGGCCACGGAAGATGACCGGGTCGTCCTTGCCGACGAGGAAGTCCATGCTCATCAGCTTCATCCCGTACTTCTCGACCGGGATTATCTCGTCGTCCTCGGTGGCCTGCGGGGACTCGTCGGCGTCTAGCATCCGCGGCACGTTGGGCCCGTACACGTCGGCGTCGAACAGGCCGACGCGAGCGCCGAGGCGCGAGAGGCCGGCGGCGAGATTGACGGCGACGGTCGACTTGCCGACGCCGCCTTTCCCCGAGGCCACGGCGATGACGTTGCTGACGTTCGGGAGCGGGTCTTCCTCCTCGCTGACACCGCGGTCGACGCTCGCCGAGAGGTCGACCCGGCGGTCGAGGTCCGAAAGCGCTTCACGGACCTCGTTGGCCATCCCTGTCTCCGTCGGTGAGTAGGGCGCACCGAGCGCGAGGTCGATGCGTATCTCCTCGTCGTCGATATCGATGCTGTTTACGAGCCCCAGCGCCACGATGTCGTCGCCCAGATCCGGGTCCTCGACGGCCCGGAGCCGCTCGCGCACATCGGCTTCGTTCATACGTCCGGTAGGCCACGGAGGTGCGATAAGGATTGTGACGTAGGAGCCGTCGAACAGCGTGAGACGGCTCCGAACGAGCGAACGGTGTAACCGCGAGCAAGGAGTGACCCGCGAGCAGGGCGAGGGACCGAACGGAGTGAGGTCCCTCGTAGCGAAACGGTGAACGAAGTGAGCCGTGGAGCAGCGAGATGCCTCCCTGCGGTCGGCATCTCCAGAACGCGAGCGGGGCGATAGTCTCCCGGGTCAGATTTAGCACCGTTGTGTCGTTTTAAGCGGCTGCGCGCAGTACCACGGGACGTGCTAGAGGACGGCCACGGCCGCGAAGTCACGCAGGTCCGGGTCTCGCTGACGGACCGGTGTAACTTCGACTGTGTCTACTGTCACAACGAGGGGCTTGGAGACACCCGCGGGCCGATGGACGCGCGGGACCACGAGATGGAGACCGACGACGTGGTCCGGTTCCTCGAAGTCGCCCGGGAGTTCGACGTCGAGGCGGTCAAGTTCACCGGCGGCGAGCCGATGCTGCGCGGTGACCTGGAAGAGATTATCCGCCGGACGCCGGACGGGATGGCGGTGTCGATGACGACCAACGGCACCTTCCTCCCCGGCCGCGCGCCGGACCTCGTCGACGCTGGGCTGGAGCGTGTGAACATCTCTCAGGACGCGCTCGACCGGGAGGCGTTCGCCGAGATAACCCAGAGTGGTGCCTACGAGCGGGTCATCGAGGGGGTCGAAGCGGCGCTTTCTGCCGGGCTGGACCCGGTGAAACTGAACATGGTCGTCTTCGAGCCGACGGCGGGGTACGTCCCGGAGATGGTCGACCACGTCGCGCGAAACGACGGCCTCCGACTGCAGCTCATCGAGTACATGCCCGAACTCGTCGGCCGCCCGGAGTGGGCCATCGACATCGAGCGGGTCCACGACTGGCTGGCCCAGCGGGCCGACCGCGTCGAGAGCCGGGAGATGCACGACCGCACCCGTTACTGGGTACGCGCCGAGAACGGCGACGGCGAGGGGATGGTCGAAATCGTCGACCCCGTGGAGAACACCGACTTCTGTGATAACTGCCATCGCGTGCGCGTGACACACGATGGGAAGCTGAAGGGCTGTCTGAACCGCACCGACGACCTGCGGTCGATGGGCGAGATGACGAGCGACGAGATTCGCGAGACCTTTCGGGAAACAGCCGCGAATCGCGTGCCGTACTACGGCGAGTACCTGGTCCGGAACGAGGCCGGCGAGTGGGTGGTCAACGAGGAGTACGTCGAGCGGGAGCCGCTGGCCGCTGACGACGACTGATACTGGTGGCTGTACCAAACTGACGGAATTTGCCACCGCGACCATCGATACGACCGTACAGCCACCAGTACGAGCTCCGCGGGGTCCGGTCAGCGTGACGGCCGACGGAAGGTGTAACTGACCCGCCCGTCGCCAGATGAGACGTGTATCTCGCCGCTCTCGTCGTCGAACTGGAGTTGGTCCGCGGGCCCGTCGAAACCGTGGAGGGGCATGCCACCCTGTACACGCCCGTCGGGGTCGACCGAGAAGTACGTCGACCCGCTGAACTCGGCGGTGAGGGTCCCGTCCGAGGCCTCGGTCACGCGGTTCTCCCCGGCGAACCGTTCGAGGTGCCGGCGAAGTGTCCCCCTGTCGCTTGGCTCGATTGCCACATTTCCGGGTGTGCTGTCGTCCATATCGTCCGCAGGGCCGGCGGCCACTACTGCCTTGTGACACGGGCTCATGGCCAGCTCTCACGCGCCCGCGCCCCTTCGTTGCGTTTAAATACAACCCCGGGATACGTACGAACAGACTCGTGTAGGGGGGTCGGCTCCCGAGTCCGCGTGCTGCGGGCGCGAGTATCAAGCAAGCGTGTCGTGGTAGCCAAGCCTGGCCCAAGGCGCAGGGTTGCTAACTCTGTGGCGTACAGCCTCCTGGGTTCGAATCCCAGCCACGACGCTCACCCCAATACAAGATATGAGTGCAGAAGACCCAGACGCGGGCGAGGACGCGGATGAGGAGGAGGACATCCGCTACTTCGTTCGCATCGGACAGACAGACCTCGACGGCACCAAGTCCGTCGAGCGAGCACTGACAGAACTGAACGGCATCGGCCACCGCGCCGCCCGCATCATCGCCCAGCGCGCTGACGTGGACCGTCGCGCGGTCTTTGGCAAGCTGGACGACGACGTCATCGACGAGGTCGTCGACCAGGTCCAGAACTTCGCCGACAACGTCCCCGAGTGGATGACGAACCACCAGAAGGACTACTTCACCGGCGAGACCACCCACGAGACGGGTAACGACCTCCAGCTCACCCGCCGGCAGGACATCAACCGCATGAAGATGATCGACTCCTACCGCGGCGTCCGCCACAAGCGCGGCCAGAAGGTACGGGGTCAGCGGACCAAGTCCACCGGTCGTACCGAGGGGACCATCGGCGTCAACGTCGAGGCCATCAAGGAAGAACAGGCTGAGGAAGCCGCCGCGGAGGATGACGAATAATGGCACTCGGTTCCAACACGAAGTTCTACGAGACGCCGAACCACCCCTATCAGGGTGAACGAATCGCCGATGAGAGCAACCTCAAGGGCCGCTACGGCCTGAAAAACAAGGAGGAGCTCTGGCGCGCCCAGTCCGAGCTGCGTGGCTACCGCCGCGAGGCCCGGAAGCTGCTGGGCAGCACCGAGGGGACCGACCTCGAAGCCGAGGAGTTCCTGGCCCGACTCAAACGCTACGGCATCCTCAACGAGCAGGACCAGCTGGACGACGTACTGTCCCTGGACGTCACCGACGTCCTCGAACGCCGGCTCCAGACGGTCGTCTACCGCAAGGGCTACGCGAACACGCCCGAGCAGGCGCGACAGTTCATCGTCCACGGCCACATCGAACTCGACGACGCACGCGTCACCCGGCCGTCGATGAAGGTCGACGTGGCCGTCGAGAGCTCGGTCGGCTTCGACGAGAACAGCTCGCTGTCGGACGAACTGCATCCTGAGCGCGCGGAGGCCCAAGAATGAGCGAGGAAACCGAAGACATCTGGGGCGTCGCCCACGTCCACGCATCGTTCAACAACACCATCATCACCATCACCGACCAGACCGGCGCGGAGACGCTCGCAAAGAGCTCCGGCGGGACGGTCGTCAAGCAGAACCGCGACGAGGCCTCGCCCTACGCGGCGATGCAGATGGCCGAGGTCGTCGCCGAGAAGGCGCTGGACCGCGGCGTCGAAGGCGTCGACGTTCGCGTCCGCGGCCCCGGTGGGAACCAGCAGACCTCCCCCGGCCCGGGCGCCCAGGCCACCATCCGAGCGCTGGCCCGAGCGGGACTGGAAATCGGCCGTATCGAGGACGTCACGCCGACGCCCCACGACGGCACCCGCGCGCCAAAGAACTCCGGATTCTAACCAATGACACAGGACTACGAGGTTGAGTTCGTCGAACGCGGCGAGCGGGAGTCGCTCGTGCTCGTGCGTGGCATCACGCCGGCTTTCGCCAACGGCATCCGCCGGGCAATGGTCGCCGACGTGCCCACGTTCAGCATCGACACCGTCCGCGTCATCGAGAACACCAGCGTGATGTTCAACGAGCAGATCGGCCTCCGACTGGGGCTGGTCCCGCTGACCACCGACCTCGACGACTTCGAGGTCGGTGACGAGGTGACGCTGTCGCTGTCGGTCGACGGGCCGAGTACGGCCTACTCCAGTGACCTCGTCTCCAGTGACTCGCTGGTAGCGCCCGCCGACGACAACATCCCCATCATCGACCTGAAAGACGGCCAGCGCCTCGAAGTCGAGGCCGACGCCGTCCTCGATACGGGGAAAGAACACGCCAAACACCAGGGCGGCGTGGCCGTCGGCTACCGACACCTCCAGCGAACCGAGGTCGTCGGCGACACGGGCGAGTTCGAGGACGAGGAACCGCAGATTCTGCGCGGCGTCATCGAGGAGGGCGCGGCCGACGCGGCCGCCGACCCGGACGCCGCGGACGGCGACCTCGTCCCGACGAGCGAGTTCGACAACGACCTCTCCCAGCGGTATCCGGGCAAGGAGGTCGAAGTCACCGACGTGGAGAACGCGTTCGTGTTCCACATCGAGACAGACGGCTCGTTCGTCACTGACGAACTCTTCGTCCGCGCGGTCGAGACGCTACGCGACCGGGCGACCGAACTGAAAGACGCGGTCCAACTGTAACGCCAATGCCCCGAAACACCCCTTCGACGCCGATGACCGCCCGTGCCCCGAGCGCGAGGACCGAAAGGGGTTTTACGGGGCATCAAGAATCAACTAATGCGAGCAGGGATAGCCAAGTTTGGCCAACGGCGCAGCGTTCAGGGCGCTGTCCCGTAGGGGTCCGCAGGTTCAAATCCTGCTCCCTGCACTTTTCCTACCAAGGAGGAACCCTATGAGCAAGACGAATCCGAGACTCAGTAGTCTCATCGCCGACCTGAAGTCGGCCGCCCGCAACTCGGGCGGCGCAGTCTGGGGCGACGTCGCCGAACGGCTGCAGAAGCCGCGGCGTACACACGCGGAAGTCAACCTGGGCCGCATCGAGCGGTACGCACAGGAAGACGAGACCGTGGTCGTTCCCGGAAAGGTGCTCGGCTCCGGCGTCCTGCAGAAGGACGTCACCGTCGCCGCTGTCGACTTCTCCGGAACCGCCCAGACGAAGATCGACAAGGTCGGAGAGGCTGTATCGCTAGAACAGGCAATCGAGAACAACCCCGAAGGCTCCCACGTCCGGGTGATTCGATGAGCGTCGCCGAATTCGACGCCGACATCGTCGTCGACGCCCGCGACTGTATCATGGGCCGGGTCGCCTCGCAGGTGGCCGAGAAGGCGCTCGACGGACAGACCGTCGCCGTCATCAACGCCGAGGGCGCGGTCATCACCGGCCGCGAAGAGCAGATCAAAGAGAAGTACAAGAAACGCGTCGACATCGGCGCCGACAACCAGTACTTCTACCCCAAGCGACCCGACGGCATCCTCAAGCGCGCCATCCGCGGCATGCTGCCCCACAAGAAGCAGCGCGGCCGCGAGGCGTTCGAGAACGTCCGCGTCTACGTGGGCAACCCACACGACAAGGACAGCGAAGTGCTAGAGGGAACGTCACTGGACCGACTCTCGAACATCAAATTCGTCACGCTCGCGGAAGTGAGCGAGACACTCGGAGCGAACAAGACATGGTAACGAACACGTCTGGCAAGAAAAAGACCGCCGTCGCTCGCGCCACGATCCGCGAGGGCGAGGGTCGCGTGCGTATCGATTCCCAGCCGGTCGAACTGGTCGACCCGGAGCTGGCCCAGCTGAAGATGCTGGAACCGTTCCGCATCGCCGACGAGGACCTCCGCGACGACGTCGACGTCGACGTCTCCGTCGAGGGTGGCGGCGTGATGGGGCAGGCCGACGCGGCCCGCACCGCCATCGCCCGCGGCCTCGTCGACTTCACAAACGACGCCGAACTCCGCGACGCGTTCATGGAGTTCGACCGCTCGCTGCTGGTCAACGACGTTCGCCAGTCCGAACCCAAGAAGTGGGGCGGTCCCGGCGCCCGGGCCCGCTACCAGAAATCCTACCGCTGAGGTGATTCAAGCATGATGGTACCGGTCCGGTGTTTCACGTGCGGTAACGTCGTCGGCGAGCACTGGGAGGAGTTCAAGGCCCGCACCCGCGAGGCCGAAGAGCCCGAGGACCCCGAGATGGTCCTCGACGAGCTCGGCGTCGAGCGACACTGCTGTCGCCGGATGCTCGTCTCTCACAAAGACCTGGTCGACATCGTCGCTCCCTACCAATGAACGCACAGGAAAGCCGATACGAGAAGGCCCGCAAACTGGGCGCGCGAGCGCTCCAGCTGGCCCACGGCGCACCCGTGCTCATCGAGACGGAACACACCCAACCCATCCTCATCGCGGCCGAGGAGTACGACGCCGGTGTGTTGCCGTTTACCGTTCACAGAGGTGACCACAAATGACGCTAATCACAGATATCCGACTCCGCCGCGTACTCGACTCGCGTGGCAACGCGACTGTCGAGGCCGACGTACTCACCGAGAGTGGCGGCTTCGGCCGCGGCAAGGCACCGAGCGGCGCAAGCACCGGCGAATACGAGGCGCTCGAACTGCCGGCTCAGGAGGCCATCGCGAACGCTCGCGAAGACGCGCTCCCGCGCCTCATCGGCGAGGTCCACGCCGGCAACCAGCGCGACGTCGACAACGCGCTGCGTGGCGCTGACGGGACGGACGACTTCTCCAGTATCGGCGCCAACAGCGCGGTCGCCATCTCGATGGCGGCCGCCGCGGCCGGTGCAGACGTGCTGGGCGCACCGCTGTACCAGCACCTCGGTGGCACGTTCCGGGGCAACGAGTTCCCGACGCCGCTGGGTAACATCATCGGCGGCGGCGAACACGCCGCCGACGCCACCAACATCCAGGAGTTCCTGTCGGCCCCCGTCGGCGCGCCGAGCGTCGAGGAGGCCGTCTTCGCCAACGCCGCGGTCCACCAGGAGGTCCACGACATCCTCTCCGACCGCGACCTGCCAGCGGGCAAGGGCGACGAGGGCGCCTGGGCGCCGTCGATCTCCGACGACGAGGCCTTCGAGATCATGGCCGAGGCCGTCGAGAACGTCGCGGACGACGTCGGCTTTGCCATCCAGTTCGGCCTCGACGTCGCTGCGGCCGAGATGTACGACGAGGACGAGGGCGGCTACGTCTACGACGATGGCGCCAAGTCGACCGACGAGCAGATCGACTACATCGCCGAGAAGGTCGAGGAGTACGACCTCGTCTACGTCGAGGACCCACTCGACGAGAACGACTACGAGGGTCACACGGAACTGACCGACCGCGTGGGCGACCAGACGCTCATCTGCGGTGACGACCTGTTCGTGACCAACGTCGAGCGCCTCCAGACGGGTATCCAGCAGGGCGCCGGCAACTCCATCCTCATCAAGCCAAACCAGATCGGGACGCTTTCCGACGCCGTCGACGCCATCGAACTGGCGACCGAGAACGGCTACGAGTCCGTTGTCTCCCACCGGAGCGGCGAGACCGAGGACACCACTATCGCACACCTCGCCGTTGCGACCGGCGCCGCGTTCATCAAGACGGGCGCCGTCGGTGGCGAGCGCACTGCCAAACTGAACGAACTGATCCGTATCGAGGACAACGCAGTATGAGCGGCAACGAGAAAGAAGGTCTCGACGCAGAGGAGTCCGAGTTCGACCCGTCCGAGGACGAGGAAGAGCTAGACGCCGACGCGGAGACCGAAGACGCCGAACAGCCCGCCGACGCCGAGGAGGCCGAGGCCGAGACAGTCGAAGCGGAAGCCGAAGAGGACGAGGGCCCACAGCTCGACGAGGACGTCATGCCCGACGAGCAGAGCGAGGCCGACCTCCTCATCCCCGTCGAGGACTACCTCGGCGCGGGTGTCCACATCGGGACCCAGCAAAAGACCCAGGACATGGAGCGGTTCATCCACCGCGTCCGGACCGACGGGCTCTACGTACTGGACGTTTCGATGACCGACTCCCGGATTCGGACCGCCGCGGACTTCCTGGCCAACTACGAGCCCGAGCAGATCCTCGTGGCTTCCTCGCGCCAGTACGGCCGGTTCCCGGCCGAGAAGTTCGCCGACGCCGTCGGCGCACGGGCCCGTACGGGCCGGTTTATCCCGGGAACGCTGACGAACCCGGACTACGACGGCTACATCGAGCCGGACGTCGTGGTCGTCACCGACCCCATCGGTGACGCCCAGGCCGTCAAGGAGGCCATCACGGTCGGTATCCCCGTCATCGCGATGTGTGACTCCAACAACACCACCTCGAACGTGGACCTCGTCGTTCCGACCAACAACAAGGGGCGAAAGGCGCTGTCGGTCGTCTACTGGCTGCTGGCCAACGAGACGCTCGACCGCCGCGGTGCCGAGCCGTCCTACGGGCTCGACGACTTCGAGTCCGAGCTCTGAGCGGCCGATTTTCCGCTTTCCTGTCACACCAGTGTCCGAGCGGCTGCTGGGCCCGTAGCGGACCAGCTCCATCCTGGCCTGGTGTGTCTCACGGCGTTTTCACCCTCCCCAAACCATAGTAGTCCCGGCAGTGTACGGGACGACGATGGCAGAACACGACACCCTCCTCAACGCCGTCATCGGCGCCGTCGCGAGTATCGTCCTGGGGTTTGTCCCCTTCTCGACCGTGCTCGGCGGGGCAATCGCGGGCTATCTCGAAGGCGGGACCCGCTCGGACGGGCTGCGGGTCGGGGCCATCTCGGGTGTGCTGGGACTGGTCGTCGGCGCGGTTTTTTTCTTCGTCGTCGTCCTGTTTTTCGGCGTCTTCGCCGTCGGCGCGGGCGCGCCGCTGGCCTTTAGCGCCTTTGGGGTCCTCTTCCTGCTGTTCGGGGCTGTGCTGAGTGCGCTCTACACCGTCGGTCTGAGCGCGCTGGGGGGCTGGCTGGGCAACTACGCGAAGTACGAACTCGATATCTGACCCCACAGTATATATCCGGCCCTGCCGACAGCACCCGGTATGCGTGAGACGCTCGTCGACGCCGGCTGGGGGGCGCTGGTCACGCTGGCTCTCTCGATTGTCCCGTTTTCCTCGGTCGTAGGCGGCGCCGTCGCGGCCCACCGGCACGGCGGCGGGTACCGCAGCGGCCTGTGGCTCGGGACCCTGGCCGGCGTGGCCGCGATGGTCCCGCTGCTGGCGCTGTTTGTCCCGTCGCTGTTTATCGCTGGGTTGCTCGGCTTCGGTATCCCGCCGTCGTCGCCGGGGTATGGGCTCTTTCTCGCGCTCGTCTTTACCTTCTTCCTGCTTTACACCGTCGGCCTGAGCGCCGTCGGCGGCCTGGGGGGCGTGTGGACCCGGGCCAACACCGACTGGAATCTCGACCCGGTCCGGTGGCTGTAGCGGCCGGGAATCGACTGTAGAAGGTCGCTTTGCCACACGTGGGCGGCAGGCGGTGCCGACGTGGCCAGCTACGAGTCGTCCAGCGCGTCCGAGAGCGGGTCGCTGTCCGATTTCGGCTCGAACGCCGTCGCGTCCTCGGAGTCGTCGGCCGTCTCCACCTCGTCCGGGTCGGCGGCGTCGTCGTCGGCCGGTTCCCCCTCGCCCGCGTCCTCGGAGTCGCCGTCGAACAGGTCCGAGACATCTTCGACCGGCTCCTCGCCGTCGCCACCCTCGTCGGCCGTCTCGCCGAACAGGTCGTCGGCCGTCCGAGGTCCGTCCGCGGACCCCTCGCCGCCGTTGTCTATCTCCCAGTCGTCGGGCGCCGATTCCGCGGCGGTCGACTCGTCTGTATCGAACTCCGAGGGGTCCGGTGGCGACCACTCTTCGGGCTGTGTCTCCGCCCGCCCGGTCGTCGACACGGGGCCGTCGTCCGCAGTGGGCGTCTCGTCCGCGGGCTTTTCGCTCTCGCCGGGCGCGTCCGGTGTGACCGACTCCTCCGCGGGCTCGTCGGGTGCGTCCCAGGCGTCCGGCTCGCGGTCGTCGTCCGGCGACGAGTCGCTCACGGGGCCCGATTGGCCGTCGTCCGCCGGCTCCGGTGGGTCCTCGACAACGGTCTGTGCGTCGGTAGCCGGCTCCGCCGACGATTCGGCGGTTACGTCACCCTCGGGTGCATCCGCGGTCGGCTCGGCGGGCGCATCGGCGACATCGTCGGCCGTTGCCGCGGCGTCGTCCCCCGGGGCGTTCACAGCTGGCTCGGCGTCGTCCGTCCCGGCGGCTTCCGGTGTCGCGGCCGCCGCTGTGGCCCCGCCAGCGTCGGTGGTGTCGGGGGCCTGCGACACGGCGTCTCCTCCGTCGGCGTCGTCGGTTCTCCTCTCGTCCGCGTCGGTGTCGTCGGTCCCCGTCTCGGTCGCTGCGACGGTTCGCCCCTGTACGACCCCAGCCATCGTAGCGTCGGCGACGAGCTTGTACACCAGTCCGGCGAGTCCCGAAACGAAAAGCAAGACGCCGATAGCGACGAGTGCGATAGCCGCCACGGCGGTCCCGGTCGCGGCCGACCCGGCGCCGCTACCGACGACGTTCGTGAGGACCGGTCTACCGATCGCGGCCCCGCCGGCGACGAAGACGCCGGCGACGAGTGTCACGACGAGGAGGTAGCCAACGAAGCGGACACCGTATCGGTAGACATCTGATAACCCAGCAGCAGACATAGTCGGACAAATGATAACTGCGGCCAAATAGGTTACGACGAATCAGGTCCGCTCTCGCCGGCGACGGTCGTTCCGGGGGCCGAACCGGCGAGGAAGGCCCCGAGCGCCTCGGGGCCGAAGACGTGGGCCGGCGAGTCGAGCCCGAGCAGTGCCCGGACCTTCCCCGCCATCCCGCCGGAGACGTCGGTGGCGTCGCTCCCGCCCAGCGCCGACGCGACCTCGTCGAACGACGTGATGCGGTCGATCACGCTTCCATCCTCGTCGAGCACGCCCGGGACCGTCGAGCAGACGCCGACCCTGTCCGCCCCCACGGCCGGGGCCAGTTCGACGACGAGTTCGTCGCCGCTGCAGACCGTCGCCCCCTCGCCCCGGTGGGCGACAAGGTCGCCATGGAGGACGGGGACAAAGCCCTCCGCGAGCAGTGTCCGGACCTGTTCGGTCGGGAGGGCGAGGCGGCCGTCGGCATCGCGGCTCGCGGCGGAGAACGGGTGGACCGGGACCGCGGGCGCGTCCCTGTCGGTCAGTGCGGTCACGACGGCGTCGTTCAGCCGCTTCATCGCGCCGTGGATGGCGGCGACTCCGGCGGCGTCGTGGGTGCCCTCGGTCGTGCTGACGCCGTACTCGGCGGCGTGGTGGTGACCGAAGCTCCCGCCGCCATGGACCACCACCAGGTCGTTGCCGCTGTCGGCGACGGCGTCGGCGGCGGTCCCGAGGGCGTCGTCGTCGACGGTCTCGGGTTCGTCCTTTGCGGTGACGACGCTGCCGCCGAGTTTCAGGACGACGGTCACTCCGCCCGGACCCCCTCGGTGTCGAGCGCCGCCCGGAAGGCCTCGTCACAGCCGGGCGTGTACTTCAGCGCCGTCAGCGCGGCGTCCGTCTCGTCGAGGGCGACGACACAGCCGCCGCCGCCGGCACCCGTGAGCTTCGCGCCGCTTGCGCCCGCGTCGCGGGCCGCCCACACCATCGTGTCAAGCGAGCGGGCGGAGACGCCAAGCGCGGCCAGCAGCCCGTGGTTGAAGTCCATCAGCTCGCCCAGCGTCTCGGTGTCCCCGCTTCCCAGGACGCCTTCTCCCTCCCGGACGATGTCGCCGATGCTCTCGACGGTATCGGCCGCGAAGTCGTACTCGCCGCGCAGCTCCCGGACGCCGGCGACGAGTTGCCCGGTGTCGCCGGCGCCGCCGTCGTAGCCGACGACAAAGGGGAGGTTCCCGACCCCTTCGAGGCGGCGACAGTCGTCGCCCTCGACCCGGACCGCGCCGCCCATCGCCGAGCAGAACGTGTCCGCCCGGGAGGCTTCCCCGTCCTGGACCGCGGCCTCGACCTGGTAGGCCCGGTCGGCGACCTCTTCGGGGGCGAGTTCGACGCCCAGCTCGCGACAGCCGGCGTCGATGGCCGCACAGGCGACCGCGGCCGACGAGCCCAGCCCCGCGCCCAGCGGAATCGCGCTCTCTATCCATATCTCGAAGCCGGCCTCGGGCGCGTCGGCCGCGTCACGGACCTGTTCGACGGCCTCGTTGACGTAGCCCACGGCGGCCTCAAGCAGCGAGTTCTCCGCGTCGACGTCGGGATGGTCCGTCCCCTCGTCCATGTACTCGACGGTGAACCCGTCGAGCTGGAGGTCCTCGGCGTGGACGACCAGCCCCTCGTCTCGCTTCTCGGCCGTGACCCGGGCCCGGCGCTCGATGGCACACGGGACCGCCGGCTCGCCGTAGACGACTGCGTGCTCCCCGAACAGGTACACCTTGCCGGGAGCGCTCGACGTGACCATACCCGCCCCTGTGAGCGCAGGGGGTTAGGTGTTTTCGGAGACCGGCGGCGAGGCTCAAACAGCCGTTGTACCGACCTGAAAACACTTGTGTAAAACCGCGGAACGGTCGCGTATGAACCGACGACAGTTGCTGGCGACGCTCGGTACGGGTGTCGGCGGCCTCGCGGGGTGTCTCACCGGGACGCCGGGCGAGTCGACAGTGACGCCAGTCGGTGAGGATACCCCCGACGAACCGACCGCCGGCCGGACACCGACACCCGCCGACGGCGAAGGCGTCTCCGACATCATCGTCCGCAAGGCAGTCAGGTACGAATCGTTCCTCGGTTCCGGCGGCGTGCTCGCCGCCGACGGGCGGCAGTACGTGGTCGCCAGCGTCGGTGCCGACAGCAGCCAGCGGGAGTCCGAGTACGTCTTCGAGGCCAGCGGCCAGACCTGGGAAGCCGGCCTGCCCACGACGGCGGGCGGGAACACCCGTTCTGTCGCCGGCCGGGACTGGCCGGTGGTCGGGTTCGAGGTCCCATCACCGCTGCCCGCGTCGGACCCGCAGCTCCGGTCGGACGACGGCGACGGCGCCTGGGCGCTCGGAGCGGACGACACCACGGGACTCGCTGAGCCGGGACCGAGCTACGAACTCGACGAGCTGACCGCGCCCGAGAGCGTCTCTCAGGGCGAGACGATGACCGTCGAACTCACCGCGACGAACGTCTCCGACACCGACGGCCGGTTCCTCGCGGCCGTCTACTGGCCGACCGAGCGCATCGCCGATGACGACGAGTCCCACATCGTCGACCGGACAGTCCCGGCCGGCGACACCGTCACTGCGTCACTCGATATCAACACGGCGTCCACCGCTGACGAGAGCGGACCGGTCACCCTCTCCGTCGAGGGTCACATTGCTGCGAACAGGGACGTTCAGGTAGAAGACATAAAGGGGAACGCGTGAGTCCGCCGGAGGGCTGTCTCGACGGCCGACGACCGGTCACCGATACGCTTCCAGCAGGTCGTCGAGCAGGAGACAGCGCGGGTCGGTCACGGGGTAGGCCGTGTCGATGTACGCTTCGGCCGTCTCGATGTCGCCCCGGACGGCGTACTGCCGGACGCGGGCCGCGTTCTCGTAGAAGGCCTCGTTGAGTTCGGCCTCGCCGGCCTCGGCTGTCGCCGGGCCCTGGTCGAACAGCTCGCCCCGAATCTCCTCGAAATCGACCATCTCGGCCTCGTACTCGCCGAGCTCCGACAGGACGTACTCCACGGCGAACCGCTGGAACTCCGACTTGCTCGAGAAGACGTCGTTCTCGACCATCTCCTCGACGCGGTCCATCACCGCCTCGGGGAACCGGACTGTAGATTTGACCACGTTGTTCGATGCACAGGGTGAACCACTATAAATTCACCTCAGAATGCAAGCTTTCCGACAGATGTGCGAACCGGCGAACTACCGCTTGCGGACCCGCATCGACATCTCCTGGCGTGGATGCGCGGTGAGCGAGGGCATCAGCTCCAGGGGCGTCTCCCCCAGAAAGTCCAGTTCGTACTCCTTTGCCGTCGTCGCGACGATGAGCTGGGCCTCGAGCATCGCCAGGTGTTTGCCGATGCAGTGGCGCGGCCCGCCGCCAAAGGGGAAATAGGCGAACCGCGGCCGCTCCTTGGCCCGCTCTGGCTTCCAGCGCTCGGGGTCGAACGTCTCGGGGTCGTCATAGAACCGCTCGGAGCGATGGACGCCCCACTGGGGAAGCATCAGCGTCATCCCCGCCTCGATGGGGTACCCCGACAGCGTCACGTCCTCGGTCGGCTCGCGGAAGATCGTGTACACCGGCGGGTAGAGCCGCATCGCCTCCTGGATGACCCACTCCAGGTAGTCCAGCTCCCGGACGTGTTCCATCCCGGGGCGGTCGTCGCCGATGACCTCGTCTAGCTCCTCGTGGACCCGCTGTTCGACCTCGGGATGCTCCGACAGCAGGAACCACGTGTAGGTGAGCGTCAGCGCCGTGGTGTCGTGGCCCGCAAGCAGCATGGTCATCATCTCGTCGCGGAGCTGTTCGGGCGACTCCACGCCGTCGTCCCGGGCGCGGATGAGCACCGAGAGGAAGTCCATCGGGCCATCCGACCCGCTGCCGGCGGTCCGCTCGCGCACCGCGATGATGTCGTCGAGAATCGAATCGAGCGTCTCGACGGCCGCGTCGAACTCGGCGTCGTCGGGCATCGGCATCCACTCCGGGGCGGCAAAACGGAGCGGGTCCGGCTCGAAGCGCTGGCCCAGCGGCATGAGCTGTTCCTCTATCTCCTCGACGCGGGCCTCGCTTAGCTCGACGCCCATCATCAGATCGAGGATGACATCGAGCGTCGTCCGTGTCATCACGCGTTCGACGTTGACCACGTCGCCGTCGTCCCAGTCGGCCAGCCGGTCCTCGGCGTGGCCGGTGATGCGGTCTGCCATCCCCGCTAGCCGGCGCATCGAGAACGCCGGGTTGGCGAGCTGGCGCTGTTTCTCCCAGGTGTCGCCCTCCGAGAGCAGGAGGCCATCGCCCAGCAGGTCCCCCAGCGCATCGCCCTGGAAGTCGGGTTTCCGGAAGCGGTCGGCCTCCGAGACCAGCACCCGCTCTATCGCGGCCGGGTCCGAGAGCAGCACCGTCTCCATCGGCCCCATATCGAAGTAGGCCACGTCGCCGTAGGCGTCCTCCAGGGTCGAGATGAACCTGAACGGGTCCGAGGCGTAGGTCCGACTGCTCCCGAACAGCGGTTCGCCCTTCGGTCCGGGTGGCGTTTCTGCCATGGCCCGGGTTAGGACTCAACACGTTTGAATCGTGTGCCAACACCGGTCCCGACGCCGCCCGCTTCGACCCGCTTCAGCCCGGTGAACTGCATCGCCGGCCGGGCACTGACTCCCGGTCTCGAACGCTACGGGCGTCGCCGCGGAACCCACATCGTTTTATGAACTCGCGTTGTAGCTATCGATAACCGAGCGCACGGCCGCCCGCGATGGGGTCGGCGGCCGGCAGACGACGGGAACAGTCGTCGGGACGCGAGTCCCTTCCACTACGGACGTCGAGGCTACGGGCGACACCCGGCCGGCCTCGCCGTCCAAGCGCCGTTGCAGCCGTTACCGTCGTTGCCAGCCCCGACCGCCGCTCGCGGACGGCTCCTACTCGGAGCTACAACCATGGAAGTCGAAATCGCAACAATTGGCGGATACGAGGCTGTTGGCCGACAGATGACGGCCGTTCGAGCGGGCGACGACGTCGTCATCTTCGACATGGGCCTCAACCTCTCGAAGGTACTGATTCACGACAACGTCGAGACCGAGCGGATGCACTCGCTCGACCTCATCGACATGGGCGCCATCCCGGACGACCGCGTCATGTCCGAACTCGAAGGCGACGTGAAGGCCATCGTGCCGACACACGGTCACCTGGACCACATCGGCGCCATCTCGAAGCTCGCACACCGCTACGACGCCCCCATCGTCGCGACGCCCTTTACCATCGAACTGGTCAAACAGCAGATCAAGGGCGAGGAGAAGTTCGGGGTCCAGAACGACCTCGTCAAGATGGAGGCCGGCGAGACGATGCAGATCGGCGAGCGCAACGAACTGGAGTTCGTCAACGTCACCCACTCCATCATCGACGCCATCAACCCCGTCCTCCACACCCCCGAGGGCGCGGTCGTCTACGGGCTGGACAAGCGGATGGACCACACGCCGGTCATCGGCGACCCCATCGACATGAAGCGGTTCCGGGAGATCGGCCGCGAGGACGAGGGCGTCCTCTGTTACATCGAGGACTGTACGAACGCAGGCAAGAAGGGCCGTACCCCCTCCGAGAACGTCGCTCGAACGCACCTCAAGGACGTGATGACGAGCATCGAGGACTACGACGGCGGCATCGTCGCCACGACGTTCTCCTCACACATCGCCCGCGTCAAAAGTCTCGTCGAGTTCGCCGACGACATCGGCCGCCAGCCGGTGTTGCTGGGCCGCTCGATGGAGAAGTACTCCGGCACAGCAGAGCGACTGGACTTCGTCGACTTCCCCGACGATCTGGGGATGTACGGTCACCGCAAGTCCGTCGACCGCACGTTCAAGCGGATTATGAACGAGGGCAAGGAGAACTTCCTGCCTATCGTCACCGGCCACCAGGGCGAGCCGCGCGCGATGCTCACTCGGATGGGCCGAGGCGAGACGCCCTACGAACTGGACGACGGCGACAAGGTGCTGTTCTCGGCCCGGGTCATCCCGGAGCCGACCAACGAGGGCCAGCGCTACCAGTCCGAGAAGCTACTGGGGATGCAGGGCGCCCGCATCTACGACGACATCCACGTCTCGGGCCACCTCCGACAGGAAGGCCACTACGAGATGCTCGACGCGCTCCAGCCACAGCACGTCATCCCGGCCCACCAGAGTCTGAAAGGGTTCGCGCCATACGTCGACCTCGCCGAGGACTTCGGGTTCGAGGTCGGTCGCGACCTGCACATCACCCGTAACGGCAACAGGATCCAGCTCACGGAATAACATGTCCGAACGCCATCAGCAGGTCGAAGCGGCAATCCTCGACCGTCGCGAGCGGGTCAACGAGGCGCTCCCGGAGGAGCTGCCGGTCTCCCGACCGGAGGGGCTCTACGAGGCGACCCGGTACCTGCTCGACGCCGGCGGCAAGCGGCTCCGGCCGACGGTCCTCCTGCTGGTCGGCGAGTCGCTGCTCGATGTCGAACCCCTGGGTGCTGACTACCGGTCGTTCCCGCGGCTCGACGGCGGGGAGGTCGACCTGCTGTCGGCTGCCGTCGCCATCGAGGTCATACAGACCTTCACGCTCATCCACGACGACATCATGGACGACGACGACCTGCGACGTGGCGTGCCCGCCGTCCACAAGGAGTACGACCTCTCGACGGCGATTCTGGCCGGTGACACGCTGTACTCGAAGGCCTTCGAGTTCCTCCTTGCGACCGGCGCGTCCGACGACCGGACCGTGGCCGCGAACAAGCGCCTGGCCGAGACCTGTACCCGGATCTGCGAGGGCCAATCACTCGACATCGAGTTCGAGGCCCGCGGCGCGGTCACGCCCGACGAGTACCTGGAGATGGTCGAGCTCAAGACCGCGGTGCTGTACGGCGCGGCGGCGGCGATCCCGGCTACGCTGCTCGGGGCCGACGACGAGACCGTCGCGGCGCTGTACAACCACGGGCTCGACGTGGGGCGGGCCTTCCAGATTCAGGACGACCTGCTGGACCTGACGACGCCCTCGGAGAAGCTGGGCAAACAGCGCGGCTCGGACCTCGTCGAGAACAAGCAGACGCTCGTCACGCTCCACGCCCGTCAGCAGGGCGTCGACGTGGCGAATCTCGTCGACACCGACTCCGTCGAGGCCGTCTCCGAGGCCGAAATCGACGCGGCCGTCGAGACGCTGCGCGAGGCGGGCTCTATCGAGTACGCCCAGTCTCGCGCCCAGGAGCTGGTCACAAGCGGCAAGGAGAACCTCGAAGTGTTGCCCGACAACGAGGCCCGGGACCTGCTTTCCGGTATCGCGGACTACCTGGTCGAGCGCGAGTACTGACGGCGCTCGCCGGTGGATTTTTACTCCCGAGGCGGTAGTTCCACAGTATAACCGACGATCGCTGGATACCCGTTGCCGACCTATGGACCCTCCCAACCGCCCACAGTACGTCTCGACTGACCGACTCGTAGTTGTGGGCAGTGCACTCGTTCTCGTGGCGGTAGTGGCGGTCGGTCTCTGGTCGGCCGGCCCGGGGAGCGGCGGGACGCCGACCGTCAACGGGAACGTCAGCGAGCAGTACGACTCTATCGACGCGCTGTCGGCGACGCGGACGACCGTCATCGAACGCAACGGGACGGTCAGTTCCAGGGCGGTACACAGCGTGACGCTGGCGCCCGGGACGGGCAAACAGCGGCTCCGCCTCGTCGAGTCGTCGGCGGACCGGTACGACCTCCGGATATCGAACGGGTCGGTGCTGTGGCTCCACGAGCGGGACCGAAACCAGGTGACGCGGATTCCGCTTACCGGGGCGTCGCGGACGGCCGCCAGCGCCGACCGGGTGCACCGTCTGCTCGTGCGTGCGAACCTCACGCCGAACCGCTCGGCGGGGGCCCCGCCCGCGGTCGAGCCACTGCCCGTGGTGCCACAGGAGCGGGGCCAGCCACCCCGGCGGGCGACGGCCGGTTACGCCGTCAGCTACGTCGGCACCGAGAGTATCGACGGCCGGGAGGCGTACGCCATCGAGATCACGCCGCGTGCGGACTCCGCGGCCACGTACCGGCAGACGGTCTGGGTCGACACCGAGTGGCTCTACCCGCTCAAACGACAGACCGCGTGGCGCGATGACGGGGTCCGGACCGAGTTGACGACCACCTACACCGACGTGTCCTTCGACGCCACCGCCGACCCGGGAACGTTCCGCCCCGACATCGGCCCGAACACGTCGGTCGAGACGGCAGACACGCCGGAGACGACGGTGTACCGTCGTCGCGGTGCCCTGGCTGCCAACACCTCGCTTCGGGTCCCCGAGCCGGAGCTGCCGCCGTCGTACGAACGGACCTACGCCACGCGGACCACGGGCGATGTCAGGGGGGTCGGACTCCGGTACGTGAACCGGACCAGCGAGATCACGGTGTCGAAGTACAACTTCACGTACGAGCCGACGGACCCGGACGAGCGGCGCCGCGTCGACGGCCGATCGGCGACGGTCAGCCGCGGGCCGACGCTGTCGGTGTCGTGGAACTGCGACAGGTTCCGTTACACCGTCCGGGGGACCGGTGTGACAGTCGACCAGCTCGTCACCGTCGCCCGGTCGGTCGGCTGTCCCGTGGCCCCGAGCTATAGTAGCCGTTGAAAATCAACGCACACCCGACCGTACGCCAGCGGGCGGTCGGTGTGTAAATCGTTTCAATCGTTACTATAGGCGACCGACTTCTGGGTCAGAAACTCGGCTCCGATTTATATGTCCCCGGCGGTCCACAGACGAGTTGCGGGAGGCGGTGGTCCCCACTGCCTAGCCCTCCTCGCTTCGGGACTCCCGCATCGAAGTTGCCCACTGTGGGTTCCCCACCCGGCCTGCCGTGCCCACGTTCCAGCCGTCCCCGCCGTGCGGTCCCCCCTCCACTCCCTCCAACTCCGTGGTTTCCACCCACCCTCCTTCCCCGCTGACGCGTGGCCGACTGTCGGACGACGGCTTCTGGCTCGGAAAGTGGCAGGACCTTTTATGCAACCGGCGGTGGTTGGTCCCGTACGTGAGTGAGGACCCGGCGTTGGGGGACGTTCTCGACCTGCTTAGCGACGAGTACGCCCGGGACATCCTCGCGGCAGCGAGTGAAAGACCAATGTCCGCAAACGAGCTCGCCGAACAGTGTGGCATGTCGGAGCCGACGGTGTATCGCCGAATCAGCTCGCTTCAGGAACACGAGCTGGTGGCGGCCCGGACAAAAGTAGAGACCGGGGGCAACGACTACAAGCTCTACGTGGCGACGCTTTCGCGGTTCGCGCTCGAACTCGAGGACGGGTCGTTCGAATCGGCTATCGACCGCCGGACAGCGCCGTCGTTTCCCGGGCAAGCGGAGGACGACACGGCCGACCGGTTCACCAAGATGTGGGAGAACCTGTGATATGATTTCGCTACCCACACTGGTCGACTGGCTCATCGTCGGCTTTGCCTTTGGCTCGACCCTGGTTGGAGCGTATATCGGCTACCAGGCCTACCGCGGCTACAGGCGACACGACAGCCCGACGATGCGGTTTCTCTCGCTCGGACTGTTCTTGCTCACGACGGTCGCGTTCAGCATCGCCTTCGTCGGGTCGGTGTTGCTCAGAGAGGGGATTCTCCCGGTCCGATTCCAGCAGTCGCTCACGCTGGTGACGCGCACGCTGCAGTTCCTCGGTGTGGTGTTCATCGCGTACTCGCTCCACCGGCGCGGCTGACCGGGCCCCGCGGTCCTCTCCCGGGACGGTAAACCGAACCCGACGGCGTTTTGAGGCCGCCCGTCGGACCGTTCGACCATGGACGAGGACTTGCGCCAGCGTATCGAGGAGGCCGCCGAGACGAACGCCCTCCTCAACGCGGTCAAACACGACAGCGAGGCACAGGTCGGGGCCATCATGGGGCCACTGATGGGCGAAAACCCCGATTTCCGGGAGTACGGCGACGAGATACCCGGTATCATCGCGCCGGTGGTCGAGCGGGTCAACGGGATGGACGGCGAGGAGCGCAGAGAGCGCATCGCCGAACTCGCCCCGGATCGACTCGACGAGATAGAGAGCGAGGACGAGGGCGACGACCACCCGCTACCGGACCTGCCAAACGCCGACGAGGGCGAGGTGCGGATGCGGGTCGCCCCGAACCCCAACGGGCCGTGGCACATCGGCCACGCCCGCATGGCGGCGGTCATCGGGACCTACAAGGAGCGCTACGACGGCGAGTTCGTCTGTCGCTTCGACGACACCGACCCCGAGACCAAGCGCCCGGACCTCGACGCCTACGACGCCATCATAGACGCAATCGGCTATCTCGGCTTCGAGCCCGACAACGTGGTCAAAGCCAGCGACCGCGTCGATATCTACTACGACCACGCCCGCGAACTCATCGAACTGGGCGGCGCCTACACCTGCTCCTGTCCGCAGGGGGACTTTTCGGACCTGAAAAACAGCGGGGAGGCCTGTCCCCACCGCGAGAAGGACAGCGAGACCGTCGCCGAGGAGTTCGAGGCGATGGTCGACGGGGAGTACGACAGCGGCGAGATGGTCCTTCGGGTGCGGACCGACATCACCCACAAGAACCCCGCCTTGCGTGACTTCGTCGCCTTCCGGATGATAGACACGCCACACCCGCGCGAGGAGGCCGCCGACTACCGCTGCTGGCCGATGCTCGACTTCCAGAGCGGTATCGACGACCACCTGCTGGGCATCACTCACATCATCCGGGGTATCGACCTGCAGGACTCGGCCAAGCGGCAGGGCTTCGTCTACGATTACTTCGACTGGGAGTACCCCGAGGTCGTCCACTGGGGCCACGTCCAGGTCGACGCCTACGACGTGTCGATGTCGACCTCGACCATCGGCGAACTCATCGCCGAGGGCGACCTCGACGGCTGGGACGACCCGCGCGCGCCGACGGTCGCCAGCCTGCGGCGCCGGGGCATCCGCGGTGAGGCACTCGTCGACGCGATGGTCGAACTGGGCACCTCGACCTCCGACGTGGATCTCGCGATATCCTCGGTCTATGCGAACAACCGCGACATGATAGACGACGAGACCGACCGCGCCTTTTTTGTCCGGGACGACCCGTCCCACGGCGGACTGGTCGAGCGTGCCGTCGTCGGCGGACCGGACGCCGGGCACCCGCCGTTACACCCCGACTTCGAGGAGCGGGGCCGTCGCGAGATCCCCGTCACGGCGGGCGTTGCCGTCGAGGGCGACGACCTGCCCGCACAGGGTGAACGGGTCTGGCTGAAGGGCTATGGCTGCGTGCGACACACCGACGACGGCTTCGAGTACGTCGGCGACGATATCACGGCGGTCCGTGAGGAGGGCGTCGACGTGGTCCACTGGGCGCCCGCCGACGGCCCCGACCTCCGACTGCGGACGATGGACGGCGACGTGACCGGCGTGACCGAACCCGGCGTCCTCGACTACGCGCCCGACGACATGCTCCAGTTCGAGCGCATCGGCTTTGCCCGCCTCGACCGCCTGGACGCCGACGGCGAGTCGGTCGCCTACTTCGCCCACCCCTGAACGGCGAACTCGAACCGGGCGCCGCCCGACTCGCTTTCGGTGACAGTGACGCGCCAGCCGTGTGCGTCCGCGATGGTCCGGACGATGTCGAGCCCGAAGCCCGTCCCGTCCTCCGCCGTGGTAAAGCCCGACTCGAACACCTTCTCGGTCTCGCTCTCGGCGATGCCGGCCCCGTCGTCGGCGACGTAGAACCCCTCGTCCAGCCCGCCGACGGTCACGGTCACGGGCGCCGTCTCGGTCCCGCCGCCGTGGCGTATCGCGTTGCTGAACAGGTTCTCCAGCAGCTCCACCACCCGGTCCGGGTCGCAGTCGACGGTCGGCGGGTCCGCGATCGCTATTTGCCCGCTCTCGCTCGCGACGTTCGCCCACGCCTGCTCGGCGAGCGTCGAGAGCGCCGCCGGCTCCGTCTCGCCGATGGCCCGCCCCTGTCTGGCCAGCGACAGGGTGTCGTCGATGAGCTGTTCCATCCGTTTCAGGGCGCTCTCGGCGTCGTCGAGGTGGGACGCGCCGTCACCGTCGGTGTCGCGCGCGAGCTGGAGGTGCCCCGCCGCGACCTGCAGGGGGCTCCGGAGGTCGTGGCTGACGAGGGTGGCGAACTCGTCTAACCGCTCGTTCTGGCGTTCGAGCTGCCGCTCTCTGGCCTTCTGCTCGGTGATGTCCGCGATGATGGCCACGGTCCCGACGATGTCGCCGTCGGTGTCCCGTATCGGGGCCGCCGAAACCCTGGTGGGAACCGTCTGTCCGTCCTTGCGTCGCAGTTCCGTCTCCCACCCCGTGAGGTGGTCACCGGCCTGTATCCGCTCGTGTTGCTCTAGGAGTTGCTCGCTGTTCTCTTCGGGGATAACCGGCAGTTGCTCGCCCCGGACCTCCTCGGCTTCCCACCCGAACAGCGACTCCGCCGCGGGGTTCCAGACATCGACGATGCCCCGTGTGTCGTGGGCGACGATGGCCAGCGGCGAGGCCTCGACGAGTGTCTCCAGGCGCTCTGTCGTCTGTGCCAGCTCGGACTCGATGGCCTTCCGGCGGCTGATATCCCGTATGATGCCGACACGGCCGGTGTCGCCGTCGTCGAGTTCGACCGGGGCGAGGTCGAGTTCGCAGGGGACATCCGTCCCCGACGCCGTCCGGACCGTCGCCTCCGTGCGGTTGCTGAACCCGCCGTCGGTGATCGTCGGCTCCGGCCCCAGGACGGCCGATATCGACTTACCGACGAGGGCCTCGCTGTCGTACCCAACAAGCTCCGCGAACGGGTCGTTGTACCGGACGATGCGGTCGTCGCCGTCGAGGACGTAGACGGGTTCGGTGACCGAGTCGAAGATGAGCTTGTACTGTTCGAGGCGCTGTTCCCGGCGCTTCCGGTCGGTGACGTCGCGAAGCACCACCAGCGTCCCAACCTCGTCGTCGAACCGGTCGGTAAAGGACGTCGTCTCTACCTCCAGGAACCGTTCGTTCACCGAGAGCTCCTCCCAGTCGCGGTGGTCACCGTCCTCGGCCTGTACCCGCTCCCACTCCTCGATGACGCTCTCGATGGGTTGTCCCACGACCCCCTCGTCGCCCAGCAGCGTTCTGGCCGCGGGGTTGACGTCGCTGATCCGGCCGTCGACGTCTAGGACCACAGTCCCGTCGCCCATGGTCTCGACGATGGCAGACTGGGCCGCCGGGACCGGGTCCAGCGTTTTGAACGTATAGAGCCCGACCGTCATCGCGACCCCCGAGATGCCCCAGGCGAATATCGTCGCGTCCTCCGGAACTTCGAGGAAGTACCGCTGGGTGAGAGCGACGGTCCAGGGGGCAAGCGCCGCGACCAGAACGGCCGCGGCCTGTGTCCGGTAGAGGTGCCGCGACCGGACAAACAGCTGGACGAGTACGATGGTCCCGGCCAGCGCGGTGACGAGAATCGTTCCCATGTGGGCGAGAAAAAGCGGCGTGAGCTGCGTGTCCACGGCGTGGAGGAGGGACCCGGCGGTCCCCGTCGACGGAAGCTCGAAGAGGGAGATGCCGGGCAGCAGGAAGCCGACGACCAGAAAGAGCGGGTCAAGCGCCAGCACGGCGACGACACGGCGGGTCAGCGACCGGTCGAAGTTCGCATACTGGAGGGCGCCACAGAGCCACGAGATGGCGACCACGCTCTGTGCCACCGTCGCCACCTGCCTGTAGCGAAGCTGTGTCGAAAGCGTCGTGGCGGTGATATCACTGGCGTACGCGAACGCCCCGACACCGAGCGCGAGGAAAAACACCAGCATGGGGGTCCCGCCCGGCTCCGTCCGCTTGCGCCAGGCGAGCCCGGCGAACAGCGCGGAGACGCCCCCGAGGAGATAGAGCGAGAGAACGAACCGCTCGTACATTGATTCCCTGAACGTGCGTTATTTTTCCTCTTTGTTCTATCGGTACGCCATCGAGAGGGCGGTATCCGCTGTGGCTACAGATTGGTGCCGTAAACGGCGAGACCCGTAGCGAGCGAGCCGGTCTGTGGTACGGTATCTAACCACGCGGTCCGTGGCATTTATTACGAACCGCTGGCAACCACCAAATGGAACCGAGGTGACAGCTATGGCGTTACCCACGACCACACCGAGTTCGTGGATGCGTGAGCTCGACCTGCCAGGACAGTTCTTCGAAACAGGCCGAGACGACTACGAACTGTACGAGGAAGACGGGGAGTTCGTGCTGCGCGTCGAACTCCCCGGCTTCGACGTTGAGGACATCGACCTCACGTGGGACGACGGCATGCTGAACATCGCCGCCGAGACCGAGGACGAACAGCGCAACCAGCGCCGCACGTACCACCGGCGCTTCCGGTTCCCCAAGCGCGTCGACGACGAGGGTATCGGTGCTCGGTACCGAAACGGCATCCTCGAAGTCCGGCTCCCGGTCACACAGGGAGCCACGACGCGGGGCACACCCATCGAAATCGAGGGCTGAGTACCGTGGGCCCGCGCCGGGTCGACGCGGCGCCCCGCGGGCCCCGACGTATTTTTATCGGCCTCGGCCGGAGTACCGTCCGTGAACCCAGCTGACGAGACGACGGTCACGGTCCGTCGGGATATCCCCTTCCACGAGTCCGAGGGCGAGACGCTGTGGCTGGACGCCTACGAGGACACCGCAGCGACCGGGCCGAAACCGGTCGCGGTGCTGGTCCGGGGCGGCGGCTTCACCGTCGGTGACAAGGGCGAGTTCGCCCGCCACGCCATCGACCTCGCCGAGGCCGGCTATCTGGTCGTCGAACCGCAGTACCGGCTTGCACCCGAGTGGACGTTCCCGGCGGCGCTTGTCGACGTGAAGGCGGCAATCGAGTGGTGTCGCACGGAGGCCGAGCAGGTAGACTCACAGCGAATCGCCGCCGTCGGCCACTCCGCCGGCGCGAACCTTGTGGTACTGGCGGCCGCCACGGCCGACGACCCGGCGCTCGAACCCGAGCGCTACCCCGGCGCGTCGTCGGCGCTGTCGGCGGTGGTCGGCTACAGCGGCGTCTATGACTTCCGCATGGGGCTGGACCAGCGCAAGGAACTGTATCTCGGGGGGTCGCCCGAGGAGCGACCCGCGGCCTACGAACTCGCCTCGCCGGTCGAGCAAGCCGACATGTCGATGCCACCCACCCTCTTGCTCCACGGGGAGGACGACAGCGTCGTGTCGCCCCAGCAGTCGGCGGTCATGGCCGAGACGCTCGACCCGCTGACGACGGTCGAACACCGCGAGGTCCCCGGCGGCCACGGCTTCCCGTTTGCCGGCGCTCACTACGACGAGACCTACGACGCGACCGCCGAGTTCCTGGAGCGGCAGCTGTCGGCGCCGAGTGACCACGGTCGAGGGGTGCCCGGTGACGTCCCGGACGGCGCTCCCGATGGCGTTCCGGACGACGCCGATTTCCCGCCGCGATAGCGCCCCCGTTCAGTCGCCGCTCACGTCGCTGGCGCTCGGGCTGTCCCCGCCATGTGGTGTGGCCCGGCGGCGTATCCGCGCCGCGTGGACGGTCTCCGTCGCGTCGTCGACGACGACCACCTGGCCCGGCTCGGTCGGGAGCCGCTCGCCCAGCGACGACTCCATGTAGGTCGGCTGGGCGGCCGCCAGCGAATCGAGGTCCGCCTTGGCGGTCAGCCGATGCGAGATGCGGATGTCCGACTGCGAGATGGCCACCTCGGGCACGACGCTCGGTCGCTGTGTCGCCGCGACGAGGCTCACACCGGGCGCGCGACCACGTGTGAGTATCGTCTCCAGTGCCGACCGCGCCACCCCGTCGAAGAAGGTGTGGGCCTCGTCGACGAGCAGCCAGGGGAGGCGGGGGATATCCCGGTCCACACGGGCCCGATACAGCGTTTCACCTATCGCCCGGACGACTGCGTTCATCGGTGCGGCGTCGAGCCCCGAGACGTCGACGACCGTGATTTCACCACTCCCGAGGTCGGCGGCCGTCATCCCGTCCTCGTCGAAGACGTCCCACGACTCGGCGAGGTCGAGATGGTTCCTCGCGGCCCGCTTGTCCGTCTCGGGCGCGTCGGTGTCCTCGATGCGGGCCCGCATCGCCGCGAGCGACCCGCCCTCCCCGGCGGCCTGCCAGACCAGACTGCCGGCGCCGCTCTCGGGCGAGAGACCGAGCAACGAACACCAGGACTTGGGGTCGAGCGCGTCCGGCGGCACCGCGGGGGCCTCGACGACTGTCGCCGGCACCGGCTCGCCGTCGGCCGCCTCGCACAGCGGGCCGAACGCCCCCATCGGGTCGACGACGACCGGGGCGACACCCTCGGCACGCGCGAGCGCCTCCGCGATGACCCCCAGCGTGTAGGACTTCCCGTAGCCGCGCTTCCCGACGACGAGCATGGCGTGGGGACCGTCGATGTCGATATGTAGTGGCGCGCCCTCGCTCCCGTCGAGGGCGCGATACGACCCCAGGTGGCCGACGGGTCCAGCCTCGACACCGCCGTCCCGTCCGAGTACGAAGCTCACAGCGGGGCTGGTCCCGGGCCGGTATTTCAACCTTGGTCCGACAGTATTTGTAGCCGGCAGCCCTACCCCGGCGCATGCGCGTCGCGGTGGTCACAGTCGGAGACGAACTGCTCGTCGGCGAGACGGTCAACACGAACGCCGCGTGGCTGGGCGAACAGCTCCGGGACCGGGGTGTTACCGTCGAGCGGATGACGACGCTCCCGGACCGGACCGGAGACATCGCCCGCGTCGTCAACGAGTACCACGCCGAATACGACGCCGTCATCGTCACCGGCGGACTGGGGCCGACCCACGACGACGTGACCATCGAGGGCGTCGCCGCCGCCTTCGGCCGGGAGGCCGTCGAGAGCGAGGAGGCCGTCGAGTGGCTCGCCGAACACGGCGGCTACAGCCACGCGGAGCTGGCCGACGGGACCGGGGAAATTCCGGCGGGCAGCCGCCCGCTCCCGAACCACGAGGGCGTCGCGCCGGGCTGTGTCGTCGAGAACTGCTATGTCCTCCCGGGGGTCCCCACGGAGATGAAGCGGATGTTCGCCGAGGTGGCCGACGACTTCGAGGGGGAGACGCGCCACGTCGTCACCGTCGACGCGGCCGAACCCGAGAGCGCGCTGCTTGACCGGATACAGCGGGTCAGAGAGCTGTTCCCGGTGAAGGTCGGCAGCTACCCCGGCGAGTACGTCACCGTCCGCTTCGAGGGGACCGACACCGAGGCCGTCGAGGACGCGGCGGCGTGGCTCCGCGAGCGGGTCGAGCCGGTTGCGGAGTGAGGGATGTTACCGGTAGAGGTACGCCAGCCAGCCAAACGTCAGCGCGAGGCCGCCGAGAGTGATGAAGGCGCCCGAGGCGTTGATGACACCGGGCTGGACGCCCGACGCGAGGGGTTGTAACATACTCGCCCCTTCAGCGGCCGCTGTCTTGAATGACACGCTCCCGGACCCCTTTTGCCGCCGGGTGCAGTATGCCGGGTATGCGCCGTATCGCTGTCGTCGTCAACCCCATCGCCGGGATGGGGGGCCGCGTCGGCCTGAAGGGCACCGACGGGAAAGTCGCGGAGGCACGCGAGCGGGGCGCCGAGCCGAGAGCGCCCGAGCGCGCCCGCGAGGCGCTCGACTCGCTGGCCGGGGTCGGCCGGGACATCGAGGTGGTGACCTACGGCGACCCGATGGGCGAGTCCATTGTCAGAGCGGCGGGCTTTGACCCGACAGTCGTCGGCGAGCCGTCCGACTCCGACGCGACGACGAGCGCGGACACCCGGGCGGCCGTCAGGGCGTTCGCCGACCGGGCGGTGGACTGTATCCTCTTTGTCGGCGGTGACGGCACGGCCGTCGACGTGGCCGCGACGCTCGACGAACTCGACGACGAGACGCCAATCCTGGGCGTTCCGGCGGGGGTGAAGGTGTACTCGTCTGTCTTCGGCGTCTCGCCGCGGGCGGCCGGCCGCATCGTCGCGACTTTCTCGGAGACCGAGCCCGCGGAGGTCAACGACATCGACGAGGACGCCTTCCGCGGCGGCGAGGTGGTGACCGAACTCCGGGCCGTGGCGACGGTGCCTGTCGCGGACCAGCGACAGTCGGCCAAGCAGCTGGGTGGCGGCACCGTCGAGACGCTCGCCGAGGGCGTCGCCGAGAGCGTCGAGGACGGCGTCACCTACGTCCTCGGGCCGGGCAGCACCGTCGGCGCTATCAAGGAGCGGCTCGGCTTCGAGGGGACGACGCTGGGCGTCGACGTCTGGCGCGACGGCGAAGTGGTGGCACTGGACGCCGCCGAATCCGACGTTCTCGCCGCGCTCACCGACCGGAACGTCATCGTCGTCTCGCCCATCGGCGGCCAGGGGTTCGTCTTCGGGCGCGGGAACCAGCAGCTCTCCCCGGCGGTCATCGAGCGCTGTGATGTGGAGGTCGTCGCCTCCCGGCGGAAGCTCGACGAGGTTGGCGCCCTGCGGGTCGACACTGGCGACCCCGACCTCGACGCCGAACTGGCCGGCTGGCTACAGGTCCGTGTGGGCCGGTACGAGCGCCGGCTCGTCGAGGTGCTTGCCTGATACTGACGATTGTGGGGTCTCACTTCGCGGTTCTAAACGATTGTATATGCTCCGGCAGATTATATGCTGTATAGTGAAGATTAAGGTGTTCGATGAGCAACCAAGGGTATATGGAAACGCGGAAAGTCCAACGACTCGGGCCGTCGACGCTGGCGATGACGCTTCCCGCGGAGTGGGCAAGCGCCCACGACGTCGAGAAAGGGGACGAAGTCTCGCTCCGGATGGGTGGGAAGGGGACGCTGACGGTGATGCCCGAATCCGTCCAGAAAGAGGAGTCGGAGGCGGTCATCCACGCGGAGAACCTCGACGCCGACGCCGTAGAGCGGGCCATCGTCGCCCAGTACGTCCTCGGCCGGCGAATCATCCACGTCGAGGCTCCCGACGACCAGACTCTCGAATCGGCCCACATCAACGCCGTCTACAACGCCGAGACCCAGCTGATGGGGCTTGGCGTCATCGAGGAGACGCCCAACAGAATCACGATTCGCTGCTCGGTCGACCCCGAAGACTTCACGCTCGATAACCTGCTCGAACGCCTCGAATCGACCGGCTCGACGATGCGCAACGAGGCCGTCAAGGCGCTGGCCCACGGCAACCCCGACCTCGCCCAGCGGGCGCTGAACCGGGAGCGCCAGGCAAACAAGATATTTGTGCTCCTCCTTCGGCTCATCTTCACCTCCTACCAGAACCCGAACCTCGCCCGTGCGGTCGGGCTGGACGATGGCTTCCCGCTCATCGGCTACCGCTCCATCGCGAAGAACCTCGAACTCACGGCGGACAACGCCGAGGACATCGCCGAGATCGCGCTGGAGACGAACGACCACTCGCTGAACGTCGACAGCTCGACCATGCGGCGCATCCGCGATTTCACCGAGGAGGTAAACGAGATAACCCAGCTCGCGGTGCAGGCAGCCGTCGAGCGCGACTACGACACCGCCATCCAAGTCCGCAAGTCCTACGCCGGCATCGACGACAAGGAACAGGACATCCTCACGGACCTGCCCGAGATGGACAACGAGGACCTGCTCCAGGTCCGTGAAGTGCTCGTGAGTCTCCAGCAGACCGCCGAGTACGCCGTCCGGAACGCCGAAATCGCGACGAACCTCGCGCTCGACGAGGAGTCCGAACACACGACGATTCAGTGAGGCTCCCGGACGAAGTATCGGCGGTTTGAAATTTTATCCGTCTCCGGAACGAACGGTCTCCACTATGCGAGCAACCGACCCGGCGACGGGCGAGACGCTCCGGACCTACGAGGAAGACGGCGAGTCGGCGGTCGATGCGGCCATAGAAGGGGCGACTGCGGCGTTCGACCGCTGGCGGGACCGGCCGCTGCGCGAGCGGACGGAGCTGCTTTCATCGGCGGCCGACGTGCTCAGAGAGAACAAGCGCGACTACGCCGAGACGATGACCGAGGAGATGGGGAAACCGATCGAGCAGGCCATCTCGGAGGTTGAGAAGTGCGCGTGGGGATGTGACTACTACGCCGACCACGCGAGCGCCCACCTCGCGCCCGAGTCCCATCCGAGCCCGCCGGGGTCGTCGGCAAAGACCGTCTACGAGCCGCTCGGCCCGGTGCTGGCCGTGATGCCGTGGAACTTCCCGTTCTGGCAGGTGTTTCGCTTCGCGGCACCGTATCTGACGGCCGGCAACGTCGGCCTGCTGAAACACGCCTCGAACGTCCCGGGCTGTGCGAAGGCCATCGAGGAGGTCTTCGCCGAGGCGGGCTATCCCGAGGACGTCTTCACATCGCTGTTGATACCTTCTGACCGCGTCGAGGACATCGTCGCCGACGACCGCGTGCGGGCGGCGACAGTGACCGGAAGCGGGCCGGCCGGGCGCGCGGTCGCCTCGGTGGCCGGCGACCACCTCAAGAAGACCGTCCTCGAACTCGGCGGCAGCGACCCGTTCGTCGTGCTCGACGACGCCGACTTGGAAGCCGCCGTCGAGACCGGTGCCTGGGCCCGCAACCAGAACGGCGGCCAGTCCTGCATCGCCGCCAAGCGGTTCGTCGTCCACACGGACGTCTACGACGACTTTCTGGACCGCTTCGTCGCGGCGGTCGAGTCGCTCACCGTCGGCGACCCGACGGCGGAGAGAACCGACATCGGGCCACAGGCCCGCCCCGACTTGCTCGCGGACCTCCACGAGCAGGTCGAAGCGAGCGTCGACGCCGGCGCCACGGTCGAGACGGGCGGCCAGCCACTGGACCGGGAAGGCGCTTACTACCCGCCGACGGTCCTCACCGACGTGCCCGAGGGCTGTCCCGCCGACAGCGAAGAGCTGTTCGGTCCCGTGGCGGCCGTCTACGAGGTCGAGGACGAGGCGGAAGCGGTCCGGAAGGCAAACGACACCGAGTACGGGCTCGGGGCCAGCATCTGGACCGAGGACCGCGAGCGGGGCGAGCGGGTGGCAAGACGCATCGACGCCGGCTGTGTCTACGTCAACCAGCTCGTCAAATCCGACCCGCGGGTCCCTTTCGGTGGCGTGAAAGAGTCCGGCTACGGCCGGGAACTGTCGGCCGTCGGCATCCGCGAGTTCACCAACCGCAAGACGGTGTGGGTCGAGTAGTACAGGCCGCCGAACTGGAGACAGCTACCCGGCTGGGTTGTTCGTACACCGTCGTCGTGTTCACTGACGACGACTACGGACTCATCTCGACCAAACAGCGGGACGCGACCGGTGACTCCTTCGGGACCCGGCTGACGAACCCGTCCTTCGGGACGTTCGCCGAGAGCTTCGGCATCGACAGTTATCGGCCGACGACACGGGCGGAACTGCGAGACGACCTGGAGGCGGCCGTCGACGGGGGGATGTCGCTCGTCGAAATCGCCGTCGGGTAGCGGCTCAGATGCCGAGTATACCGCCGTCGTCGGTCGCCGTGCCGTCCGCCGACTCGTCGTCGGTGGGTGTATCGTCCGACGGCGCCGCCGTGCCGTCCGTCGAGCCGCTGTCGCCGCCCTCCGTGTTGTTGTCCGCTGTCGGGTCACCGCTCGGGTCGGCATCTCCGCCGGTCGGGTACTGGTCTTTGGTGCCGAAGAGGTCCGTCTCGATGGCCGTCTCGTAGTCGATGGCGTCGAGGTCGATGCGGAACTGCTCGCCCCCGCCCTCGACGACGAGGTAGAAGTCGACGTACATCGTCGTGTTCTGGTTGCGCTGGAGGTGGGTTACCCACCACTCGTCGAGGCGCTCGTTCCGGATGACGTTCCGGACGCCGATTGTCTCGCGCTCTCCCGGCGTGATGAGCGTCCCGCTGTCGGTCTCGCCCGACCCGACACGGACATCGTTCAGGTACGTCGTGTAGCCGATTTTGCTGACCGCGTACGGCACCGGTTTGGGGTTGTACACGTCAAAGGCCAGCTCCATCGGGGTCTCCGAGCGGGTGACGCCCTCCCGGTCCCAGGACCCGCGCGTCTCGTTGATGTACAGCACCGAGTCGGAGACGAACGCTCTGTCGGCGTCGACCGGGCGCGTCTCCGTGGAGTTGAACGCCCCCAGCATGTCGGTCTCTATGTTCCGGTTCTGCGTGAGCGTGACCGACCGGCCCCCGACCAGCGAGTCTGTGATGTCGGCGTCGACGGTAACTCGCGTCCGCTCGCCGTTCCTGACGTGGCTGACCCACCAGGGCGGAATCTTGCCGTTTTGCATCTCGGTGCTGAACTGGAGCGTCGTGTTTCCGCTCTCCAGGTCGATACCGCGCTTCTGGCCGCTGGCCATGGCCACGTCGTTCATCGAGACGGTGTAGTTGACCGTCGTCCCGCCAAGCGAGACCCCGATGGGGTTGGGGTTCGACACCGTGAGGGCTGTTCCGACGGTTGTCGTGTTCTCCGAGACGCCGGTGAACCGGTTCTCGACGCTCTCGACGGCCGGGGTGCCGATGACGCCGACGGCGAACGCGCCACCGATACTCCCGACCAGGAGGAGAGCGACGATACCGACCCGCTGTATCCGCCCGAGTTCTCTCATTGGCCACTCGTGGCTGCCACACGATATACGTCCTGTGGCCCGGCCCGAATGAACTAAGTGTGCTAGGGCGAAACGGGCGGGTATGACAACCGAGTCGGCAAACGATATGGGCGTTGGCCTGGGCGCGCTCTTCGGGGTCGTCGCGGTCCTGGGAGCGGGCGTGACCGCCGTGAACAGCTACAACTACGCCGTCCGCGACGCACAGGGCCTCGACACCGCGGGCCTGCTGACCAACAGCGGCATCGCCTTCGGGGTCGCGATAGTGGCGGCCTCGCTGGCGCTCGTGGCGCTTCACGTCTACGCCGAGTGATGTGCTAAAAGCAACCATTAATAACGCTCGGCACGTACTCGGGGTATGGTGGATTTCAGCGAGGAGGACCGCCGCATTCTGGAGTACCTCCGTGAGAGCGTCTCGCGTGGGGAGAGTTACTTCCGCGCGAAGAACATCGCCTCTCAGCTCGGGCTCTCGTCCAAGCAGGTCGGCGCCCGACTCCCCCGTCTCGCCGAAGAAGCCGACGAAGTAGACATAGAGAAGTGGGGCCGGGCCCGGTCGACCACCTGGCGCGTCACCACGAGCTGAGCCGCGGCCGCACAGTCGGTGGATTCATCCGGATGCGCTCCCGATTCGGGGTATGACTGTCCGGGTCGAACGAACGATGACAGTAGCGGCGAGCCCCGAGACGGTGTGGGAGTTCATCGGCGACCCCGACCAGCGCGCCCGGCCGATAAGCGTCGTGAAAGACTGGGACATCCACGACGCCGACCGCGCGACGTGGCATGTGCGCCTCCCGATTCCCGTCATCGACCGGACTATCGCCATCGAGACCGAAGACGTCGAGCGACGGGAACCCGAGTACGTCCGTTTCGTCGGCCGGTCGAAGGTGGTCCGCGTTCAGGGCGAACAGGAGCTCGAACCGACCGACGACGGCGGGACGAAGGTGACAAACCGGTTCGTCGTCGACGGCAAGCTCCCCGGCGTCGAGCGCTTTTTCAAGCGGAACCTCGACGCGGAGCTTCAGAACCTCGAAGCGGCGCTCACGGAGTACCTCGAAACCAAAGCATGAAGCTCGGACTCGCCCAGATCACCGTCGAACCGGGCGCGGTCGCGGCGAACCGCCGACGCGCGACCGAGGCCGTCGAGCGAGCCGCCGACGCGGATTGTGACCTCGTCGTCCTGCCCGAACTCTTCACGGTCGGCTATTTCGCGTTCGAGGCCTACCAGCGCAACGCCGAGGGGCTGGACGGGGGGACGGTGACGGCCCTCCGCTCGGTCGCCGCCGAGCGCGACATCGGGATTCTCGCCGGGAGCTTCGTCGAGGACCTCGAACTGAGCGCGGCGGCCGGCCACGACGTGCCGGAGAGCGAGGGACTGGCCAATACGTCTGTCTTCCTCGACCGCGAGGGGACCCGGAAGGCGGTGTACCGCAAGCACCACCTCTTTGGCTACGACTCCGCCGAGTCAGACCTGCTCGTCGCCGGCGAGTCGCTCCCGACCGTCGAGTTCGGGGGGTTTACCGTCGGCGTCACCACCTGCTACGACCTCCGGTTCCCGGAGCTGTATCGGCGGCTGGTCGAGGCGGGCGCGACGCTCGTCGTGGTCCCGAGCGCGTGGCCCTACCCCCGCGTCGAACACTGGCAGCTGCTCCCCCGGGCGCGGGCCGTCGAGAACCAGTGTTACGTCGCCGCGGCCAACGGCGTCGGTCGGTTCGACGACGCGGAGCTGCTGGGCCGCTCGACGGTGTATGACCCGTGGGGGACGACGCTCGCGAGCTCGGACGACGACCCCGCCCTGGTCACGGCCGACATCAGACCCGAAACAGTGGCCGACGTGCGCGAGGAGTTCCCGGCGCTCGCCGACCGGCGCTGACCGCGCCTTTTATATCCGTGGACGCTAACTCACTAACGCCGGCAAGGCGCTTTTCACGTCGATGCCGGTAACTTAGCCCGTCTCGCTGCTCGGCCACACGGCGTCGCTCGTCCGCCAAAGGCTGTCCGGACAGCCTTTCACCGCTCCTCGCCAGCGACGCCGTCTCGCCAGTGTTTCGATCCGTTCGCCACACAGCGACCGCTATGTAGTCCCATTCCGGAGAGAGTCACAGCTGTCAAATCTGCGCCACACGGACGCCCGTCACCGCTCCGTGGCCCGCTCCAGCGCCCGTCGGAAGTGGTCGCCGGTGATACGGACCTCGTCGGCCCGTTCGCTGGCCTCGGCGGGACCGAGGTCGTCGGCCATCTCCCGGATGGCCAGCATCGACGCCTCCCGGACCACGGCCTCTATCTCGGCCCCGGAGTACCCCGACAGCTCCGCGGCCAGCTCCGGGACCGACACGTCCTCGGCCAGTGGCTTCCCTCTGGTGTGGACCGACAGAATCGCCTCGCGGGCCGGGCCGTCGGGATTTGGCACCTCCACGTGTTGTTCGAGCCGCCCCGGCCGCAGCAGGGCGTCGTCGATCATGTCCCTGCGGTTGGTCGCCGCAAGCACCACGAGATTGGGGTTCTCGGTGATACCGTCGAGCTCGGCGAGCAGCTGGGAGACGACCCGCTCGGTCACCTCGTTGCCCCCGCCGCGGTGGCTGGCGATGGCGTCTATCTCGTCTAAGAAGATGATGCTCGGCGCGGTCTGTCGCGCCCGCTCGAACAGCTCGCGGACCGCTTCCTCGCTCTCGCCGACGTAGCGGTCCATGATTTCGGGGCCGGCGACGTGGATGAAGTTGACGTCGCTCTCGCCGGCGACGGCCCGGGCCAGCAGCGTCTTGCCGGTTCCGGGCGGGCCGTACAGCAGGATGCCGCTGGGCGGGTCTGTGTTTGTCGTCTCGAAGAGGTCGCCGTATTCGAGGGGCCACTCGATGGCCTCGGTCAGCGTCTGTTTGACCTCGCCCAGCCCGCCCACGTCGTCAAAGCCCACGTCTGGCGTCTCGGCGACGTACTCCCGCATCGCGCTGGGGTCGACGACCGCAAGCGCCGCGTCGAAGTCAGCCTGGCTCACCGCCGGCCCCTCGCTTTCGGTCTCGTCGCTCTCCTCCGCGCCCTCCTCTGGTTGGCGTTGCTCGCTTGCCGGGTCCGACCGCTCGCTCCGTTCGCGCTCGCGGTCGGCCCGCAGCGAGGACATCGCCGCTTCGGTCGTCAGCGAGGCAAGGTCCGCGCCGACGAAGCCGTGGGTCTGGGCCGCGATGCGGTCCAGGTCCACGTCGTCGGCCAGTGGCATCTCGCGGGTGTGGACGTCCAGAATCTCCCGGCGACCCCCCTCGTCCGGCACACCGATCTCTATCTCGCGGTCGAAGCGACCGCCCCGGCGCAGCGCCTCGTCGACAGCGTCGACGCGGTTGGTCGCGCCGATGACGACCACCCGGCCCCGGTCTTCGAGGCCGTCCATCAGCGTCAGCAGCTGGGCGACGACGCGGTTCTCCATGTCGGCGTCCTCGTCCCGGGAGCCGGCGATGGAGTCTATCTCGTCGACAAAGAGGATGGCTGGGGCCTCGTCCTCGGCCCGTTCGAAGGCCTCGCGCAGCCGCTCCTCGCTTTCGCCCTTGTACTTCGAGACGATTTCGGGGCCGGAGATAGTGTCGAAGTAGGCGTCGACCTCGTTGGCGACGGCCTTCGCGATGAGCGTCTTGCCCGTTCCGGGCGGGCCGTGCAGCAAGACGCCGCTGGGCGGGTCGATACCCAGCTCGCGGAACCGCTCGGGCTCGGCCAGGGGCATCTCTATCATCTCGCGGATGCGGTCGAGTTCCTCGTCCAGTCCCCCGATGTCCTCGTAGCTGACGCCCGTCGCCGTCTCGGCCGTCCCGGCGTTCGCTCCCACGACCGAGGCGGACGGGTCGGCGCTGTCGGCGTCGGTCGGGTCGTCGATGGCCGGCAACACGGACACGTCGGTCCCCGGCGAGACCCGCACCGCGCCGTCGGGCTCGGTCGTCTGCACGACGAACGTCCCCAGCCCGTCGATGTGGGTCCGCTCGCCGGCCTGGACCATCTGGTCGACCAGCCGCGTCCGGACCGTGTGTGCGTACTCGTCCGTGCCGGGCAGTGGCTCTAAGGGCTGGATGGTGATAGCCGTCGCCTCCGTCACCGAACCTGCCCGGACACGGACCGTATCGCCGACGTTGACGCCGGCGTTGGCCCGCGTGTCCGAGTCGATGCGGACCGTGGACCCGTCGCCGTCACCCGGCCACACCTTCACCACGGTCATTTCTTCGCCCTCGACGATGACGGGCGACCCGCTCAACACGCCCAGTTCGCTGCGGACGGACTCGGGAAGGCGTGCGATACCCCGTCCGGCGTCGCGCTTGTGGGCGCCCTCGACCGTGAGTTCCACGCTCTCGCCGCCGTTCCCGCTCATGGTCCGGCTAGCGCTCCGGTCCTCTTGAGGGTTCCCGTTGGACAGGTGCCGGGAGTCGGGTCGCGGGCGACTCGGCCGGCCGCTGCACGGTTCTATCGCGCGAAAGCGATTTACCTCCCGACGATAGAGTATTCCGTATGGTTGTCACTACCGAGCGCGACGAGATGACTTGGTACAAGTGTGAGACCTGCGGTCTCATGTTCGACGACCGGGACGACGCGGCAAAGCACGAGGAGAACTGCGACGACGAGGACCCCTCGTACCTGCAGTAGCTCGTACTGGTGGCTGTACCAAACTGAAGGAATCGTCACCCGGGGTGGCGAATATCTTCACGAACGTACAGCCGCCAGTATCACTCCTCGCTCGGCACGATTTCGAAGCCGCGCTCGCCCGTCTGACGTGCACCTTTTTGGGCTCGGGTGGCCGGTGGCCACCGCTCACCGAAAAACGTGCGCGAAAAACGGCTCACTCACGCTGTTCGCTCGCCGGACTTACTCCTCGCTCGGCACGATTTCGAAGCCGCGCTCGCCCATCTCGTCTTCCTCGAAGACGAACACGCGGCCGTCGGTCACGTCGTAGTCGACAGTCACCTCGACGCGCATCTGGTGGTCCGTGACGGTGACGCCCGGGAACAGTTCGTCTTCCTCCCCGTCCTCCAGGATTACCCGGCCGACACCGCTCTCCTCGATGATCTCGTCGTGGGTCCGGAGGTCGTTGACGTACACCAGAATGCCCGATGTCTCGGTCTTGTCGGTGATGAGGACGTGCGTGTCCTTGCCGGGCGCGGTGGTCACGCTCCCCTCGGCCTTCGTGGGGACGCCGTGGTAGAAGGCGGTGCGGCCGTCGAGATACTCCACGGCGACGCCCTCCTCGCTGAGTTCGACCGAGACGGTGTCGGGCGGGATGTCCGAACGGTTGCTCATACCGCCGGTTTACCCTCCGTCGTCAAAAGCGGCGCGCTGTCGGGCGCGGTGCTACGCCGACTCGTCGCTGGTGCGGTTCCGGACCACGAGTACCGGGCCAACCGACGCCGCGGCCACGCGGTCGGCTTCGTCGCCGAAGACCAGCGACCGCAGCGAGGGTGCCGCCTCGCCCATGACGATGGCGTCGTGGTCCGGGACCGCGTCCATCAGCGACTCGAACGGCTTCCCCGACGTGGTCACCGTCTCGAAGTCGATTCCGGCGTCACCGAGCCGTGTCGCGGCGGCCCCCAGCCGGTCGTCGTCGGTCTCGCCCGCGAGCAACAGCGTGACGCCGATACTGCGGTCACCGATCAGCTCGGTCACGAACTCGAGGATGCGGTCGACGGCGACGTCGCCGGACAGCGAGACGAGCAGGCTGTCGACTCCGCCGGCGGTCCCCGAGACGGCGAACGCTCGCGCACCCACCTCGTCGGCGACGCGCTCGACGGTCTGCTCGCGGTCGTGCGTAAACACGAGCCGGCGGTCGGCCGCCCCGCCGGCGCCCCGGAATGCCTCGCTCAGGTCGTCCAGGGCGGCGGTCGCGCGCTCCTCGTACTGCTGGCGAGCCTGGTCCGGCGGCGTCTGTTCGGGCAGGACGTGATAGCCGAGGACGGTCACGTCTACCGGTCCAAGCAGGTCGATCAGGCCGGCCGATACCGTCTTCCCCTCCAGGATCTCGACGGGAACGAGTACGCGGGTCATTACAGGGCTCCTTTCAATTTTATGTCGCGTGCGTAATAGAGGTACCACCCGGCTGTGGCGGCGATGACCGCGATGCCGACGACGATTGAGGTCGGGTCCATGAACGCGATGAGCCCGAAACTCGCCAGCGCGCCGACGACCGGGATTACCGGTCCGCCCGGGACCGTGAAGTCGGGGTCGTACCACTCCGGTTCGTCCCGGCGGATAGCCACCAGCGCGACACACATCAGGCCGTACATGACGAGATGCAGGAAGGAGGCGACTTCGGCCAGCACCTGGACCTGCCGGGTCGCGGCCAGGACGACCACGGGGCCGCCGGCCATCCCGAGGGCGACGTGTGGCGTCCCGTATTTGAGGTTGATGCGGCTGGCCCACTGGGGGAGCAAGGCGTCCTTCGAGACGCCGTAGATGGCCCGCGAGGTACTGAGAACCGAGGCGTTGGCCGACGACATCGTCGCCAACAGCCCCCCGAGAATGATGACGAGCGCGCCGGGCGTGCCGAGCAGCTCCCGCCCGATTTCGACCATCGCGGTCTCCCCGGCCGCCGCCAGCGCGTCGCGAGTGAAGACACTCGTCGCCACGAAAATCGTCAGTACGTACATCACCGTGACGATGAGCACCGACCCGATCATCGCAAGCGGGAGGTTCCGGCCGGGGGATTTCATCTCGCCCGCGACGGTCGCGACCTGTGCGAAGCCGAGATACGAGGTAAAGACCAGCGCGGCCACGGACATGACTGGGCCGACGGCCCAGACGTTCCTGGCTTCGCCGGGCGGCGTGCCGGCGTCGACGAGGCCGACGGCATCGGCCATCCCGAACGCGAGAAACGCGACCAGCATCGACAGCAACAGTGCGACGATGCCGTTCTGGAGCTTGGCCGCGTTCTCCGTCCCGGTGACGTTCAACACGGTAAAGCCGATGCCGGCGACGACGGCGATGCCCGAGACGATGATACCCGGACTCGAACCGACTGTGATTCCGACCAGCGCGAGCCCGTCCAGCGCGTAGAAACCCAGCCCGACCAGGTAAAACGCCGTCGCAAACACCAGCCCGAGCCACAGCGAGAGCCCGATGACGGTCCCGGCGAGGGTCCCCAGACCGCGGGAGATGAAGTAGTAGCCGCCGCCGCTTTTGGGCATCGCCGTCGCCAGCTCCGAGGTCGGCAGCGCGACAAGCAACGCGATGACGCCGCCGACCCCGAACGACGCCGCCGCGGCCGTCCCCACTTCCGCGCCGGCGAGCCCCGGGAACACGAAGATGCCCGCGCCGATCATCGTCCCGATACCGATGGCCAGACCGCCCGAAAGCCCGAGCGTCCGTTCGAGTTCGGCGTCGTCCGTTATCGTCGCCTCGTCGGTCTCGACGACGGGCTCGGCGTCCGGCGCCGCCCCTTCGATGTTGGTCCCGGTTGGTTCGTTGCTCATCGAGCTGATATTTCATGTCCAGGCCCGTAATAACCGGGGGGCAGCAGCACGACCCGTGTTCGCTGTCTCCCGGTTTCCTGCGGGTGACCGTCAGCCCGAGATGGGCCCCACGGACCGGTCGACTGTTGCTGTCGGCCGTCGGTCGAACGCGTGGCGGTCGGTCGCCGCTTTCGCAGATAGTAAATACCGGCGGGCGGGAGTGTCGAGCGATGGAAGGGCAAGCACGGGCGCCGGCTGCCGGGACCGTCCTGAACGCGCTGGCGACGGGCCGCGGGTCGGCGTTCGCTATCGACGAGTACACGACAGCGACCGTCGAACTCTCGACGGAACGGGAGGACGTGACCGGGGAGGTGGCCGCCGCTCCCGACGCCGACACTCGCCTCGTCGAGCGTTGCGTGGAGTACGTCATCGACGCACATGGCGGGGCCGTGGGGATGCCCGCGGTGTCGGGCGGGTCGGTTCGAACCGAGAGCGAGGTGCCGATGGCCTCCGGGCTCAAGAGTTCGAGCGCGGCCGCCAACGCGACCGTGATGGCGGCCCTCGACGCCCTCGATGCCACCGAACGGATGACCCGCGAGGACATGGCGCGGCTTGGCGTGATGGCCGCCCGCGACGTGGGCGTCACCGTCACGGGTGCGTTCGACGACGCCTCGGCGTCGATGCTGGGCGGCGTCACCATCACCGACAACGAGAGCGACGACCTGCTCGCCCGCGAGGCGGTCGACTGGGACGTGCTCGTCTGGACGCCCCCGGAGCAGTCCTTCTCGGCGGACGCGGACGTGGACCGCTGTCGGCAGATAGCGCCGATGGCCCGGCTCGTCGAGGAGCTGGCCCTCGACGGCGACTACCAGCGCGCGATGACGGTAAACGGGCTAGCGTTCTGTGCGGCGCTTGGCTTCGACACCGAGCCGATAGTCGAGGGCGTCTCGCAGGTCGAGGGCGTCTCCCTGTCGGGCACCGGCCCGTCCTTTACCGCCGTCGGCGAGCGCGAGGCGCTCGAACAGGTCAGAGAGTACTGGGACGAGCGACCCGGAAGAACCTTGCTGACGACCACACAAACGGATGGGACACGGACACTATGAGCTCGAACCCCGAGGAGATGTCACTGGAGGAACTGCGCGAGGAGATACGCACTATCGACCGCGAGATCGTCGAGAAAATCGCCCAGCGGACCTACGTGGCCGACACCATCGCCCAGGTCAAAGCGGAGCAGGGGCTCCCGACGACTGACGAATCGCAGGAACAGGCCGTGATGGACCGCGCGGGCGAGAACGCGGAGCAGTTCGACGTTGATGCGAACCTGGTCAAGGCCATGTTCCGACTGCTCATCGAGTTGAACAAGGTAGAGCAACGCGAGAACCGCTGACGCCGCCACGCGCCGGCGGTGGCAGTTTTGCTCCCGCCGGTCGACGTACGATACACGTGTGTCGCAGCCGACGACTGTTGCTACAGTTCACTCATGGCTACATATAAAACAGCCATCACTCCGCCGCCGGGCCGGTACTTTTAAGTTACTCTCCCACCACCTATCAGGTGACGCTTCGCTTGGAGGGCCGAAGCGTCAGCGGGGACCAATTCAGGGCGGCAAGCGGCCGCATTTTCGGCGGCCGCTTTCCACTTACTTCGCTGCGAAAATCCGTTAACGGCGCTGCTGTGTCCGTACTTCGCGTGTGTCACTGCGACGGGACAGGCCCGCAGCCGGCCCGACTACTCGATAGAGAGGTCGCCGCCCTCGCCCGCGTTCTCGGGCCACTCCAGTTCCAGTTCGATGCTGAGTTCGCCGTCCCCGTCGGTCGGCCCCTCGCGTTCGGCCTTGACCTCGAACTCCACCTCACTCGGCGGCTGCATCGTCAGGGACTGGTCGCCCGCTCGCAGCGTCACGTCGGAGCCGGACTCCAGCGAAGCCGCGAGGGTCCGGAGGTAGTCCGCGACGGCGTCACGGCCCATCAGCTGTTCACTCTCGAACAGGGTTTTTTCTGGCATACTAACAGATGGTCGCGCCGGTAGATAATTCCACCGGCGATTCGGGGCGGGTACGTGACCGAAAACTGACCTGTCTTCCAGGCCGGTGGCTGTGTCTGTTTCGTCGCGTCGGGCCCGCTACGAACTGTTTCGCTCACACGCCGGTGCTGGAAACTCGCCTACCCGACATATTTAAATGGTTCGAACCCTGATATATGAGCGAGAGCAGACGATGTACGACCTGACCGGGTTTCAGCGGGATCTCCTCTACGTTATCTCGGGCCACGACGAGCCACACGGGCTCGCGATCAAGGAGGAACTGGAGGACTACTACGAGAAGGAGATCCACCATGGCCGGCTCTACCCCAACCTCGACACCCTCGTCGACAAGGGGCTCGTCGAGAAGGGCCAGCGCGACCGCCGGACGAACTTCTACACGATGACCCGCCGCGGCCGCCGCGAACTCGACGCCCGCCGCGACTGGGAGAACCAGTACGTCGACAGCGAGGCGGACGCCTAGGAGGGGTCCTCGGTGCCCGACGCCGGCGTCACGTCCTCGCCCGGCGTCGGTCCCTCCCGCTGACTGTCGTTCACGCCGTCTAGCTCCGGGTCCCCCACCTCGTCGCCGACGAGGTTCGTCGGGTCGACGCCGCTGGGGCGGGCCTCACCCTTGACGATGACCGGGAGGACGATTCTGGCGAAGTGGGCGACAAGCACCAGTATCATCGGCGCGAGAAAGAGCCCGTACCAGCCAAACAGGAACGGACCCAGGACGTACGCGAACATCAGGGTCCCCGTGTGCAGTCCGGGGTTCGCGTCCGACTCCGGCGTCGATTTCCGCCTCCCAAACGGGCCAAGCGGGAGCGACCCGCCGCCCGAGACGTACGGTCTGACGACGAGGTCCGGTATCGTGTCCACGACGACGAACGCGACGCCGACGAACAGCGCGACGAACCACCACTCACCGCCGTCCAGGCCCGCGTCGACGGCGATGTACAGCGACATCGGCACGTAGACGATTTTCATGCCGATGATGGGGATGAGACTCGCCGCGCCCGCGAGCAGTCCCGTCAGTGCCGGGTACGGCACCCCGAGGCCGGCCGGCGCGGCGAAGTCGACGAGGCTGAACGCGATGGCGCCGATGGCGCCCGTGACAATGGCGTTCAGGATGTTCCCGTAGAACACCTTATGGAAGCTCCGGTCGACCTCGTGGAAGTACTGGTCGAGCACCCCCCGGCGGTCGAGAAAGCTCTTTGCCCACTCGGCGAGTCGCGGGCCGTCCCGGAGCAGGTAGAACGCGAGCGCGAACATGACGAACGCGTGGACGAGCCCGGTCCCGACGACGCCGAGATAGCCGACGAACTGCCCCAGCGTGTCGACGACCGTCTCCGGTCCGGCCGCGTCCGAGAGCAGCGTCTGTGGGCTCTTGACGACCTCCGAGACGTTGATGTAGGGCCCGACGGCGTCGGCGTAGGGGCCGAGGTCGGTCGTCTCGGCGAACCGGCTGAACTCCTGGACGGCGATGGCGATGGTGTAGTAAAGCAGGGCCAGCACCGGCAGCGCGAGCAGGAGCAGCGAGAGCATCGCCGACAGCGTCCGCTGGCGGATCCGGCCCTGGACCCGGCGGTACAGCGGGCGCGTCGCGTAGTAGATGAAGATGCCGAAGACGAACGTGCCGATAAACGAGTACGTAACGAACACCACTGCGGCAGCGAGTACGACACCAAAGCCGATCCAGAACGCACGCGGCCAGTTGACATCTACGTCGTACTCAGCCATAATACGGGGTTCCGATGGATCGAACAAAAAGCTACCTCGATAGGTGGCGGCCGTATCCGGATGTGCGCCGCCCCGGTTCGGTGTCGCCGACCTCGGTGAGACTTTCGACGACAGTCCGTATTTGTCGCCTCGGGCCGTAAGTAGACCGTGTCGACACCGATACAGCTCGTCGCCGGGATAGACGCCGGCATCCTGCGAATCCTGCTCGCGGGCGCGCTCGGGATGTTCCTCGGGCTGGAGCGGGAGTGGTCCCAGAAGTCCGCGGGCATCCGGACGTTCGCGCTGGTCAGCCTCCTGGCCGCGGTGTTTACCGTCACCGAGCGCGACACCCTGCTGGCCTTGGGCGGGGTGCTCGTCATCGTCCAGGGGATACTGCTGGCCGTCCAGGGGCTCCGGTCGGAGGAGCCGACGCTGTCGCTTACTACCTCCGTCTCGCTGCTCGTGGCGTACGGCGTCGGCGCGGTCGTGGCGGCGGGGTACATCCTCGAAGGCGTGACCGTCGCCGTCTTCTCGTCGCTGTTGCTCGTGTTGAAACGGGAGCTCCACAGCTTCGCCTGGGGGCTGAGCAAGCAGGAGCTCCGGTCGGGGACGGAGTTTGCCATCCTCGCTTTCGTCATCTACCCGCTGTTGCCGGCCGAGCCGGTGGAACTTCCCGGGGACGTGCTCGGCGTCACCCTGGAGCTGCGGGTGGTCTGGCTGATGGTCGTGTTCGTCGCGGGCATCGGCTTCGTCAACTACGCTATCGTCCAGACCTACGGCGGGCGTGGTATCGCCGTCACCGGTTTCTTCGGCGGGCTGGCCTCCTCGACGGCGGTCGTCGGGACGATGATCGACCACGTCCGCCAGGAACCGTCCGCGTCGTCCTACGCCGTGGCCGCCATCATGCTGGCCGACGCGGCGATGGCGCTGCGGAACCTGCTCATCACCATCGTCTTCACGGTCGAGAGCGGGCTTCTGGTCGCACCGCTGCTCCCGCTTGGCGCCGTCATCCTCGGGAGCGTTGCCGTCGCGGCCTACGCCGCCGACTGGTCTCAGGAGGTCGAGATGGACCTCACCAGCCCGTTCTCGCTGCGGGGCGTGCTGGCGTTTGGCGGCGTGTTCCTGCTCGTGGTCGTCGTCGGCGGCGTCGCCAGCGCCCGCTTTGGCACCGCCGGGCTCTACGTCACGTCGGTCCTCTCGGGGTTGGTCTCCAGTGCCGGCGCGACGACCTCGGCCGTGTTGCTGTATCGGGGTGGCGCTATCGGCGAGACCACGGCGATGGTTGCCATCCTGCTGGCGACCGCGGCCAGCATCGCCGTCAAGGCCGGGCTGACGGCGCCGGGTCCAAATCGGAGCTTCGCCGCGCGGGTCGCGCTCTGGAGCTCGGTGGTCCTGGGCGGTGCGAGCCTGCTCGCGGTCGCGATACTTCTCTAGAACTGATAGCGCCGGTCGTCCTTGTCCTGTGCCTGGGGGAACTGGTTGCCGCCGGCCATCTCGTCGAAAGTCATCCCCGAGAGGAACTCGTCGTACGTGCAGTCAAAGCCAGACCGGAGGTGGAAATCGAGCGTCCCGCGCTCGACGGTCGACTGGAACAGCATGTGAATCGCCCGCCGGACGAGTTCGTCGGTGTCCTCGGGGTCCAGCGCGACCGACAGCATCGCCAGCTCGTTGCGCGTCTCGCGGTCCAGCGAGACAGCCAGGTCGTCGTCCAGGTCGGCGTACCGGTCCTGCATCTCCGACTGCAGTTCGTCGAGTGTCATACCAGCGTGAACGGCCAGCCCGCAGAAACGACTTGCGACTCAACCACCACACACAAATCCGGCAGAGCCAAACGCCCGCCAATGAGTGACCAGTCGGGAGACAACGAGTACCTCCCGAGTGCCGTCCCCGCAGTACAGGACGCCCTCGTCGAGTGGTACGAGGCCGACCACCGCGAGTACCCGTGGCGCCGGACCGACGACCCCTACGAGATTCTGGTCTCGGAGGTGATGAGCCAGCAGACCCAGCTGGACCGCGTCGTCGCGGCCTGGGAGGACTTCCTGGAGCGGTGGCCCACGGTCGAGGCCCTCGCGGCGGCCGAGCGGGGCGACGTGGTCGGCTTCTGGACCGACCACTCGCTGGGGTACAACAACCGCGCGAAGTACCTCCACGAGGCCGCCGGGCAAGTGGTCTCGGAGTTCGACGGCGAGTGGCCGACCGACCCCGACGGCCTCTCGGAACTGATGGGCGTCGGGCCCTACACCGCCAACGCCGTCGCCTCCTTCGCGTTCAACAACGGGAACGCCGTCGTCGATACGAACGTCAAGCGGGTCCTCTATCGCGCCTTCGACGTGCCCGACGACGACAGCGCCTTCGAGGCGACGGCACAGCGGCTCATGCCCGAGGGGGAGTCCGAGGTGTGGAACAACGCCATCATGGAACTGGGCGGGGTGGCCTGCGAGAAGACGCCGGACTGCGACGGGGCGCAGTGTCCCTGGCGCGAGTGGTGTTTGGCGTACCAGTCGGGCGATTTCACCGCGCCGGACGTGCCGACCCAGCCCGAGTTCGAGGGGTCGCGTCGGCAGTTCCGTGGCCGGGTCATCAGCGTCCTCAACGAGTACGACGAACTCCCGTTGGACGAACTCGGGCCGCGTGTCCGCGTCGACTACGCGCCCGACGGCGACCACGGCCGCGAGTGGCTGCGGGGCCTGCTCTCGGACCTCGCGGACGACGAACTAGTGACCGTCACGGAGGACGGCGGTGAGACCGTCGCCAGCCTCCGGCGCTGACGAGGCGAGTGACTGACAGCCCCTACTCGACCGTCTCCCGGCCCAGCAGCGGCGCCGCGACGCGGCGGATGGCGCGCCTGACCTTCCGGCGGGTCCGCGAGTTGGCCTCGTAGTCGACGCCGTGGTTGTCGAGCCACTCCCGCATCGCCGCCGACCCTGCCTCGCGGTCGATGTCGAGCTGTCTCGCGTGTTTGAGCGGGTGGCGCAGCCAGTTGTACTCCCAGTGGGCATAGATATCGTGACACTCGGGGGCACGGCGGGTGAGGATGACGTGGAGCTGTCGGTCGGCAAGAGGTGCCCGGCGGAACGTCCAGCTCCCGTTGGGGTCGGAGCCGACTGCGGGCTGGTGGTACCAGCTGACCGGCCCCCAGGCGAAGCCGCCCCGCTCCAGTTCCCGCTCGAACTCGGACAGCGACAGGGCCACCGTCCCGACGTAGCCGTCCCGTCGCAGCCGGAACTCCGGCTGGCCGACCAGCCGCGCGGCGGCGGTCAGCCACGGGCCGACCAGATGCCGGAGGCGATAGGGGAGGTCGGGTCGCAGATCCGCGATGGTTGCTCGCATGGGCGAACCTACGGGCGCCAGACCTACCAAACTACGCTCCGGACCCGGCGGTCTCACCACGGCGGGGTGCGATACCCCTTTGGCCCGCCCCTGTCAGGATGGACACATGGCACGACCGCACGTCGTCGGTGTCGTCGGCAGCCTCCGCGACGAGAGTTACACCCGCATCGCCGTCGAACGCGCCCTCGACGCGGCCGCCGACGCCGGCGGGACGACCGAACTGCTCGACCTGCGGGCGTACGACCTCCCCGTCTTCGACGCGGACGACCCCGCGGCGGGCGACGCGCCCAAGGTCACGCGCCGGCTTCGCGAGGCCGACTCGATACTGCTCGGAACGCCGGTGTATCACGGCTCCTACTCGGCGCCGCTGAAGAACGCGCTGGATTACTGTGGCTTCGACGAGTTCGAGAACAAGACCGTGGGCCTGTTGGCCGTCGCCGGCGGCGGGTTCCCCATCACCGCGCTGGACCATCTGCGGTCGGTCTGTCGGTCGCTGGACTGCTGGGTCATCCCTCACCAGGCGGCCGTCCCGCGGGCCCGAAACGCCGTCGAGAACGGACGGATTACCGACGAGGGCATCGAGGAACGGGTCGCTCGGCTGGGCGAGGAGGCCGTCCAGTACGCGAACATCGAACCCGACCCGCCGTGTCTGGAGGCGGTGGAGAATCTCGGTGCTGACGATTGACCGTGAGAACAATATGTTCGAACTCGGAAGCGTCAGCAGCGAAGGTGCTGGCGACTGACTCCGACTCGGAATTCTCTTACTGACCGAGGACCCATCTACGGGCGTGACACAGTGGGTCGAGACCACCGGGACGGGTCGGGACCGCGGACCAGTGGCCATCGCGCGCGCCTGGGCGGAGGTACTCAGGCGACCGCGTCGGTTCTTCCGGACCGGTATCGCCCCGGGTGACCAGGCGCCGGGGCTCATCTTCGCGTCGCTGGTCGTGCTCGTCGAGGAGCTGGGGCGCTTTCTCGTGGTCGAACTCGCCGCCCGCGGCGTCGTCTCGACCGGCCCGTTCCCGTATCCCGCTATCGGCGGCTTCTCGCCCGGTGTGGCCGTGCTCGCTCTGCTTGCCATCATCGTCTTCGTCGCGCCCATCACGGTCCACCTGACGGCGGCGATACAGACGCTTCTGCTGGTCCCGACCGCGCCCGACCGTGGCGGCATCAGCGAGACGGTCCAGGTCATGTGCTACGCGATGGCGCCCTGTGTCGTCGCGGGACTGCCGTTCCCGACGCTGCGCGTGCTTGTTACGGTCTGGGGCGCGGCGCTGTACGTCGTCGGGACGGCCGTCGTCCACGAACTCAGCCTGCCGAAAGCCGCCGTGGTCGGCGCCCTCCCCGCTGCCATCCTCTTTGGCTACGGTTTCCGGGGCTTCGACGCTGTGACAGCACTGACGAGTGCGAGCGGATTTTAAGCGCGAGCGCGTAGGTCGGGTATGCTCACGCTGGACATCGACGACTTCATGCTCGAACTCAAGGACGGCGCGTTCAAGAACGTCGGCCCGTCGAACAAGGAGGCGACGGTCAAGCTCTACGACGTCGAGGGCGTCGACGTCCGCGAGTACGGCGACAAGCGCGTGAAACTCGCCTTCGAGGACGAACAGGGCAGCGAGATAGAGGTCGCGCTGTTCCCGGAACAGGCCACAGCAGTCCGAGAGGGCCTGGAGCTGCTCGAATCGGAGAGCGAGGTCTTCGAGTAAGCCCGGATTTTCTCGCGCGCGGAATTCGACAACAGTTTTAGGCCCCACCTGCTTGCATCGGGCAATGGGTTCGTGTATCATCTGCGGCACATCCGTCGACGGACACATCTGTGACCTCCACGAGGAGGACGCGTTGTTCGAGTTCCGAGGGAATAGCGCCGACCAGCTCAACGTTGGTCGATACTACCGCGGCAACGTGGACGGCTTCGCCGAGTTCGGCGTCTTCGTCGACATCGGTGACAGCGTCACCGGCCTGCTCCACCGCAGCGAACTGGACCAGCGACTCGACTCGCTGGACTGGGACGCCGGCGACGAGGTGTACGTCCAGGTCAAGAACGTCCGCGACAACGGCAACGTCGACCTGGGCTGGTCCATCCGACAGGCCGAAAGCGAGTTCCGCGGCGTGCTCGTGGACGACCCCGACGTGGGCCACTCCACGCTGCTGGAAGAGGACGAAGACGAGTCGGGAAACGCTGACGGGGACGGAGCGACCGCTCGGTCCCCCGACACGGACGACGAAGCGTCGGACGACACTGACGACGAGGCCGACGAGACAGACGATACCGTCTCTGGAACAGACGACGACGCGGCCGACGCGTCCGAGTCGGGAACGGCGACCGCGGCACCGGAAGCGGGCGCAGTGAGTCAGACGGGCGACGCCGACCGCGTGTCCGAAGCCGGCGGCACAGTCGGTTCGAACAGCGACGCCGACGAGTCGACCGAAACCGAGTCCGCGAGCGGCGACACGGCTGCTGTCGAAGCGGACGCCGAGGACGGACCGACGACGGTTCCCGTCGGCGCCCTCGCCGACCACGTCGGCGAGACCGTCCGACTCGAAGGCGAGGTCGTCGGCATCCGACAGACCTCCGGTCCGACGGTCTTCGAACTGCAGGACGAAAGTGGCACCGTCGACTGCGCCGCGTTCGTCGAAGCCGGCGTCCGCGCCTACCCCGACGTCGACGAGGGCGAGTTCGCCCGACTCGACGGCGAAGTGCGCGAGCGACGGGGCGAACTGCAGGTCGAGACCGAGGCGCTGACGGTTCTCGACGACGACGAGCGAGACGAGGTCGAGCGCCGACTCGCCGACGCGCTCGACGACGAGGCCAGACCCGACGCCGTGGAGCCCCTGGCCGAGGACGACACTGTCGATGCCCTCTCGGCCGACCTGGTCGAGGCGGCCACCGAGATCCGCAAGGCGGTACTCACCGAGCGGCCGGTCATCGTCCGTCACACCAACACCGCCGACGGCTACCTCGCGGGGAGCGCCCTGGAGCGGGCGACGCTCCCGCTGGTCACCGACCAGCACCGGCGGACCGACGCCCAGTACCACTACTTCGACCGCCGACCGCTGGAGGGCGGCGTCTACGACATGGACGACGCCACCAAGGACGCCTCGCAGATGCTCGACAACAAGGAGCGCCACGACGAGGCGCTCCCGCTGTTTGTCTTCGTCGCAGCCGGCGGCACCCGCGAGAGCCTTGACGGCTTCGACCTGCTGAACGTCTACGGCGCGCCCACGGTCGTCGTCGACGACATCGAGGTCGACGGCGCCGTCACCGACGCGGTCGACGCCGTCGTCTCGCCGAGCCTGGCCGACGCCCCCGACACCACCGCGACGACGCTCGCGGCCAACGTCGCCGCCCACGTCAACGAGGACGTGCGCGCGGACCTCCGACACCTCCCCGCCGTGAGCTTCTGGGAGGACGCCCCCGGGGCGTACGTCGACCTCGCGAGCGAGGCCGGCTACGACGCCGAGGCGGTCGCCCAGCTTCGCGAGGCCGTCGCACTGGAGGCACATTACCAGTCCTACGAGGACAAGCGCGAGCTCATCACCGACCTGGTCTTTGGCGACGACGAGAGCGACGTGGGCGGGCTGGCCGGCCACGTGGCAGAGCAGTTCCGCGAGAAGGTCGACGACGAGGTGGCCACCGCCGTGGCCAACCTGGAGTACCACACGGTCGAGGGGGCCGACGTGGCGGTGCTGGACACGGACGCCTACTCCCACCAGTACGAGTTCCCGCCGGAGACGCTCCTGCTTGACGAGCTCCACCGCTCGGTGCGCGACGAGGTCGACGCCGTCGTCGGTGTCGACACGGACACGCTGTACGTCCGGACCGACGCCGACCTCGACCTGCACGAGCTGGTCGCCGACGTCGACGAGGCCGTGCCCGAAGGCGGTGTCACCACCCGAAGCGTCCGAGACGGCTCGGTTCGCTATCTGGCCGGCGAGCGCGACGCGGTACTCGATGCGACGCTCGAACGGCTGGCCGAGGACCTGTAAGGGCACAGGGCTTTTCTCCCCGTGCGCTGTCGCTCCGCCATGAGCGACGGCCCCGTCAACGTTGCCGACCTCGACTGGACCGAACACGACCACGGCGACCGACAGTTCAAACGCAAGCAGTTGGGTTCGGCCGCGGGCGGCGAGCAGCTGGGGACCAGCCTCTACGAGGTCCCCGCCGGCAAGCGCCTGTGGGTCCGCCACTACCACGAGGGCAACGAGGAGTCCGTCTTCGTGCTGGAGGGGAGCGGCACGCTCTTTCTGGGACCGGACGAGAGCGCCCACGACCTCGAAGCCGGCGACTACGTCGCCCTCCCGGCCGGCGAAGAGGGCGCCCACGACATCGAGGCCGGCGACGACCGGCTCCGGCTGCTGATGAGCGGGACGATGGCGGAACCGGATATCACCGTCTACCCGGACCGGGACATGGTCGGACTCTACGCCGGCGCCGCGCCCGGCGGCGACAGCGAGTCGCGGTCGCTGTCGACGTATCTCGACTTACACGCGGAGCTGGACTACTGGGAGGACTGACTGCCCGTGGCCGAGCCTACGGCCTTTTTGGCGCCGTAGTAGGCCCACTCGCCCGCATAACAGAACACGCACCCGCGGAACGTGGGGCGTCCGCTGTCGTCGCCGTCGGCGCTGTCACTGCTCATACAGGACTACTGGGCCGCTCGCGACTTCAACTCTGTGGGCCTGTGCGAACTCCGCGCTCGCCCGAGCGACACGCTTATTCGGCCGTGTCGACCAGTTCGGGTAAGCGATGAGCACGGAGACGACGGAACCGGAGGAGACCGAGGCCTTCCAGCAGGTGTGTGCGGAGCTGGTAGAGCGCATCCTCGCCGGCGAGGTCGAACGCGATGACGTCGAGAGCGCCAAGATAGACGTCTGCCGGGAGTACTCGGCGCCGAAAGTTCCACAGAACTCCGAACTGCTCGACCACGCCCCACAGGAACACCGCGAGGTCCTGGAGGAGGTCCTCCAGCGCAAGCCGGTCCGCACCGCCTCGGGCGTCTCGCCGATAGCCATCATGACGTCGCCACACCGGTGTCCCCACGGGAAGTGCCTCTACTGTCCCGGCGGGCCGGACTCGGAGTTCTCCTCGGCCCAGTCCTACACCGGCCACGAGCCCGCCGCGGCCCGCGGCGAGCAAAACGACTACGACCCCTACGGCCAGGTCACGCTTCGGCTGAACCAGCTCCGGGAGATAGGCCACCCGGTCGACAAGGCCGAACTCATCGTCATGGGCGGGACGATGACCGCGCGGAGCCACGACTACCAGGAGTGGTTCGTCAAGCGGGCCATCGAGGCGATGAACGACTTCGACGTCGACGCCGACCCACAGCCGGCCGAAGATGTCAGCTTCGCGGAGGACGACTACGAGTTCCGGTATCTGGAGGACGTCATCGCGGAGAACGAGACCGCCGACGTACGAAACGTCGCGACGACCTTCGAGACAAAGCCCGACTGGTGTGACCCCGAGCAGATAGACCGGATGTTGCGGTTGGGCGGGACGAAAGTCGAGGTCGGCGTCCAGACGACCTTCGAGCGAATCAACCGCGAGATGCACCGCGGCCACGGCGTTCAGGCGAGCATCGACGCCAACCGCCGGCTGCGGGACTCGGCGTTCAAGGTCGGCTTCCACATGATGCCCGGTCAGCCGGGGATGTCCAAGGAGATGTGTCTGGAGGACTTCCGGCGCATCTTCGAGGAATCGCGCTGGAAACCGGACTACCTCAAGATATACCCCACCCTCGTCGTCCCGGGCACCGTCACCTACGACTGGTGGAAAAAGAACGACTTCGACCCGCTGAACAACGAGGAAGCCGCCGAACTCGTCGCCGAGATAAAGGACATGATTCCCCGCTACACGCGCCTCCAGCGGGTCCAGCGGGACATCCCGGCGGACTTCATCGAGGGCGGCGTCTGGAAGTCCAACCTCCGACAGCTCGCCTGGAAGGAGATGGAGAAACACGGCTGGAGCTGTGACTGTATCCGCTGTCGCGAGGCGGGCCACAAGGACGAGATAGCGGAGGACGTCGAGCTGAACGTGATGACCTACGAGTCCTGTGGCGGCACGGAGCACTTCATCTCCTTCGAGGACTTCGAGACTGACGTGCTGGTGGGCTTTTGCCGGCTCCGGTTCCCCAACAACCCCGTCAGGCGCGAGCTCGAAGACGCAGCGCTCGTCCGCGAGCTCCACGTCTACGGCAACTCGGTGGGCGTCGGCCAGACGGCCGGCGACGACGACCACCAGCACAAGGGGTACGGCAAGCGCCTGCTCGCGAAGGCGGAGGAGCTCGCCCGGGACGCCGGCTTCCCGAAGATAGCGGTCATCTCCGGCATCGGCGTCCGGCAGTACTACCGCGAGAAGCTCGGATACAAGCAGGACGGCCCCTACGTGAGCAAACGGCTGGAGTGACTCCGTGGGCGCAATCGTTCGGGAGACACGGATAGCTGCGCCCCGCGACCGCGTCTTCGACCTCGCGCGCCACGTCGAGGCCCACGTCGCGACGATGCCCGAGGAGCGCGCCGAGGGTGCGACCGGACTGCTGGAACTGGGCGAGCAGGTCACGTTCAAGCAACGGCAGTTCGGCGTCCCGTTCGAACTTACGGCCGAGGTCACCGGAATGGACCGCCCGCGCCGCTTCGTCGACGAGCAGCTATCGGGTGTCTTCGGCTCGCTCGTCCACGAGCACACCTTCGAAGAGGACGGTGACGGGACGCTAATGTCCGATACCGTGAAGTTCACGATGCCGCTGGGCCCGATAGGACGGCTCGGCGAGCCGGTCGCCCGACGGCGGCTCCGGGGGCTGGTCGACTACCACGCCGCCGGGCTGAAAGAACTGGCCGAGGGCGACGGCTGGCGTCGGTTCCTCGACAACTGAGAACTGTCCCCACGATACGGTGCCGTTTTCATCGGCGCCCACCTCCTGTCCCCATGGTCCGAGAACTCCGCCCCGGTGTCTGGCTGCTGGAGCTCGGCCTCGTCCCGCCGCTGGCGTCGAACGCCTATCTCGTCGACGAGCGGCTGGTCGGCACCGGGCGGGCGGAGCTGACGCTCGTCGATACGGGGCTGTGGTGGAACCGGCCGTCTATTGACAGCGAGCTGGCGACGCTGGGGTACGACGCCGGCGACCTCGACCGCGTCCTGCTCACCCACTACGACCTGGACCACGTCGGCGGGCTGAACCGGCTCGTCCCGGCGTTCGACGGGCCCGTCTCCGTCGGGCGGGCCGACCTCGACCTGCTTGCCGGGCGTTCGCAGCCGAAGTTCCTCCACCACAAGGGGCTGTTCCACCGCGTGAGCCGACGACTCTTTCCGCTGCCGGACCTCGCTCTGGAGCCGCTGGAGGACGGCGACACCGTCGGCGGGTTCACCGCCTACCACACGCCGGGGCACAACCCGGGCCACGTCGTCTACCACCACGCCGGCGCGTCGACGGCGTTTCTCGGCGACCTAGTGTGGGCGGGAGACGACGGCGGCCTGACGACGCCCTTCTGGGGGGACTCCTACGACATGGACGAACTCCGGGCGAGCGTCGCTGCACTGGCCGACCGGATTCCGGCCTTCGACGTGGCGGCGATGGGTCACGGCGACCCCGTCGTGACCGGCGGGAGCGACGCCCTGCGTGGGCTCGCCCAGCGGCTGTAACTCGCTGCCACCGCCCCCGCTTTCGCCTGGTTATTTACTCCCACCGCCCTATATGCGAGCCATGACATCGAAGCTTGCCGTCGTCGGTGCCGGCGCGGCGGGCGCCGCGGCGGCGTACGTGCTGCGGGACACCCCTGTCGACGTGACAGTCTTCGAGAAGAGCCGGGGGGTCTGTGGCCGCGCGGCCACCCGCCGGAAGGACGAGTGTACCTACGAGTACGGCGCGAACTACCTGAAGGCCGACGACGACCGTGTCACCGAGCTTGTCACCCAGACGCTCCCGACCGAGGGGCTCGTCGACATCGACGACCCCGTCTACGCCTTCGAGCGCGACGGCGACATCGGCGAGGGCCGTGACGGCGACGAGCACAAGTGGACCTACGAGGCCGGCATCACGCAGCTGGCGAAACGGCTGTTCGCCGAGACCGACGCGACAGTCCACAACGGCGTCCGTGTCGAGACGCTCGACCGCGAGGCCGACGGCTGGCGCGTCCACGCCGCCGACGGGACCGACCACGGCCGGTACGACGGTCTCCTGCTCACGCCGCCGGCGCCACAGACCGCCGACCTGCTGGGCGAGGCCGCGTGGGACCACGACGACTGTCGGGACCTCCGCCAGACCGTCGCGTCGGTCCCCTACCGGACCGTCGTCTCCGGGATGCTCCACTACCCATTCGAACTCGACGTGCCGTGGTACGCCGCCGTCAACACCGACAAGGCCCACGATATCGGCTGGCTCGCCCGCGAGGAGTGCAAGGCGGGCCACGTCCCGGACGGCGAGTCGCTACTGTTGGTCCAGATGAACGAGGGCTGGTCGGTGGCCAACTACGACGCCCACCCCGACCGGCTGCTGTCGGAGATAGCCCAGCGGACGGCCCACCTGCTGGACGACGACCGGCTGACAGAGCCCGACTGGACGGACCACCAGCACTGGCGCTACGCCCAGCCCGAGGAGACGGTCGACCGGGGGGCGCTTGCCCACGCGGCCGACCACGACCTCTACTTCGCCGGCGACTGGGTGGCCGAGGAGCCCCGGCTCCACGCCGCCGTCCGGAACGGGCTGGAGGTCGGCCAGACAGTCGCCGAGCAGCTCTGAGTCGGCAGTATCAGTCGTCCCCGTCCGGGCTCGCCAGCAGCTCCTCCTCGTACGCCGCGACCGCCTCGACGACGGCGTCGGCGTCCTCGTCGGGCACGTCGAACTCCTCGAGGCTCCGGTACAGCAGTTCGACGGCCCGCTCGATGTGTTCCGGGGTGAACGGGACGTCGATGTGGGCCTCGCGCACCGGCGTGGCGTCGTACGTCTCGGGGCCGCCGGCCGCCTCACAGAGGAAGTCAGTCTGTGTCCGCCGCAGCTCCGACACGTCCGCGCCCTCGAAGAACGGCCCCAGCGAGTCGTCGGCCACCAGCCTGTCGTAGAAGTCGTCCACGACCGCGCGGATGCCGTCGTGACCGCCGAGCCGCTCGTACAGCGTGTCCTGCGCCATGTCGGAGGTTCTCTTCTTCTTCCCTAAAAAGTATCTACTCGAACGGGCCGTCTGTGCCGTCCCGATAGGCATTTGGGCGGCCGACGACAGCCATCGACATGGACCACAAGCGGGAGCTGACGAGCGTCGACCTCGCCGCCTTAGAGGCCGAGCTCGCCGAGTACACCGGTGCGAAACTCGACAAGGCCTACCTGTACGCCGAGGACGACCTCGTTCGCCTGAAGCTGCGGGACTTCGACCGCGGCCGCGTCGAGTTCATCATCGAGCTCGGCGACGTGAAAGGCGCCTACGTCGCCTCGGCGGATCACGTTCCGGACGCCCCGGGCCGCCCGCCCGACTTCGCGATGATGCTCCGGAACCGCCTCTCGGGGGCGGACCTCGTGCGGGTCGAGCAGTTCGAGTTCGACCGCATCCTCGAGTTGGAGTTCTCCCGCGGGGACGGTTCGACGACGGTCGTCGCGGAGCTGTTTGGCGACGGCAACCTCGCGGTGCTGGACGGCCACGGGGAGGTCATCGACTGCCTCGAAACCGTCCGCCTGAAATCACGGACCGTGGCGCCGGGGGCGCCCTACGAGTTCCCCTCCGCCCGGTTCAACCCGCTGACCGTGGACTACGACGGCTTTGTCGCCCAAATCCGGGAGTCCGACGCCGACCTCGTCCGCACCCTGGCGACGCAGCTGAACTTCGGCGGGCTCTACGGCGAGGAGCTGTGTACGCGGGCCGGCATCGGCTACCACGAGGCCGTCGAGGACCTCACCGACGACCAGCTCGAACGGCTCTACGAGGTGGTCTCGGAGTTTGCGACCACGCTTCGGGAGGGAACACTGGACCCGCGGGTCTACTACGAGGAATTGGACGGCGAGACCGACGAAGACGGCGAGCCCGAGCGCCGCCGCGTCGACGCGACCCCGGTCGCACTGGAGGAGTACGAACACCGCTACAGCGAGCGCTTCGAGACGTTCAACGACGCCCTGGACGACTACTTCTATAACTTCCAGCGCGAGGAGGAGGTCGAAGGCGGGGAGACCACACGGCCCGACTTCGAGAGCGAGATCTCGAAGTACGAACACATCATCCGCCAGCAACAGGAGGCCATCGACGACTTCGAGGCCGACGCACAGGCCGAACGCGAGAAAGCCGAGCTGCTGTACGCTCGCTACGACCTCGTCGACGACGTGCTCTCTACCGTCCAGAGCGCCCGCAGCGAGGACGTCCCGTGGGACGACATCGAGGCCACATTCCGCGAAGGCGCGGAGCAGGGTATCCCGGCCGCGGAGGCCGTGGCCGGCGTCGACGGCAGCGAGGGCACTGTCACCCTCGACATCGACGGAACCAGTATCACCGTCGACGCCGACACCGGCGTCGAGAAGAACGCCGACGAGCTGTACAAGGAGGCAAAGCGAATCGAGGGCAAGAAGGAGGGCGCCCAGGCGGCCATTGAGGACACCCGCGAGGACCTCGAAGCGGTCAAGCAGCGCCGCGAGGAGTGGGAAGCAGACGACGGGGACGACCCCGACGACGAGGACGAAGCCGACGATGCATCCACCGACTGGCTCGCCGAGCCGTCGATTCCCGTCCGCCACAACGAGCAGTGGTACGAGCAGTTCCGCTGGTTTCGCACCTCCGACGGCTATCTCGTCATCGGCGGCCGCGACGCCGACGACAACGAACAGCTCGTCCAGAAGTACCTGGAGGGGGGTGACAAGTTCTTCCACGCGCAGGCCCACGGCGGGCCGGTCACCGTGCTCAAGGCCACCGGGCCGAGCGAGTCGTCGCGGGAGGTCGACTTCCCGCAGTCGTCGCTCGACCAGGCTGCCCAGTTTGCCGTCTCCTACAGCTCCGTCTGGAAGGACGGAAAGTTCGCCGGCGACGTGTACATGGTCGACCCGGACCAGGTCTCGAAGACCCCCGAGAGCGGGGAGTACCTAGAGAAAGGCGGCTTCGCGGTCAGAGGTGACCGGACGTACTTCGAGGACACCCCCGTCGGTGTCGCCGTCGGTATCACCTGCGAGGACCGGACGCAGGTCGTCGGCGGACCGCCGGCGGCCATCCGGGGCGACGTTGCGACCAGCATCGAGGTCGAGCCCGGACAGTACGCCCAGAACGACATCGCAAAGCGGCTCTACCGTGAGTTCAAGGACCGGTTCACCGACGAGTCGTTCGTCCGCAAGGTCGCAAGTCCCGACCTGATTCAGGAGTTCCTGCCCCCGGGCGGGAGCCGGATGGTCGAGGAGTAGCACCGCTCACGCGGAGCTATATACTTGCCCGACGTAGTTTCGGTAGATACGAGACGGAGAGCCGTGCGGATCGGGCGACTCCCCGCCGTATGTCGGGAGCACAACGATGTTTCAAGAAGCACTGAACTATCCACGGAACAGCGACAGCGCGGTGAAGACCATAGTCATCGGCGGCCTCTTGCTCGTCCTGAGTTTCCTCTTCGTCCCGGTGTTTGCGGTACTGGGATACGTCGTCCGGAGCCTCCGGGGTGTCCTGGCCGGTGTCGAGGAACCCCCGGCGTTCGACGACTGGGGTGACCTGCTGACCGACGGGGCGAAGGCGTTTGCCATCGGGCTGGCGTACTCGCTCGTCCCGGCGGTCATCGCCGTCGTCGCGGTCGTCGCTACCGGCGCGACGCTCGGGGTTACTGGGCCCGGGCGGGGAGCGGGACTCGCTGTCGGACTCGTCGCGCTCGTGGCCGCACTGCTCGTGGTCGTCGTCGCGGTGCTGGCGGCGTACGTCATCCCCGCGGCCGTCGTGGCCTGGGTCCGCGCGGACAGCCTCGGAGCGGCGTTCTCGCCGGCCGAACTGCGCGTCTACGCCTTCAGCAGGACCTACGCGACCGGCTGGCTCGTTGCCGTCGGTATCAGCCTGCTTGGCAGTATCGCCGTCGGCGCGCTGAACGCCGTCCTCATCGGCGCGCTGCTTGCCCCCTTTGTCACGTTCTACGCGAACGTCGCGGGCGCCCACGCCATCGGCTCGGCCGTCCGGGAGATGCCCGCTGTCGAGGACGGGACCGAGGCCCCCGTGAGCCGGCCAGCGGCGTGAGTCCGTCTCGGCGCTCGCGGCCGTCGGAGTCCTTATCAACACTTATGTGTTTCATTCGAAAAGACCCGCTCGTCATACCCGCTGAACCGAACGGCCGCGTACGACGGGGTGTCAACACTGAGCCATGTTCGAGGACGCAATCGAGTATCCGTGGCGGGGCGAACAGCGCGTAGAGACAGTCGTTATCGGCGGCGTGTTGACCCTGCTCGGGATACTCCTCGTTCCGATACTGTTTGTCAACGGCTACCACGTCAGGGTTATCAGACAGGTGTGCGCCGGAGAGAGCGAGGCACCGCCGGTCTTCGACGACTGGGGCGCCCTCCTCGTCGACGGGCTGGTCGCCCTGCTGATCGGGTTCGCCTACCTCCTCGTCCCGGTCGTGTTCTATCTCGTGTCGTGGTTCGCGTTCTTCATCCCGTTTCTGGGGGGTAGTCTCGGCGGCAGCGCCGGCGACGTGTTCGCCGTACTCGGCGTCATCGCGGTGCTTGCGTTCATGCTGGTCGCGTTCCTGGTCGGGCTCGCCGCCGTCTATCTCCTCCCGGCCGCAGTCGCCGCCTACGCGGTGACCGGTGAGATCGGTTCGGCCTTCTCGCCGTCGACGATACGCTCCGTTGGCGGCAACAAGGCCTACCTGACGGGTGTTGTGGTCGCTGTCGCCATCAACTTCCTCGCCCAGCTCGCGGGCAACGTGGTCGTGTTCACCATCATCGGAATCGTCCTGATACCGTTTATCACCTTCTACGGGAACGTCGCCAGCGCGTACGCCATCGGGGCCGGCGTGGCCGACACGCCGCTGGGTGCCGACGAGCCTGAGTCCGCCACGAGCCAGCCGACGTACTGAGGACCCGTTGCGGGGCTGACGAGTCCCGCGAGAGCGGACGTGTCCTCCGGACGGCGGCCACCGATCCGAATAGCAGGGCACTTGTGACCGGCCGGCGCAGTTCGGGTATGCAGATACAGAGCCGGCAGGCCACCGGCGAGGGTCGAGAGCGCGTCGAGGTGGTCCCCGAGACGCTCGACGACCTCTGGCACCTCTCCTATGTCATCGAGCCCGGCGACCACGTCTCCGGCGACACCACCCGCCGCATCCAGCGCAACGACGACAACCTCCGGGACAAGGGCGGGGAACGGGAGCCGATGTGGCTGAAAATCGAGGTCTCGGACGTGGAGTTCGCGAAGTTCGCAAACCGCCTGCGCGTCGGCGGGGAGATAATCGACTGCTCCCGGGAGGACCAGATCGACTTTCACCACACGCTCAACGTCGAGGAACACACCGAACTCACCATCGAGAAGCGCTGGAAGCCCGATCAGAACGACCGGCTGGAGGAGGCCGTCGAGTCCACCGAGAACCCCGACGTGGCCATCGCCACCGTCGAGGAGGGCGAGGCCCACGTCCACACCGTCGCCCAGTACGGAACCGAGGAGCGTGCGACCATCACGTCCACGACGGGGAAAGGCGACTACGCCCGGCCCCGCGACGAGCTGTTCTCCGAACTCGCGGACGTGCTCAAGCGCCAGGACGTCGACGCCTACATCCTCGCCGGCCCCGGCTTCACCAAGCAGGACGCCTTAGACTACTTCGAGGACGCGATTCCGGAGATCGCCGAGCAGATAACTACGGTCGACACCGCGGCCGTCGGCGACCGCGGCGTCCACGAGGTGTTGAAACGGGGCGCCGTCGAGGACGTCCAGCAGCGGACCCGCATCGCCGAGGAGGCCGACCACATCGACGAGCTGATGGCCCGCATCGGCGAGGGCAGCGAGGTCGCCTACGGGCCCGAGGAAGTCGCCAAAGCCGCCGACTTCGGCGCCATCGAGACCCTGCTCGTGCTCGACGAGCGGCTCCGGAAGGAGCGGGCCGGCGAGGGCGACTGGGACATCGACGCCGACGACATCATCGAGACGACCGAGCAGAAGGGCGGCGACGTGACGGTCTTCTCCGCGGAGTTCGCGCCGGGCGAGCAACTCGCGAATCTCGGCGGTATCGCGGCCCTCCTTCGCTACCGGCTCGAATGACACCGGCGATCCTGTTCCCGGCAGCCTGCCGGGTCCGGGGCGGGTCGCTACGGTGGGTTGACCGCCGCCGGAAGTATCGATCAGGGTACTCTTTGGTGTGCCATTTTTATACTGGTACCGACTAAACATACGCAACTCCGGAGCCACGAGAAAATGTCATTCGAAGAACAGCAGGACTTCGCGAGGCAGGTCGCGGACCTCAACAAGTACGGGCAGGCACTCAACCGGTGCGAGTCCGTCGAGGAGGTCGTCTCGCTGACACTCGAAGCGATGTCACTGCTGTTCCAGTTTTCTTACTCCACGTTTATCGAGGTTCGCGACGGCGAGCTCGAAGTGGTCCACAGCACGAACCCGCGCCTGACCCAGGGCGGCACACCCGGACCCGTGGCCCGGGAGGCCCTCGAAACCGGCGAGACCGTCGTCACCACCGGGGCCGAAGCCGGTCTGGACGGCGACTCGGACGTGACCGCGACGCTCGCGGTGCCGGCACAGGTCGGCGGCGAGGTGACCGCTATCCTGGTCACCCGTTCGACCTCCGTCGACACGTTCGGCGACGAGTACAGCCGCCCGCTGGAGATTCTGGCCTCCCACGCGGCGACGGCCATCAGCAACATCCGCTCGCGCGAGCGACTAGAACGGGCCCGTCAGGACCTCGAGACGCGAAAGGAGATGATAGAGATGTACGACCGCCTCCTGCGTCACGACCTGGGCAACGACCTCCAGATCATCGCAGGTTTCGCCGACGCCGTCGCGAACGAGGTCGAGGGCCAGACCGCCGAATACGTGGCCAAGATACAGCGGGCCGCCGAGAGCTCCGCCGACCTCATCGAGCGGGTCGGCAACCTCGTGAGCACATTAGAGGAGCAAAAAGAGCCCGAGCCGCGCGACCTCCGGACGATTCTGGAGGACACCGTCACCGAGGTCTGTGCGAACTTTCCGGAGCTGACCGTCGATTTCGACCCCGAGACGGCCGACTACCGCGTCTACAGCGGCGACCTGCTCGACTCCGTGTTCACGAACCTCGTCTCGAACGCAGCCGTCCACAACGACGGCCCAGTCCACATGGATATCTCGGTGGCGGAGACGGGCAGTGACACCATCGTCGTCACGTTCGCGGACGACGGCACTGGCGTCCCCGAGGAGATCCGCTCCGAGATATTCGAGATGGGTGCGAAAGGACCCGAAAGCTCGGGGACTGGCTTCGGGCTGGGCTTTGTCCGCGCGCTCACGGAATCCTACGGCGGCGACGTCACGGTGGGCGACAGCGAGCTTGGGGGCGCGGCGTTCCGCGTGACCCTCCAGCGGGCCTGACGAGACGCGGCGTCGGTCTCAGACCTCCTCGACCGTCATCGAGAGCCCGTCCTCGGCAAAGCGCACGTCGCCTTCGTAGGCCTCGCCAAGCGACGCCAGCATCTCCTCGTGGTGGCCCTCGGTGTGTGGGTACAGGTGGTTCAGATAGACACGGCCCAGGTCGGCGTCGGCCTCGTCGAGTGCGGCCCCGAGGCTCGTCGGTGTCGGGTGGTTCGAGACGTCGACGTCGTCGGGGAACGAGCAGTCGTGGACGAAGACGGCCGCGCCGTCGGCAAAGGCGGCGAGTTCGGGGAACGCCTCCGAGTCGCCGCTGAACGCGACCGTCGGCCCGCCGGCCGACGGCGTCAGGCGATAGGCGAAACACTGCATCGAGTGGCGGGTCTCGGTCCGCTCGCCGTCGAAGCCCGCCAGCGAGAACGCCGGTTCCTCGATGTCGACCAGCCGGAGGTCCATGCGGTCTTGCATGTACTCGTGGACGGCAAGCAAGTCGGTGACGAGGTCGGCGGTCCCGGGCGGCCCGGCGATCGCCAGCTCGGTCTCGCCGGCCAGCCAGCGTGCCTTCAACAGCACGTCGATGTCCGAGACGTGGTCGAGGTGATGATGGGTCAGCAAGACGGCATCGACGCCCTCATAGCCCGTGTCAGTCCGTGCGAGCGCGTCGAGCACGCCGCTGCCACAGTCGACCAACAGGGCGCTCCCGTCGGTTTCGAGCAGCGCTCCGGACTGTGCGCGTCTTCCGGTGGGCATCGCACTGCCGGTCCCGAGAAAGGTAAGTCGCATATGCCGCCGTTGTGGGGGGAGGGCCAAAGGGGTTGGTGCGCCAGCGGGGTGTCGCGGGGCGGCCGTCGTCGGCGCGGTGACACGTGGGCAGGCGTGTCAGGCGACGGCCTGGATATGGCTACCGCCGGGTCGATAAAAAGTCCATCCGAGGCTCAAAACCGCGTTTGAGCTATCTGGCGTAGGCCCACGTCATCCCGACGACGCCGATGACGAGGAGCCCGCCGAGGAAGAACGCGACGCCCGGTTCGAGGTCGACCCCGCCGCCGCTTGCGACGGTCGTGGCCGTCTCGGTCGCCTCCTGGGCCATCTCGACGGGCGTCGACGGCTCGGGCGTCGGCGTCTCGGGCGCTCGTTCCGTGGCCTCCATGATACCGATGCCGCCGTCATCTTGCGGTGTCGGGGTCGGAGTCGGTTCGGGCGTGGGGGTTGGTTCCGGCGTGCCTGACGTCCCGTTCGTGCCGGCGCTACCACCGGTACCGGAGCCGCTCTCGAGCGATCCGAGCAGTCCCGGTATCGTCCCGAAGACCGCCTGTACCATCACACTGGCCGCCGTGAGCACCCCGACGGCGGGGACGAGCCGCTCGACCAGCGAGCGCAGCGTGCGCTTTCTGTCGGGCGTTCCGACGAAGACGACGAGCGGGTCCTCGGGCGGTTCGTACACCGTCATCTCCTGGCCTTTCTCGGAGTACTGGGTGCCGGCGACGGCGATGAGCTCCTCCTCGTCCAGTTTCTCCAGGTGGTAGGAGACCTTCTGGATGGACATATCGAGGCGGTCGGCCAGTTCGGAGGGCGTTCCGGGGTCTTCGTACACCGCGTTGAGGATGTCACGGGCCGTCTCCGAGGAGAGCGCATCGAGGACGGACGCGACATCTTCGTCGACCCCGACGATCTGTACCTCACCGTCCTGTGAGCTGCTTGCGTCGGGGCCGCGGGAGGGCAGCAGGGACATATCGCACCCAGGGACGGCCAGCGTAATGAATCTCGTGGAGACTGGCTCGGTTCTCCTCACCGTCTCGCCCGGCGTGTGGACGCGGGCGGCGGTGCGGAGCCGAGGCGTAGCCCGGCAACCAGTCAGCGCCACTTACTGGCCCTGAAACGGTCGGTATCGACGTCGCCGCGGCGCCCAACGCGTCGCCGTGCGGAACCCACTTGTCCGTTCGGGCCAACGTCTATCCAGACGATGGACCCGCGCGAGCGACTCGCCGCCACCGATCCCGCCTTCGATGCGGCGTCGGTCACTATCGACGACGCGGACGTACTCGACCGGCTCGAACCGGTGGTCTCGCAGTGGTGGGTCGAGGAGTTCGGCGAGTTTGTCCCCGGAAACGGCGGCTTCTTCACGCCGCCACAGAAGGAGGCGATTCCGCTCATCCACGAGGGGCAAAACGCGCTGGTCTGTGCGCCGACCGGCTCCGGGAAGACACTCGCCTCCTTTACCGCCATCATCAACGAGCTGTTCCGTAAGGCCCGCGAGGACAGCCTCGACAACAGCGTCTACTGCCTCTATGTCTCGCCGCTGAAGTCACTGGCAAACGACATCCACCGCAATCTGACTGTCCCCCTCGACGGCGTCACCGAGAAGCTAGACGACCGTGGCGAGGACGTCGAGATCCGCCACGCCATCCGCCACGGCGACACCACAAGCGCCGACCGGCAGAAGATGCTGGAGACGACGCCACACATTCTCAACACGACGCCGGAGACGCTGGCGATACTGCTGAACTCCCCGAAGTTCCGGGAGAAGCTTGAAACGGTGGAGTACGTCGTCGTCGACGAGATACACAGCCTGGCGGAGAACAAGCGGGGGACACACCTCTCGGTGTCCCTGGAGCGCCTGGAAGCCATGGCCGAGGGGTCGCCCACGCGAATCGGCTGCTCGGCGACGGTCGAGCCCCTGGAGACGGTCGCCGAGTTCCTGGTCGGCCGCGAGGAACCCGGGGGCGAACCGCGACCGTACGAACTCGTCGACACCCGCTTTGTCCGGGACCTCGACGTCGAACTGTCCTGTCCGACAGACGACCTCATCGACACGCCCAGCAGCGTCGTCACCGACCGCTTCTACCGCCAACTGCACGACCACGTTCAGGACCACACGAACACGCTCATCTTCACCAACACGCGGTCGGGCGCCGAGCGCGTCCTCCAGAACCTCCGGGAGCGCTACGACGACTACGACGAGGGCAACTCGGGCTGTCACCACGGCTCGCTCTCGAAAGACAGGCGCCACGAGATAGAGGCGAAACTGAAAGCGGGCGAGCTGGACGTGGTGACGACCTCGACGAGCCTTGAGCTCGGTATCGACATGCCGTACATCGACCTCGTCGTCCAGGTCGGCTCCCCCAAATCCGTTGCCGCCCTGCTCCAGCGCGTGGGGCGGGCCGGCCATCAGCTCGGCGAGACCGTCGAGGGACGGGTCATCGCCTTGGACCGCGACGAACTCGTCGAGTGTGCGGTGATGCTCGGCAAGGCCACCGACGGCTTCGTCGACCGCGTGTTCATCCCCGAGAACGCCCAGGACGTGGCGACCCAGCACGTCTACGGAATGGCCATCAATCGGGTCCGGCCCGAGTCCGAGGTCCGGGGCATCCTCGAACGGGCCTACCCCTACCGGAACTACACGGACGAGCAGTGGGAGCAGCTGTGTCGCTATCTCACCGCCGACTACCCGGGGATGGAAGAGAAGAACGTCTACGCGAAGATATGGCGCGACACCAACGACCCCCCCAACGGCGAGTACCACTACGACGAGTACGACGTGGACGAGCCCCTCGTCGGCAAGCGCGGGCGGCTGGCCCGGGTCATCTACATGACCAACATCGGGACCATCCCGGACTCCTTTACCTGTGACGTCATCACGCGAAGCGGCGACGAGTGGGTGGGACAGCTCGACGAGTCGTATCTGGATACGCTGGAGAAAGGCGACGTGTTCGTGCTTGGCGGCTCGAACTTCGAGTACCGCTACCGGCGCGGGTCGAAGGTGTACGTCGACCCCACGGCGGCCCGGCCCACCGTCCCCTCGTGGTACTCCGAGCGGCTGCCGCTCTCCTATGACCTCGGACGCGAGATACTGGCGTTCCAGCGCGAGTTGCTCGACAGGCTCGCCGCCGGCGGCCTCTCGGAGGTCCGCAACTGGCTGCGGGACTTCCCGCTTGACGAGAACTCCGTCCGCGCTATCGCCCGGATGTTCCGTGAGCAGGTGGCCTACGCGGGCGCCGGGTCGGTCGCGACGGACGGCCGGCTGGTCATCGAGGAGGCGATGGACCACGACGAGTACGAACGACACTACTACGTCCACTCAAACTACGGCCGGCGGTTCAACGACGGCTTCTCCCGCCTGCTGGCCTACCGGGTCGCACAGGCCGCAAGCGCAAACGTCCAGGTCGCCGTCGCCGACAACGGCTTTACCCTCTCGATGCCGCTCAACCGGAAGGTCGACATCGAACGCATCGTCCGGGACATCGACCCCGGCGACGTTCGCGGGGACCTCCGGGCGGCCCTCGACGGGACCGACCTCCTCCAGCGGTACTTCCGCATCAACGCGACCCGCTCGCTGATGATACTCAAACGGTACAAGGGCTACGAGAAGTCGGCCAGCGAGCAGCAGGTCTCGGCGGAGATGCTGCTTGGCTTCGCCGAGGAGCTGGGTGATTTCGCCGTCGTCGAGGAGACCTACCGCGAGATTTTGCAGGACAAGCTCAACGTCGGCGCCGTCGAGGACGTGCTGACCGACATTGAGCGAGGGGCGCTCGACGTGACGACGGTTCGCGTCGATTCGCCATCGCCGCGGGCGTTCGGGCTGGCGACGCTGGCCGCGAGCGACGTGGTGCTCGCCGAGGACGAGTCCGCGGTGCTTGCGGAGTTTCACCGCCGGGTGATGGACGAGATCGAGGGCGAAAGCGCCGTGACCGCAAACGAGTATAAGACTAATCAGGGTTGACCCCCAACAGATAGGGGATGGCACACCATACACACGGTCAGGATTCCGAGCCACCCGAGGCGGGCCACGTTCACGAGTGGGTAGACGAAAACGTCGACGCGCGCGACGACTGGGCGCGACGGCGCCGCAAGGACATCCCGAACGACAAGCAACTGTTCGTCCTCGCCTGTATGGACGAGCGGATACCGGTCGAAGAGGTTCTCGGCCTCGAACTCGGTGACGCACACATCTTCCGAAACGCCGGCGGGAAGGTCACTGACGACGTCATCCGCTCGGCGGCGCTGACGTTGCAGTTTTTCGACACCGCCGAGATAATCGTCGTCAACCACACCGACTGCGGCATGATGAGCGCCGCCGACGAGGACATCGTCGGGGGGCTGGAAGCTGCGGCCGGCGGTGATCTCGACGACGTCGACCTCGACCCGGCGCTTCCGGAGCTGAACATCGGCGACGCCTCTATCGCCGAGTGGGTCCGCATGACCGACGACATCGACGAGGCCTGTGCGGCACAGGTGTCCTATCTGGAGAACCACCCGCTGATTCCGGACGTGCCGGTCACCGGCTACGTCTACGAGGTCGAGAGCGGTCACCTGCGCCGACCCGGCGAGCACGTCGGCGAAGAGATAAGCGAGCGAGTGTAACGCGGCCCGGGCTCTCTGTGCCGGCGGCGGAGCGTACGATTAATCCGGCTCTCGGCCCACTGGCCGGTATGGAGTCGCTGCACCCGCGAGTCAGGTTGCTGTGGACCGGGCGAACCGCTCTCAGTGGCCTGGTTCTCGTCGCTCTGGCCGTCGCTGCTGATCGGTTGTTCGTTCCGGTCCCGATGGAGTTCGTCGTGGCCGGCTGGGTCGTACTCGCCGCCCTGGGCGCCGTACACGCCGTCCTGGCCCAGCGCATCTGGCGGTTCGAGCTACAGGACGACGCGCTCTTTCTCGTCCGCGGGGTAGTGACGCGAACCGACACCTCCGTCCCCTACGTCAGAGTCCAGCACGTCGACACCACCCGCGGCCCCGTCGAACGAACCGCCGGGCTCGCCAGCGTGGTCGTGTACACCGCCGGCTCGCGCGGGGCCGACATCACGATACCGGGGCTGCGACCCGAGCGGGCGACCGAACTGCGCGAACGGCTGCGCGACCTCGCCGGCGAGAGCGAGGCGACGGACGCGGTATGAAACGGCTTCACCCGCTCAGTGGCGCGGTGAGCGTCGGTCGCGGGCTGTTACAGGGCGCGTTCTTCGGGGTCATCGCCGGCACGACGCTCACTGGGGTCCTCGGCCTGCCCGCCGCGGCGGCCCCGCTGTTGATTCCGGCGCTGGCGCTGGTCCTCGGCGGCTTCGCGCTGGCGCGGTACTACCGCTTCACCTACGAGATAGAGGGTGACACGCTACGGGTCGAGTCGGGCGTCGTCGCCCGCCAGTCCCGGGAGATACCGCTGGGACGCATCCAGAACGTCGACGCCAGACAGGGCGTGCTGAACCGGCTGCTGGGGCTCTCGGTGGTGGCCTTCGAGACCGCCGGCGGGGCCGCCACCGAGGCGACGCTGGACGCCGTCAACCAGGCGGAGGCCGACCGACTCCGCCGCCTCGTCCAGCGCCACGGCGAGACGGCGACGGAGCCAGCACGGGCCGCCGAGACGGATACCGACGGCGAGTCGACCGAATCCAGCGATACAGCACCGGACGAGGGGGCTCAGCCGGCGGCCGCCGAGCCGGGGGCTCGCACCGAGGAGCTGTTCCAGTTCACGCTCCGGGACCTCCTCACCTTCGCCGTCGTCTCCGTCCGTCCGGCCGCGCCGGTCCTCCTGCTTGTCGGGCTCCCGCTCGGCATCGACATCCTGACCCGCGTCCTCCGCTTCAATTTGGGGCTGGTTGGCGGCGGGTCCTCGCTCTCGCTGGCCGTTCTGGAGGCCTTCGGTCCGCCCCGGCTGGTCGCGCTGGCGGTCCTCGTCGGCCTGCAGTTCCTCGTGGCCGCGCTCGTCCTGAGCGTCGCGTTGACCGTCGTCGAGTACTACGACTTCCGGCTCGTCCGCGAGGGCGACGACCTGCGCTACGAGCGCGGACTGTTGCGCCGGTACAGCGGGACTATCCCGCTGTCGAAGGTCCAGACCGTCTCTATCCGCGAGAACGCCCTGATGCGTCGCTTCGGGTTAGCCACGCTCGCGGTCGAGACTGCGGGCTACAGCGGCGGGACCCAGGAGTCGGGACAGGGCGTCGCCATCCCGATGGCCCCGCGGTCGGTGGTGTACAAGCTGGCCGGCGACATCGAGCCATTCGGCGAACTCGACTTCGAGCGGTCGCCGACGCGCGCCCGCCGTCGCTACGCCGCCCGCTTCGCTATCGTCGCCGGCGTCGTGGCGGCCGTCGGCTACGCCGTCGACACGTTCCTGCTGGAGAGTGGCTTCTGGTGGCTGTTGCTCGGCCTGTTCGTGCTGGTACCGCCCGCGGCCCACCTCCGGTGGCGACACCGCGGCGTCGCGCTGGACGACGACGTGCTGGCGACGCGGACCGGGTTCTGGCGCCAGACCACCCGAATCGTTCCGTACTACCGCGTCCAGACGGTGTTCGTCGGTCGCTCGCCGTTCCAGCGCCGGCGCGACCTCGCGACGGTCACCGCCGACACGGCCTCGACGAGCAGCATCCTCGGCGGGTCGGCCAGGGTCTATGACGTAGACGACGAGCGGGCCGCACAGCTCCGTGACACGCTCCGGGCGCGGCTCTACACCGACCTGCTCGCGAGAAAGGCCGACCGCGACGGGTGACCGGCTACCGCGCCCACTCGACCATCCGCCCGTAGACGGGGTCGGTCCCGAGCGCGTCGGCGTCACCGACGAGGACGAGCGCCTTCTTCGCCCGGGTCAGTGCGACGTTGATGCGGCGGTAGTCCTCGAAGATGGGGCCCTCCAAGGCACCGGTCGCGACGAAGGAGACGACGATGACCTCCTTGCTCGACCCCTGGAACCGGTCGACCGTGTCGACCGCTACGTCGGGCAGTCGCCGGTTCAGCTCCGCCACCTGCGCGCGGAACGGCGCGATGACGCCGATGTCGTCGGCGGGGACGCCCGCCTCGCGGTAGGCCGCGACCACCTCGGCCACGGCGTCGGCCTCCGCGGGGTTCGTGTTGCCCGTCTGGGTCCCGCCGGGGTCGACGAAGGCCACGCCGTCCCGAAGGTGGGCCGGCAACGCGTCCATCGATACCCCGTCGAGGTCGTCGATGCGCTGGGCGGCCACCTCGCCGGTCGCCGGCCGCAACTGCCCGTCGTAGAACTCCCGCGAGGCGAAAGCCTGGATGCGCTGGGCCATCCGGTACTGGCGGTCCAACATCACACCCGCGTCCGGGAACTCCTCGATGAGCCGCTCGAACAGCGACGTGGTGAGGGTCTCGTCGTTGCTCTGGACCACCGGCGGGAGCTGCTGGTGGTCGCCCACGAGGACGAACCGGTCGGAAAGCGTCGTCGCCGCCAGCGTCCCGGGTTCGGTCAGCTGGCCGGCCTCGTCGACGACGGCGGCGTCGAAAGATTGTGACTGCATGGCGGTCCCGCCACAGGTCGCCGTCGTGGCCGCCACGACCTGCGCGTTCTGCAGGGTCCCGGCACACGTCTCGGGGTCGCCCGACTGCTCCAGGCGGTATTTCTGCATGTCTTCCCGGACGCCGCTTTCGGTGCCGACGCGGACGATGTCGGTAAAGCCCTGGTCTTCCAGCGCCTCGATGGCGTTGTCGACGGCGCGGTTGGTAAAGGCGGAGAGGAGGACCCTGTCGCCCTGCTCGACTAGGGCCCGGACCATCCGCGCCAGCGTGTAGGTCTTGCCCGTCCCGGGCGGGCCATGAACCAGCGCGAAGTCCTCGGCGCCGACGGCAAGCTGGCAGGCCTCGTTCTGGGCCTCGTTGTTGTCGATGAACGTCTTCTGGACGTCTCGCGGGTCGGTCTGCTCACGGCTGTCGCCGTTCGCATCCGAGGCGGTCCCCGCCTCGCTCTCCCCGCTCGACCCTTCCGTGGCGCTTCGCGCCACGCTAAACTCAGGTTCACGCCTGCCGAACAGCACGTCCTTGCGCTCGGGCGGCTGGGTGAGCAGGGCGTCGTGGAGCGCGTTCTGCAGCCGGTCGGTGGTTATCTCGGAGGGGTAGACATCGAGCCGGCGCAACTCGATGGGTTCGTCCGTCGTGACGACGATTTCGCCGTCAGCCAGCCGCTGGACCCGTCCGAGCTCGGCGTCACCGTTGACGGGGTCACCGTCGCTGGCCATCACGTAGTCGCCCTCGCGTATCTTCGAGACGGCGCCGGTGCCCGTCGCCCGCAGCTCCCAGCGGCCGCCGTCGAGTTCCGTCCGGCCGATGGGTTCCAGGTTCACCAGTGCCCGGTCGTCGTCGGCTCGCTCTCCGGGGGACTGCTCCCAGAGCTTGGCGTACTCCCGGTGGACCGCGCGCCGTTCGGCCTCGATGGCGTCGTAGAACCGCTCGAAGTACTCGCGTTCCTCCTCGGGAATGGCGACGCCCACCTGTCCGGCCTTGGACTCCTGGTCCAGGCGGCCGGAGACAGCCATGCAGGTGTCCTGCTCGAAGCAGTACTCACACTTGGCCCCGGCCTCGTACCCCGTCGGCACCCCGGTGTCGTGTTCCATCGCCGCGATGGCGTTGCGGGTCCGGACGACGTACTTCAGCAGACCGGCGCCGATCGAGAACTCCTTCGCCGGCGAGAGGTCGCCGCTCTCCTCGTTCCGGTCGACGGCGGCGTTCTTGGTATACAGGAGCGTCCCGGTGTCGGGCGCCGCGTCGATTGGCGTCTGGCTGGCCCCGCCGTCGCCGGCCATCACCGCGCTCGCGTCCAGTGACTTGGCCGCACGCTCGCCCAGCATCAGGGCGTAGGCCGTCGCCTGAATCTTGTCCTGGAAGCGCGGCTCGCGTTTCGTGTTCTTCCCGGTCTTCAGCTCGACCGGCATCCCGCGGCGGACGGCGTCGGCCCGCCCTTTCATCCCGTAACGCTCGGAGATGAGCGTCATCTCGGAGCGCCACTCGTCAGTCTCGGTGAGCGTTCCCTGATTCAGCCACCCCTCGATGGCTTTGGCGTGGTCGCGGGCGTCCCCGGCCACCTCCTCGGCGGTTCGACCCAGCAGGCCGATGTCAAGCCCCGCCTCGCGGACCTGGTCGTCGATGGCCGTCTCCACGTCACGGCCCCGCAGGAGGTCGCCAAACACCTCGTGGACGACAGTCCCCTTCACGAGCGGGTAGGCCAGCTCCGCGCCGTCGAGCTTTCGCAGGTAGTACATCCGGGGGCACTGCACCCACGCCCGGATGTCGGTCACGTCGACGAGGAAGTCGGGTTCGACGACGACGGTCGCGTCGCCGCCGACGGAGTACTGCGTCTCCCCCCGGTACTGGCGCTCGTCGGCCTCGTAGACGGCCAGTTCCATCCCGGCGTCGAGATAGTCGGCCGTCTCGGTCCACTTCCCCCACAGCGTCACCGTCGTCGGCTCGCCGGCGCCGCGGTCGGGCCGCACGGTGACCTCACACAGTTCGCTCTCGCCGTGCTGTGTATCGACGGTTTTGGGCTTCTCTACGTCGACGACGACACCGCGCAGTTGCACGGCCATAGCAACGACTGGGGCCCGAAAAACGCTGTCGGTCAGCGGGCTACTCGCCCTCGTGGGCGTACTCCCGCAGTGTCTCCATCGATACGTCCTCTAACACGTCCTCGCTCGTGGCCGCCAACACCACCGGCGGCGCCGCGTCGGCCTCGTGGGCCTCTATCCAGCGCGGGACACAGACACACCAGCGGTCGCCCGGGTCGAGGCCGGGAAAGTCCAGCTCGGGCCGGGGCGTGACGAGGTCGTTGCCCTGTGCCTTGCTGTACTGGAGGAACTCGTCGGTCATCACCGCACAGATTTCGTGGCGGCCGGGGTCCCGCTGGAGCGGGTAGCAGTAGCCGTCGCGCATGAATCCCGTCGTCGGGTCGGTCGAACAGGCGGCGAGTTCCCCGCCGAGGACGTTGGCTTCGCTCTCCATACATCGTCCCGGGGCGGCGGCGGGAAACCGTTTAGGACTGCCCGTCGCCGTCAGTGGTCGACTCCTCGGCAGGGGCGTCCACACCCATCGAATCGGGCTCGGTCCCGCCCTCGCCGCTCGACTCGCCGTTTGCCGGCACCGTCGGGGCGTCCGGCGAGACGCCGGGGACGTCCACACTGTCCAGTACCGACCGGACGATATCGTCCGGGTCGACGTTCTCGACGGTGGCCTCGGTCGTCAGGATGAGGCGGTGGCTCATCGTCGCCCGGGCCATCCGTTTGACGTCCTCCGGCGTGGCGTACTCGCGGCCGTCGATGACGGCGCTTGCACGCACCGCCTCGAAGACCCGTTGGACCCCGCGCGGGGAGACGCCGATCTCCGTGCGGTCGTCCTCGCGGGTCGCCCGGGCGAGGTCGACGATGTAGCGACACACCGCCTCGTCGACGCGAACGTCCTCGGCCAGTTCCTGCAGTTCGAGCACCGTCTCGGGCCGCACCACAGCGTCGACGCTCGGCGCGAGAGTCCGTCGGTTGTCCCGCATCTCCAGGAGGTCCATCTCCCCGTCGGCGTCGGGATACCCCATCGCGGTCTTGACGGCAAACCGGTCCCGCTGGGCCTCCGGCAGGCGGAAGGTCCCCTCCTGCTCGACGGGGTTCTGCGTGGCGATGACGACGAAGGGCTCGGGCAAGTCGTGGGTCGTCCCGTCGACGCTGACTTGGCGCTCCTCCATCGATTCGAGCAGGGCGGCCTGGGTCTTCGGCGGCGCGCGGTTTATCTCGTCGGCCAGCGCGACGTTCGTGAAGACCGGACCTTCTGCAAACTCGAAGCGCCCCTCGTGTTCGTTGTAGATGTTCGAGCCGGTGACGTCGGCCGGCAGGAGGTCCGGCGTGAACTGGATGCGGGTGAAGGTGAGCCCCAGCGCCTCCGCGAAGACGCGGGCCAGGACGGTCTTGCCGGTCCCCGGCACGTCCTCGATGAGGACGTGACCCCGGGCGATGACGGCCGCGAGCGTCTCGTACAGTACCCGCCGCTCAACGACGACGGCCTCCTCGACCCGGTCGACGATGTCGCGACAGCGCCCGGCGGCCGCCTCGGGCGTCAGGCTCGCTTCGTCCATAGTCAAGCGTCAAACGCCGCTGTCATGAAACTGTTCTCCCGCCAACGCCGCTTTCGCTGCTTCGACCGGCAGTGCGGACAGCACGCTGCTCAGCCACGCAGCCCGACGGCAACCAGTACCACGCCGAGGACGGCCACCCCCATCGTCGTCGGCGACCCTATCCCCGACCCGACCGACCGCCGGGCGAGGTCGAGCGCGGTCAGGCCGGCGATGCCCACTAGGCCGATACCGACGGCGACGACGCCGTGGTACAGCTCCAGCCGGCGCGTCTCCGGAATGTGGCCCAGCTCGGCGGTCACGCCCAGGCCGAACGTGCCCACGTCCCAGGCGACGAGCCCGCCGGTGACCGCCGCGAAGACGAACAGCGACGGGAACCCGTACAGTGCCCCGCCAAGCCCCATGGCGACCAGCCCGGCAGCGGCGGCGGCCGACGTGGCCGCGCGGCCCGGGAGCACACCGGTGTAAAAGCCAAGCAGGGCCACGACGAGGCCGGCGTAGACGAGCAACGGAAGCACCGGGACGAGGAAGAAAAACGTGACACCGACGTAGCCAAACCGGACGAAGGTCGGGACGGAGACAAGCAGCGCGAGGGAGTAACAGACGGCCGCCACCGCCGCGGCGACCGTCCGCGTCGACAGGCTCTCAAAGCCCGCCGTCGCCCGGCGCACGGTCCAGGCGAGGACCGCCACGAGCAGGGCCAGCGCCGCGACCGCGCCAAGCGGAACCGCAGTCACCCGGGCGAGCAGGGCTATCGGTCCGCCGACCGGCGGCAACGAGAGGACGGCCGGCGCTATCCCGCCGACCAGTCCCAGCAGGCCGACGACGACGGCCCCCCACGCGACCGCCGTCAGCCGGAGCAGTGCGGATTTGAGGCGGCCGTACCGCGCTCTCGCCGACGGTCTGCGGTGGACCGGCGTCAGCTCGATAGCCGGCAGCGCCCGGACCGCGACGTAGAGACAGAGCGCGGCGAGCCCGAGGAGCCCGGCGAGCCCGAAGAACGCGGCGACCGGCCCGGCGCCCTGCGCGAGCGAACTGACCAGCCCCCAGCCGAGCAGACCCACCCCGGCGACGAACGCGAGGACGAGTAGCCAGACGAGAAAGAACACGTAGGAGAGCCCGCTCTGGACCAGCGTCGCCGTGACCGTCTCCCCGTCAAACGCGTCGTTCCAGCCGGCCGCCACGCCGAACATAGCGACAAGCGCCCCCGCGACGAGCGTCGCGACCGCCGGGCTCGCCAGCGCGACCAGGCCGCTGGCGCCCACGAGCGCGGCCAGGACGACCGCTGCCGGGAGAAAGAACAGGTGGCCCAGTACCCTGGGCTGGAGCCGGTCCCGCGACAGCAGGGCCATTCCGGCCGACGCGAGCCCGACGAACAGCGCGAACGAGGTAAACAGGAGCGGCCGTCCGACCAGGAAGCCGGCGGCTGAAAGCACCGCGACGACGACGACGGCGACGACGGTCAGGCTGGCCCCGCGGGGTCTGCCCTCGTCGCCGACGGCGGAGGGCGTGTCGAGCCTGGTGCCCCCGATGGCCATTCAGTCCCCACCTCCCGCGCGGACGCTCTCACCGGCTCGCCGGGCCTCGACGGCGAAGGTCGCGTCCAGAACCGCAGACAGCGGCGTCCCGCGGCGCCAGTCGATAGTTCGGGCGCCGCCGGCCTGACAGCGGGCCAGCCGGGTGCGGCGCCGGACCTGCTCGTACTGGCCGCTGACCGTGTTCGAGGCCACGATGTCGGGCGAGAGCACGGTCCGGGAGCGCCCGAAGGCGGACCACTGTTCGACCATCTCGACCGGCGCGTCATCGAGCAGCGGGGAGACGAGGACAAACTGTGCGTCCCGGTCGACCAGGCCGTCGAGTTTACGCGCCTGCTGCGCGGGGTCGCGGTCTGCTGCCGGCGCTGTGTCGATGGCGTCGCCCAGCACCGCGATGGCCCGCGAGCGCTGCTCGCTCCCGCCGCCCGGGGGCAGCCACACCAGCCCGCCCGGCCCGTCACCGTCGACGCCGACGACGGCGACGGCGACTTCGTGGCCGGCCCCCAGCAGCGTGTTCAGCGCCCGGGTCGCCGCGTAGCCCCCGAGTTCGACCGCCGTGGGCCGCCCCGGTCCGGCAGCGACCCGCGAGGCTCCCCGGGCGTCCAGCACGAACACCACCGTCGCCGAGACCTGCCGGTCGTAGTTGACCGTCGAGAGTTCCCCCTGCTTGGCGTAGCCCCGCCAGTCGATGCGGCCGGCCGGGTCCCCGTGACGGTACTCCCGCGTCGAGTGGAAGGTGACGCCCTCGCCGGGCGCGTCCGTCATGAGCCGGCCCACGCGGGCGTTGCCCATGTCCGACAGGGGCGGCGCGTCGGCGTCCAGCCGGCAGAGCAACCTCGTGTCGCCCGTCGGTTGTCTGTCCGCCGTCGCCACGGCCCCCGCACCGGCCCCACGAACGCGCACGCGGGACGGCGGGAAGTCGAACTCGCCGCGGCGCGCGACGACGGTGTAGGTCACCGTCACCGCCTCGCCCGGTTCGAGCGTCCCTCCGCCTCTCGGCGAGCCCCGCAGGACCGCAAGCTCCGGCGGGACCTGGTCGACGACGCGCAGGTCCGACAGCGTCCGGTCGCCGTCGTTCGTCACCGACAGGGTGACCCGAACGGGCCGTCCCGGCGGTGCGACGCGCGGGTCGACCTCCCGCGTGACGGCGAGCGCCTCGGGTACGGCCGCCGTCGAGACGGAGCCGTAGGCCACGTACGCCAGCGGAATCGTCGCGGCGAGCAGGAGTGTCCCGTTCCCCTCGACACCGCCGACGAAACCCAGCAGGACAGCCGCGACCACCGCGCCGCGCCAGCGGACCCGCCGGGCCATTAGCCGCCACCCCCCGAGCCGGCCGGCCACTCGACGGTCTCGTCACCGGCGCCGGCCGGCTCTGTTTCACCGGACGCGGTCTCGGTGCCCGCAACGGACCCGTCCGTCGCTTCCGACGGAGCGGCCCCCGCCTCCGAACCCGGCTCGACCCCGTCGCTCCCCGACTCGGCCGCGCCGACCGAGGCCGACCCCTCGACGGCGCGACGGAGGCTGCCGTCGGCCGCCCGCTGGAGGGCGTCGACGGTCGGTTCGGCCACCGGGACCGGCCGCGGAGCGCGCTGGCCGAGGACCGGCGGCAGCGCCGCGTCGGCCGCTCTGGCGACGGCCCCGACGGCCCGGGCCGTCCGGTGCCGCAGGGCTCTCCCGGGGAAGAGCCAGGCCCAGATTCGACGCCGCAGGGACCGCTCTGGCGGGACGACGCCCTCGTCTAAGACGGCCGCGGCGACGGGGTCGTCGGTCCACGAGCCGTCTTTCAGCGCCGCTTCGATGCGGTCGCGGTCCCAGCCGCCCCGCTCCAGCGCCGCGACGAGCGCCTCACGGAGCGGCGGCCTGACCGTCGCCAGCCCCGCCTCGACGGTCTCCTCGCGGGCGTCGCTCGCGGCGGACTCGACGAGGCCGGACAGCGCTGTCCCCGAGATCGGGTCCGCCTTCGGCGTCGCCTCGGGCGGCTCGTCGACGATGGCACCGCTCTCGCCCCACGGCGCGGGCGCGAACTCCTCTCCGGGCGGACGGACGAGCTTCCACAGCGCCAGAGCGAACACGAGCAGTCCGCCGCCGACGGCGACCCAGGACGGGACCTCGGCGGCTGGGGCGCCGGACAGCAGTCCGAGCCCGGCGCCCAGGACGACGAGCACCGCCCCGACGCCCACCAGCGCCGTCGCGACCCGTCTCACGGGTTCTCACGCTCCTCCCCGTCTCGCGCACTCGAAATCTCATCGAAGGCCCTTCTGGCCTGTGCGTCTCGTTCCTCCGGCGACTGTCCGCCGTACTCGACGTCGCGGAACGCCTCCGTCAGGGTCTCGACGGGGCCGCGCGGGAGCCCGCGCTCGATTGCCGCCCGTGACACCTCGGCGGGGGTCTTCGTCCGCCAGCGCCCCGGCAGGACCCACCTCGCCAGCCGCCGCCAGAGCCGACGCAGCGTCGGGGCGCCGCCGTCGTCGGGTGCCGCCGCGCTCTCTCCGGCCGTCGACGCCGTCGACTCGGCGACAGCCTCGTCCCCGCCCGCCCGCCGCCGGAGCCACCAGGCCACCGCCGCGACGGCGACCAGTGCGACAGCGAGGAGAAGGCCCGCGGTGCCGTAGCCGTAGGTGGCGACCGCGACGACGGCGCCCGCGACGAGCAGGGCGCCGACAGCGCGGCGCGAGCCGCGGAGTCCGACAAGCACCCGCCCGGGCAGCGAGCGGAGCCATCCCCCGAACCGGTCGGCAAGGGCCGAAACCGAGGTCGGCAGCGAGCGGAGCCACGCCGCGAGCCGAGCGGCCTGTGTGCGACTCCAGTCGACAGCCGCTTCGAGCCCTCCGACGACGCAAAGGATCCCCCGCTTGCACCGCTCGATGAACGCCGCGGTCCGCTCGGCAGCCGTCGCACCGCCGGCACGAACCGCCTGCCGGTGCCGGTAGCTGCCGGCGAGGAGGACGCCGACAGCGGCGCCGCCCAGCCCCGGCAGCTCCCAGACGACGTAGCCCACGAACAGCGCCGCGACGCCGGCCCACCCGCGGGCGACGCGACCGGCGGTCTCACGGTCCCGCCGCCGGGCCGTCGCCCAGGTCGTCGCCGTCGCGAGGGCGACAAGCAGGAGCGACCCGCCGGCGGTGTAGAGATACGCGTACACCACCGGGACCGTCGCGCGCTGGCGTGGCGTGGTGGCCGTGACCGTCCCGCCCGCTCTCAGGGGCGCGGTAAAGCGCATCTGCCCGCGGGAGCCGGTGGTTCCCAGCGTCTCCCCGTCGACCGCCACGGTCGCGTTCCGGACCGGGTCGCCGTTTCGCGTCACGTTCACCGTCACGGTCTCGCCCGGTACCGCAAGCTGTGGTTCGTACCCCACCGCCAGCTGTAACACTGCCACCGTGGTTTGGCCGCGTATCTCGCCGCGGCTGACAGTCACCTGGACGCTGTCGCGGTCGGGGACGGAGAGCCGATAGCGCCCCCGCTCGTCGGTCGTGCCGACCGTCTCCCCGTCGACGGTGACGCCGGCGTCAGCCATCGGAACGCCCTCGACTGTCGCGACGAGCGTGACGGCGGTCCCCGGGTACGGGTCGCCCTCGACGCGGACGCTCGCGTCGCCGGCGACATCGAACTGTGTCGTGTTGTTCACGCCGCCGTCGCGCTGCTGGCGGACCGTCCCGGCGTCGAGTTCGGACGCCGCCGGCCCCGCGCCGTCGGCGGCGCCGCCCGCGAGGGCTGCCGATACTCCCGACCCGACGACGCTGGACTCCCGGGAGCCGACCGAGGGGGTCCGGGAGAACGCACACGGCTCGTCGACCGGTGATTCGACCGTGACGTCCAGTTCGGTCTCGAAGGGGACCTCGCCCGACACGAGCCCTCGGTCGTCCGTACGATCGACGTAGTCGCCGTTGAACCACACCCGAACGTCGCTTGCCGGCTCGCCGTCGACGGCGACGAATACCGCCGCCTGTGTCCCGGGTTTCGGGTCACTCTCGACGTACACCTGACACGCACTCGGGGTCCCGTCACCACCGTTTCCGGTTCCCTCGCCGCTGTCACCGCCGAAGAGGTCCCGAAGCCACTCCGGAACGCTCACACCGCCCCCGTCACCGTCCCCACCGCTGTCGCCGCCTCCCCCGTCCAGCAGGTCCGAGAGCCCCTCGGTCAGGTCGCCAGCGCCGCCCCCGAAGGGGGGATTCTGGCCGGAGACCGGGGCGAGAAAGGCCGCCGTCACGAGACCGAACAGGCAGACGACGACAAGCAGGAGCTGACGGCTGTCGGCGCCGTTGTCGCCTGTCGGTCCCACGTTATCGCCCCCTCATAACGGATGTCGTGTTCGGCCCGTACGGGTATTGTTACGTGTGACCGGGGCGCTAATCAATCCCCGGCATCGGCGGGACCGATGGGTTCATTCTGGCCGGGACCCAAACCGGATGTATGCGCGTTCGCGACTGGCAGGACATCATCGAGGACGTGATGGACAGCAACGCCGACCCCGGCGGGTGGCGCGCCGTCGGGGGCGACCGCGCGGGCGGCATCGGCGAGGACATGTACATCGGTCACCCCTCCGCGGGGGTGTACCAGCTGAAGACCTACGCGAAGAACCCGATGTCGGTCCAGGGTGTCGGGTCGCAGGTCGCACGGAAGATAGACGACGACATCGACCCGCTCTTTCCCGAGCAGGGGACCGGCGTCTTCGGCGTCCAGCAGGGGCCCGAAGACGAGGACGACGCAAAGGAGAAGGCACAGAACCTAGAGACCGTGCTGGAGACACACGCCGACGCGCCGACGACGCCGCGGGCCCTCGTCGAGGACATGCTCGACGCCATGGACTCGCCCGCCTACGGCCCGATGGAGTACGACCAGTACGACCGCCCCGACCGGATGGACGACCTGACCGACACGTTCGAGGAGGCCGAACAGCTACTGGAGGCGGAGTTCGAGGACGTCATCGACGAGGACGTAGAGCGGGGGTTCTACTGATGGGTACCCGCTGATGGTCGGCCCCTCGATAACGCAGGAAGACCGCGAGCGGTTCTTCGTCCGGCTGAAAGTCGGCTTCGCGCTCCTTGTCGGCGTCTCGATGGCGCTGGTGACCCTGTGGGGGTCCGGCGGGGCAGTGGTCGCGCTGGGTGTCGGCGTCGCCGCGACGCTCGTTGGCGGCGCCCTCGCGCAGTTTACCTTCCCCGACAGCATCGCCGAGACGCCATACGAGGACGACCTGGACCGCGGACCAAAGCCCGGAGAGCGGCTGCGGGAGCGCCGCGAGGAATCGGAAGAGCCGGCGGAGCGGACCACGAACCGAGACCGTCGGAAGTAGCCGGTAGTAACGAAACCCGTGTCACAGCGGCGTCCGGGACCGTTCAGTTCTCTGAGATACCGCTGACTTCTCCGGGTAGTGTGAGAGCGAACCTATCGTTCCGTTTTAGGATATGCTTTCCGCGGTGTTGAATACAGGTCGCGAGCGTCGTAGCAACCTTCATAACTGAACTGGTAGCTACATGCTGGTATGGCATCTGAGTGGGACAGTTTCTGGACGGGGCTCAAAGAACGGCTACTGCTAATCACGGTACAACTGCTGGTTCTGGTCGTTCTTGGCGGCGGGTTCGCGTATATCGCTACGAACACATGAGTCAGCCAGCACGGATGACTGCTACATTACCCCGGGGCATCGCCCACTCGGAAGCAGTCAGGAACGAGGTGAACACACCCGCTGTATTCTGCAGGCGGTCCTCGACTGATTCCGAATAGGTTTCGAAACGATGGGATAGACCGCCCCCGTTACCGACTGAACTGAGACGCCACTCGTCCGTCGGGTCTGTCGCCGGCTTAGCTGTTTCACAGCCAGTCGCTCCCCATCTCACGGTCGTTGACAAGTATGGAGTATGTTGGTTCGACCAATACGTTTTTTACACCGCTGATTTGTACCCTGATATGAACGGGACCGCTGAATCCGCCCGCGACCTTACAACGCTCTTATGGATACAGCACCAATGCAGACAGCGGTGATCGGGGAAGAGAACCTGGTGAGCAGATGGCCTTTCAGCGACGGTTTCGCCGATGTCGCCGGAGATCACGACGCGACAGCAGCCAGAGACTCGCCGTCGATAGAGCGCCACAGCGGTCGCGATTGCGTGGCCTTCGACGGTGATGACGCGCTCCGGGCCAGCAGGGGCGGCCATGGGGAGCTTGCCCTCTGTGGCGCGGACCAACCCCGGTTCTGTATCACTATGTGGGCGTATTTCGACTCGGAAACTGGCAACGACCCGTCCGGGGAGTCGGCGGCCGCAAGTCACAGCCTCTACCGGAACGACACCGGAGTCCGCATCGTCGGGCGCGAAGCGGAATCCGGCTCCGGCGTCGGCGTTCGGCTCAGCATCAGCCCCTACAGCGATGGTGACGCCAACGGGTACAGCATGGCCGACACAGACGAGGTCACCGTCCCGGTAGACGAGTGGCATCATCTCGCGTTTCTGGTCACGCCGGGCGAGCATCTGGAGATATACGTCGACGGGGAGGTGGAGTTCACCGACGACGAGATGGACGGATACAACGAGTCCAGCTCCGACTTCTGGACCGACGTGACGATCGGCAGTTGGTACGGCGGCAATCCCGAGGAGTGGGGCCATCTGATGCGGGGGAAACTCGCCGACCTGCGGGTGTACCAACCGGGCCTCGACGAGACACAGATACAGCGAATCTACCGAGAGACTGCTGCTGAAACCGGTGGCAGTATTCTCAGAGCCGACGATCTCATCGCCCGATGGCCGTTTGCGGATGGATTCAACGATACGGTCGGCGACGCCGATGCGTCTATCGGTCAGGGCGACCCCGAGATTGGGACATATAGCGGCCGGTCTGGGGTCGCGATGGACGGGGACGACGGGCTTCTCGTCGGCTCCGGGACCGACAACCCCGAACTCAGCATCGTAGAACCGGAGCGCGGGCCTGTCACTATCACCGGCTGGCTGTATTTCGATAGAGAGGAGGGAGGGAGTCCGAACAACTCTCCGGCCAATCACCACATCTTGCGAAACGACGCGGAATACGTCCTCGAGGCCCTCCCGGCGGCTGACACCAGCGGCTCAGTCGAAATACGGTTCGGCATCAGCTCCCTGGGAGAGGGCGAGTCCTACACCACGGAAGATGCCACTGACGCGGAACTGCTCGTCACGACGGGAGAGTGGCACCATCTCGCCCTCGTCGTCAACGCGGCCGACTATCTGACCTGTTACATCGACGGCGTGGAGGCGTTTCACGACGACGACCTCTCCGGGTACAGCCCCCGGAACACGAACTACTGGTCACACCAGACGATAGGTAGCTGGTACGGGACGAGTAGCCCCGACTGGTACGATCTGCTGGTCGGCAAGCTTTCCGATCTCCGTCTCTACGACGGCCAGCTGTCGGGCGACGAGATAAAAGAGATATGCACGAACACCTCCCAGGAGAGCGCGACCTTCGCTGTGGCTATCACCGCCACCAACGCGCCGGTTACGGCGGGCGCCGAACTCGAAGTCACGGCCGAGGTGGAAAATACGGGCGACGCCACTGGGACGCAGTCAGTCACGTTAGAGCGCTCGTCCGGCACCGAACTGGACGGGACGGAGGTCACCCTCGGGGCAGGCGCGACAGACACGGTTACCCTGACCTGGAATCTCGACCCCTCGGAGACGGGCGACCGGACGGTCAGTGTCGTCACCGACGACCACGTCGCGACGCGGTCTGTCACGCTCCAGTCGGGCGATACACCCACCAGTACGCCGGCGACAGCCACCGACAGCAGGGACCGGCTCCGGGACGCGAACCGCCTCGCCACGGTCACTCTAGAGGGGGAGGACCACTACGTCCTCAACCAGATACCCGAGGAGCCGGATGACAGATATGCCTTTACCACGACATCATACGAGCTATTGGAACCCGAGCGGGCCGCCAGCGTCGCAATCAGCTATCAGTACTGCGAAGAATACCCCCACGACTCACAGGAGCGCCTCGCATCCACCGAACGGGAGTACGAGAAGTGGGAGGACGCAGAACAGTTGGCACGGACCGCGAACCTCTTTACGAAACTAAGCGGCGTCCTGGCGTTGGGCGCTGTCGATACGAAGGCCTCGACGCTACAGCTACTCGACCTCGCGGTGACCACGTTTGATTGGGCACAGCAAGACTTCAACCGACCGTACCACGAAGTGTTCGCGAACATCGGCGGCGCAAGCGCCACACTCGGATGGGCGGAGAATCAGGTTCCGGAGGCCACCCAGTCGTTAGAGAACGTCAGTAACCCGGCGGTCAATGTTGCCCAATCAACCTTGCAGGCGTATGAGCGTGCCGATGACATCAAGACAATCGCAGAGAGCGCAGCAACGGTTCTGGAGGTGTTCCGGCAAGCGGACAGTATCCACACGAACGTCAGTGCGAGTTCTATCAGCAGTTCGGCCGACCTCAAAAGCACCGGCTTCACCGTCCTTGCGACCGCCGCTATCTCTATTACGGTTGAAACGGTCGGTAACGCGGCGGAAGCACAGGCTGAGATCGCAGCCATCGGGAAAGCCGCAGCAGCGGCCCAACAACCGCTGCTCAACAAGCTAATCGGGCTGGAAACGCTCGTGAACAACTACAGTATCGGTCCGTCGGGCATCCTCAGAATGCTGGCGCTCAGACAGGTCGACTACCAGATCGAGGCCAGCGCCAGTTACGGGATTAGCAAGACGTACGAAGACCTCTCTTCCGGAGCGCTGGGTGACGGCTACGATGCAGCGCTTGGGGCGGAGACGAGAGCCCAGGACTGGGAAGACAACGGGAGCACGTGGCTCAATCTGAGTCAGTACACCGCAGCGGCCGTCGGCGCGAGCTTCGGTCGCGGCCTGGACAACTACCAGGAGTCGCTGAATTACGAGGCCTACGGCCCACAATCAACGTTTGACTACTAATGACAGACCGACCCAACACAGCCGACGAGAGCCGAGACGAGCCTGCTGACCAGTCACATCCTGACGCTGCCGACGAGGGGACGAGGTCGGCGGACCCATCTGTCGCCGACTCCGGCGGCGCGACGGTTTCTCGGCGCACCATTATCGGTGGTCTGGCCGCAGTAGGTGCGGTCGCCGGGGTAGGCTACTCCCTCTTTGACGACGGGGCGGTCGAGACGCCGGAGCAGACCGGCCAGAACCAACAGGGCGCGACCCAGGACACCTCCGAGTCGCCGTTCCAGTACGAACGGGAGGTCAGACGGAGCTATCAGTCCGAGTCGATTTCGGTGACACCGACGTTCCTGTCCGCACAGACGAGCGTTACGTCAGACAGCGACGAACAGCCGACGACGGAGATCGTGGGTTGGCCAGCGGATACGGAAAACGGAGACCAGCTACTGTTCGTCGTCGAGGACGGATTCGGGGAGTCGTTGATAGATGCCATGGTGGAGTTCTTCGTCGATGTTACGGAACCGACCCACCAGCCCCGTACTGAGGTGGGCGACAACGAGGTCACATTTGATGTGTACGCTGGCGACTCATATGTGGTCGGCGCGGGTTTACATACCACTAGCGGTGAAGCGACTGAGGAGGTGTATCTGGTTCGCGGTGCGAGTACTGAGACCGTGCTGACCCTCGTAGACTCATATAACGAGACGTACACAAGCGAAACCGCCTGACTACGTCTGTCCTGACTCCGCCGCGATTCTGACAGCCTATCACGCGCCCGGTCAGTCCAGGACGCGTTCGACCCACAGCCGCGGCGTCTCTATCTCCTCGTCCGTCGGCAAGGTCTCCGGCGAGTCCCAGACCCGGCCGGCCGCCGCGACGCCGCGCAGATCTGCCACCTCCTCGAAGAAGGCCTTGCCCCGTTCGTACTGCTGGCGTTTCATCCCGAGCCCGAGGACCCGCCGGACCAGCTGGGCGACGGGGCCCCGGCCCTGCCGGCGCTCGTCGACTTTCCGCCGGAGGTCGTCGTACTCGTCGTCGAAGGCCCGGTCCATCAGCAGTTCGGCGTACCCCTCGACGGCGGTCATCGTGGTGTCGAGCTGACCCAGCGAGGACCGGTCGAGCTCGCCGCTTGAGAGCTTCTCGATGGTCTCTTCCATCGTCTCTTCCATGTACCCGGAGAGCCACGGCGCGGCCCCGAACTCGGCGGCGTGGGTCACCTCGTGGAAGGCGATCCAGCGGCGAAAGCGGTCGCCCTCGACGCCGAGCTGGCCGGCGACGCGCTGGATGTTCGGCCGGACGAAATACAGCGCGTGGTCGTCATTGTCGGCGAGCAAGAGCGGATCGTACTGTCCGAGGACGTTGTTTCCCAGGAAAGAGAGCGCGAAGGCCATCGAACCGGTGTTGACGACCCGGGCGACCCCCGGGATGTACTCGGCCTGCTGTTCGATGGGCGCCATCACGCGCTCGAAGGTGGCGACGTTGGCGTCTATCCAGTGGTGGCGGTTCTGAATCTCGACGGTCCCAGGGAGGTCGAAATCGAGCCCGCCGACCTCGCGGACCCGGTCCCGGGCGTCGCGGACGTCGGTGGTGTACCCTTCCGTTTCCGCGGCCGACAGCGTGAGGTCACCGGGGTCTGTCGACTCCTTGGCGGCGTCGGCCACCGCGTTCCAGTCTATCGGTCCGTCGCCCGTCGCTCCGGCGACGGCGCGGACGCTGTGATATAGTCCCATACGCGAGAAACGGTGGGGGACGTGATAGGCCTTCTCCCGGCGCTTATTCCACGTCGTCCAGCGGGGACGCGTCGTCGCCTCCCCGCAGCTTCTTCGCGGCGACCGCGACGACGACCAGGACGACCAGGGCCAGGACCGCAAGGAGGCCCAGTGGTGCCCCGCCGGAGTCGTCAGTGTCCGTCTCTGCCTCGTCGCTCTCGCCGACTCCGGGCGCGTTGGCGGTAAACTCCGACCCGTCGAGGTGCAGTTCGAAAAGCGTGATGTCGACCATACTGACACATCGCGCGCTCGACTCTTATGGGTTGTGCAACCCCGGATATTCATGTCCGGCGACGGCGAAGGCGGGGTATGGACGACAGACGACGACAGTACCTCGAGGAGTTGCTCTCGACGCCCGGCCCGTCGGGCTACGAGGCCGACAGCCAGCGGGTGTGGGTAGAGTACGTGAGCGAGTTCGCCGACGAGGTCCACACCGACGACTACGGCAACGCCGTCGCCACCCTCTCGGGGGGCGACACCGAGGTCGCGCTGGCGGGCCACGGCGACGAGATCGGCTTCATCGTGCGGGACCTGACCGACGACGGCTTCGTCCGGATTGGCCGCATCGGCGGCTCGGACAAGACCGTCTCGCGGGGCCAGCACGTCACGATACATACAGCCGACGGCCCCGTCGACGGCGTCGTCGGCCAGACGGCCATCCACCTGCGCGATTCCGACGACGACGGGGTCCCGGACGTGGCCGAACAGCACGTCGACGTGGGTGCGACCGACGGCGACGAGCTCGCAGAGTTGGTCGACCGCGGGGACCCCATTACCTTCCAGCAGACCGTCACGGAACTGGCAAACGGCCGCCTGTCGGCCCGCGGGATGGACAACCGCATCGGTATCTGGGCGGCCGCCGAGGGGCTGCGCCGGGCCGCCGAGACGGGCGTCGACGCGACGGTGCATGCCGTCTCCACGGTCCAGGAGGAGGTCGGGCTCCAGGGGGCGAAGATGGTCGGGTTCGACCTCGACCCGGACGTGGCAGTCGCCGCGGACGTGACCCACGCGACGGACTCGCCGGACTCGCCGGGCAAGCGCTCGACCGGCGTCGAGCTGGGTTCGGGGCCGGTCGTCGCCCGTGGCGCCACCAACCACCCGAACGTCGTCGAGACACTGCGGGCGACCGGCGAGGCCGACGACATCGACGTGCAGCTGCAGGCGACCGGTATCCGGACCGGCACCGACGCCGACGCCTTCTACACCTCGCGGGGCGGCATCCCGTCGGTGAACGTCGGCCTCCCGAACCGGTACATGCACACGCCGGTCGAGGTCATCGACGAGGGTGATCTCGACGGTCTGGCCGATCTGCTTGCGGGCTTTGCCGCCCGCGCCGACGAGCACGCCCCGTTCTCCGTCGACGTGTGATCTGACCGGCAGTCGGACCTTACCGCCCCCGGGCGCCGATAACCGCCGTCTAACCAACCGCTTCGCGCCCGACAGGTCAGGTATGGGTTCGCTTTACACCTGGCCCGCTGTGCGTCGGAACCAGTCCCAACGGAGGCGCCCCTGACAGCATGGACTGGCCAACCTCCAGAAGCCGCGTCGCCTGGTGGCTCGTGGCCGTCGTGCTCGGCGCGATCACCGCCTGGATTCTGTTTACCTACGTCGGGACGTTCGTGCTCGGACTGTTCCTCTACTACGTGGCCCGGCCGGCCTACCGGCGGTTCCGGGCGAAGTTCGGGCCCAACGTTGCGGCCGGGACGGCGCTGCTGGCACTCGCCGTTCCGGTGGTGTTGCTCGTGGGGTACACCCTCGCCATCGCGGCGCAGGAACTCGGGCGCCTCCAGCGGACCGTCGACCTCGGCCCCCTGACCGACCAGCTGGAGCCGTATCTGAACGTCTCCGAGGTCGTGCAGGACCCCCAGATGCTGCTCCAGAACTCGGATATCGTCAACGCGGGCCAGCTCGTCGCCGAGGGGGCACTGGGATATGTCCCCATCATCGGGACCGCGCTCATCAACCTCTTCCTGGCTCTTGCCGTGGCGTTCTACCTGCTCCGGGACGGGGAGAAACTGGGCAGTTGGGTCCGGGAGACGTTCAGCGACCAGGAGGAGTTCCTGAGTGTCTACATGGAGGTAGTCGACGCGGACCTCGGGAGCGTCTACTTCGGCAACATCCTCAACGCCTTCGCCATCATCGTCGTCGCCACGTTCGTCTACATCGTCCTGAACGTCTTTGCGCCTGCCGGAGGAATTCCCTACCCCGCGCTACTGGCCGTGCTGGCCGGCGCCGCGAGCCTGATTCCCGTCGTCGGGATGAAACTCGTCTACGTCCCGCTCGCTGTCGGGCTCTTCGCGCGGGCCGTTCTGGAGGGCGACCCGCTGTGGTTTCCGGTGGTGTTTGTCGTCGCCACAGTCGTCTTCGTGGACTTCATCCCCGACCTCGTCTTGCGGCCGTACGTCTCCGGTCGGAACCTCCACGTCGGTCTGGTCATGATAGCCTACGTCATCGGTCCGCTGCTGTTTGGCTGGTACGGGCTCTTCCTTGGTCCCCTCTTGCTCGTGGTCATCTACCACTTCGCGCGGCTGGTCCTGCCGGTACTCATCGAGGGCGACGGCGTCGAGGCGATACCGGCGGGAACCGAGCGGGACCTGGAGAAACGCGCTGAACCCGAGGAAAACGACTCGGAGGACGGTGCCGGAAGCGAGCCGACGTAGCCGGCAGTGCGGGCGACCACGTCCGTCCGGCAAGCGGTACGTTTAAGCGCCCGTCACGATGCGAACCCAACATGAGTGGACGACCGCTGGACGTGCTCGAAGCGTCACTCGGCGAGGCCGTCACCGTACAGTTGAAAGGCGGCGAGATATTCGAGGGGAAGCTGACTGGCTACGACCAGCACATGAACCTCGTAATTGAAGACGAAGACACAACGATTATACGCGGCGATAACGTCGTATCTATTAACCCATGACTGGTGCAGGAACCCCAAGCCAGGGCAAGAAAAACACCACGACACACACGAAATGTCGCCGGTGTGGAAACAAGTCGTATCACACGAAAAAGAAAGTCTGCTCGTCGTGCGGCTTCGGCAAGTCGGCGAAACGACGTGACTACGAGTGGCAGTCGAAAGCCGGCGAATAACTCATCACCATGCACGAGAAGTGCGGCGTTGTTGGCATCGCACTCGAAGACCGAGACGCCGCCCGCCCGCTCTACTACTCTCTGTACGCTCTCCAGCACCGCGGACAGGAGTCCGCGGGTATCGTCACCCACGACGGCTTCCAGCAACACAGCCACGTCGAGATGGGCCTCGTCGGCGACGCCTTCGACCCCGGTGACCTCGAATCGCTGACCGGCTCCAACGGCATCGGCCACGTCCGGTACCCGACCGCAGGAAGCGTCAACTCCTGCTGTGCCCAGCCGTTCTCGGTGTCGTTCAAGTCCGGTTCGCTGGGTCTGTCTCACAACGGGAACCTCGTCAACGCCGACGAGATCCGCGACGAGATAGCGGACCTGGGCCACGCCTTCACCTCCGACGGCGACACGGAGGTCATCGCTCACGACCTCGCGCGCAACCTGCTGGAGGAAGACCTCGTCCGCGCGGTCAAGCGGACCATGGAGCGCATCCACGGCTCCTACTCGCTGACCATCATGCACGACGAGACCGTCCTCGGCGTGCGGGACCCCCAGGGCAATCGCCCGCTGGTCATCGGCGAACTGGAGGACGGGTACGTTCTCACCTCGGAGTCGGCGGCCATCGACACGCTCGACGGGGAACTGGTCCGGGACGTCCGCCCCGGCGAACTCGTCGTGCTCCACGACGACGGCACCGGCTACGACACCTATCAGCTCATCGAGCAGGAGAACACGGCTCACTGCTTCTTCGAACACGTTTACTTCGCCCGGCCCGACTCGACCATCGACGAGAACCTCGTCTACGAGGTCCGGCGCGAACTGGGTCGCAAACTCTGGGCGGAGTCGGGGGTCGACTCCGACGTGGTGTTACCGGTGCCCGACTCCGGGCGCGCCTTCGCCTCTGGCTACGCCGAGGCCGCACAGGACGCTGGGTCGGACATCGAGTTCGCAGAGGGGCTGATGAAAAACCGCTACGTCGGCCGGACGTTCATCATGCCGACCCAAGACGAGCGCGAACGCGCCGTCCGCCTGAAGCTAAACCCCATCAAGTCGACCATTGAGGGGAAGAAAGTCACCATCATCGACGACTCCATCGTCCGCGGGACCACCTCGAACCAGCTCGTGCAGCTGCTGAAAGACGCCGGCGCCGAGGAGGTCAACGTCCGTATCGGCGCTCCGCCGATTATCGCTCCCTGTTACATGGGCATCGACATGGCGTCGCGCGACGAGCTCATCGCCGGCGACCAGTCCGTCGAGGAGATACGCGAGGAGATCGGCGCCGATTCGCTCTCCTATCTCTCCATCGACGCCATCGCGGAGACGCTAGACTCCAGCCGGGCCGACCTCTGTCTGGGCTGTGTCACCGGCGAGTACCCCTACGACATCGAGGGCGAGGAGACCGACCGCGACGTCGTCCGGCCCGACATCGACGGGCAGCCGACGCCGGCCGACGACTGAGCGGCCCCGGTTTGCGTCTGTTTTCCTTCTGTCACCGTCTGACGGTGGCGCCTGCCGCGGCGCGTTACCAGACGACGTACAGCATGAGATAGACGACGACGCCGAGCGAGAACGAGATCAGCCACAGCGTCGCGGCCACTTTCCCCGCACGCGGGTGGTTCGTCCGGCCGAGTTCCGACACGGGATAGCTTACCGCCAGCAGGAGCGTGTAGTAGACCGCCGGGATGGCGACGATGGCAAGCAGGATGTGGATAGCGAGCAGCGGGAAGTAGACGTACGTCTCGACGGCGGCCGGCCCGGTAAATTCGGTCGGGCCCACGAGGGAGATGCGATAGAGGTAGAACACGAGAAAGGCGACAAACAGGCCGAAGGTGGCGACCAGCAGCTGTCGGTGCCGCTCGACGTTTCCGTGGCGAATCGCCCGGATGCCGGCGATGATGGTCACGATGGCGGCGGTACTGATCACCGCGTTGACCGTCGGGATGGCGTCCAGGACCGCATCCGGAGCGCGGGGCAACAATACGGTCGGAATCGCACCGCCCACCGCTGCGAAGACAAGCGCCAGTGAGACGACCGTCAATACAGCGGTGAGTTCGGGGACCCGCTCGCGTGTGTCCAACATGTCTGGCGGTTAGCGATGCCGGATAAAGTGGGTTGTGAACTGTGGCAGTGGCAGCGAGCCGGAAGCCGGTAGCCACCAGTGCCACCGTGGCCCGCCCTATCGAGCCGGCTACGCGGCGGACGCGGTGGTGTTCCCCTCGACGGTCGAGTTCCCGCCGGGCGCGGCTGTGGTGTTCGACCCCGCTTGCTCGTCGAGCCAGGCGTCGTAGTCGGACTGGCTCAGGACGACGACGTCGGCCTGCATCCGCGCGTGTCCCGAGCCACACAGCTCCGCACAGTAGAGCCGATAGGTGCCCGTCTCGGTCGCGCGGGTCCGTGCGACCGTCTCCTGGCTGGGGAAGATGTCCTGTTTGAGTCCCAACCCCGGTACGTAAAACGAGTGGATGACGTCGCTTGACTGCATCGTGAACCGGATGTCCGTGTTGTTGGGCAGGTAGAGCGTGTCGCTCGTCGTCACGTTCGTGTCGGGGTAGCCAAACTCGTACCCCCACTGGTAGGTCAGGACGTCTATCTCCTCCTCGTCGGAGAAGTCGGTACCGGTCGCGTCGGCCGCGGCCGGCGAAATGTAGGGGTTCGCCAGCACGAAAAACCCAGAGACGCCGACGAACACGAGGATAGCGCCGGTCGCTGCGGTCCAGGTGACCTCCAGAGCGGGGTCGTCGACGGTCGGTCTGGGGGCGTCGTTGTTGTAGAACCGGTAGATGGCGTAGACGAGCATCAGTTCCACGAACAGCGTCAGCGGCAGGGCGACATACAGCAGCTGTTCGTTCAGCTCGTCGATGGCCGCCCGGTTGACCGACTGGGCGGCCGCCGGCGTGGTGAACACCACCACACCGAGAGTGAGGACACAGAGCCAGGACAGGACGCGACTGAGACGCATTAGACACTGCTAACGACGGGAGTATCATATAGCTTGGCCAGTCGCCCCACCCTGTCGTCCCGCTGTGCACTCACTGTCGTCGCGTAGTTTTATGTCGATGGGTCCGTGAGAATCGGGTAATGCTTTCACCGACCGAGCTGGGAACTACTGCGGCTCTCTCGACGGCTCGCCGATGCTGAACCGAGCCGTCATCGAGGGGTCGGCACTGGCCGTCCTCGCCCTCGGTATCCTCGCTATCTGGTTCCGGGCCCGACACCGGGCTCGGCCGGCCAGTGACGGCGGCGCCCTCTCGCGCGAGGGGCTTCGGTTTGAACTCGGGCGCCTCCAGGAGGAGACGCTGCGCTGGCTGACGACGACGAACCACCGGGAGATCGGGCTCCTCTACATCGCGTTCGGGACTATCGCCGCCCTCTGGGGCGGGATGGACGCGATGATGCTCCGCACCGAGTTGTTGACGCCGCCCGCGGACATCTGGACGCCCGAGACGTACAACGCCCTCTTTACCACCCATGGGCTGACGATGCTCATCTTCTTTGTCCTGCCCGTCTTCTTCGGCATCGGGAACTACTTCCTCCCGCTGCTCATCGGAGCCGACGATATGGCGTTTCCCCGTGTCAACGCCATCGGCTTCTGGCTGCTACCGCCCGCCCTGTTGATGGCCCGCTTTGGCCTCATCGTCCAGATCGGCGGGCAGGTCCTCAGCCTCTTCCTGCCCGAGGACCAGATCACCTTCTTCCTGTCGCTGCGGGAGGTCAGCGTGGGGTGGACGCTGTATGCGCCCCTCTCGGTGGTCCAGCCCAACCCACAGATAGACCTCCTCCTACTCGGTCTGCACCTGAGCGGTATCGCGACGACGGTCGGCGCCATCAACTTCATCGCGACGGTCGTCTACGAGCGGGCCGACGACGTGACGTGGGGCAATCTCGACATCTTCTCGTGGAACATGATGGTGACGAGCGCCATCGCGCTGTTCGCGTTCCCGCTGCTTGGCAGCGCCCTGGTGATGCTCCTGCTGGACCGGAACCTGGGGACGACCTTCTTCGCGACGGAGGGCGGTGGGCCGATCCTGTGGCAACACCTGTTCTGGTTCTGGGGCCACCCCGAGGTGTACATCCTCTTCCTGCCGGCGACCGGGTTGATGAGCCTCATCCTCCCGAAGTTCGTCGGGCGGAAGCTGTTTGGCTATCAGTTCATCGTCTACTCGACGCTGGGACTGGCCGTGATGTCCTTTGGCGTCTGGGCCCACCACATGTTCACCTCCGGCGTCGACCCGCGACTCAAGGCCTCGTTCATGGCGCTTTCTATCGCTATCGCCGTCCCCAGCGCGATCAAGGTGTTCAACTGGCTCACGACGATGTGGGACGGGAACATCAAGCTCTCGGCACCGTTTATCCTCTGTGCCGGCGGTATCGGGACCTTCATCATCGGCGGCGTCACCGGCGTCTTCCTCGCGGTCATCCCCATCGACATCCTCTACCATGGCACCTACTACGTCGTCGGCCACTTCCACCTGATTGTCGTCGGCATCATCCCGATGCTGATGATCGCCTCCTCGTACTACTGGTACCCGATACTCACTGGCCGGTGGTACGACCGGCGGCTGGCGAAGTTCCAGTCGGGACTGCTCATCGTCGGCGCGTTCGTCACGTTCATGATTCTGCTGGTCATCGGCGGCCTGGGACTGCCGCGCCGGCAGGCCATCTACCCGCCCGAGTACCAGCTCGCCCAGCAGATCGCGACTGTAGGCTCCTACGTCATCGGCCTCTCGGCCGTGATGTGGCTCTACAACATGCTGGTGTCGTACTGGCGCGGCGACGTGGTCCAGACCACTGACCCGTGGGACCTCAAAGCGACCAACCAGTTCACCCGCGAGTGGCAGTGGTTCGAGGAGCGGATGGTCGAAAAGTACGACTTGGAGCCGTCCCAGCCCGAGACCACCCGCCGGTCGTACGCGCCCGAACTGCAGCCGATGGGCCTGTTGGGCGGGGTCGGTAGCGTCGCACAGAACGTCTACCGGAACGCCTCGATGGCGGCTATCGCGGGCTTTATCGGGACGTTCCTGATGACCGGGGGTATCGGGACCGCCGTCGTCATCGGCGTGCTTGACCCCGGCTCCTTCGGTGAAATAGCCGAACTGGTCGGCTTCTCGAAGTCCCCGCTTATCGGCGCGGTGCTTTTCCTCGCCGGGGGGACCATCATCTGGCCGCTGCTTTTCCTCTCGTTTCAGGAGTTCCTGCCGGGCCGTCGGATGTTCGAGACCGGACTGGTGTTTGCGACGCTGGTCGCGACCGGCTTCTCGGTCGCGTTCTACACGGACCAGACCGGACTCGCGTTCGTTGGCTACCTGACGTTTGTCTTCGTCGCCCACTGGGCATACGGGCTCGGCCTGGCAGTGACCTTCCAGTTCCTGCGGTCCCGACGGACCGACGTGGAGGCCTGAGATGAGCGACGAGTCTATCCTCTTTACGTACGTCGCGCCGTTCGTCGGCGTCCTGGTGGTCGCCGTCGGTATCGGTGCCGCGGTCCCCGGCGGCTACGCGCTCATCCAGGAGGACATCACGACCTGTGACCAGCCCACCATAGCAGTCGAGGGCGCCGAGGAGACCGCCGAGCGGTTCAACGACACCGGGCCGCGGAAGCTCCCCAGACTCCACTACGAGAACCTCTCCGAGGCCGAACGGACGGCCTTCGACGAAGCGCTTGCGGACCCCCAGGGCGAGGCCCGCGTCGCCGGGGCGTTCCCGAACGGGAACGCCATCCGGAACGGCTCTATTGTCGTCTACGAGGGCGAGCGCCACTACGCCACGGTCGTCGCTGAGAACCCCTGTTTCGTCGCGCCGGAACTGCAGTTCCCGCTTGGCGTGTTCGCCATCATCTTCGGCGTCATCGGCATCCTCAGCCCGCCGATCTACCGGAAGCTCGTGGAACTGGAGGAGCGAGCGAACGTGGATGAGCGCCGGTAGGGGACAGTTTACACCGACGCGCCGACGTAGAGGACGACGACGAGGAAAATCCACACCGCGTCGACGAAGTGCCAGTACAGCGACGTCGTCTTGATGGCGGTGTCGTGGCCCGGCCCGTACTCGCCCCGCAGCGACCGGCCGAAGGCGATGGCGATGAGCAAGACCCCGAGTGCGACGTGGAGCCCGTGGAGTCCAGTCAGCCCGTAGAACGCGCTTCCGAGGACGCCACTCGTCAGCGAGAACCCCTCGACGACGAGCAGCTCGTAGTACTCGTACACCTGCCCGCCGAGGAAGACGACGCCAAGCGCCAGCGTCGCCCCCAGCAGCCCGAGAAACGTCCGTCGCTCGCCCGCTTCGAGGGCGTGGTGGCTGTAGTGGATGGTGACGCTGCTCGCGACCAGCAGCGCGGTGTTGATGAAGACAAGCGGTGTCAGGAGTTCGTGGGTGGTCTCCCAGGCCCCGGCGCGGACGAACGCGTAGTAGATGAAGCCCGCCGAGAACGTCGCCACGTCCGAGGCCAGAAAGAGTATCATCGTCGTCGTGTAGAGGTCGGCGTGGCCGCCGTGACCGGTCCCCGGCGCGATGAAGGCCTCGTACGCCCAGCCAAACAGGCCGGCGAGTACGCCTAACGCGCCGACGCCAGCCAGTCCCGCGGGGATGACAACAGGGACGAGGTCGAGCCCGACGAAGAAGAAGCCGGCCCCGAGATACAACAGCCCGGCGCCGACAGCTGCGATGAGGGGCCAGCGGCTCCGGTGTTCGTGGTGCTCTCCGTCGTGGTCTTCATCCGCGTGACCGCCAGCAGTGTTCAGCCAACCGGACATTGTGGTACTGTGGGGACGCTGTCGTTAAATAAGTGGCCGGGTGGCTGTTGCCGTACTCGGTAACGATGGCTGAATAAGGCGGTAAGCATCCGCGCGAGCGTAGCGAGGGTGATACTGGTGGCTGTAAGTTCGTAAAGATATTCGCCACCCCGGGGTGGCGAATTACTTCAGTTTGTTACAGCCACCAGTATGAGCAACGCGAACCCCCGATGTGTACGGGGAACACCGTGACCCGTGAGCGCAGCGAGCGGGGTTCACGGCCTGCGAGGCGAAGCCGAGCAGGCCGCCTTTTTAGCGTAGATTTTTGCGGCGAGTGGGTTGCGGGCCGACGGCCCGCAACCAGATGCCGTGGCGGCGAAGCCGCCACGCGGTGAGCGCTCCGCGCTCACCCGAGCCGGAACAGTACTACTGGAACGTCCGGCCGACCTTGTCCTCTTCGAGGTCGGGCTCGGCCGTGTCGAAGCGCTGTTCGATCTCGTCGTACTGCTCGCGGGTCTCCTCGGTGACGCTGGGGCCGACTTCCGAGAGCGCGTGCTCGAAGTGGTCCATCGTCACGCGGACGTTTCCGACCGAGTCACCGATGTCCTCGGGGTCGACGCTGTTGATGAACTCCCGGGTCGCGGCCATCGATGCCTCGCGAGCGACCGCCTCGATGTCGGCGCCCACGTAGCCGTCGGTCCGGCGGGCCAGGCTGTTGAGGTCGACGCCGTCGGCCAGCGGTTTGTCGCGGGTGTGGACCGCGAAGATGGCCCGGCGAGCCTCCTCGTCGGGCACCGGGACGTGGACGTGGCGGTCCAGCCGACCGGGGCGCAGCAGTGCGCTGTCGATGAGGTCGGGCCGGTTCGTCGTCGCGACGACGACCACGTCCTCCATCTCCTCGATGCCGTCGAGTTCGGTCAGCAGCTGGGAGACGACGCGTTCGCCGACGCCGGAGTCGGTCTGGCCGCCGCCGCGCTCGCCGGCGATGGAGTCGATCTCATCGAAGAACACCACCGTCGGGGCGTTCTCCCGGGCCTTGGCGAACACTTCGCGGACGCCCTTCTCGGACTCGCCCACGAACTTGTTCAGCAGTTCGGGCCCTTTCACGGAGATGAAGTTCGACTGGGCCTCGTTGGCGACTGCCTTCGCGAGCAGGGTTTTGCCGGTGCCGGGCGGCCCGTACAGCAGGACGCCCTTGGCGGCGTTGAGGTCCATCGCCTCGAAGACCGAGCCATATTCCAGGGGCCACTGGATGGTCTCGCGGAGTCGCTCTTTGGTGTCTTCCAGTCCGCCCACGGAGTCCCAGGTCACGTCCGGGACCTCGACGAAGACCTCGCGGAGCGCGGAGGGCTCGATGCCCTTCATCGCGTCCTTGACGTCGTCGTCACTGATCTCCAGCTTCTCTAAGACCTCCGCGTCTATCTCCTCGGATTCGAGGTCGAGCTCCGGGCGGATGCGCCGGAGCGCGTTCATGGCGCTTTCTTTCGTCAGGGTAGCCAGGTCCGCGCCGACAAAGCCGTGGGTGTTCTCGGCGTAGCTGTCGATGTCGATCTCCCCGGAGAGGGGCATCCCGCGGGTGTGGACCTGCAGGATCTCCTTGCGGCCCTCCTTGTCCGGGACGCCGATCTCGATTTCGCGGTCGAAGCGGCCACCGCGCCGGAGCGCGGGGTCGATGGCGTCGACGCGGTTGGTCGCGCCGATGACGATGACCTGTCCGCGCTCTTCGAGCCCGTCCATCAGGCTGAGTAGCTGGGCGACGACGCGGCGTTCCACGTCGCCCTGGGTCTCGCCGCGCTTTGGCGCGATGGAGTCGATCTCGTCGATGAAGACGATGGCGGGGGCGTTCTCCTCGGCCTCCTCGAAGACCTCACGGAGCTGCTCCTCGCTCTCGCCGTAGTACTTCGACATGATCTCCGGGCCGGAGATAGTGGTGAAGTACGCGTCGATCTCGTTGGCGACGGCTTTGGCCATCAGGGTCTTGCCGGTCCCGGGCGGGCCGTGGAGCAAGACGCCCTTTGGCGGCTCGATGCCCAACTGCTGGAACAGCTCGGGGTGGCGCATCGGCAGCTCTATCATCTCCCGGACCTGCTCCAGCTCGTCGTCGAGGCCGCCGATGTCCTCGTAGGTCACGTCGGGCGACTCGGGGGCTTCGCCGCCCTCGCCCTCGCGTATCTGTTCGGCGGGCTTCTCGCTGACCTGAATCTCGGTCGAGTCAGTGACGACCACGGTTCCGGACGGGGCCGTCTCCGCGATGCGGAGCGGAATCTTCTGGCCCGACATCGAGGACAGCGGGCCGAGCCCGAAGCTCACGGGCACGGTCTGGCCCTGCGTGACGGCCTGGCCGCTGAGGTTGTTGCGAATCATCGGACCGACGTTGCCCCGAACGCGGAGGTTCTGGGGCAGTGCGACGGTCACGCTGGTCGCGGGCTTGACATCGGCCTTCTCGACGGTGACGTTGTCGTCGATACCGACGCCGGCCTCCTGGCGGAGCTGACCATCGATGCGGACGATGCCCTTGCTGTCGTCCTCGGGGTAGCCCGGCCACACGCGTGCGACCGCTCGGCTCCCCCCTTCGAGGACGATGTAATCGCCGTTCTCTAGGTCCATCTCGTCCATCGCGGCCCGGTCGATGGCCGCGAGGCCACGCCCCGCGTCTTTCTGCTTGAGTGGTTTGACTGTGAGTTTCATTTAGTGTGCCTCCTCCGCTGACAGTTCGATAGTGAGGACGCCGTTGTTGATAAACGCACGTGCGTCGCTGTCGTCGGGCAGGGGCTGTTCGTGTTGCTCGTCACCGGTGACGAGAATTACCGTGTCGTCGACGATGTCCACGCTGGTGTCGTCGGCCACACCCACGTCCGCAGCGAGCACGACGGCGTCGTCGTACTCGAATCGGCGGACGGGAAGTTCGTCGAACAACTGTTGGTCTGTGTTCATGCTAACTACAAGTAAGTGCGGTAAGTATATAAATCCATCGCCGAAAACCGGCATACGACGCCGAATCAGAGTTAGTTGCTTGAATGCGGTTCACACCGGGCCCATACGCCACGCGGCCTTTTATCCGCTGTGTTCGTCCACACTTATCGAAGGCCGTGGCCAGTGCCACGCGTCCGCGTTACCCGGGCGACCGACAGCGGTCACCGGCGCCGCCACAGGGTCCCGGCCGACGCGCTTCCGTACTAGTCCGCCCAGTAGTACCGCGGGCCCAGGGCGAAAAACAGGAGCGCGATAGCGAGCATGAGCCGGGGCGCCGCTCGTCCCAGAGCGGTCGGGACGACGACGGCCCCAAAGAGGACAACGCCCATCGGTCCCACCGTTTTGACCCCCGGCTTGGGGTAGTCGAAGGGCGAGACCTGCGCGACCGCGAGGACGGTCGCGCCGACCGCGATAGCGACGGGGTCGGTGATACCGGCCAGATAGGCCGTCGCCAGCAGTATCGCCCCCAGCGAGTTCGGCATCCCGGGCCGCGCTTCGGCCCCGTCGAAGTACGTGGTGTAGAACGCGGTCCGGAGGATGGAGAAGACGGCATACAGCGAGGCGACGGCGAGCAGCCCGACAGACACGAGGGGGTCAGCCCCGCCGACGCCGCCGTAGCTCTCCCGCAACACGGCGTAGACGAACAGGCTGGGCGTGACGCCGAACGAAAGCACGTCCGTGATGGAATCGAGCAGCGGCCCCACGTCGGAGCTCTCGCCGTTGCGCGCGGTGATACCGTCGAGCGCGTCGACGATGACCGACAGCAGGACGAGCCTTGCCGCCAGGTGAAGGTCGGTAAACGCCACCACACCCGCGGCAAAGCCGACGACCGCGTTACACAGCGTCACGGCGTCGGCCCGGCTGAGTCGCCGATGCACCCTGAAGCTCATGGTTGGCGGTGGACCACCGCCTACATGAAAGAGTCGAAACCGGCTCGCGATGACCCATCCGGAGACACACCACCTTCCCCACACAACTTATTTATACGGCTCAGTAGAGCTTTCTAACAGTAGGGAACGCTAATGTGGGGGAAAGCGGGGGAACCGGCGAGCGGGGTGTCACGCGGTGAGCGCTGACGAGGTATCGAAGCCACTCTCCGTGGAACGAGGGACACAGGTCCTCCTGTCGCTCCGGTCGATGGGGTCGCCCTCTGGCTATCTCCCGGCCAGCGCGTCCCGAAATATCGTCGTCGTCTCCTCGAAGCCGTCGGCGACTGTCGCCGACCGGCTGGCGAGTGCGGGCGTCGAGCTAGACGCCGCCGCACACATCCCCATCTCGGGGGCCGAGACGGCCTACGACGGCCCGATGTGGTCCTGTGACCCGCTGGTGCCGGACGACCTGACAGGGCTGAGTATGCGCCTCTCCCGGGCGTTCAAGTCCATGGGTCGCGGGTATCTCCTGATGGAGAATCTCAACATCTTCCTCATGTACGCCTCGGAAGACCGGGTTGTCCGCTTTCTGGACCACCTGACGGGGCTGGCCGGGGACTACGGCATCACCGGCATCTACACGCTGGACCGGGACTCCGTGGCCGCGGAGACTTACGACCGGCTCCGATTGCCCTTCGACGCCGAACTCGACCGCCGCTGAGACTGCGTCCGACCACGTGGCACTGTTCGTGGCAGCGCATACGTACGACACCATCGCCGGCGGTCGGGCCTACTGCGGTGGCCCGTCACGGAGTTCCACGGCCCGGCGGCACAGTCCGACGTTCATCTGCTCGAACCCGCGACGGATCCGCCGTTCGAGCCGTTCCACTACCCGACCCGCCAGCGGCCCGCTGAACTGTTCGGTCTGGACGAATCGCGTCCCGCCGTCCGCGCGCGGCTCAAGCAGGAAGGCGTGGTCGGCCTCGATTCCAAACAGCCGGGAGCGCCAGCGCAGCGCTCGCTCGGGTTCGACCGCGGTGATTTCCGGCGAGATGGGCACGCTCGGGAGCCCCGGAATCGAGAGCCGGACGGCGACGGTCTCGCCGACGGCGTACTCCCCACGGACCGACAGCAGTGTGTTCCACTGCGGGTAGGCCTCGGTGTCGGTCAACACCGCCCAGACGGTGTCCGGACCGGCCGGGACGTCGACGGCGACGCTGACTTCGGTCATCGACCTGCTATTGGCCGCAGCGGTGAAAAACCCCCGGTCGCTGGGGGACCGACTGCGGACGCCCGTCTGACGCGCAGTGAACATTTAATACCCGCCCGGTACTGCACGTGGGTATGGAAACTGAGAAGATTCCTCAGGAAATCACGACGCTGGTGGGTCGGGAAGTGTATTCGAAAAACGGGGTCTTCGTCGGCGAAGTCGAGGATATCAGGCTCGATCTGGAGCGGCGGACGGTCACCGGACTGGCGCTTCACCAGCTGAACACCGAACTGTTCGACGCCGAGGCGGGGAGCGCCCGCGGGGTCATTCTTCCGTATCGGTGGGTCCAGGCCGTGGGTGACGTGGTCATCGTCAACGACATCGTCGAACGCCTCCGCCAGCCCGAGGAAGAGACGGACGAAGAAGAGGTCCCGGCCTAGCTCCCGTTGGAACCTTCGCCGCTATCGACGCCCATCGCCTCGAACAGTTTTCGTTTGACGGCTTCTTCTGTCAGTTCCAGCAACGTGTCGCGGTTGTCGTCCGAGGTGTCTAGCCCGGTGAAGATACCCAGCGGAATCTCGACGCTGGCGTCCGTGGAGTGGCCCGCCGTCTCCCCCATCTCACCGAAGGCGTCCGCGAGCACCTTGCCGATGTTCATGCGGATGTCCTTCGAGCGGGCGGCCAGATAGATGGTGTCGTCGGCGATGGCGAAGACGGCCGTGGTGGTGATCCCCTCCAAGTTGAGGAGGTGCTGGGCGGCCTGTGAGAGGGCGTCGCGGTCACGGATGAACCCCGCGTTCGAGACGAGGTGGCTTCCCTGGACCTCGCGGTTCCGGATGGCCTCGGCGAGAACGTCCAGCGTCTCCGGGCTCATCGACGGCGACTCCACCTGCTCTAGGGTGTCGTGGTCGGCGAACGGGTAGAGGTACGCGGCGGCGGTCAGGTCCGCCGGAGTCGTGTCGCGCTTGAAATCCAGTGTCTCGGCGCGGATGCCGTACAGCAACGCCGTGGCGACGGTCTGGTCGAGCGTGAGGTCAAGCTCCTGGATGTACTTCGTGAGGATAGTCGAGGTAGCGGAGACGTTGGGGCGGATATCGGAGAACGCGGCGTCGTACTCCTCGTCGTGCTCGTAGTGGTCGATGATGATGTCGATGTCCTCGACGGGCAACTCGCCGCCTTTGGCGACGTCGACCAGGGCGAACGTATCGAAGTCGTCCAGGTCAACCTCCTCACGGGAGGCCAACTCGATGCCGAGCAGGTTCACGAACGCTCGGTTCTCCTGGTGGCCGATCTCGCCCTCGTAGATGATGTCGGCCTCCACGTCCCGGCTCTCCGCGATGGTCCGCAGCGCGGCCGCCGAGGCGATGGAGTCCGGGTCCGGCGAGCGGTGGATGAGAATCGCCATCCGCTCTTCGGTGGCGTCGATAACATCGCCCAGCTGTGAGGCCTTGTACTCCAGTTCGCCCGTTTCGAGGGCCCGCAGCGCCGAGTCGGCGATGACAGCCGAGGGGTTTATCACCACGTCGGCGCCCAGATCGGTCAGTTCGTCGGCCGAGACCGGGTCGTTCGCGCGGGCGACGATGAACTGGTCGCCCTCGGCCGCGCGGATGTTGCGCACCGCCTCGGCGTTGGCGGCCACGTCCGAGGACATGATGAGGATGACATCCCGGTCTTCGACCGTCTCGGCGACGTGTTTGTCGGAGATATCGCCCTGCTGGGCGTTGAGGTCCTGGTCGCGAAGCGCCTCTACGCGCCCCTCGTCGGCGTCCAGAATAAGCACGTCCTTGCCTTCGTCTACGAGTTCCTCCGCCACGGCGTGTCCCACGCTCCCACAGCCCAGGATGGCGTAGGTCGACATCGACGCCATCGTAATGCCACTGGCAGCACTCATTGGAAAGGGGTGTGGTCGGCACGCACTTATATCACACCGTCTCCCGGACGGTGTTCCGAACGGCAACACGGCCGATCTGACGGGGAGTGACCAGCCCCAACCAGTATAATCAGGGTGATTAGTAAGTACTATAAGAGTGTAACCGAACAAAAGTTGACAATGTCTGAAAAGATTACACGACGTAAGTTACTGCGGGTGGGTGCAGGGGCAGCCGCAGTCGGCGCGGTCGGGAGCCTCTCCGGTTGCAGCGCAGTCCAGGACCTCATTCCCGGCGGTGGCGGCGGTCTCGGGAGTTACACGAACTGGGTGTACGAGCCTGACGCCTTCAAGAGCGACCGGGAGGGCGTCAGCGGGTCGGGAACGAGCTACACCAACCTCTTCTCGAACAGCGGGAACCTCAGCGAGCTGGCGGTTCTGCGGGCGAAAGGCACCAGCTATCCGGAGCTCGGTATCGAGGTCGAAGACGTCTCGATGGATCTGGGCCTGCCGGACGGCCGCATCATCACCGGCTCGTTCGACACCGAAGCTGTCAAATCGGAACTCACGGCCGCCCCGGTCGATACGCCGACGCCGTCGGGCTTCGGTAGCAGCTCCGGCAACAGCGGGAGCACCCAGTACGAGTCGGACTCCTCGTACAACAACTACGAGATCTACGTTCAGGCCGAGCCCGACACCTCGCCGGACGCGTTCGCCGTCGGCGACGGGACTATCATCCGGGCGCAGCGAGTCCCGAACGCCACCAACGAATCCTCCCCGGTCGACGCCCCGGACGTAGTCGAGGGGATAATCGACGCCGGCGAGGACGGCACCGACCGCTACGTCGACAGCAACGACACGTTCAGCACGCTCACCGATGCGCTCAACAACGGCGTTCAGGTCAGTTTCACCGTGCGAGCGAACGAGATCGGCTCCGACAACGGCGCGGACGAAAATATCCCCGCCGGCCGGTTCGAGGGTGTTGTCGCCGAGGGACGGGCCGAATCTATCAACGGCGAGACGACGGAATCACAGTACGTCTTCGTCTTCGACAGCGAGGGCGACGTGAACGAAGGCGATGTCCAGGAGTGGATCGAGGCGAACGACACCGGCAACGGCTCGCTGGCCAACCTCAGCGACCTCAGCGTCAACACGAACGGTAACACGGTCACGGTGACCGGGACCCAAGACACGCTCGAATACGGCGTCTGAGGCTGTAGTCCGTCACGGGTGCAGGCCCAGTCGTCTCCCGGCCATGTGCACCCGACGTTCGGCCGCCGTCGGGCGACCGAAAGGAAACGTATATACAAACCCCTCCATAACTGGAGTATGCAGGGCCGGTAGCTCAGTCTGGCAGAGCGACGGCCTCTTAAGCCGTCGGTCGAGGGTTCAAATCCCTTCCGGCCCGCTTTCCTGCGGTGCGAACGAACCCGTAAGCGGCGCGAAACTGATGGGGAAAGTGATTTGAACCAAGAGGGACCGCTGCTCCGACTGTGGTTCAAATTCCGAGAGACGCCGCCGGTGTCTCTCGACCTTCGCAAACGCCTCGCGTTTGCTCAGTCCCTTCCGGCCCGCTTTCCTGCAGTGAGAACGAATCCGTAAGCGGCGCCACCAGACGCTGTAACGCCCTCACTCGTCCAGTTGCTTCACCATCTCGACGTGTGGGATACCGGCCTCCTCGAACTGGTCGCCGACCGTTTCGTAACCGAGTTGCTCGTAGAACGCCGCGACCCGCAGCTGGCCGTGCAGAAACGCCGACGTCGCGCCTCGCTTGTGGGCCGTCGATTCGGCAATCTCCATCACCTTCGCGCCCAAGCCCTCGCCGCGGTATGGCTCGAGAACGGCAACGCGTTCGATTCGGACAGTCGTCGGCTCGACAAGTCTGAACCGCGCCGTCGCGACAGGCTCGCCGTCGTCGGTGACGACGATGTGGGTCGCCACCTCGTCTTTCTCGTCCATCTCGTCGGCCTCGTCGACGCCTTGCTCGTCGATGAAGACCGCACGGCGGACCGTTCGGGCCATCTCACCGACGGCCCCGTCACCGCCTACGTGTGTCTCGTAAGAGGGCATACCTCACTGTCTCGCTACACCGTAGAGTTTCTTGTGTCGGACTCGCGAGGGACCTTCTTATCAGAGATTAAATATAGATTCTCTACAGTCAACCTACCGACAGTTAGCTGTCGGGGCTGTAGTTGGGCGCTTCGTCGGTAATCATCACGTCATGAGGGTGACTCTCCTGCTGGCCGGCCGCGGAGACACGGACGAACTCGGAGCGCTCCTTGAACTCTGGGATGGTCTCGGCACCGACATACCCCATCCCGGACTGCATCCCGCCGACGAGCTGGTGGAGTTCGGAGGCGAGCGAGCCCTTGTAGGGGGTCGCGGCCTCGACGCCTTCGGGGACGTACTCCTCGTTTTCGTCCTCTTCCTTGAGGTAGCGCTCGCCGCCGCCCTCGTTCATCGCACCGACGGAGCCCATACCGCGGTACTGCTTGTACTTCTTGCCGTTCATCTGAATGACGCGACCGGGGGCCTCGTCGGTGCCAGCGAAATACGAGCCAAGCATCACCGCGTCCGCGCCGGCGGCGATGGCCTTGATGGCGTCGCCGGAGTAGCGGATACCGCCGTCGGCGATGACCGGCACGTCGTGCTGGCTCGCCACATCAGCGACCTGTGAGACGGCCGTAATCTGGGGCATCCCGGCGCCGGTGACGACCCGGGTAGTACAGATGGAACCGGGTCCGATACCGACCTTCACGCCGTCGGCGAAGTCGACGACGGCCTCGGCGGCCTCGCTGGTGCCGATGTTACCCACTACGACGTCTGCCTCGACAGTCTGTTTGATCTCGCGGGCGCTGTCGATGACGTTTGCGTTGTGGGCGTGAGCGCAGTCGATAAAGAGCACGTCCGCGCCCGCCTCGTCGGCGGTCTCGGCGCGCTCGACTTCGAACGGGCCGACCGCGGCGCCCACGCGGAGGTGACCGTCCGCGTCGCGGGCGGCGTCGTCGTACTCGCGGCGCTTGAGCACGCCACGCATCGTGATGAGCCCGGCCAGTCGGTTCTGCTCGTCGACGATGGGTACCCGCTCTATCTTGTGGTCGTACATCAGTTCGAGCGCCTCCCGCGGGGTCACGTCCTCGGAGGCGGTGATGACCTCGTCGGTCATCGCTTCGGTGACGGCGTCGGACTCGCCGACCTCGAGATACGGGCGGATGTCGGTCCCGGAGATGATGCCCAGGACCTCCCCGGTCTCGTCGTCGACGACCGGCGCGCCGGAGACGCCTTTGCGGTCCATCATCCGGTCGACCTCCCGGACAGTCTGTTCGGGGTGGGCCGTGACCACGTCGCGGATGATGAGCTCGTCGTAGCGCTTGACGCGCTCGATTTCGGCGGCCATCTCGTCGGCGTCCATGTTGCGGTGGAGGACGCCCAGCCCGCCCTGTCGAGCCATCGCGATGGCCATGTCGCTTTCGGTGACGGTGTCCATCGCGGCCGTGAGCACAGGCACGTTCAGTTCGACGTTCTTCGAGACGCGTGTTGCGGTGTCGGCTTCGTCCGGTTCGACCCGGGACTCCTTGGGTCGCAGCAGTACGTCGTCAAATGTCAACGCTTCCGGGACTCGAAGTTTCTCGGAGAAGGGCTCGGAATCGTTCGCCATGTAAGTCGTCCATGACCGCCGGCAAAAAACGTTGCGAGACTGGTATGCTCTGTGGTGGGCTCGCATACCGCGGGATAGGGATGTGTGCGGCGGTACCCACCCCGAAGTGTGAGGCTTTGCCCTATATTTGCCTGTCCGCCACGGTCGTCCAGTAATAGGCCGGAAATCGGCGGTTTCACGTCGTATGGTCCCGGTTCTCACACAACGCTTATACTCTTATGAAAGTTACTTATAGATATGCGCTGCTCCCAATCCACCAGCGAACTCACCGACCGGCAAACCGCGCGTGCCACGGCGTCGGCAAACACATTTTCGGTGGACTTTGGGAAGCGAAACCGCCAGTCCGGCGGTCTCGACCACGCAGCAGCCACCCGCGGGGAGTCGGGGTATCCCCATCCCTAGTCGTCGATGAGTAGCTCCAGACACCCGGTTGCCCTCGACATAGAGCGACAGGTCGGTCGCGGCGGCCGGCTGCTCGCGACGGTGATGGGCCTCCCGCTCGTGGACGGCATCTTCCCCGTGCTCGTCCTCGCAGGCGCGCTCACGACGTGGACCGGCATGCTCGAAGTCGGACTGCTGGTCTTTGGCGGCTCCGCGATGGTCGCCGTCGTGCTCGCAGAGATGGATGGCTCCCCCCGCCAGCAGGCCAAGGCCGTGTTGCTCATCGGTGCCGTGTTGATTCCGGTGGCGATACTCGAAGCGGCCATCGCGCCGACCATCGCCGGTGTCGTCCGCCTCGCCACGTTCGAGCGCTTTGCCGGTATCGTCATCCTGGCTATCGCGGCCCAGACCGCAAGCGCCCGAATCGGGGAGTTGCTCCCCCGGCCGGCCATCATCGTCGGTCTCGGTCTCCTGGCGAGTGTGGACCCCGCCGGCGCGACGTTCGTCGTCGACGCCGACCCGGAAATGCTCGCTCGCGCAGCTGGGACCGCAGCCATCGGCGTCGGGTTCGCGCTCGTGGTCGCACTCGCTAGCCCGTGGCTGCGCAACGCCGTCGACATCGACCGCTTTCGCTTCGGCAGCGCCGTCGCGCTCGGCGTGCTCGCCCTCTCCGTGCTCGGCCTGCTACCGACTCAGGCCCCGGTCGCGCTGGCGGTGCTCGGCGTCACTGCGTTGCTCTCCTTTGACCCGGAGAACGCCCGCGAACGCCACCAGGAGTACCATCCCGACACTGTCGACCTGACCGCCGCCTTCTCCGACGGCGGGGCCTCCCAGGGTGTCACGGCCGACGAACGGACTGACGACGGCGCCGCCGTGGAGTACGACCCCGACCAGGAACGTGCGCCGTGGCTCTAGGCGTCGCCGTTTTCGTGTAAACCGCCGGTTCGTGTCCGGCCTTCAAGACGGTATCTCGACCAACTCCGACCGGACAGCCCACACTCGGGAGTAGTCCGGACGACGGCGAAACCGTCATTCGCAACTGCGGAGACATCACAAGCCTCGGTCTCTCCAGCGCCCTCGGTGTGCTTTAGGGAGTCCTTGCGTCGACTGTTGGGGCTTTCTGGCTTTGGGATTCCTCACTGCTGACGTCCGACTACTAGAGGGGAAGCTTTAGGCGGCCGACGCTCCGCTGTCCGATATGGCTGACAACCGCGTGGTACAGGGGCGCATGCAGACCCCCGAGAGCCTCGCCGAACTCATTGAAGGCGAGAGTGTGATGGACGCAGAGCCGATCGAAGACGCCGACCGCGAGTGCCCGGACTGTGGCGAGAACGTCCTCGCCGTTGGCTACATGCCGTCGGCACTGGAGTTCGTCACGGGCTATAAGTGCCAGGAATGCGACTGGTCCGAGATAGACCGGGACTGAGCGAACGCGTGGCGTTCGCGAAGGTTGTGAGACGCCATCGGCTTCTCACAGGATTGCGTGGAGCAGAAGGGCCCACGAAGGTCGAGAGACGCATCGGGTCTCGCGGGACTATCGTCCGACAATCGAAATCCCTTTACTACTAATCGGCATACGACGGAGTGCGGGGTCGTGGCCTAGTCCGGGAAGGCGGCTGACTCCAGAGGCCACGCGCCAGGGACGACATCCGAGGGCTGATATACTGAGCGACCGGCTGATCACCGGCCCGCGACGATGACCCTCTGGAGTTCCGAGGCGCTGGACGGAGATATCAGCCGATCGGGGGTTCAAATCCCTCCGACCCCACTCCGTATAAAAGTAAAGCGGTGCATTCTATCGCTTTTCTCACTACACTCCAGAGGGGTTACGCCGTCGATTCGAGGTGATCGCCGATGAGTCGCGTCTCCAAGCGGACGGAGACGCTCCCGCTCATCTGTGAGTTCTGTGGGTCCGTCATCGAGGACGACGAGCAGCGCTGTCCAGCGCTCGACGACGGCCGGAGGTGCAAGGCATAATGCCGCGCTGTGACAGTTGCAGCGCGCACGTCGATCCGCGGTGGTACCGCGTCTTCCAGGGCAACGACGGTGAGCTACACGGGTGTCCGGAGTGTACCAGCCTGGCGACCCGAGCTCGCGATGCCGCCGGCGTCGACTCATCCTACCGCACCCGGACCGATCCAGGCGGCCAGACCATTCCCAGTACCGGGGGTGAGCAGCGGTGACGCTCGGCGAGGACAACATCGGGCAGAAACTCGGAACGGAGAAAGACGGCGAGTTCCGCTGTGAGTCCTGTCGAGCCCGCTGTTCTCGCAGTCCAAACGATGGCACCGAGTACGGCCACCATACCGGCTGCCCGCACCGGCCAGACGAGTTCCCGGCGGGTGGGAAGTACATCGAGAACTGCGACCACGCGCCGGCACAAGTTGGCGACCGCGCCGTCGCGACCGACGGCGGCAACACCGGCGATCGGCAGACCCACCTCGGTGAGTCCGGGCTGTGGATCCCGACCGATCTCCGGGAGTTCGATCAACAGATCGTCTTCCGAACGCCGAAGGGGACGATTCAGCACTTTGGGAGCGAGTCGCTCGACGGCTACTACGGCATGGTCACGGCCGAAGACTTCGGCCCTGCCGAGGACTTTACCGATCCGAAGAACCCCGACCTCGCTCCGAACCGCGTCCGGATCAAGCCACAGGGCGAGGAACCGATCGAGTTCGTCGTCGACCTCGATCCCGATGTTCGGTGTGACGGCGGTATCGATCGCTCGTCACTTTCGATGGCGGAGTTCAACGATTTGTTGAACACCGATGTGGAGAAGGCGAGTCCGACGACTCACGCACCCATAATCCGGGACGACAACGATTTGTTGATCTACGCAGACCGGTCGAGGAACGCTGATTCGGAGTGGGAGATTCGTGCGTACCGTGTCGTCACTCACGGATTGCGGCTCCGATTCGAAGATAGAGATCGGGCTTCGATCGCTGCGATCTTCCTGGAACACTTCGATACTGACGAACTGACCAGAAACGTCGAGAATTCGACTCGCGCGATCCACCACGGCGTTCCAGTCGCCGTGGCAGTCGATGGGAAGCCAGCAGTAGCCGCGTGGCGCTACACTCGCGGTGCGGATCGCGAGGAGTTGGCCAATCAGATGGGCGTCGGCAAGGCGACGGTCAGCGAATATCTGTCGCGATTCCGGCGTCGTGGAGTCGGGATTCCGGATGGCCTCGACTGTCCCGAAGTCGGTGAGATCGTTTCAGAGGTCCCGGAACACCTGAATCCGGGGAGTCAACAAATCGTTGCTGACGGAGGTGACTCGGCGTGAGGTTCGTCATCGTCGGCTGTGGCGCTGCGAAGCGCGACGGATCTCAGGGTCAGACCTACGCCGCGAAGGAGCTGTACACCTCGACGTACTTCCAGAAAAAGCGCGAGTTCGCCGAGACGCGCGGCGATCAGTGGATGATCCTTTCGGCGGAGCACGGACTGATCCCGCCGACTGCCGAACTCCGCCCCTACGAGACGAGCATCGACGATCTCGACGAGGGCGAAATCGACCAGCTGGCTCACGAGGTCGGTATCGATCTCATCGAGTGGCTCGCGTGGGAGCTGGGCAACGGTCGCGACGTCGACGAGATCGTGGTCCTGGCCGGCAAGAAGTACATCGAGCCGCTCCGTCAGCGGGAGACGTTCCACGCCGGCATCGAGCCGACGGTCGTGTTCCCGCTCCAGCAGAACGACCTCGGCGGGATCGGCGAACAGATGGCGTGGCTGGACGCCCGGTGTGAGGGTCACGAGCAGACGACGCTCATCACCGACGGCGGTCAGCCCGTTGACGTTACTTATCAGCGACCTCCTCGATTGGCGCTGAGAAATCACAGTCAGAACAGAGGAAGTTATCGTCCACTTTGTGAACGTAAGTCTCTGCTGAGCCACAGCCTGGGCACCTGTACTCGCTCTCGTCGAGCATACTTTTCGGGGGCATCGAGTCAACGACAACGGCCATCTGTATTAAATTCTCGTCTACTTGAGGTGATTCGGCGTGTCTGAACGCGGTACTGAGTACGTTCTTCAGTGCGTCCGAGAGCGGACCTCGCCCGAACCTGATGGAGTCCAAAACAACCAGTCGAACATCTGGACCGGTCGAAACCGGATGCGTAGCGACGGGAGTAAAGGCCAGACACCGCTCGCGAGAGGGGATGTTGACTCCGTTATCAACAGACTCACCGACGAGCGTGAGGTCTTCGAGTGGCATGGACTCCTCGCCCCGGCGACCGAGGAGCACCTGAAAGCGATTATCGAAAACGAGCGGCTGAGCGACACTCCGCGGGAGATCCTCATCGGCAAAGTGAACCGATGGCTTCAGTCAGCGGATACGGCCACTGACCAGGAGGTCACCGATGAGTAGTGGTCGCGTCGCCCAGGCGAAGGCGATCGGGACCGACGTCGAAGACCTCGTCGCCGACGACGTCGGCGACCTCGACCTCGCCCTCGACGAGGACGCCCATCACGACGCCGTAGTCTCGGACCTGCTGTGTCCGTCGCTCGTTGAGGCCAGCGTGCCCGTCGTCTTCGCCGGCATCCCGCTGGTCGAAGTCGGGACGAAAGTCGAGATCAAGGCCTGTGTGCGTCGCGACGGCCACGATCGACGCGGGCGCTGGGTCATCAAGGGCCGCGACGACGGCCAGCACGCCGCCCTGCTCGATGCCGCCGCGATGTACGCGCTGGCCGTCTACGACGACGCCGGCGCGGCGAAAGAGCTTCTGGCGGTCGTGATCATCCCGGCGTCGCTCCTGGACGAACATCTGCGTGGCAGTTGGTACGGCATCGATCGCCGAGAGGAGACGCTCGCGAAGCTCGGCTGGCCGCACGTTCTCGATAGCAGCGTTGTGGAGGTCGATTGCTGATGCCCTCGCAGAACCAGCCGGCCGACACCTCCCGGCGAATCCGCTGTCCGAGTCTGGTCGAGGACATCGGCGAAGATCCCGCCCGATGGCTCGACTGGGACCTGCTGGCTGACTCGGCACGGGCCGCGATGGTCCGGACGCTCATCGACGGCATCGACACCATCGAGCGGCTGCGAGCGTGGCGCGGCGTCGAGCGGAAGCTCGCTAACGACGACCAGAACGGCGACGCCCGGAACCCGCTGGAGGAGCCCCGCGGCCCGATCATGCAGCGCCTCGATCAGCGCGAAGAGTGGCTCAAACTGAACGGGGAGCGTCCCGATCGGCTGCCCGAAGAGATCGACAAGTCCTGTGACTGCTGCGACGTCGAGGGGTTCCTCACTGCGGCGGAGCTGCGGGAGCGAGACGCCGCAGACATGCGTCGCCGCAGCGAGGGCTACAGCCCCAGCGGCGTCGACACGAGCGAGACCAGCCCGCAGACCGAGGAGGTCGGTCTCGGAGAGTTCGCGACCGATGGAGGTGTTGAAGAGTGAGTCAGGTCGGCCCATCGACCCACGAGGTCGACGCGTGGCTCTACTACGGCCCCGTCGACGCCGGCGAGAGTCAGTCGACCGACTACGACGGGTTAGATCTCTACTACGCCGTCGCCGATCTCCTGCTGAACGAGTGCGACGGCTATCAGGAGGTCAACGACGTCGAGATCGACGGCGAGTCCTGTGACCTCCGACTCAACTACTCGGGATCAGGGATCGCCCCACGGCCGTCGGACCCGATCGACGCCGACACGCTGTACGAGTTCGACGTCCACGTCGACGGCGATGGTGAGCGGAAGGCGAACTTCAACATCTCACCGCGGTTCGAATCGATGCACAAGCCCAGCGGCGAGGGTCTAACCTTCCCGTTCCACCACACGCTGGCCGACGAGGGTGTCACGATCCACATCGAGTGTTCGAACATCGCGCTCGACGACCTTTCGAACCTGTTCGCCCGGGCGCTGTTCGAACTGGCCGATGATGTCGGCATGGGACTGTATCACGGCTACCTCGAAGGCCCGTTCGACGGCCGGATGACCGCGATCGAGCGATATCTTCGGATCACGCGGTCGATGAACGAGAAGCTCATCGGCTCCGGCGGGTTGCTCGACCGGATGGCGATGCTCTTGACCGACCAGGAGGGAACGTCGGGCCACTACCGGTTCGACAACGAGGAGGAGCGCGGCCATCATCACGCGATTCGACACAACTCCGAGGCCGCACGAACGCTTATCTCACATCACAGTCTCGGTGGACAGATCAAGACGTACCTGCCGAAAGACCCAGACGAGCACGATGAAGACGACGACCCGCTGTTTCATCCGAAGGTCGGGACGAAGCTCATCAAGAAGCGCAACGACGGCGGATCGGTCCCCTGGAACGAGCGCGACGACGTGATCCGGGAGCTCGACGAGCGGTTGCTCTCGATCCTCTCGTGGGCCGGCATCCCGACCGAGGCCGGCGGGACGACCTACGTCTCGGACTGGCACTTCGACGCTCAGTCGACTGACGACCCGGTGGCGCTCCACGCCGACCCGCTTCCGCAGCTCGAAGCGCGACAGGAGCACGTCTTGATGACGTGTCTCCGCGACATGACACCGGCCGATGCAGAGCTCACCGAGGAGTTGGCCACCGACGGCGGGATGCACGCCGAGGATCTGTCCGACTCGACTGGCCTCTCGATCTCGACGATCTACCGGATGCTCCAGCGCCTCGACGGCGTCGTCGAGAGCGACAACGGCCACGTCCAGTTCGTCTCGCAGAAGATCCGCGAGGAGGTTCGGTCGCTCGTCGAGTCTGCCGAGTATGCGATCGAGAACGCTGCCGAGCGTGCCGGCCAGCTGGTCAACATGGATATGCGACAGTCGGCCTCATCGGCGTTTGACACCTGGCTCGCGAAGTACGGCGCCGACGTCGACTGGCCCGATCGGGACGGTGGAACCGTTCAGGTCCGCCTCGATACGGTGCTCTCGAAGCTGAAGAGCCTCGACGGTCCGCATCCACGCGAGGTCATCGCCGAGATGTTCGCCGCGTGGGAGCGCGACGGTCGGAACCCGACCATCCTCGACGGCGCCGAGATCGAGGCGAGCGTTCGCAACGAAGGCCGACTCACGTTCATCGCGACCCCACCGTAGCGCCCGACAGTTGAGTGGCAACACTACGTCTCGTGACGGTTGTTTAAGTACGGTATCGCGGGCGAGGTAGGTAACCCCTGTTTCCGCTGGAGTGTTTTGCGAATGTGTCACGTCTCTTAGTGGTTATCTTGCCGGTTCTCTTGCACCACTGGCGGGCATACCCCCTTATGTGTGTGCCTAAGGGCACGCCCCTTGCGGGGCGCAAAAATACACACCGCCCCCGCACCGCTGACTCCAGATGAACCAGTAGAAACGAAGGGGTCTGAGCGGCCTGCGCCGCTGGTCGAGTATTGAAAGCGTCTGTGTCGACGCAGGGGGTAGGTTCGAGTGGCTGAAACTGGCTTCTTCTGGGCTGTTCTCCAGATCTCGAATCAGCGGGTCGTCAATAGCGCGCGCAGTATAGGGAGTACGATGTACCGGGCCCACGCGAAAGGCAACAACGCAACAATCAGCCTGATATCTCGCTCCAGTCGGCGGCGAGTGCCCGTTTTCCGATAGGTGTGATCGAGTAGCCCATCTCCTCATCTTTGACGATACAGGCTCCGAGGTCGCTATCTTCGCCGAGGTAGTTCCCGATGGTGCCACGCTTGACCGAACAGTTCGAGGCGATGTCGGCCTGGATGGAGCACCTGTTGTGTTTCACTGCGCGAAGCACCTCGATCATGTTCTCTCGTTTCGACTCTCTGGCGTAGGCCCACGGCTCCAAGACGGTCGGCAGGTCGTGCTCTTCGAGACCCTCTTGGACGCGCTTCTCCTTGGCCTCCTCGGCGTCGCGGATCGTCGTTGTCCGCTCGGCGCGAGGCTGTCCGGTCGGCTGGAGCGAGAGATCGTTCGGAACCGGGTACTCGCGACGCTTCTCCAACGCGGCCTGGACGAGCTCGGCGTCGACTTCGTCGCGATCAACGTCATCCGGGAAGTCGCTGTCGAGCAGGTACCAGTCAGAGTAGTAGTCGCGCACTTTGGGCCGCTCGTCGCCGTCGTGGATCTCGATATCGTTGACCTCGACCCACCACTCGACGTCCTCGTGGCGACGATGCCAGCCGTCGCGTGGCTCCTCGCGGACACGAGCGCCCCAGGCGATGCCGTACCGGTCGAGCCAGTTCCGGTCCTTATCCGAGAGTCCGCAGCGAGCGCCGGCGAACTCGACCGGCCACCGACGCCACTGCGGCGTCGCGACCAGTCCCTGCCCCGCGTCGAAGTCCTTGATCTGTTCTTCGAGACCATCGAGATTCAGACTCTCTTTGAGTGTGCTGATTCCCTCATCCTCGTTCGAGAGGACGATCTTGTTTCGCATGTTGATCCGTACTGCTCGGTCAACGTCGTTGACCTTCTGTGTCGAGCCGACCTTTAGGATACCGCGTGAGCCACCCTGTGAGGCGATTTCCCGAATCGTGTTGCGAGTGGCTTTCCGCTCGGACGGGTAGCGGTAGCGGTTCGGTTGGGACGGGGCGACGTTCTTCAGCTCACGAATCTCCAGCGCGATTCTCGGGATATTCTTGTACTCATCGGCCGCCTGCCAGATGAGTTGCATCCACAGGTCCATGATGACGAACCGCAGCGATCCGTGGCCACCTTTGAGGAAGTTGCAGTTCAGCGCTGCGACCGTTTCCTGGGACTTCAAGATCGCCGGCATATCGATGTTTGTGGGTGCGTTCGTGTCCTCGATCAGCCCATCGCCGGCGTACTGGGCGATCGTGTTTGCGGCCCGCTGGAGAACCTCGTCTTCCTCCATCTTGTAGGAGATGTCCCGCATCGAATCCTCGTCGTCGAGTTCGGAGACGGTGACAGTCGCCTCCATCTCGCCGGAGAGGTCCTGCAGTTCCTCGACGAGCTGGTCGACGCTGCCGGTACCCCGCCGCGTCGTCTTGATCGCCTGTTTGATCCGGCGCTCTGTCGAGCCCTTCGACGACGTCTTCCCGGCCAGCCGGAGGACAATCTCCGGTGTGAGCGTGTCGACGCCGATGGTGAACAGCTCGAAGTTGCTCGGCAGCCGGTCGGGAAGCCCCGGCATCGCCGGGACGTAGACAGTCGTATCGTAGGCTTTCGGCTCCTGGCCGAGTCGTTCGAGACTCCGGTGGATGACCGGCTCGTCATTCGGCGTCGCGATCATCGGCAGTTCGTTCCGGCCGTCATCGAGAATGGAGACCCACTTGTAGCCGTGTTCGTCCTTGAGATTGCCACAGATCCGGGCGTTCGTCGAGTCCTTCCCCTGGCGTGGGCTCGCCGTCGTCAGGATGTGGTCGCAGGACTCGTGTGGGATGGCGGCGCTCATGTCGCCGGCCGACGCCGTACTCTCGGCAGAGATGCGCTTCCGGCCGATCGGGCTCACCTCGTCCTTGTCGACCATCGAGCGCATCCCCTTCTTATCGATATGCTCCAGCGTGATCGGGGCGTATCTGGTCCGGTCAGCAGCGCCGCCGATGTAGCCCTGCGCTTTCGCGATGGCGTGCAAGACGGCGTGCTCATCGACCGGATCTGGCCGTCGGCCACGGCGGCGGTCGCGGTGCATCCGGTGGAAGGTACTGCGAGCCCACGGTGGCACGTCGTCGCTTCGAAGTACCTCCTCGCGGTCTGGGTCCAGCCAGAGGTACCAGTGGGCTCGCGAGAGGAGTGCCTCGGGGTCATCGTTCGTGTCGCCGACGATCGCGGCCTCGGCGTCGCTGATGAGCGACCTGACCGTCGCCTCGACCTCTCGGTTCTCCCGTTGCAGTTGCTGTTCGATCCAGCTCCGGAGCCGGTTCTCGGCAGCCGTCGCGGTGTCAGTTCGGTCGGTCGCCTGGATGGCGTCGTATCGGTCGCTCATGCTGAATCATCACGCTCCATTTCGGCCCACTTGTCCTCGTACCGTGCTATGAGGAGGAGTTTCAGACAGTAGGAGTGGGAGACGCTCAACAAGAAGATAGCGACAGAGACAGCCAGAAGAACGTATTCGTTTCCTACAACAGGAAATGGCTCATAGAAATCGAACCATCCAAGATACAATATAGGTGCAATAGATGTACAACAGCCAGATATCCACATCCAAAAGAACAGTGTCTCAACTGGGTCGTAAGACAATTTGTTCTCGCTCATGATGGAATCTGGAAGCCACGCTCTTCGGGCTCTGGTTCGGTCTCTGGCAGGTCGTACCGCGTATCCCACTGGCGGACCGGGAACCGGTCCGAGAAGTTCGCCCGCAGGTCGGCGACGCTGGGTGGGAGTGTCTCGGTCCGTGACCTGACAGCCGTCACCTCTCGCTCGCCGTCGGGGCTCGTGATCGACAGCTCGTGCTCGACGAGCGTCGACGGCACCAGGTCGTCGTAACACTCGGCGACGAGATCGGGATCGTACCCCATCCCGACGAATCGGAGCCCCTGCCAGATGTAGCGCCGGTCGTGTTCGATCACACGCTCGGCGAGGAGGTCCTTCGGCAAGATCCCCTCACCGGAGTTGAGCACCTCCGTCGCCAGTTGGTCCATGATGTCCGGTTTCTCCATGTTCTCGCGCCAGCCGTCGAAGTTGAGGACGTAGCGGTCCAGACACCACGCGTAGCGTTCCTCGATGGCCGGCGACGGGTGGTGGCCGTGGGACCGTTCCAAGGCCCGTACTGCCAGCGCGTCAGCCAGCTTCTGCCGGTCTTTCGAGGCGTAGCGCCGGCCTGCGAGATAGCCCATGTGGACCGTCGCGTCCTCGGCCTCGACCGTTTTCACCAGCACGCCGATCTCCTCCCACGTCGTTCCGCTCCGCTCCTGGCGGAGTGACTGTAGCCGTCGCTTGCGACGCCAGCGATCCGCCCGGTACGTGATGATGCCTGCCACCAGTGCGCCAGCTATCAACGGCGGATACAGCCACCACTGGACCCAGAACCGCACGAGGATGAGTTCGGCCATCAGCACCAGTAGTGCCGGGACGCCGAACTTCCAAACCAACTCGCCGGTCCGGAGTGCTGTCGCGAGATCCATCCGCCAGAGTTTGAACCGCTCGGTCCAACTGGCCGGCTCCGAATCGCTCTCCTCGGCTTCGAAGACGGGTTTCGTCTTGTCCGACGGCATCTCGATCGCGTCGCCGTGGCTCTCCTCGGCTGCAGCGTCTTCGAGGTAGATACGGTCGTCGTCGCCGCCGAACGTCGCCAGTATCCGCTCACGCGCTTCCTCACGCGTGTCGTCACCGAAGATGATGGCACGGGTCGTTCCGTCGGTTGTCCGGATCTCGTCGGCCATCCGGGCGATCGTGCGGCCGCTGTAGCCAGTCTCTTTGGCTGCCTGTTTGATGCGAGCGCGACGGAGCCCCCAGACGGTTCCGCGTCCGAACACGAGCGCTGCGAGGACGTAGCCCCACCCAGAGGTCATCCACTCCAACATGGCCGTGATGAGCGGCGCACTGGATGCCTGGACCTCTGTCTCTGTCGACAGCGCTGCGAGGATTCCGATTCCAGCGACGGCCGAGAGGACGACGGCGACGGCAGTCAGCGCGATCGTCGCTGGCGACGCCGATCGGAAGCTAAGAACTCGGCTTGTGACGCCTCGAAGGATGCGGATCGGTAGCAGCACCAGCCAGATGATGGGCGAGACGATTCGTGAGAATGTTCCGTATACAAGGCCGTCTCTGGTGAACACGCCTCTGTAGTAGAGGACGCCCACCACCGCCACTGTAAGAACGAATAGCGCTACCACCAGACCGACGAGTAGGCTGTGATTCTGCGCGATGGATACAACCTCAGATAGTTGCATCAGTCATCACCACCGTGGTGGTTGCCCGGACCGTAGAGCATCTTCTCATCCTCGTTCAGTTGCTCGATCAGGCGGGCGATATCGTCCCGTGCATCGCGGTACAGGTGGCCGAGGTTGTGCTCGGTCTCCATGAACTCCAACGTCGCCTTGATCTCACCGAGTGCCTGCTTCGCCGTCGGGATGCGGTCCTCGCGAGTGACTGGTTCGAGCCACGAGTCGCCGAGGTTGTCGACGTCGAGGTCGGCCGCACCATCGTGGACCTTCTCCAGTCCGTCCTCAGTCTGGCGATGCGCGCCGTGGGCGGCGAGACGGGCGAGCTGGCCAGCGCTGCGGACACCGTGACCGTCGCGCCAGTAGATCGCGTTCGCCCCGACGGCCGGCACATCTTCAAGCGGGACCTCGTCAGCGGTTTGCTTGGACTCCTCGTAGTCGAGTCGGAGTTCGCGGCGCTGTCGTTCCGCCCGACCGACGTCGTTCTGCAGCGCTTCGAGGAAGCCACCGTACCGGCGCTGAATCCACTTTGCGATGAGTCCGATACCGACGAGTGCGATGATCCAGAAGAGCCAGTTCGTGACTGCGGAATAGGCTGTTGCGAGTAGTTGCAATGCCTTCTGGGTCAGGAACCCCTCGATGAGGTCGGCGCGGTCGTTGACCCATTCGAGATACGACTCCAGTTCCTCCGGAGAACTGCCGTAGTCGTGCTCTTCGGCGAGGTCTATCAGTTCGTTGATGACGGGCTGATACTCTTCGAGGTCCGACGCGGCCACGGAGACACCGGTCTTCTGTGCGTACAGATCGATGGTCCTGCTTGAACCGTCTGCGAAGAACAACTCCAGCGTGTAGAGGCTCTCGCCGCCAGTTGGGGCTGCATCCTCATCGTAGTTGACACGGACCTGCCGGCCACCGGCCAGCACCTCGGCCTGTGCCGGCGACTGCGTGATCCGTGCGGCCTCGACGCGCTCGCTGAGGCTAAACACGGCGAACGGCCCCGAAGTCTGGTAGCTACTGTCCGAGGCGTTGACCGTGACGTCGAGGAAGTCCTGCTCGAACGTGACCGGTGTGATTCGAACTTGTGACGCCGTCGTCGGGTCGGTCTCAGTCTCGGCCTCTTGTTCTGTCGGCGTCGCTGCCGGCGTGCCGGACTCGTTGGTGGTGTTCTCGGCCTGCAGTGGTTGGGCGGGTGCGTCGAGCGTCGCGGACTGTGCGGCCGGCTGTGCGGCCGCTGTGGCCGGCCCTGCCACCAACGGGAGGAGCACGACCAGCACCAGAAGGAGTCGCTTCATGCGTTCCCTCCGGATGCGTCGAGATCACGCTGCTCGCTGGGCATCCGTTCCGGTCGGTTGTCGGCCCGTACTTCGACCTGTTTGGTGCCCGTCGGCACTCGTTCGATAGTATCCATGATCTCCTCGCGAGCGTCTTCGACAGAGCGGTACTCACGCGTCTCCAGCCGGCGGCGGAGATCCGTCAACTCGCTCTGTGTCGCGGCCAGGATCGCATCTTTCGTGTCGAGTTTCGTCTCCAGTTTCGAGTTGCGCTCTTTCACGCGCAAGTAGCTCTCGTAGGGCATGTTGATCGGCGACCGGTACGTGTAGTTGGCCGCATCAGACGGGTCGCCCGACGTCTGGTGACCTTGCGTCCGCATCACCCAGTGACCGTCATCGATACGGACTGCGTGGTTGGCGATCTCGTGTGAGACGGCGTCGCTGAGTATCGTCGCCTCCGTGCGGAGTTCTCGGTCATGTGCAACGAGCTTGCGACGCCCGAACAGGCCGAGAATCCGCGTTTCGAAGTGCTCGAAGACGACCGGGTTGCCGTCCTCGTTGGTCTCTGTCCGGCCGCGACCGAACCAGACGATCTCCGTCGAACTCTCGCTGCCGTCGTCGTCTTCGTAGATGATCTCCAGCTTGCCGCGGTTCCGATCTTTTCGGCCACGGTAGGCGACGCCGCCACTGATGCCGATGATCGCGATCGCCATCGACTTGACTGCGTTCGCGTAGGGGACCTCGGCCGGAGCGCCGTTCTTGAGCGTGAAATACGCGTACACACCAGTCGAGATGACGATCCCCCCGATGGCGATGGTCACCACCTTCGCAGGCAGCGTCAGCGTCTTGTGTTTTTTCAGCCACGACACGCTGTAGTCCGCGGCGGCTTTCTCCTCGTGTTTGATGCGGTCTGTCCCGCTGTCTGGGTTCTCTCGGTCGTCGCCGAAGACGTTCCAGCGATCCAGCGCTGCGATGACCAGGATCACGAGGACGACGGCGATGGCACCGACCGCGACGTAGTTGACCATCAGCGCCCCTCCTGGGCCAGTTTCGCTTCAGCTTGTGCCGCATCGTCGGCCGTGTCGGTGTAGCCCAGCTGGACGTGCGTCTCTTCGAGGAGATCGAGACCGTTCTCTTTCACTTCCGTGTGCTCCTCGATCCGGTCGCTCAGTGCCTCGGTGATCTGGTGGCAGCCGACGACCTCAGCGTAGCGTCTGTACGCTCGCTTCGTGGCCGCCATGTCGGAGTCGGCGTGCTCAGCTTCGATGATGCGACGTTTCTCCCGCTCCACCGGGTCGATGAACACGGGGCACCGGCTGCCGTAGTGATCGCAGCCTTTGCAGCTGTCCGGGAAGTCCTCGCGACCGTCGCCATCGACACGCCGCATCGGGAATTCGCCCATGCCCTTGTTGTCGCCGTCCTTCTGTCGGATCTCCGTGAGGTGTGCATCGACGATGCTCATCACGTCGCCGCCGGGAAGATCCTCTGCCCGCCGGAGCCAGTCGAAGATGCGTTGCCGGAGATCGGCGTCGTCGACGTAGCGGACCTCCGTTCCGAGTTCGTTTTTGAGATACGCGATGCTACCGAAGTCGTGGGTGCTGTCGTGTGTACTTGCCATAGGACGTGGTTACTCAGTTGGCAGCGGTTCCGATTCGTCGTCGTACTGCAGTCCGTCGAGAATGTCGGCTGGTGAGACGCTGGCATCTGCCGGCATCAGCAGTAGGCCGACGTCGGCGATGGTGTGGACACAGAACGCATCTTCAGGGTTGAAGACACACTCCTCGTCGGCGCTGACTGTCGACGGGATGTAGAACTGGATGTTCCCGACGCCGACCTCTGTGACCTGGCCCGTATCGCGGGCCATGGCTACAGCCCTCCGTGCGCCGTTACAATCGGCGTTCGTGTTGTAATCCGACCGCGATGAAAAAACGATCCCAGACGGGTGTGCGTGTTCCGTATCATCCTGAGAGTCGTTTCCGCAGGCTGGTACTGTTGTCCAGATTCGAGGCGTGGGCGGAGCCGAGGAACACGGCCAACATGATCAGTAGACCGCCGGCAATCACGAATGGCCAGCTTCCCGTCATCAGCAGGAAGATGCCGATCAGCAGCGTCGACCCGTTCCTGATGAGTCCGAAGGTCGCGATCGCCGTGTCGCCAGCCGTCGAGAAGGCTCTGTACAGCCAAACGCCCAGTAAGATAGCGCCGAAAAACGCGAAGATGACGATGAATGTCTCCGACATCAGTTCCGCCCCCAATCATCGTCGTCGGACCGGCTGAGCGCACTGTTGAGGTCAGCGTAGCTCTTTTTCCCGACGTTCTGGTTCTCGTAGATGCGGCTGGCGTACCGGCCGCCGTAGAACACCGAGATGATGCCGACGGCCAACACACCGGCAACGAGAAAGCCGCTCATCGCCGCGATTGCTGGTGCGAAGGCCAGTACCGCCAGGACCCAGACGGCTCGCTCGAAGTTACTCATGACTCATCTCCAAAGAGATCGCCGATCGAGCCGACGCCCGACCACCAGGATTCCCAGGACGATTTCGCCTTGTCGAACGTCGTCGGGTTGGCGGTAAACCGGAGCTGTGCGTCTGGGTCGTTGAAAACGAACTGGACGCGATGATCTCCGACCTCCCGATAGAAGACTGGGTCCTCGGAATCGGTATGAACGGGACGCCAGTCCGATTCTTGATCGAGACGGTACATCGCTTGCCACTCGGTGACCGTGCGGTCTGTCGAATCATTCTTGAGGTTGATCGTGATGGTGTCTGTCGTGTTGGTCGCGTTGTAGCGGTAGGTTCGCTTCTGGAGCCCGTCCTCGTCTTCGTCGTCGCCGAACGACGGCAGGCCGTCGAAGAGTGAGTCACCGGCGCTCTCGGCGGTGCCTGTCCACGCGAGGCTCTTGATGCGGATGTTCGACGGCGCGATAGTCGTCTGTCCGGCTGGCGGGACCGTGACCAGCACCTCGGTGTAGGTCTCTTCGCGCTCGAAGTCCCGAACGGCGTGCCAGTCGGCGGTCAGGTTGCCGTCGTTGCTCTCGATCGAGCCCAGTTCGGCCGGGTCGACGATTTCCGCACTCAGTTCGACCGTGAACGCCACACAGTAGCCGTTCGGATTCGTCGCGTTGACACGGACGAACCCGCCCGATTGCTCCACTCGGACCTCCGTGTTTCGCGCCGTCGACGTCGCCGACCCGTTGCTGGCCGCCGAAATCGTCTCGTTGTCGAACCGGAACGCGTCGTGGGTGACGGTGTTGTCACACGAGGTCTCGGTCTGTGTGGCGCTGACCGTTCCGAGCGTCGGCATCGCCATTGCGACCAGCACGATCCCGGCCAGCAGTACGGCGCGCTTCATCGAAATCGACCACCGCGTTCTTCCAGCTCCTCGTAGACCTCTTCCCCAGCCTTACCGGTGTACAGCGCTCGTGCCTTCGCTCGGATTCGTTGGACTGGCAGGACGACCATCAGTAGCTGGGCGACGGCGACGCTGGCCAGCACCGACACCAGGAAGATGTCCGCACCGAGGCTCAGCGCGACCAAGAGTAGGAACAGCACGGCGAAGAGCAGTACCGACGCGGCGCTGAACGCCCGTCGCAGCGTGAAATCCTCTCGTGACGGGACCTCCGCTGACCGGAGTCTGCTGCGTAGGTCCATGGATCAATCACGCTTCCATCGAGGGACGTCGTAGTCTCGCCGGATCGGTAGCTTTCCGGTGATGCGGTTCCAGCCCTGGTTGACCGCCGGGACGTGCCGAGCCAGCCCGATTAGGCCCAGGACGCCGACGCCGATGACGATCCCGATCAGGAGGCCGCCTGACGCCACGGTCCCGATGATGGCGAAGATGATGACCGTCATCGCGGCTCCGAGTTGCTGCCACGGCGTCGTGTCGCGGACGCCGAAGACCTTCGGGATCGTCTCGATGAACCACTGGATCAGGCCAGTCAGGCTCGGCGGGAGGACGTTGTCGAAGGTGAGGTAGTTCCAGGCCCGGCCGACGTTGTCCCGCGTTCCTCGGACTTGTCTCGTGCCAAATCCGAGGAGTCGGAACGGTGCCAGCAGCAGCGCCAGCACCAGCCCCCAGAGACGGCCCAGGCCGCTGCGGAGTGCCATCATGCCGCGGCGGAGCCAGCCGCCGGTTGACTGTCGGACTCGGTTCCCGCGCTTTTTCGCGCCGTCGTATCCGTCTTCTAATCTGTCTCGTGGCATGGTCACTCACTCGTTGCGTTCCACATCGAGCTCTCTGGAGGCCCGTACTTCGCGAGCATCTTCGCTCGGTAGCTGTTCGTGATGTCTTCGTTCGGTTCGGCGTAGTCGTCGACGAACGTCTCCAGCTCGTCCTCGGCGTTGCGACTCTGGTACCAGTCGAACGACACCGTCTGGTCGACGGTTCGGTTCCGCTTGTCGAAGGCAGCCTCGTCGAGCACCTCGGACTCGGTGTAGTTCCCGTCTGAAACCGTGCTGACGAGGTACACCGTCGCGTTGCCGTCGTCTCGGTCTGTGAAGTTCAGCGCGAAGACGTCGTGATCCGTATCAGCGGTCAGCCGGTCGTTGGCGTAGGCCTCGATCGTCTCGTTGTGTGCGTTGTACTCCCGTGCGAACTCTCTGGCGTGCTCGTTGGCGTCGGCGTCATCGTCGCCGGTTCGAGCCTCGGCCCACCGGGAGATGCTACCAGTCGCTTCGGCGATTTGTGTGCCGACGCCCTGCCAGAAGCCGCCGCTGTCGTCCTCTGCGACCAGCCCGTCGAAGAACGGACCGTCATCCGACTGGGCGGCCGCCGGCGAGACGGCCGCCGTCATCAGGACGGCCACCAGCAGGAGGGAGGTTATCGCTCTGTACATTGATCTCTCGTTGCTGTCTGTGGTTGTGGTCTGAACATGAGTGCCACCTGAGCCGCCAGGGCTCAGGAAAGGACCCGCTGCTGGAGTTGCACCAGCGACTGCCTGTGACGGGTCAAAGTGGGGTACAGGCCCCTCTCGGGGCTGGTAGTTAGCAATCAGTACGACTGTGAAGAATCCGGGTTACGAGAACAGGCCGAGGAAGCCGCCCTGCTCGTAGTTGACGACGTCGACGCCGAATCCGGGTTCCTTGTTACCCAGCGTCTGGACCTCGACGCTCTGCGTATCCTCGAAGTCCTCCGCGCCCAGCTCGATCACGTGGGCTGACTCGCCGTTGACGGTCGTCCAGGTTCCGTAGGTGGCGTCCTCGTTGTCAGCCACGTCCTCGGGTGCTTCCTCGTTGTAGACTGCGTAGTTGGTGTCCTCGACGACGACCTGGTGGAGTATGATCTCCTCTCCAGACTCGTAGTCTCGGGTTCCGAAACCGAGGAAGCTGCTGCGGTTAGCGGCAGCGTCGCTGTACGGCTGTGCGACCTCGTCGTCACTGTAGACAACGACGACATCGGTCTCAGTCCCGTTGACGCCGACGCCAGGCTGATCGGTCTCGGCGATGCTCATCTCCTCAGCGAAGATGCTGAACCCGCTGGTCTCGGTGTCGAGATCTGCGAGTCCAGTTGTCTGGGCGTCGCTTCCGGCACGGATGACGGCGCGCTCGTTGGTGTTCTCCAGCGTGACGGTCAGGTTCGTCCGGTCAGGGTTGTCGACTGCGGTGTTGTTGACGTAGCTGACGCGGATGTCCTTGTTCTCGCCGGCGTCCATCGGCATGGTGGCGAGATCGGCGTGGCTGACGTTGAACTGGTAGTACCAGGTCTCGTTCGTGCCGTCAGAGTCAGAGTCGACGGCCCCGGTCTGCGTGACGCCCTCGTCACCGGTTTCGTATGTGGCGATGACGTCGCCAGACTCCGGATCGATGATCTCGGTCGAGGCGTTCTGGCTATCGAACTCTGCTTCGAGCTGAGCCATCTCGTCTGCGCTGGCGTTGAACGCGGTCACGTTCTGGCCATCTACCCAGTCGGATTCAGATGGTGTGTCGGCGGTCTCGGCGTCGTTGGTTGGTCCGGCGGCCATCGCGATCCCGGCCGAGCCGGTGATCATCAGGGCCGTCAGTGCTAATGCGACTATGCGGTTGGATTGTGAACTCATGTGTTCGGAGAAGTCTGTTAGTTAGCGGGCGATGCAGTGGTCTGGCGTCGACGGCGGCGGAACCACTGGAGGGGGCGGAATCCCGCCTGTCTCGCTCTTGATGGTTGTCTGTGTCATTGGGATCATCCTTTGAGAACGAAGCTCAGTGCTGCGAATGTGATGTCTGTCGTGCCGGAGATGTTGCGCAGCTCGGCCTCAGTATTACGCGAATCCGATGCCGCCAGACTCGGCAGAATTGAACGCGGAAATGTTTCTAACATCACCAATATCAGGTGTTCCATTGGTGGTTGTGGCATCATTCAGGACTGCTCGTGAGCCCCACCCAAGACTGACGTCTTCTTTGCCAGCGCCACTGACATCGGCCTCTGGCATCACGATTTCGCTGGCGGTGAGGTTCGCACCGTGGTCGGTGCAATTGGTCAGATCCGTCCGGAACGCAATCACATACGACCCCTGCCCGGGCCGGACCCCAACACGACAGTCCGATGCGTTCGCGTCCTTGAGTGTTCCCTGCGCACCCTGGACCAGTCGCATACCGATTCCACCGCAACCAGACAAGTCCGCTTCGTCGAAGTACCCGATTGCGTGCCCGCCTAACTTCACACCTCGTTCTGTCATATCGCGACAGATACTTTGCCACCCAGTCACCGTCGAGATCCTGAATGCGTTTACACCGCGCCACATTTGCTCGAACCCACACCCGATGCCGATGTGGGCATGTGATCCCCAACCAAGTGCTAACCCTTCGACCTTTTCCGAGGCATTTGAGGCGTTGAACAATGTCCTGATTGCCGGGACGTGAGCACCATCATATCCGACGAACATATTCAGCTCACCAGTGCCCGTAGAATCTGAAAGTCCTGTGTCATCAACGCCGACAGTCCCATCCTCCGATTTGATGGACACGTGCCGCAAGTCCTGTTGTTGAAGATGCACCGTACTCTGGAAGGCATGGCCCGATTCGAGGATTATATCGACAGTCACGCCCGGCGGTGTGCGTCGGCATTTCACCTCGTCGATCGCTTCTGACACTGTATCGAAGTCAGATGGAACATGAATCGTGATGGTCTCGCTGGTCGTTCGCGAGACTCGTGACCGGATAGGAGCCGTCAGTTCGCCGGCATTATTAAAATAGTCCGAAGTGTCGTCGTGTGTCTGCATACTTGTAGTGCAATCGTCGCCGAACAAAGTGTCCCACCAACCGCACTCTTCCGCACCGCCATCGCCGAAAATTGTCATTGCCCCCAACGACCTGAGAAAATCCCGTCGACCTGTGTTCTTTTTCATGAGTTGTGTTTGAAGTGTATTTGTTGCTCAGAAATATCCGTTCGGGTATGTCGTAGTTACCCGATTAGATCCTGATCCTGGTCAGTAGCTACCGATGCGGGTGATGATTTATCAGTCAGCTTCCGGGTAGCTGAGCCACTGGTTGTCCGACGGAACATATCGCTCACGAGGCATTAGACATCCCTCCCATAGACGTTTACAGCCACATCAAAGCTTGTTGAGGCTTGTAACACTGTGAATTGAGAGAGTGGCGATACAACGTTTGCATTGATACCAGACACGAGTCCGCCCGGATTGGCTCTGGTGAATCGCTTGACTGCGGCGGTTTCGACCGTTAGAACTAGTGGAATGAAGCGGGAAACTGTCGATGCCTATGTCGAAAATTTCCCGCTTCACGAGCAAAGTCGTTCAGTTAGCTAAAAATGCTGTTGGTGAGCGAGGCGAAGTCGCCGCCCCCGAAGGGGGTGGCGGCTTCGCCGAGTATGCGGTGGTGTCGCTGCACTGTCTGAGGGTTTACCTGGAAAAATCCTACCGAGAAGCACTAGATTTGCTGAGTGAGATGCCACAAATACTCGGGGAGATCGGCCTCAACGCGGCCGATCTCCCCGATCACTCGACGCTAGTCAAGTGGTTTGACAGAATCAAGACAGCACTCTGGCGAGTGCTGCTGCGCCTCTCGGCGCAGGAGCACGAGCCATCCGGTCACGCCGCTATTGATGCAACGTTCTTCGACAGAGAAAACGCTAGCAAGCACTACTGTCGCCGGACGAATTACCGGGTTCAGACGCTCAAAGCGACAGCTCTTGTCGACACAGAAAGCCAAGCCATTCTGGACGTTCACTGTACGACCGAGAAACGTCACGATACACAGCTCGGCTGGCAGGTCGCCCGCCGCAACGCGGGCGACCTGCCAGCCTCGCTGCGGACAAAGGCTACGATTGGATGGATTTACGCGACAAACTCCGCGAAGAGGGCGTAAGACCACTAATCAAGCATCGTGAGTTCCGGCCCATCGATCACGCGCATAACGCGCGAATCGATGGGCCTCGATACCGCCAGAGAGCTATGTGTGAGACCGTCTTCTCCACGATCAAGCGCACGCTCGGCGACACCGTGCGTGCGCGAACTTGGTTCGGTGAATTTCGTGAACTCGTTCTGATGTGTGCGGTTCACAACATCAAGCAGTCTCTGAAACAGTGAAATCAAGCTACGTCTGGTGGTTCACCACGGCCATCAATAGGACTCAGGAAGTCCATTCTGAGTTCTCACAGTTGGCCTCGGACCCCGCTGGTTGCAATAATTTGCTATCGGAAGTGCCACTTCCCGCGAGTATCCAGCCTTGAAACACGGCTTTCTGCGTCATCTGCCAACCGATGCAGTACTGTTCTGACTCTGTGTTTCCACTCCGGCGAGCCCGAACCACCACTACATACTTCCCCGCAAGAGATATTACTTGCACAGAGGCGCGGATATTCTTCCTTGACTACTGGATAGACCTCACTAGATAGTCTCCTCTCCCCTGACTCGACGCAGGCGAAATCAGTCTCACCGAGACGGCGTTGCAACTCTTTGAGGTTGTTCGGCATTTCGGTCATGTTGATTTACTGGGAGTGTTCCCAGTAATAGATATCTTATACTCAAATGTGATAAGTGTTTTCCAGTAAGTCAGGAATTTTGGCTCCTGAGGCGCTCTAGACCAGTATTTCCTAGTTCCTCTTTCCTAGAGTTGAGGCATACTAGTTTCCTAGGAAACCTAGTCTCCTAGTCAATCTCAATTCAAATCCGCCGCATCAACGTAAGCACTTCCCGACCGGTCACCCGCCACTGACACCCCGTCCACACCGCTTCCACGCGCTCAAGGCCGCCGTCCGACCGCGGCTCGAACTCGACCTTCCGCTTGGGACCACGAACAGGTTCGTAGACGAAGCCCTTCGCGTCGGCCACCGACGACCCGCTCATCCCTCGACCCCCCGAACCAAGTCACCAACGAGCGACCCACCAACACGCGGGCCGACGGCCCACCCACGCTTCCGACGCACGTGGTCGCACCAGTCAGCGAGCGTGTCACAGGACGTCTCGTCCAGTCTGAATTTCTCGGCGGCCTCAACGGAACACCCGTTGCGGGGCTCCACAGCGACCGAGCGCTCGTAGCTGTCCCAGTAATGCGAGCAACCGTCGCCGTCAACGCCGACAAAGAGACCGGGCGATTTCGTGAGAAAACGGTCAGCAGCGCGTGTGTTCCTACTCGATAGCAATGGCTCTCGAGCACTTATTGATTTTGCTTGTAAGCCAAAAACCTGGCTTACCAAAGACCCTCGAACTCTGACTCCACCGCTGCTTTCCCATCCTCCGAAATGAGGTAGTAGGCACGGTCGTCGGCGTCAGCTTCTTGGATTTCAGCACTATCAAGCGCACTCTTGTCGACACGGAGCACAAGCCCCTCTTCGGCCATTTCTTGAAGATAGTTTTTCACAGTCTCCTTCCCCACGCGCAATTCACGGTGAATCCGAAGATTCCGGTAAAGTGCGACAGGAGACATTGCGAGAGGGTGCTCTGCCATGAATCGGAGTATCAACTCTTTCCTCTCGCTTTTCACCATGTCACTTTCGTCAATAGGCGAAACCATATTTTCACCGGAGCACTGTGAATTACCCTCACTGGCAGCGATTTTAGCTTGTGGTAGCATATTTTAGCTTATAGACTAAAGTATTAAGTAGTTGCGCCCTTGACTGTCTGAGCAGGTCGACGCGTGGCTCCTCGGGCGTCGCTCGGAAAACCGAGTGCGACGCCGTGCTTAGGACACGGGCGCCGCGTCGGCTCACAACCGCATGAACGCCATCGCCACCGGGAGCCTTGAAACCTCCCCACGATTGCACCGCCGACCGACCGCGGACACGGGTAGTCACTGTTTCCGTTCACGTTCCGCTCAGTCCCAAATCGCCAGAGGGCGGCCTTTCCGTTCACTTCCGTTCAGTTTCCGTTTACGGGTTAATCGGACGGGAGAGCCACTGAGTAGCCGTAATCGTCCAAACAACCGGCATATCTTGCACTTCCGTTCACGCGGCCGCTGTGGCCTCTTGGCATCGCCGACCCTCGGAGCAACCATGGGTGAGACGGCATGACGACGTACCACGACCTCACGGGCTTTCGCCGGGACATCCTCCAGGCCATCGCGGCCGTCGACGAGGAACCCTACGGCCTCGCGCTGAAGGCGTGGCTCGACGAGCGATACGAGACCGACATCGGGCACAGCCGCCTCTACCAGAACCTCGACCACCTCACTGAGGCCGGCCTCGTGACCCGCGAGCCCATCGACAAGCGCACGAACGCCTACCGCCTGACCGACACCGGCCGCGAACTGCTGGAGACCCAGGCGCGCGACCTCGCAAACGCGACCGACCAACGCCAGCTCGTCACCGACGGCGGCCAGGCAAACACCGAGGGCTACGTGCTGGCCGTCTACCAGACCTACGAGGACGGCGCCGAATTCGAGACTGGCCCTGACGGCACTATCACCAACCACGACGAGCTGGTCGAGGCCGGCCAGACCTACCGCGAGATTCGCCTGCTGGCCTGCGAGACCGTCGAGCGCTTTGACGTGTCTACCGTCGAACCGGGCGACGAACTCTACGACGACAGTCTCGAAGACTTAGAGCGCGGCGAGACCGTTCGCGTGAGCGAACTCCGGGGTGAGTCCGATGACTGAGCGCACCTGGCGGGACTACGACACCCACCTCATGCAGCAGGGGACGGCTCGCAACGACTACTTCCACGCGACCACGCGCTGCCCGCGTATCAACGACCCCGAGCTGACCGTCGACCGCCCCGAGTCCTACGTCGCCTACCACGAGCCCGACCCGTGTGCGACCTGTCACCCGGGCGTGGCCGCACCCGACCACGACGAGCAACTCGTCATCGTGCCCGGCGACCGCTTCGACGCGCACTATCACCGCGACGAACACTGTGTCGCCGTCGAGCAGATGACCGACCCGCAGCGCATGCCACCCGAGTCGACCGACGCCGAGCCGTGTTCAACCTGTGTCGGCCCCGACGGCGAGATGGCAACGGTGCTGGCGTGTCCGGAGTGTGACTCGCCGGCCGTCCGGCGGCTGGTCAAATCCGACGGCTGGACCTGTCGCGCGAAGGGGTGTGGCGCGACCTTCGACGAGCCCGTCGAGCGTGGGAACCGCGGCGGCAACGACGGGCCGGCGACGGGGCTGGCCCGGGAGTTGCTTGAGGCCGACCCCGAGGACGTGAGTGCCGAACACGCGGGAGGTGGATCCGCGTGACGGCCATCGACTGGCCCGCGGGGTTCGACCGGACGCCGCCGGCCCGGCGGGAACCGAACCGCAGCTTCGAGGCGTCGCTGGCCGATACCACCGAAGCCATCGCGACCGAGATGGCCCGCCTCGACCCCGATGACTGGCGCGCCTCTATCGGCAACAGCCACACCAAGAGTAACACGCTCCCCCAGTACAACGCGAACCCGGAAGACCCCGGGTTCGTCCTCCGGTGGTCGAAAAACGGCCAGCAGTTCGCGGTTGCCTGTGACGCCTACACCCGGCTCCGGGACAACGCTCGCGAGGTCTACCTGTGGGTCCACGAGACCCGTATGCGGGGCAACCGAGCCGTCGAGACCGGCGAGAGCGAGTTCGCGGCGGCACGACTCCCCAACAGTGACGACGACGCTGTCGTCGCCGCTGAGCCGGCTCACAAAGTTCTGGGTCTCGACCCCGACCCATCCGAGGCCGACGTTCGAGCAGCCTATCAGAGCGCCGTGAAGGACGCGCATCCCGACCATGGCGGGAGCCCGGAAGAGCTTCGAGCGGTCCGACGGGCCAAGGAGGTGCTCTTGGGCGATGGCTGAGGTCGTCAGCCCGGCCGAGCAGCACCTCGCCGGGGAGACCGAGGTCGAGTTTCAGTGTGGCATCGCCGCCAGTGACCCCAGTGGCCCGGACGAGCAGCCGTTCTGTGACCACGAGCCCGAGACTATCGAACTGGACGAGCCGGCCTACGTCGACGAGGACAACCACATCCACGTGCCGGGTCGGCCGGAAGTCTGTCCGGAGTGTGGCCAGCCGTTCGAGTTCGAATTCAACGGTGTCCGGGTGATGTTCTATGACTGACTACGAACTCGATATCGAGTCGGTCGGCGTTCCCCGCGGTGAGGGTGAGTCCTGGGACGCCCTCGCTGAGCGGCGCCGTCGCGAGCGTCGGCCGTCGTTCGACTGCTGTCTCTGTGGCGAGTCGTACGACTCCCGCGGCGAGGCCACGCGGTGCTGTTCGAAACGATTCGAGTAACAGAGCGATGCGGCTGGGCTCACTGGTGGCGGCTCGGTTCGATTCCGAGCGGGCCTCTCGACAGCGGGTGTGTCTAGCTTGGAACCCTGGCACGCCCGCTGTCGGGGAGAGACCCATGCAAACACAGAGCGAATATCATACTGAAACTGTCGGTGGGGTGGTCGACGAATGAGCGATGTCGACTGGCCGGCCGGCTTCGACAGAACCGACCCCGAACAACGAGATACGAACGAGCAGTACCGAGTATCGCTCCACGAGGCCGTTGACGACTTGGCGGCGGAACTGGACCTGCTGGATGTCGACGACTGGCGACTCGAGACGCCGATGCGTCACCAATCGAGAAACCTGAACTACCCGTATGCGAATCAGTCCGAGCCGGACGATTCCAGCGTGGTGCTTCGCTGGTCGATGGACGGTGAGCAGTTCGCCGTCGCCTGTGACGCGTACAGCCGCGTCCGTGATAACGTGCGAACCGTGGGCCTGTACGTTCGCGAGAAGCGCAAAATGGAGGCCCGACCGGTCACCACCGGAGAGAGCGAGTTCGCGAACGCCCGCCTGCCGAGCGGTGAGGCTGAAGCCATCGTCACGAACCGGTCGGCACACGAGGTGTTGGGTGTCGACCGCGACGCCACGCCTGCAGAAATCAGACGTGCCTTCCGCGAACGGGTGAAGGAAGCTCACCCGGACCACGGTGGCAGCGAAGCCGAGCTCCAGAACGTTCGAGAGGCGCGGGAGGTGTTGCTCGATGGCGAGTGACTCGCTATCGACAGTGTGTGGCTCTTCTTGGGGGTCCCAATGACGGGGGCGCCTATCGAGAACCCCGGAGACCTCTCGGTCCGCGAGGTCTACGAGCAGTTCCTCGACGCCAAGCAGCTGGACTACACGGAAGAGACGTTACGGGACTACGAGACCCGGCTCCGACAGTTCGTCCACTGGGCCGAAGACCAGGAGGACATCACCTGTATCGGTGATATAACCGGCTGGCATCTGGAGCAGTTCAAACTGTTCCGGCAGGGGCAGGACCTGGCACCGACGACGATGAAGGGCCAGATGACCTCGCTGAAGGTCTGGTTGGAGTATGCCGCCGGCATCGAGGCCGTCGACGATATGCTGCCCTACAAGGTCAACATCCCGACGCTCAGTCGGCGCGAGGAGACCGACGACACGCTACTCGAACCAGACGAAGCCCACCGAATCCTCTCGCACTATCGGGAATCACGAGTCGAGTACGCATCGAAAGGGCACGTCGCGTTGGAGGTCTCGTGGTACACCGGTGCCAGATTGGGTGCGCTCCGGGGGATCGACCTAGAGGACTACGACCCTGAGAAGGAACTTATCTGGTTCCGCCATCGCCCCCCGGAAACACCGCTAAAAAAGAAGGACCAAGGCGAGCGCCCCGTCGGACTCCCGACGGCCGTCTGTGAGGTTATAGACACGTACATTGAATCGGTCCGGTCACGCAAACGCGATGAAACTGGCCGCGAGCCGCTGTTCTGTGGACGCCAGGGGCGGCTAGCCCAGTCGACACTTCGGAACTGGCTCTATGCAGCGACCCTACCCTGTGTCCACACTGCCTGTCCCCATAGCAAGGATCCCGAGAGCTGTGAGTGGACCCAGCTCAACCACGCCAGCAAATGCCCATCCTCCCGCTCGCCGCATCAGATTCGAACTGGGAGTATCACGTGGCAACTGAACCGCGGTCTCTCCTTCGAGGCTGTGGGCAAACGGGTCAACAGCGACCCGGATACGCTGCGTCGGTACTACGATAAAGCAGCTGAGGTCGAGAAGCTCGAAGCCCGCCGTCGCGATTTCGTCAACAAACTCGGATTCACCAACAATGACAATTAGGAACTCCGCTCCGTCCGTCGAATCGCAAATATACCCATCAATTCCTCAGAACCGGCTATCCCTCCGACCCCATTCCGTATTTAAGCGCGTAGATGACGTCGTCCTTTTCGGAGTGACTCTTGCAGCTCTCTGGCTCATCGTTCGGTGGCCACCTTTCGGCGGGGTATCGGTGCCGGCGACGGGGCTGGTGAGTCAGACCCGTCCCGGGTAGCGCCACGTTCGTCTCGCAGTTGTCTCGGGCGACAACCGGCGAACCTGGCCAGTGGTGCGGCCCACGCAGTAGCGTCCGTTCGGTCGGACAGTTGTGGTTTTGTCCGTGCCCGCTACGGTCGGGTCCCGTCAGAACCCCGGATCGAGTTCGCTTTCCTTGCAGATATTGACGAACCCCTCCAGTGGCCCCATCGTCTCGGGTTCGATGGAAACGAACACGCCCCGCATCGAGCCACGGACGAAGTGAAAGCACATCGCCTCCTCGAAGCTGTGCATCGTGCAGTTGAGCTGCCCGACCTGAAAGACGTTTTCGAGATACTCGGTGCCCATTCCTTCTAGGATCAGTTCCTCGTGAATCTTCTCGAAGATGCGGGGCTTGGATTTGATGTCCTCGCGTTCGTAGCGCAGCGTCCACTCGGCCTCCTCGTAGGTGGCCACAGCCCTGAGATTATCGCCAACCTGATTCTGGAGGTCTGCAACGAGAGACACACGCGGTGTATGAACGGTGAAACAAATAAATATACTGACCAGCTGAGATGTCCAGTAGGACCGGTGATAGCCCCGTTCTCAGTCCTTTTGCGCCCGCGTTACACAGTTAGTCGATGGCCGCTTCGATGATTGTAGAAATACGGACGGAAAAATATGAGTTATCAGTCTGGAGCGCACGGGTAGGCATAGCGAGAGTCAAACAATGTCAGGGAAATACGATCTGGTTATCGTCGGCGGGGGAATCAGCGGGGCATCGCTGCTGTATACGACCGCGAAGTTCACGGATATAGACTCTATCGCACTCGTCGAAAAGGAAGACGAGGTCGCGGCCATCAACTCCCACCACACGAACAATTCCCAGACGCTGCATTTCGGTGATATCGAGACGAACTACACCCTAGAGAAGGCAAAAGAGGTAAAGGAGGGTGCCGAGCTGCTGGCGGGCTACCTGGAGAACCACGACCCGGACCGGGAGATGCACGCAAAGCGCTCGAAGATGGTGCTCGCGGTGGGCGAAGACGAGGTCCCACAGCTGGAAGAGCGCTACCACGAGGAGGGCTTTGGCGACCTGTTCCCGAAGCTCCGGCCGATCGGCCGCGACGAGATAGCGAACATCGAACCGAAGGTTCTGGAGGGCCGTGACCCCGACGTCGATATGCTCGCCCTGCAGACGCCCGATGGCTACGTCGTCGACTACGGCATGACGACGAAGTCGTTCGTCGAGCAGGCGGAGCAGGAAGCGAACGTCGATGTCTACACGGGGACGGAAGTGACGGACATCACGCCGACACTCGACGGACACACCATAGAGACCACCGAGGGCCGCTTCGACTGTGACGCGACTGTCGTCGCCGCCGGCTCCCACAGCCTCCAGATGGCCAAGGAGCTCGGCTACGGACAGGACAAGGTTCTCCTCCCCGTCGCGGGGAGTTTCTTCCTGGCGGACGACCTGCTGAACGGGAAGGTGTACACCTTACAGATGAAGAAGCTACCGTTCGCGGCGGTCCACGGCGACGCCGACGTCCACGACGCCTCTATCACTCGCTTTGGCCCGACGGCGAAGCTCGTGCCGGCGCTGGAGCGGGGTAACATCTCGACCGTCTCCGACTTCCTCGACGTGTTCGGGCTGAACGCGGCGGCGTTTCTCAGCTACGCCAACATCCTCTCGGACAAGGTGCTTCTCCCCTATGTCCTCCGGAACCTGCTCTATGACCTCCCCGAGGTCGGCCGGCGACAGTTCCTCCCGCACGTCCAGAAGGTTGTCCCGAGCGTCGAACTGGACGACATCGAACGCGCCAAGGGGTACGGCGGTGTCCGCCCGCAGATCGTCGACACGAAGGCCAAGTCCCTGGACATGGGTGAGGCGAAGATCGTCGGTGACGACGTCATCTTCAACATCACGCCGTCGCCGGGGGCGTCGACCTGCCTGAAGAACGCGATGCGGGACACGCACACGCTGCTCGAGTTCCTCGACGGCGAGTACGAGTTCGACGAGGCGGCGTTCCGCGAGGCCACTATCGGGAACTTCCCCTACGGCGAGGGCGCCGAGGCGCCGACCGCCGGTTCCGACGGCGTCGAAGAAGTGCCCGCGACGGACGACTGACCGCTCGCTTTCCCTGCCAGCCCGGCTCTCAGACGGGCAGATGCGACACAGCTGTCACCACTGACTCGTCTGTAAGCGACTGCCCGGCGATCTACAGGACGAAGGAGTGCTCTTCTCGCGGAGACGGCAACGAACGTCGGCACGGAAAAGCTCTTAATAGGGCGACGTGACCCGAACAGTGGGGATCTGGTTGTGGCATAGTGCACCCACCAGTTCCCCGGTACGACGACCGAACAGCCCTCAGTCCGTCGTCTCTGATGGCCCGAGGACGGAGGGATTTTCAGGGACCGCGTGTATCCACTCCGCATGGACGCCACGCGACTGCCCGGCACCGCTCGCCCCGACCAGGTGGTCGCACACGTCGATATGGACTGTTTCTACGCGGCCTGCGAACAGCGCCGGAAACCGGAGCTTTCGGGCGAACCGCTGGTCGTCGGAATGGGCTACGAGGACGGCGAGACACACGGCGCCGTCGCCACGGCGAGCTACGAGGCCCGCGAGTACGGCGTCGAGTCAGCGATGGCGATATCCGAGGCGCTCGAACGGCTCCCCCGACGGGCGGACGCCGACGGCGACGCCGACACCGGCATCTACCGGCCGGTCGATCTGGACTACTACGAGTCGGTCGCCGCGGAGGTCAAGACGATTCTCCACGCCGAGAGCGACACCGTCCGGGAGGTCAGCATCGACGAGGCGTACCTCGACATCACGGACGCCGTGGGCTGGGACGGCGCCGCGGCGTGGGCCAGCGACCTGCGGGCGACCATCGAGTCCGAGGTCGGCGTCGTCGCGAGCGTCGGCGTCGCCCCGACGATGAGCGCCGCGAAGGTCGCAAGCGACCGGGAGAAACCCGACGGCCTGGTCGTCGTCGAACCCGGTGACGTGCGGGAGTTTTTCGCCGATCTTCCCGTGGACGAGGTCCACGGCGTCGGACCGGTGACTGCCCGGCAACTCGCGGACCTCGGCATCGAGACAGCCGGGGGCCTCGCCCGGGCCGACCCGGAGGTCCTGGAAAGTCGCTTCGGCGAGCGCGGCCGTGAGATATGGCGCTACGCCCGCGGCGAAGACACCAGAGAAGTGACGCCGCGAGGGGACCCCAAGAGCCTCTCTCGGGAGTCCGCGTTCACCGAGGCCGTCGAGGCAATCGAGGAGAAAGAGCGGAAGGTCACCACGCTGGCAGCTGCGGTCGCGGACCGGGCCCACCGGAAAGAGGCCCGATACCAGACCATCGGCATCAAGGTGGTCGAACCGCCGTTCGATGTGCACACCCGCGCTCGGTCGCTTCCCGGCCCCGTCGCCGACGCCGACCTGGTCGAGTCCATCGCGCTCGACCTGCTCTCTGAGTTCGCCGAGCGGCCGGTCCGGAAGCTCGGCGTGCGCGTCTCCAACCTGGACTTCTCGGGGGGCGAGCAGGCCAGCCTCGGCGGGTTCGGGGACGGGAGCGAAACGGCAGAAACGGCCGCTAACGGGTCACCGGCCGACGCTTCGGCGTCGACACCGGAGGGCCAGGCGAGTCTGACCGCCTTCGACGGGACCGAGTCTAACGGGGATACAGACAGCGCGGCGACCAGTGATGACGGGGTGGACGACACCGACGGGCAGGCCTCGCTGGGCGATTTCGGGTAAGCGAGCCACTGCTCAGGAGACACCGTTCTCCAGGTTCTCTAGGAGTTTGCCGACGAACAGCCCCGCTCTCGGAGAGATAGTGTCCGCTTCGGGGACGGTCGTGGGGTGGGCCGCGAGCGTCTCGACGAACTGCTCGCTGTGTGTCATCGCCGAGAGCATATCCACCACGTCGACGACGAGGCCCTCGTCGGAGGTGTCCATCTGGGGGTAGTGCTCTTTCTGGCTCTCCGCGTAGGTAATCGTCCAGGCCGGGCCACCGACCGCCGTGACAACGTCATCGAGCGGACCGACCGCCAGTTTGCCGTCAGGCGTGCCGACGTAGACGGTGTCGTCCTCGACGAACGTCTCGTAGCGTGCCATACTGTCCCATCCCCGCGCTCAGCTCAACAGAGACGCGCCACGACCATAGCCCTTGCTCACGGACACATCAGGCCGCTGACGCTCGTCTGACGGAGAGTTATGGGGCAAGCGATACTCTCACCGGACAACAACGAATGGCAGAGACTGAACACATCACCGTGGCCGACACGAGCGCCGGGCCCGGCGGGATGGAAGACCCCGGACAGTCCGTGGATATCCCGGTGGTGGAGCTGCTGACCGGCCGCGGCTTTATCACCGGCAAGTCCGGTTCGGGCAAGTCAAACACCGCCAGTGTCGTCGCGGAGAAGTTACTGGACAACGGCTTTGGCCTGCTCGTCGTCGACATCGACGGCGAGTACTACGGGCTCAAAGAGGAGTACGAGATACTCCACGTCGGCGGCGACGAGGAGTGTGACATCCAGGTGACCGAGGAACACGCCGGCAAGATCGCCTCGCTCGCGCTCGAACAGAACGTCCCCATCATCCTCGACGTCTCCTCCTTTCTCGACGAGGACGAAGCCGAGAGCCTGCTGACCGAGGTCGCCAAGGCGCTGTTCGCCAAGGCGAAGAAGCAGAAACAGCCGTTCCTCATGCTGGTCGAGGAGTGCCACGAGTGGATTCCCGAGCAGGGCTCGATGGGCGAGGTCGGCAAGATGCTCATCAAGATCGGGAAGCGCGGCCGGAAACACGGGCTGGGCATCGTCGGCATCAGCCAGCGGCCGGCCGACGTGAAGAAAGACTACATCACCCAGTGTGACTGGCTCGTGTGGCATCGGCTCACCTGGAACAACGACACGAAGGTCGTCGGCCGCATTCTCGACAGCCAGTACGCCGACGCCGTCGAGGACTTAGACGACGGCGAGGCCTTTATGATGACCGACTGGGCCGAGCAGGTCCGCCGGGTGCAGTTCCACCGCAAGCAGACCTTCGACGCCGGCGCCACGCCCGGGCTGGACGACTTCGAGCGGCCCGAACTCAAATCCGTCAGCGAGGACCTGGTCTCGGAACTGGAAACCATCAGCGAGGAGAAACAGGCCACCGAGAACCGAATCAAGGAGCTGCGCGAGGAGCTTGACAAGAAGAACTCCCGCATCGCCGAGCTGGAGACCGAGCTACAGGACGCCAGGGACCTCCAGCGGATGGCCGAGCAGTTCACCGACGCCCTGCTGGGCCACGTCGAGGGGGCCAACCCCGGCCGCACGGCAAAAGAGGAGATGCAGCGCAAACGTGAGCGGCGCCAGGGCGACGCCGAACCGCCAGCCGGCTCGATGCCGGCCGACTCCGCAGCCGAATCGACTGCAGCGACTGACGCCGGGCCGGCAACCGACTCGACCGCCCCGGCCGACGACACCGAAGCGAGTAGTGAGCCCGACACGACCTCCGGGGGCGGCTTCGGGGACGCGTTCAGCGCCTTCGACGACGACGGCGTGGCGATGAACGGCGGCAGCGACGGGGCGGGTGCCAGCGCGAACGGGGCGACCGCGAACGGCTCCGCGCCCGACGAGTCGACACAGGGCAGCTCCGATGCGGCCCTTGAGGCCGCGCTCGCGGCGGTCGCCGAAGAGGATGGCGGCGAAGCGACTGGGGAAGACGCGGGTGGAAACAGCGATGCCGGTGCCGAGGCGGACACAGCCACACAGGGGAACCGTCCCGCAGTCGTCCGCGATATCGGGAGCGATATCGAGACGCTGGAGGAGAAGACGAGACGGATGCTCGCGTACTACCGGGAACACGGGCCGGGGACGCCGCTGAACGCCCACTTCTCCGCGGGCGGCTCGGGCGACCGCACTGCGGCGTACGCCCGGAACCGAACCCTCCGCCTCGACGGGTTCATAGAGCACGTGGGCCGCGGGAAGTACGACTCCCGGCTGGCGGCGCTGGTACGGGAGGCAAGTGACGAGGACATCGACGAGCAGACGGCCGCCGCGTACGCAGAACAGATCGAGCGCGCACTCGTCGAGCAGCGGGACTGATACGGAACGCCGTAGTCCGCCCGGTACTGTCGACTCCCCGAACAACCGCCGGGAGACAGCGACAACGCCCTGTAGAGCTGTGACTGTTCTGGTGGGGCGACTGCGCGGGACGGCCCTTCGAAAAATGTGCGTTCGAGTAGCCGGCTCAGTTCAGCGGCGCGACGAGGTCTTCCAGCGCGGCGCGGGGGTCGTCGGCCTTCGCGACGCCGCTTGCCAGCAGGACGCCAGTCGCGCCGAGGTCGCTCGCCGAGACGAGGTCCTCGCCGGTCGAGATGCCGGCGCCACAGAGCACGTCCACGTCGCCGTCCACGCGGGCAGCGGCGTCGACCGCGCCGGTGACGATGTCGGGGTCGGCCTTGCTGACGGGCGTGCCGGTACCGATGAGCTCCGGCGGTTCGACGGCGACGGCGTCGGGACCGAGCGCCGCAGCGGCGCCGATCTGTGCGGGGTTGTTCGCACAGACGATGGTCTCCAGGTCGACGCGGTCGGCGGCGTCCAGCGAGGCGTCGATATCGGCCAGCTTGAGGCGGTTCTCGGAGTGGTTCAGCAGCGTCCCCTCGGCGCCGGCGTCGGCGACGGCCTCGGCGAGCGTGGAGCCGGTGTGGCTGCCCTGTTCGTTCGGGCTGACGTGCTGGGCCCAGGTCTCGACGCCTGTCTCGGCGACGGCGTCGATGTGGGCGGCCTGTGGTGCGACGGCGACGCGGACGCCGGAGTCGTCGGCGACGTCGGCCGCAGCGGTGGCTACCTCTATCGGGTCACACGGGTACGCCTTGAGATTGACAAGGACGAACATAGCCGTAGACGCGGACGCCGGTGGGAAATAGATTGCGTGTTCGGGCCCGCTCGCGGCGCCGAGCAGTGAGCATTAAGACACTGCGGAAAGTAGCCACCGAGAGACAAGCCGTGAGCACAGGCGACGCGACACCGACCGTACTCATCGTCGAAGACGAACAGCACCTCGCGGACCTCTACACCGACTACCTCGACGACAGCTACGACGTCCGGACGGCCTACAGCGGCGAAGAGGGGCTCGAACGCCTCTCCGAGGACATCGACGTCGTCCTGCTGGACCGTCGGATGCCCGTCGTCTCGGGCAACGAGGTGCTTGCGGAAATCGAAGAGCAGTCACTGCCCTGCCGGGTGGCGATGGTGACGGCCGTCAACCCGGACTTCGATATCATCGAGATGCGCGTCGACGACTACCTCGTCAAGCCCGTCACGCAGTCGGAGCTGACCGACGTCGTCGAGCGCCTCCAGAAGATCGGGGCCTACAACGAGCAGCTCCAGGCGCTGACGACCCGGAAGCTAAAGCGCAACGTCCTCCAGGTCGAGAAGACCCAGACCGAACTCGAACGGAGCCAGCGCTACCAGCGGCTCCAAGACGAGATCGCCGAGATATCCGACCGCGTCGACGAACTGGCCGCCGAGTTAGATGTCGAAGAAGAAGACCTCCGGCTCTAGTCCTTGCGCTGGACGACGTCACCAAGCGTGTAGCTGCCGTCGCTCTCCCCGCCCGACCACTCCTCTTCGTCCGAACTCCCGCCGGCGCTCAGGTCGACGCCCAGCGACTTCTCTATTTTCGCTCGAACGTCGTCGCTGGGCAGCGAGTTGCCCTGCTCTAGCTTCCGGATGAGGCTCGCCTTCTCGTTGAGTTGCTGGGCCAGTTCCGTCTGACTCAGCCCCTCGGCCTCGCGGGCCGACCGAATCTGGTCGTCGAAGTCCTGTGCGATCTCGTCCATCTCGTCGAACATGTCCCGTCGGCGGCCGCCGCCCGAGGAACTGGACGAGCTTGACGACGACGAGGACGACGAACCCGACCCGGAAGAGGAAGTGGAGTACTTCGTCGACGTGGACGAGGAGGAATCCTCTGTCTTGAGCTCGGTACCGAATTCGGTACACTCGTCACAGACGTCGAGTTCGGCCCCCTCGATTTTGACGCGGCTCGGAGACGAAACCTCCTTGCCACACATCTCGCACTGAACCATACGGCGGAGTTGGAGAGGGTCCCGTATAAATGGTGCGCTGGGCGGGTGTCAGTCCTCGGGGCCGTGTGCGACCGCGATTGGCAACGGACACACGCGTACCCGGTCGTCGCCGCTTCTCACCTGTTTCAGACGGTGCTATCTGAGCTCCGATAGCGGGGCAAAGTGAGCGTTTCGCCGCTCGTACTGTTACTATGTCCGTGGCGATATTCGACGAGGCCGGCGGTGAACTCTTCGGTACTGGTGCAGCCGACAGTCTTAGAGGCCGAAGTGTCCCTCGCGCTCGACGACGGCATACCCCTGCGCTCTGAGCGCGGCGTCGCGGTATCGTTTCGCGAGTAGCTGCTGTGGCACCCGCCGGAGACCGAACCGCCGGTCGGACGTGTACGCGACGTCGACGACGGTGTGGCCGTCGGCATTGCCGACCGTCGCGGTGTATGTCCCCCATGGGTTGTCGTTTACCCGCATCTCCAGTTCGACTCTCCGGTTCCCGTCGGAGGTGGACTCGGCCTGTGTGTGGACGGTGGGTTTGACAGAGCGCAAGCCGAACAGATACGAGGTCGTGTACGTCGGCACGCCGTCTTCGATGGTGACTGCATCGGCGACGCCCCACTGCAGGGCGAGCACCGGCGGTGTCGGGCCCGTCAGCGCGTCGAGGACAGCCTCGGGGTCGTCGTCAGTTCGCAGCCGCACCGTTCCCACAGACCGCAGTATCGGAGCGCGTGCAACGACGACCACGACGACGGCGACGATAGCCGCCGGAAAGAGCGATGTCCCAACGTACGCTCCGAGACACACTGACACCGCGAGTATCACCACCAGTGCACTGGCGAGACGCTCGCGTCTGCGATATCGGTTGGCGACGCTCAGCGCTTGCTGGGGCCGCTCGATACGTTCCGTGGAGGGCATCACTGCAATCCCCGTACCCCGGTTCATTAGCTCTGGTGAAACGCGTCGCGCGTCTCGTGTGTCGGTCCCCCGACGTGGAGCCGTCGTCAAGCGGAGAACGTGAGACACCCTGTAGCCTTTATCTGCACCGGCAGAGAGTGACAACTGATGCCCTCCATCATCGAGAAGCTCGTCCTCCGTGAGCCGGCTGGACGACCGAATTCGTGGATCCAGTTCGTCGCGTCTCTCGCGTTCTTGGGGATATACGCATGGAGCGCCGGCGGCGATAGCTCCGGCAGTTGGTTACTTGTAATGGCTGTCGCGTCCGCGCTGTCCGGTGTCGCCGAGTCCCTCCCGAAAGACAGACACCTTCTGGCCGGTGTGTTCCGTCTGACCGCGATTTCGGCGTTGCTCTGTCTCCTCGCTGCTATCGTCTTCGTTCCGGAGTTCATCGTCGGGCGACCGCTTACAGGAGTTGGGCGTCACTGACGTGCAATACGGTGGAAAGAGAGACCGCTGTGCTGGCCGCTCGTCCCGGTTCGTACCTGTAATAGGTGATTCTCCGGTTCCACTATGGTGTCAGTGAAACCCCGTCACTCCAGTGCCCGCATCGCGTGGTAGAACCGCTGGGCGGCGGTGACGTGGCCGACGACGGCGAAGACGACGAGCAGCCAGCCGACGGGGTCCAGCCCGAGGCCGGTCGGGCGGACGAACGCGGCGATGCCGGTGACGATACCCACGAGGGCGAGGCGGTCAGCGCGGCCGAGCAGCCCGCCGTAGACGCGGTCGAGCCCGACGGCCTGGGACTGGGTGCCCAGGTAGGAGGTCATCAGGACGCCGGTGACAGCGGCGATACCCAGCGCCCACTGGCCGATGCCGGCGGCCAGCCCGACGATGATGACGATGTCGGCGTAGCGGTCCAGCACGTGGTCGAGCAGGTCCCCCGCGGATGAGGCGATGTCCAGTTCCCTGGCCAGGGCGCCGTCGACGAGGTCCAGCCAGCCGTTCAGGAAGACGAGGACCGCGCCGACGAGATACAGGAGCGGCCGGCTCGCGGCCACGGCGTAGACGCCGCCGGCGGCGACCGCAAGCAGGAAAGCGATGACGCTGACGCCGTTGGGCGACAGTCCGACCGTTCGGGCCAGCCCGACGAACGGGTCGAGCGCGCGGTCGGCCACGTGGCGGAATCTATCGAGTGTCATAGCCAGTCGACGTAGGAGACGGTGCCGGCGCTCGGTTCACGCTCCCCGTCGATAACGGCCGCTATCTCGGCGGCCACGTCGTCGGGGTCGCGCTCGGTCGTGTCTATCTCGTAGACGCTGTCGGTACCGTGGTGGTGGACGGCCTCCGAGAGGACGACGTCGAGCGCCTCGGACTCGGCGTTCTCGTAGGCCTTCGAGTCGGAGTCACCACGCTCGCGGAGCCGCTCGACCACGGTGTCGGGGTGGGCGCGGAGAACGACCACACGGTCGGCCTCGAAGTTGTGCGCGAGGTGGGACTCGACGACGACGTCGTCGCGGCCGTCGAGCCACGTCGCCAGCGCGTCCATGTCGGCGACGAGGCTGCCCCGCTCCTCGTCGGTCCCCGTCGAGAACCCCTCGGACTTGATGACGTCGTTGAGGTGTATCACGTCGAGGTCCGTCTCCAGCCGCTCCGTCGCGGTGGTCTTGCCCGTCCCCGGGGTGCCGGTGACGGCGACTCTCACGTCCCGGCCTCCGCGATGGCGTCGTTGAGCACGGCGACCGCCTGCTTCGTGTCCGCCTTCGTCCCGCAGGTGATGCGGATGCACTCGGGCAGGCCGAAGGAGGAACAGTCACGGACGATGACGCCCTCGGCCTGTGCGGCGTCGGCGACCGCCGCGGCGTCGCCGACCTCGGCCAGCACGAAGTTGCCGGCGCTCTCCCAGGTCGGCGCCGCGAGCTCCTCGTAGATGTACTCGCGGGCCCAGGCTGCGGTCTCGACGCTGCGCTCGACGTGGTCGTCGTCGTCCAGCGCGGCGAGGCCGGCCCGGCAGGCGAGTTCGCTCGCGGAGAAGGGGGTGTTGATACGGGCGTAGGCGTCGGCCCACTCCTCGGGGACGAGCGCGTAGCCAAGGCGGACGCCGGCCAGGCCGTAGGCCTTCGAGAACGTCCGCAGGAGCGCCACGTCGTCGCGCTCGGAGAGCAGCGGCCGCGCGCTCGGGCTGTCGGTGAACTCGCCGTAGGCCTCATCGACCAGCGTCAGGGTCTCCGCGTCGGTCCGTTCGGCAATCTCCCGCACCGCATCGAGCGTGAACTCCTTGCCCGTGGGGTTGTGCGGGCTCGTGAGATAGACGATGCGCTCGCCGTCGTAGTCGTCGAGTACTACGTCTGCGGTCTGGGCGAAGTCGTCGGCCTTCGACAGCGTGTACTCCGCGACCTCGCCGTGGTGGTAGCGGGCGCTCATCGGGTAGTAGGCGAAGCCGGGCGTGGGGACCAGCACCTCGTCGCCGGGGGAGAGCATCGCCCGGGCGAGACAGTCCAGGGCCCCGTCGCCGCCGTTGCCGAGCCAGACCTGTTCGGGGACTACGTCCCAGCGGTCGGCCAGCGCCTCGACCAGGTCGGCGTGGGACGCTTTCGGGTAGGAGTGCATCCGCTCGGCCGACTCGCGGATGGCCTCGACCGCCAGCGGGCTGGGGCCGAACATGTTCTCGTTCGACGACAGCTTCACCATCGCGTCGGGGTCCAGGCCGAGTTCTCGGGCGACTTCCTCGATACCGCGGCCCGCCCGGTAGGCGGTGTGCGCGGAGAGGTCCCGTGGGTTCATGTACGGGCCAAGCGGGCCGGGCGGCTTAAGCGTGCCCAACTGCAGGCAGTGTCCCGGAACGGACCGACCGCTGTCCAGCGTGCGGACCGAGTACATGACGTTCAAGGGGATCGGGCCCAACCACCGCACATGACGCTCGTCGACGCCGCAATCTACGCCACGCACCTCGTCTTCGCGGGCCTGTGGTCCGGTACCGTGTTGTTCACAAGCTACGCCGTCGTTCCGACCGCGATGGGCGGTGACATGCAGGCCAGTGCTCTGGAAGCGATCACCGGCAAGCTCCGGACCGTCTCGCGGGCCAGTTCCGTCCTCCTGTTGCTGACCGGCGGTCACCTCGCCGCGACGCGCTACACCGGCGAGAGCCTCTTCGCGACGGGCCGTGGCCACCTCGTCCTCGCGATGGTCGCGCTGTGGTTCGCGCTGGCCGCCCTCGTGGAGATCGGGGCCTCGAAGCTCGCCGATGGTACGGCACAGCAGAAGGTGCGCCAGCCGGCGGCCGAAGCCCGTCCGCTCTTGCTTGCCGCCTCGGTCGTCGCCGTCCTCCTGCTCGTCGACGCCGGCGCCATCCTCGGGCTCTACTACTGAGACTGTCGGCTGTCCGTTGCCTTTCGGACGTCGAAACGTCGACACCCCGTAGAAACGGACAGCGGTGGGTCTATGGCACTCGGTTCGGGGTTTCTGTCTGTCGAACATATATAATGGTTTTGGCTATTATCGGGAGGGGGCAACGACAAGCAGTATTTAGGTGAGAACGCGACAAGGCACGTGTCATGGGTCGTTATCGTTCAGGGCAGTCCGGTGAGGCAGCCGGCCGGATCGAGCGCTCGTCCCCCGCCGGGTCGGCAGTTGTCCTCACCGTCGGTATCGACGCCACCGTAAGCGAGACAGTCGAGTCGGAGCTGGACGGCGTCGAGGTGATGACGGCCCAGTCAGTCGGGGACGCCCTGGAGACGATCAAATCGGAGCCGGTCGACTGTGTGTCGGGGGCGAGCGATCTCGGGGAGGAAGACGGGGTCGAACTGGCCAAAAGGGTCCGGAACAGACACCCCGGGCTCCCGTTTGTCCTCGTCGACGTGGACGGCGACACACAGGTCGGCGCCGAGGCGATTAACGCCGGCGTGGACGGCTACGCCTCGCTTCGTGACGACGGCGCCGAGGCGGTCGCGGCCCGGATAGCGGCGACGCTCACCCGCCACCGGAGCCACGTGACCCGGGGACAGCTCGACGGCATCAAACAGGCCGTCGAACACGCGGCGGACGCCATCGTCGTGACCGACCCCGACGGGATCATCGAGTACGTCAACCCGGCCTTCGAAGAGCTAACCGGCTACGACCGGACGGAAGCGGTCGGGCAGAACCCCCGCATCCTCAAATCCGGCGAGCAGAGCCAGGCGTACTACGAGCGGATGTGGGACGCCCTCCTCGACGGTGAAGTCTGGGAGGAGGAGATCGTCAACCGCACCAAATCTGGCGACCGATACGTCGCCCACCAGACGATCGCCCCGGTGACCGGCGTGGACGGCTCGGTAGAGAAGTTCGTCGCGGTCCAGCGTGACGTGACCGAACACCGGCGGTTCGAATCACAGATAGAGGCCTCGGAGGCGACGCTCTCACAGCTGTACGACACGACGTTCGACGCCGATACGCCGATAGAGACGAAGCTCCAGCGCGTACTGGAGATCGGTGCGACAAATCTGGGCCATCCGGTCGGGTACGTCACCCGCATCGAGGACGGGAACCAGGAGATACTCGCCTCGGTCGGCTCGAACGACTACATCGAGGCGGGGGCGGAAGACCCCCTGGAGCGGACTTACTGCCGGAAGACGATAGACGCCGAGGGACCCCTCGTCGTCGGTGACGCGAGCGCGGAGGGGTGGGAGGACGACCCCGCGTTCGAGCGGTTCAACCTCCGGTGTTACCTGGGGGCGGAGATACGCATCGACGGCGAGACCTACGGGACGCTGTGTTTCGGCGGCGAGGAGCCACGGGAACGGGCGGTACTCGAAATCCAGCAGTCGACGGTGAAGACCCTCGCCAGGTGGATCGGATACGAGATAGGTCGCCACCGGTACGAGCGGACCCTGGAGCGCAAAAACGAGCGCCTGGAGAAGTTCGCAAGCGTCATCTCACACGACCTCCGGAACCCGCTTCACGTCGCACGGGCCCGGCTCGAACTGGCCCGGGAGACCGGCGACGACGCCCACTTCGAACCCATCGAACGGGCACACGGTCGGATGGAGTCCATCATCGAAGACACGCTCACACTGACCCGCGAGGGCAAGCTGGTCACCGACGTGTCGTCGGTCTCGCTCGACGCTATCGCGACTGACTGCTGGGAGCGCGTCGAGACCGACGGCGCGACGCTGGAGACGACCGGCGACACCGAGGTACAAGCGGACCCGGACAAGCTCCGCCATATCTTCGAGAACCTGTTTCGGAACAGTGTCGAACACGGGGCCGGTGCGTCCGGGACCGTGACGGTGACCGTCGGGCCGACCGACAGCGGGTTCTACGTCGCCGACGACGGGGTCGGTATCCCGGAGACACAGCGCGAGCAGGTGTTCGAGCAGGGCTACTCGGACGGCGACGGGACGGGGTTCGGGCTCGCTATCGTCGAGACCATCGCGCGGGCACACGGCTGGTCTGTCACCGTGACCGAGAGCCGGGACGGCGGTGCGCGGTTCGAGTTCGCGGTAGACGGCCAGGGCACTACGGGCCGCCCACCGCTCCAGTGACTGGCGCTCACCGGAGGGGGATCCGCACGGTCACTGTCGTGCCGCTCGCGTCAGTCTGGATGTCGATGTCACCGCCGACGTAGCTGATGAGCCAGTAGCCAAACCACAGGCCCAGTCCCGACCCGTGTTCGAGCGGTTTCTCCGTCCCCTCCTCGATGACCCGTTGCTCCTGATCGGGGATACCCGGCCCGTTGTCGACGACGGTGACCGTCGCGGTCGTCCCGTCCGATGTCACGCGCACCGAGACGCGCGGAGAGGCCGTTTCGGAGTGTCTGACGGCGTTCTCGACGAACTCGTTGAGAGCGGGCACGGCCTTGGAGTCGACGGCCAGTGGCTCCGACGGGCCGTCCTCGACGCGGATCTCCGCCTCCGGGTTCGACTCCGAGTGGTCCGCGGCTATATCGGCAAGAGCCGCCATCAGGTCCCGTTCCGCGTTGGCCTCCGCCAGCGAGGTGGCAAGCAGCTGCTGGATGCGGCTCGCCTTCTCGCTGATATCGAGCAGCGAGACCATGTTGTCACGAATCACGTCCAGGTGGTCGGCCGACTCGTCGCCGTCGTCGAGAGACTCCTGTAACACGTCGACGCGGCCGACGATTGTCGTCCCGTTGTTGCGGAGGTTGTGTCGGAGTATCCGGTGAAACACCGCAAGCTGTTGTTCCCGCAGTCGCCGGTCCGTTATCTCCTCCTGGATACCGACGAATCCGCGTATCTCGCCGTCGTCCTGAATCGGCGAGATGGTCTGGGCGGCGATGAACCGCTCGCCGGACTTGCGCTCGTTGACGATCTCGGCCGTCCAGATGTCGCCGCTCTGGATGGTCTCCCAGAGGTCGTCGTAGAACCGCTCGTCCTGTGCCCCGGAGTTGAGGATGCGCGGGTTCCGCCCGACCGCCTCCTCGGCCGTGTACCCCGTCATCTCCTCGAAGGCCGGGTTGACGTATTCGATGGTACCGTCGGGGTCCGTGATGAAGATGGCGAGCCCGGCGTTTTCCACCGCGTTCTCGAACCGCCGCAACTCCGCGCGCCGCGCCTGGAGGTCGCCGGCGAGTTCCTCCGTCTGGGACCGTCGGACGAGGAGATTCGACAGCGTCCGGAAGAACGCCTGCCGGTCCACCGGCGCCCGGACGACCTCGTTCACGATGAGCGGTCGGTCGGCATCGTCGATGTCGGGCAGCGTGACGGTGACCGGGCTCCGCTCCCGGCGAACCAGTACCACCGGACAGAACACCGGGTCGAGTTCGCGTTTGCGCTCCGATAGCCGGTCGCGGTACCGGGCAAACGACGCGTCGTCGACGACGTACACGTCTGCGTCCCGGACCGTCTCGTCGGTGAGCGTCTCGTGGCGGTCGCCCACGAGCGAGGCAAGCGCCTCCCGGTTGGCCTCGTCGGCCAGCAGGAGTTGCACCGTCGCCATAGCTCACTCGGCTCCCGACCGTTCGGGTATCCCCTCGAAGACCCCGTGCATCCCGGACACCGGCTCGCCGACTTCGAGGCCGTCGGCCGTAATCGTGAACCGCCGCGGGACGGTCTCGAACCCTCCGACACGCTTTTTCAACACGCCGACGACTCGCTGGAGTTCCCCCTCGACCTCGATGTAGTTCTGGAAGACGATGTTGTCGGCCAGATAGCTGACGCCCTCGCTCGTGGGCTCGGGGAACCCGGTCACCTCCCGCCGCTGGTCGACGAGAATCACGGACGCGTTCGCACGGACGAGCGCCTGGATGAGCGCCCGGAGCCTGCGCCGCAACTCGACGCCCTCTTCGCCGCCCTTGATGACGTTTTTGTACCCCGCGATGCCGTCGATAACGACGAGTTCGACCGCGTGGTCCCGGACGTGGCTCCTGACCTGCTGTGCGAACTCCTCGGGGGACAGCGACAGCGCGTCTTGCTCCTCGACGAACAGGGACCCCTCCTCGCGCAGTCGTGATATCGGCAGCCCGAACGTCTCCGAGCGGTAGACGAACGTCTCGATCGACTCCTCGAAGAGACACGCGAGCCCCGGTTTCCCCGCCGCGGCCGCGTTCACCAGGAACTGCGTGGCCGTGGTCGACTTGCCGACCCCACTCGGCCCGCTGAGAATCGTCACCGTCCCGCGCTCGATGCCGCCCCCCATCAGGGTGTCGAGCTCGGGGACCCCGGAGGTGAACTGCGTCGGGTCGAACTGCCGGTCGGCGCGCTCGTCGACGCCGGTCGGGTAGACCTCGACGCCGCCGTCGCGTATCTCCATCCCGTGGGAGCCGTCACGCTGCCCGACGCCCCGGTGTTTCGGGACGCGGATACGGCGGCCGGCCTGCTCCCCGTCGTGGCTGAGGACGACGACCCCGTCGCTGAGCGATTTCAGCTGTGTGTCCGTGCCCTCGCTTGGCGTCTTCGTCGCCAGGACGGTCGTCCCGCGGTCTTTCAGGAACCGCGCAAACGAGATGAGACGCTTGCGAAACTGGTACTCGGTCGGTTCGAGGTACTGGAAGTGCGTTATCGGGTCTATCAGGATGCGGTCCGGGTCGACCGCCTCTATCTCCCGTCTGATGTCCGAAATCAGGTAGCCGTCCTCGATGTCTTCCGGGCTGACGACGTCGTAGGACCCGCTCTGTGTGAAAAAGTCCGACTCCGGTCCCACGTCCAGAAACTCGGCGTCGTCGATGTCGATGCCGAGGTTCGCCGCGTTGGCACGGAGGTCGGGAGCCGACTCCTCGCTGTGTATGAACAGGACCGTCTCGTCGGCGTCGAGACCCGCTCTGAGGAACTGTGTTCCGAGCAGTGTCTTGCCCGAGCCCGGCGGACCGATGACGAGATAGAGACGGCCGTCGACGAACCCGCCGTTGAGGAGCGAATCGAGGCCGGGGACGCCGCTCGAACGCTGCCCAAACCGGCGGTCGGACGGATGCATACCACGTAGTTACGGACTCGGGGGTATAAAAGTCTGAAGCGGTTCTCGGGAGCTGAAAACGACGCGGTCGGTCGGTGCTTACAGCCGCTCGTCGACGTGGTCTGCGCATTTCAGCGCCAGCGCGGCGATAGTGAGCGTTGGGTTCATCGACCCCGCCGTCACGAAGACGGACGAGGAGGCAATCGAGAGGTTCGACAGGTCGTGACTCCGGAGCTGTGGGTTCACGACGCTCTCGGACGGGTCCGTACCCATCCGCGTCGTTCCCATGTGGTGGTAGGCCGGGCCGGAGCCGCCGTCGACGTTCGCGGTCCAGTCGATGTCGGCGCCAAGCTCGTCCAAGACTGCGTGCTGGATGGCGTTGACCCGCGAGATGGAGCGACGGATGCGGTCGCCCCAGGACCACTTGATATCCGGGACCGGGTTCCCGTGGTCGTCGGTGACGGTGGAGTCGAGCGTGACGCGGTTCCCCCATCGCGGGGGCTGACCGACCAGCCCGCCCATGGCGATGCTGTTGCCGTAGGCGCCCCGTATCTCGTCGAGCATCGAGTCCCCCCAGTCGTCGCTGTTGAGGGCGATTTCGACCGGTGACGGCCCGGCGTAGTTCAGGAACTCGAGCTTGAACGGCGAGTAAGCCTGGTCGCTCTCGGCGACGAGCGTCTCTCCGGTGTCTCGGTGCTCTATGGCGCCGCCGGGGTCGTCGTAGAACTGGTGGCTCTCGCTGGTGATGAAGCCGACGTGGTTCTGTCTGGTCTCCTCGTCTACGGTGCCGCCGGCACCGGCAAAGAGATGGTCCATGAAGTACCGCCCGACGGCGCCCGAGGAGTTGGCCAGCCCGTCGGGGTGGTCCTCGTTGGCCGACAGCAAGAGGAGTCGCGGTATCTCGATACCGCCCGCCGCGAGGACGAACTCCCTTGCCTCCTGGCGGTGTTCCGTTCCGTCGGGGGCGACGTAGACGGCGGCGCTGATTCGACCGTCGCCGTCGGTCTCTAAACGCTGGACCGGGACGCGGTCGATGACGGTGGCGCCCGCCGCCTCCGCGTCCTCGATGTGGACGGTCGCGTCGTATTTCGCCCCCGAGGGACAGACCGGCTGGCAGGTGCCGTAGCCCACACACTGGCCCCGTCCGTCGTAGGATTCGGAGTTGCGGGCGTTGGGTACCGAGTGTACCGTGATACCGAGCTTCTCACAGGCCTCGGCGAACAGCGAGTCGCTGTAGGAAGGCGGGAAGCCGGGCATCGGGAAGGGGCCGTCCCGCGGCGGAGCGAAGGGGTTGTCTTCGGTCGTGCCGGCCACCCCCAGCGCCCGTTCGGCCTCGGCGTAGTACGGCCGCAGGTCGTCGTAGCTGATGGGCCAGGCCGGGTCGTCGTTGTCGTGGCTGCCGTCGAAGTCGGCCGGATGCAGCCGCATCACCATCCCCTGCCAGTGCAGCGTCGACCCGCCGACGCCTTTCACGCGGGCGACGTTCAGCGGATAGGTCCGGTCGCCGTTGTTGGAGTAGTTGTCGCGCTCGCCGCCCATCTCCCAGACGTCGCCGGGCTCGCCGGGCCGTATCGACTGCTCCATCTGGCCCTGCCGCTCGTCGAAGTCGAATCGTCTGCCCGCCTCCAGTACCGTGACGTCGTGGCCGTCGCTCGCCAGCTGGCTCGCGGCGAGGGCGCCAGCCGGGCCGGCACCGACGACACAGACGTCCGCCCGGTCGGTGGGGGCTCGCTGCATGCTGGTGGCGATTAGGCAAGCCTAAACTTAGGCGTTGCTATGATGGCCGGCCGGCGGCGCTTACGGAATCTTGACGGAGTGTTCCAGCGTCCCGATGCCCTCTATCTCCACTTCCACCCGGTCGCCGTCTTCCAGCGGGCCGACGCCGGACGGCGTGCCGGTGGCGATGACGTCGCCGGGTTCGAGGGTCATGTACTCGGTTATCTCGGCGATGGTCTCCTCGACGGGGAAGATGAGGTGCTCTCGGGTGGACGACTGCCTGGTCTCGCCGTTGACCCGACACTCTATCGTGGCGTCTTCGGGGACGTGTTCCGGTGTGGCGACCAGCGGTCCGATGGGACAGGCGTTGTCGAAGGCCTTCCCGCGGACCCAGTTTTGCTCGCGGTTCTGGTCGTCCCGGTTCGAGATGTCGTTGACGCAGGTGTACCCCGCGACGACGTCCATCGCGCCCGACTCGGAGACGTTCTTGCACTGCTCGCCGATGACGACGCCCAGCTCGGCCTCGTGGTCGATGCGCTCTTTCCCGGCGGGCATGGTCAGCGTGTTCCCGTGAGAGGCGACGGCGTTGGGGCCCTTGAGAAACAGCATCGGTCGGTCCGGTACGTCGGACCCCATCTCGTCGGCGTGTTCCGCGTAGTTCCGTCCCAGACAGACGATCTTTGTCGGCTCACACGGCGGGAGGATGTCCACCTCCGCGGGGTCGTAGCTCTCGTCCCCGAACGCGATGCGGCCGTAGGGCCCGGCGGCCGCGGTGACGACTGGCTCGCCGTCTTCGATGGCCCAGCGGCCGCCACGGACGTTCCCGCCGGAGTCGCGGAATCGGACGCGTTTCATGTTTCTGGCGACTCGGGGACGACGGATAAGCGTTTAGGAGCGCCAGCTGCCAATTTGTGGGGCGATTCGACAGAAGTCTATGGATGCATCGTCGACTGTTCCAACGAGCGGCTCGCTTGGCCGACCGAACCGCTTTTGAGAGGCCGCGGGCTACGCTCGCCCCATGAACGTCCTCGTCGTCGGTGCCGGGTCGATGGGGCAGTGGTTCGCCCGGACGCTCTCCGAGCGGGCCGGGGCGTCCGTCGCCTTCACCGACACCGACAGCGACACCGCCCGACAGGCGGCCGACGCCGTCGGCGGCCGGGCCGTCCCGACCGACACCGACGAGCGGTTCGAGGTGGTCGCGATCGCCGTCCCGATGCCGGTCGCCCGGGTCGCCATCGAGGAGTACGCGCCGCTCTCGACCGACGCCGTCGTCGACGTGACCGGGAGTATGACCGAGCCGCTCGCCGCGATGGCCGAGACCGTGCCGGACCGACAGCGCGCGAGCCTCCACCCGCTCTTTGCCCCGTCGAACGCGCCGGGGAACGTCGCCGTCGTCACCGCGGCGGGGGGCGATACCGTCGACGGCGTGGTGGACGCCCTCGCCGCCGCCGGCAACGACCCGTTCGAGACGACTTCGGCCGAACACGACGCGGCCATGGAGTCCGTCCAGGCCGCGGCCCACGCCGCCGTCCTCGCCTACGCCATGGCGAGCGAGGACGTGCCCGAGCGGTTCCACACCCCCGTCTCGGCCGGGCTGTCGTCGCTCACACAACAGGTACTCGGCGGCGAGGCCCACGTGTACGCCGACATCCAGCGGACCTTCGATGGCGCCGACGCCGTCGCGGACGCGGCCCGTGAACTGGCCGACGCCGACCACGACGACTTCGTCGAGCTGTACGACGACCTCTCATGAACCCCGAAACACGAACCCAGATACGCGAGAACGCCCAGTACCTCCGCTCGGTCCGCCCGCTCGACCCCGAGGAGCTGTACGAGTACGTCGAGGGCCGGCCCCACCCCGCCGTCGTCCGGCAGGTGCTCCGCGAGGAGGCCGTCGACCTCGCCATCGTCGAGCGCGAGGACGGCACCTTCGTCCCCGCGCCCGAGGGGTCACTTGAGGTCACACCACGGGGCGTCGAGCGGTTCCCGCCTGAACACGAACGGCGCGTCGAGGAGCTGCTGGTCGACGCCTACGGCGACGAGTGGGCCGAGGGCGACAGCGGCGACCGCCTCCGCGAGCGCGTCCGCGACATCAAGGAGCGGTACCTCCGGCAGGACCACGTCGAGTACGACGAACTGAGCGCACACGGCTACGCCGTCTACCACCTGCCCGACTACTACGCCGTCGCGACTCACGCGTTGGGCGACCTCGCCGCCGACGGGCTGCTCCCCTCGCAGCTCCGTGTGCTGGATGTCGGGGCGGGCGTGGGCGGTCCCGCGCTGGCACTTGCCGACCTCGTGGCCGACGCCGGCGGCCTGCTTGACTACCACGCCGTCGAGCCGAGCGCGGCCGCCGACGTGCTCGGGGCCGTGCTCGAACCCGAAGCTGGGACCCGCTCGGTCACGATCCACCGCGAGACCGCGGAGGCGTTCGACCTCGACGGCGCGGTCGAGGCCGGTGGCCCGTTCGACCTGATTCTGTTCGGCAACGTCCTGAACGAACTCGACGAGCCGGCGGCGGTCCTCGAACGGTACCTCGACGGACTGGCCGACGACGGCACCGTTCTCGCGCTGGAACCGGCCGACAAGAACACGGCCACCGGCCTGCGCGAGATAGAGCGGGCCGTCGCCGACGACGGCCCGGCGACGGTGTACGCGCCCACCGTCCGGCTCTGGCCCCACCAGACCCCCGAAAGCGAGTCGTGGTCCTTCGAGACGAAGCCCGATATCGAGGTCCCGGCGATGCAAAAACGGCTCGACGACCCCGCCGGCGGGACCCGCGAGTTCGTCAACGTCGACGTGCAGTACGCCTACAGCGTTCTCCGAAAGGACGGCAAGCAGGGCATCGACATCACGCCCGACCGGTCGGCACACGCCCCGATGGCCGACGCCGAGCGCTACGTCACCGACCGGGTGAACCTGCTGGCTATCAAACTCAGCCGCGACCTCTCGTCGGAGGGGTCGAACCCACTGTACCTGCTTGGCGACGGGAGCCAGGCGGTCGACCACTTCGCCGTCCTCACTGACCCGTCGCTGCTGAACGAGGACCTCGGGGTCGCGGCGTACGGGGACCTCCTCTCGATTCGGAACGCCCTCGTCCTCTGGAACGACGACGAGGAAGCCTACAACGTCGTCGTGGACGGCGAGACGACCGTCGACAGGGCGCGGTAGCGACGGTCCGGAGTCTGTTCGTGTCGCCCCACACTACTCGTCTCCGATTTTCGTCCAATCTGGCGCTTTCCGTCCGTCGAACCCGTGGTCTCGACGGTCGATGGACCGTCGCGCCCCTCCATCGCCGCCGGTGTCGTCACCGGTACCGGCTTCGAGGCGGGCCGGGGGACCGTGGGAACCGGGAGTTAGCGGGTCCGACCCGGCGTGGGGGCGCCGTGGCCGACACTGTCGCCGGGGCGTCTCCAGTACATCTAAACCGGTATAGTGCACAAATTGAACCGTGAGATTTTCTCCGGTAACACAGCTCTCGACTCGCTTTGACTCTGTCGCGAGCGATATCGCCGAGCGGCTGCCGGACACTACAGCCGGCGGACCGGCACTGGCCGCCGGCCTCGGTATCGGGCACGTCCTGGTAGCTGGCTGGAACCTGACACGCGAAATCAACGAGTTCGGGGCCGAGATGGGTCCGCTCATGGCCTTCGGGCTCATCGGCGGCGCCGGACTCACCGTCTGTGTTCTCGCCGTTCGCCTTTTCTACAGCGAGTTCGACAGCAAACAGCGGTGGCTCGTCGGCTGGAGCGCTGTCGGGGGCGCGACCCTGTTTGGCGCTATCGTCTACATCTCGATACTCGTGCGGCTGGCCGAGGGGCGGGTGATTGCCGAACCGATATTCGTCTTGAGCCTCGCCAGCGGGATGGGAGCGGTCGCCGGCGTGGTCGTCGGTGAACTGTACGCCACGGCGTTGCAGTCGGCGGCGGTCGCCGACCGACAGCGCGACCAGCTCGAGTTCATGCAGAGTCTCTTCCGACACGATGTGATGAACAGCCTGACCGTCATACAGAGCCGCGCCGAGTTTCTCACACAGGACACGGACGGACAGAACAACCGGTTCGCGGAGACGATTCTGGAGTACGCACAGAACATCGTCGGCCTCGCCGACCGGGTCGAGCGGATGTCAGACGTTATCACTGGACGGGGAGAGATAGAGACGTCGCCGACGGAACTCAGACCGATAGTTGAACGACAGGTCACGCCCCTGCGCAAGAGCCACGAGGAGATAACGTTCGACGTCGACGTCGACGAGGTAACCGTGGTCGCAGACTCCCTGCTCGAGGAGGTCGTCGGTAACCTGGTGAAAAACGCCGTCGAACACGGATACGACGGGAGCGACGATTTCACCGTCTCCGTCTGGACCACGTCGACCGGCGGTCGGACCCAGCTGCATATCGCCGACACCGGAACGGGCATCTCCGAGGAGCTACGGGGCGAGATATTCGAGCGTGGAACATCCGAGAGCGGCAGCGGGTTCGGCCTGTTTTTCGTCGAGACGATGGTCGACCACTACGGTGGGAGCGTCCGGGTCGAGGCCAACGAACCGAGCGGCTCCGTGTTCGTCGTCGAACTCGTCACCGCCTGAGAGAAATTCGGGGTCGCGTTGGCGGCGGCGCTGTCGTCGGCTCGACCCCCTGAAAACTACTGTCCCAGGCAGTGGCTTTTTCCCCCGCAGGGCCACAGACGGCGTATGGACGAGCCGACCATCCTGCTGACGAACGACGACGGCATCGAGGCCGCCGGGCTCCGGGCGGTGTACGACGGGCTCTCGGAGGTCGGCGACGTGGTGGCGGTCGCGCCGGCGACCGACCAGAGCGCCGTGGGACGAAAGCTCTCCCACGAGGTCGACGTGTGGGGCCACGAGATGGGGTTCGTGGTCGACGGGACGCCGGCCGACTGCGTCGTGGCGGGCCTGGAGTCGCTCGCGCCGGAGACGGACCTGGTGGTGGCCGGCTGTAACCGCGGGGCCAACCTCGGGGCCTACACCCTGGGACGGTCCGGAACCGTCAGCGCCGCCGTCGAGGCGACCTTCTTCGATGTGCCGGCCATAGCCGTCTCGATGTACATCCCCGTGCGGGAGGACACGGACTTCACCGAGATAGACGACGGCGACCTACACTACGACGAGGCAGTGCGAGCGACGACGTATCTGGCCGAGCACGCGCTCGGAGCCGGCGTCTTCGACCAGTGTGACTACCTCAACGTCAACGCCCCGGTCGCCGACTGGGGGCCGGCTCCCCTGGCTGTGACCCGTCCCTCCCTGGAGTACGAGATGACGGCGGAGCGCAACGGCGACGCCGTCACGCTCCACGACCGCATCTGGGAGCGGATGGCCGAGGGCGATATCCCGGACCCGGAGGGGACCGACCGCCGGGCCGTCGTCGACGGGGCTGTCAGCGTCTCCCCCCTGACGGCCCCCCACACGACCGAGCACCACGACGCGCTCGACGCGCTGGCCGAGCGGTACGACTCCGATACGTGACCCGTCCCGGTGGCGACAGCGAGCCACGGGATTGATACGCCTCGGTGAAACAGGAACACAGGATGGCCACGGTTTCGAAAGAACGGGCTGGCTACGGCCGACTGCTCGCCGGGCTCGTACTCGCGGCCGCCCTCTTCGGTGGCCTGTTCGTGTCCCTCGACGTGAGCGCGGTTCTGGACGCCCTCGGAGCCGCTGACCCGCTGCTCGTCGCGCTGGCGGCCGCGCTCTCGCTGCTGGCCCAGCTGTGCTGGAGCCTGACGACGACGACGATTCTGGAAGGTGTCGACGGGTCGCTCCCGCGCCGCCGCATCCAGCTTGGCTACCTCTCCGGGACGTTCGGCAAGCAGGTGCTCCCGTTTGGCAACGCCGGCGGGTCGGCGATTCTGGCCTACGTCATCGCGGAGGACCTAGACCGCCGGTTTCGCGATATCTTCGCCGCCGTCACGGCCAGCGAGCTGCTGGTGTTTGCGGGCTCGGTCGGGGTCGCGATAGCCGGCCTTGTCTCGGTGCTTTTGAGCCCCTACGCTGCACTTCCCACCTCACTCGTGCTCGGACTGCTTTCGGTCACGGTCCTGGGATTTGTCGGCTGCGGTGCCGTCATCGCCTACCGGATTCACTTGGTCGGGACCGCCGTCGAGCGGATGGCGTGGCTTCTCAGAACCACCGTCGGCCGCGTCTCGGTGCGGGTCCACCGGTCGCTCGCGCCCGAACGCGTCCGCTCGGGCACCGACTCGTTCCTCGAAGCGTTCGGGACGGCGACGGGGGAGACCCGGCGGCTCGTCGTCGCGACGACGGTCGCCGTACTGGGGTGGCTCGCCTTCTCGATGGCGCTGTACGTCGGGCTGCTGGCGGTCGGCGTCCCGATACCGCTTGGCTTTGCGCTGTTTCTGACTCCCGCCGCCGGGGTCGTGACGCTGTTGCCGACCCCGGGCGGGCTGGGCAGCACCGAAATCGGGCTGACGGCGGCGATAACCGTCTTCGTCGCCGCGCCGCCGGCGGTGGTCGCGGCCGGCGTCCTCGTCTTCCGGCTGGTGACCTACTGGCTGGTGGTCGTCGCCGGTGGGCTGGCCTCGCTGTATCTCTCTGCGACCGTCTGGCACGCGCTGGACTGAGAACTGTTAAGCGGGCGCCGACGGAGAGAGAGATATGGACGAGCGACGGGACGGCATCCTCTTCTTGATTCTCGCCGTCACCTGGGGTACCGCGTTCGTGGCCATCAAGGCCGGGCTCGAAGCGCTGCCGCCGGTGCTGTTTGCCGCACTCAGGTACGACGTCGCGGCCGTGCTGATGGTGGGCTATGCGGCGGTCACCAGCGACTACTGGCTCCCCCGGACGCGGGCGGACTGGCTCACACTTCTCGTCGAGGGGACGCTCCTCATCGCGCTGTACAACGCACTCCTCTTTGTCGGCCAGCAAGGGGTGACAAGCGGCGTCGCGGCGATACTCATCGGCGCGAGCCCCATCCTCTCGACGGGCTTTGCGCGACTCGCGCTCCCTTCGGAGCGGCTGGCGCCGATGGGGATGGTGGGGCTGGCCGTCGGCTTCCTCGGCGTGGCCCTCGTGGCGAGACCGACCCCGTCGGCCCTGCTCGGCGGGTCGGCGCTCCCCTCGGTACTCGTTTTCCTCGCCGCGGCCGCCGTCGCGCTGGGCAGCGTGCTGGTCCAGCGACTCGACGGGGGTATCTCCTCGGAGGGGATGGTCGCGTGGTCGACCGCTCTCGGCGCCGTCCTCCTCCACGGCATCAGCGCCGGGGTGGTCGGCGAATCGCTCGCGAGCGCCCATCTCACCTCCCGCAGCCTGTTTGCGATACTGTATCTCGCCGTGTTCGCGAGCGCGCTGGGCTACGTGGTCTACTTCGAGCTGCTGGCCCGCGTCGGAGCTATCGAGCTCAATCTCGTCTCGTATGCGGCACCCGTGGTCGCCGCGCTGGCCGGCTGGCTCGTCCTCGGCGAGCGGCTCGGCTGGCTGGAGATCGTCGGGTTCTGCTGTATCTTCGCCGGGTTCTTGCTGTTGAAACGCCGGGCAGCGACCGAGAAGCTGGCGCCGCTCGTGGCCCGGTTCCGTCCCGGGTAGCCCGCTCGGAGCAGCGTTATATATCACGAAAGAATATAATCCGTGGCGCGTCTCAGTTATCGTATGCACGAGACTGTCGTCGAAATGCTGGCGCGCAACGTCGAGCACGCGGAGCGGCCCGACGCGCGCTTCGACGACATCCAGAACACGCAGTTCCCGGACGCGGTCACCGTCTGCTGTTCCGACTCCAGGGTCCTGCAGGACGACATGTGGGGCAACGACGTCCCGGGGAAGATTTTCACTGTCGGGAACATCGGAAACCGGGTGACCCAGCCGACGAGTATGGGGCATCTGGTCTCCGGGGACGTGATGTTCCCGCTGTGGAACACCGGAACGAAAGTCGCCGTTGTCGTCGGTCACACCGGCTGTGGGGCCGTCACGACGGCGTTCCAGTATCTCACCGAGGACGTCATCCAGCCACGCGGGGTGAAATACTGCCTGGAACAGCTGAAACCCCACCTCAAGGAGGCACTGGAGGTCCTGCCACAGGACGAACTCTCCGACGTGGCCGCCATCAACCACCTCGTCGAGTACAACGTCGACCACCAGGTCGACCGTCTCGTCGAGAGCGACGACGTCCCCGACGACGTGACCGTCGTCGGCGCGGTGTATGACTTCCAGGATGTCTACTCCGACCAGCGCGGGGCGGTCCACGTCATAAACGTCGGCGGGGAGACCGACGTGGCGACGCTGCGCGAGGAGAACCCCGACATCGCCGACCGAATCGGTCGCCTCTGGGAGTACGGTCGGACACTGACCGCGGAAGGAACTTGAGGGCGGCGACCCGAGAACCCATATGAAAATCCGCGGGGACCGAGAGTGCAAGTCCTGTGGGACCCAGTGGTCCTACTACGACACCGGGAGCGTCGCCTGTCCGGAGTGTGGGAGCCTCCAGAGCGTCGGCCTCGACGACCGGACCGAACACACCGACGCGCCGGTCGAACTGGACCTGACGCCGCTGCGGAACCGGGTCGACGAGGTGACGACCGAGGAGCTGGCCGGAACGGTGGCCGAAACCTGCCGGGAGTACACCCGAAAGCGGGGGTTCATCGACACCGGGCGGCTGCGACCGCTCGATGAGACATACGTCGCCGCCGTCGAACTCGGGGCGGTCGCCGCCGCCGTCGCCAGACGGGCCCGCCCGAGCGACGCCGCGGAGCTGTACTTTCTGGACCTGCTCGGGGGCGCGGACCGGGGCGAGCGGCCCGGCCACGAGGCGGTGCCCGAGGGGTTCCGCGCCGAGTTCGGGCTGGCGATGGCCGACGCCGTCGACAGCTACCAGCGCGACGTTCGGAGCTACCTCGACGACAACCCGGACGACCACGCCCGCCGGCTCTCGGGACGGATACGAGACCACCGCAAGCGCATCGAGGCGCTGGACGGCGACGTGGACCCGGCCGACGCGAACCGCCTCCTGCGTGCCGCCCGCGACCTCGGGCGGTACGTCGACGGCGACGAGAACGCCGCCGTCACCGCCGACAACTGGCTCTCCGGGCTAGAGCGGGACCGGACCTAACCCTACGAGTTCCGCCTGTCGTCGCTGGTCGGGGCCGCCTGTTCGAGGTCAGCGGTCGTCTGTCCTGCGGCCTCCTCGGCGGCCTCGGTCTCGACGGGCGTCGAGCCGCCGCGGTCGGAGTAGTTCGTTCGCCCCTCGCTGTCGCGGGGCATCTGTGAGAGGACCATCTGGCGGACCGATTCGTCCGAGTCGAAGGTGTCGTCGATGTACCCGAACAGCTCTTCGACCGTCACCGCGTCGGCGTTCGTCCGCTCTATCTCGCGGTCGCCGTGCTGGTCGACGAGTTCCTCGGTCGAAATCGGATACGAGACGTCTTCGAGAACGGGGTTTATCGACGTGAAATCGACTCCTTCGACGCGGGCTGGGTCGTCCATAGGAGGGTTACGGCGGTCGTCATCCCCAGTCTGGCGCTTGCGACAGCAGGCGGGCTATCGGGTCAGGGCAGGTCGACGGCCACGTCGTGCTGGAGTCCCGCCGCCTTGACCGTGTTGTACAGCAACATCGCGCGGGTCATCGGGCCGACGCCCCCGGGGACGGGGGTGATGGCGCCGGCTTTCTCCTTTGCGCTCTCGAAGTCCACGTCGCCGACCAGTTCGTACCCCTTCTCGGTGTCGGCCTCGATGCGGTTGATACCCACGTCGATGACCGTCGCGCCGTCTTTGACCATCTCGCCGTCTATCATCTCCGGGACGCCGGCGGCGGCGACGAGGATGTCTGCCTCGCGCGTCTTCGCCGCGAGGTCCTCGGTGCGGGAGTGACACACCGTCGTCGTCGCGTTCCCGCCCGGCGCCTTCTGGATGAGCAGGTTCGCCATGGGCTTGCCGACGATGTCAGAGCGGCCGACGACGACGGCCTCCTTGCCCTCGGTGTCGACGCCGGCCGAGTCGATGAGTTTCTGGATGCCGTGGGGCGTGCAGGGCTTGTAGCGGGCGTCGCCGGCGACGAGACGGCCGACGTTCTCGGGGTGGAACCCGTCGACGTCCTTCCGTGGGTCGATTGCCCGAAGGACCTGGCGGTCCGAGACGTGGTCCGGCACCGGCATCTGGACGAGGATGCCGTTGACGCCGTCGTCGGCGTTGAGGTCGGAGACGGTGTCGTACAGCTCCGACGCGTCGGCCTCGGGGTCAATGTCGATGTCCAGCGCCTCGATGCCGACCTCCTCGCAGTCGTCCTGTTTCATCGAGACGTAGGTCTCGCTTGCGGGGTCGTCGCTCATCAGCACGGTCGCGAGCGTCGGGGTGTGGCCCGCGTCGGCCAGCTGGTCGATGGCCGTCGCGAGGTCGTCCCGTATCGACTGGGCGACGGCGTTGCCGTCGATTATCTCTGTCATACCTCTACAGGGCGCCCCGCGGGCCAAAAGTATCACTATCCCCTACCGGGCGCGGTAGCACCTGGCACAGCTCGTTTCGCCCACCTGCCGGCCGCGTCACTGGCGCTCGGTCTCACGAGACCGGGAACCAGCGACAGCAAGGACTACAGGCGGAATCAGTCATCGAGTTCGCCGCCTGATACGTATAAAGAGGCTGCGCCTGCAGGCCCCAGTGTAGTGTAGGAAGGATGGTATACAGTGGCTGTGTTGAGACATATGAGAAGAATGTCACTTGTGGGTGGCTGGTTATGACCGGGACATCGCCACAGGACGACCCCAATATCGTCCTGTTCGTGATGGACACGATGCGGGCCACCGAGACAGTACCCGCCGACCCCGACCTGACCCCCAACCTCGCCGCGCTGGCCGACGCTGGCACCGAGTACACCAGCGCGTTCGCCACGGCGCCGTGGACGCTTCCCTCCCACGTGTCGCTGTTTACCGGGACGTATCCGTCGAAACACGGCGCCCACGCGGAACACACCAAGTTCGACGGGTCGTTTCCGACTCTCGCCGAGGCGTTCGCCGACGCCGGCTACGACACGGCCGGCGTCTCGAACAACGTCTGGGTAACCGACGAGTTCGGCCTCACCGACGGGTTCGGCCGGTTTCGCGACGACTCCGAGCGGACCGACGCCTGGAGCGGCGCCGGGGGGTGGGGCCACCGGGCGACCAACGCCGTCCGCCGGAGTCGCTTTGGCGGACCCACCTTCGAGCGGCTCCGCCGACTGATAGCGCGCGATAGCGACCGCGACGACGGCGCCGCGGCGACGGTCGACTGGGTGGCCGAGTGGCTGTCCGGGCGCGACTCGGACGCGCCGTTTTTCCTCTTTGCCAACTGTATCGAGCCACATCTGGAGTACCGCCCGCCCCCGGCCTACGCCCGCGAGTTCCTCCCCGAAGGGTGGAGCTACGACCGGGCGATGGCGCTGCGACAGGACCCCCGGGAGTTCGACGTGGGGGAGTTCGACTACACCGGCGAGGAGTGGGACGTCGTCCGGTCGCTCTACCGGGCCGAGATATCGTATCTCGACGCCCAGCTCGGGCGACTCCGGTCCGTCCTGGAAGCGGCCGGGGAGTGGGACGACACCGTCTTCGTCGCCGTGAGCGACCACGGCGAGAACGTCGGCGAACACGGCTTTCTGGGCCACCAGTACAGCCTCTATGACACGGTGTTGCACGTCCCGCTCGTGGTCCACGGCGGCGCGTTCTCGACGGGACGCGCCCGCGGCGACCGGCTGGTCCAGACCGCCGACCTGGCGCCGACGCTACTCGACGCCGCGGGCGTCGACGCCCCCGAGCTGCGCGAAGCGTCTCAGGCCCTTTCGTTCCACCCGACAGAAGGTGTGGACGCCCGGTCGCAGGTCATCGCCGAGTACATGCGTCCCCGTCCGCCAATCGACGTACTGGAAGAGAAGTTCGACCACGTCCCCGAGGCCATCTACGAGTACCAGCGCGGCCTCCGGGCCGTCCGGACGGACGCGTACAAGTACGTCCGTGCCTCCGACGGGACCGAGTGGCTGTACGACATCCGCGGGGACTCCGAGGAGACACACGACATCTCGTCGGCGAACCCCCGCCGGACGGCCGAGCTGGCCGCCACGCTCGACGAGTGGCTCGGGAGCTTCGACGAGGCCGACGCCGACAGCAGCGTCAACGTCTCCGACGCCACCGAAGACCGGCTCGCCGACCTCGGTTACCTCTGATGGGGCGACCGAACGTCCTCCTCGTGTTGACCGACCAGGAGCGCCACGACCTCGTTGACCCCGACGGCGTCCCCGTCGAGACCGAAGCCATCGACGGGCTGGTCGCCGACGGCGTCCGCTTTACCCACGCCTTTACCCCCATCAGCATCTGCAGCAGCGCCCGCGCGTCGCTGCTTTCCGGACTGTACCCACACACCCACGGCATACTCAACAACGTCCACGAACCCGACGCCGTCCGGACCGACCTCCCCGCGGAGGTCCCCACGTTCGGGACGGCGCTCCGTGAGGCGGGCTACCGGAACGCCTACGTCGGCAAGTGGCACGTCGGTCGGACGGACACGCCCGAGGACTTCGGCTTCGACTACGTCGGCGGGAGCGACGACCACCACGACGCCCATCTGTCCGCGGGGCTGGACAGCTACCAGCGCGATTACGGCGTCGACCCCGACGAAATCGAGCCCCGAGACCCTGTGTACGCCGAGTTCGCCGACTCGCGGGAGATGCTGGGCGGGACCCTGCCGATACCGGCCGAAGCGACCCGCTCGGCGTTCAACGCCGAGTTGACAATCGGGCGGCTGGAACAGCTCGCCGACGCCGACGAACCGTTCTTCCACCGCGTCGACTTCCAGGGGCCACACCACCCGTATCTGGTCCCGGAGCCGTACGCCTCGCTGTACGACCCCGAGGACCTGCCGCCGTGGCCGTCCGACGCCGAGACCTTCGACGGGAAGCCCCGGGTGCAGGAATGCTACCGCGAGTACCGCGGCGTCGAGGGGCTCTCCCGTGAGGAGTGGGACCGGCTGCGGGCGCTGTATATGGGGTTTATGCACCACATCGACGACCAGATAGCCCGCATACTGGCGAAAGTCGACGAGCTGGGCGTCGCCGAGAACACGCTCGTCGTCCACGCCTCGGACCACGGTGACTTCACCGGCGGGCACCGCCAGTGGAACAAGGGCCCCATGATGTACGACGACACCTACCGCATCCCGCTGGTCGTCCGCGGGCCCGGCGTGGCCGGCGGGGGGCGGGTCTGTGACGACCTCGTTTCCCTCATGGATCTGATGCCGACCTTCCTCGACGCGGCCGACGCACCGGTGCCCGACGATGTCGACGGGCGGAGCCTCTGGCCGCTGCTTGCCGACGAGGCCGGCGCGAACGGTCGCGACGCCGTCTTCGCCGAGTACCACGGCGACGAGATGGGGCTGTACTCCCAGCGGATGGTCCGGACGAAGCGGTACAAGTACGTCTTCAACGCCCCCGACGTCGACGAGCTGTACGACCTCGACGCCGACCCCCACGAACTGCAGAACCTTATCGACCACCCTGACTACCGCGACGCGCGCTCGCGGTTGCGCGGCCGGCTGGCCGAGTGGATGCACGACACCGCCGACCCCATCGCGCAGTTCACGACGCGACACCTCGACGGGGACTGATACCCGGCGGGGGGCCGGCGCTCCCCTCAGGCCGACTCGGCGGTGAGTCGCTGCTGTGTCAGGACGGCTCCGGTCGGTGCGTGACTGATACGCACGAGTATCTCGTTGCCAGGGCTGAGCGAACACGCCCCGCTGTCGATGCGGAACGTCGCCGTCTCCCCGGCCGACCACGTCCCGTCGACAGTGACGTTGTCCTCGCCGATGGGCCCGGTGACGGCGTCGTCGCTGGTGTCGAAGATGTCGTCGCCCCGGACGTACGCCGAGGCCGGCGTCAGGTCGCCGTCGGGCGCCGGGAGATCGAACAGGCGGCCGGACTTCCCACACGCGGACTGGGCGCTGACGACGAGTTCCAGCTCCGATACGTTGAGCGTGTCCCCCGCCTCGTGTGTGAGTTCGACAGTGCTGTATGAGCCGTCCCCGGCGAGCCAGAGCCGCCCGTCGGACTCGGAGACGGACGGGGCGGACCCGTCCCCCGCGGGACCGAAATCGAGCGCGGTCAGCGAGTACAGCCCGCCGAGAACGAGGACGGCGACGGCGACGAGCAAGACCACTGCGACGACGGGTGATGTGTCCCGGGACGAATCGTTCCCCATTGACCAGTGGGTGTGTGCCCGGACACCTGAATGGTCGGACTACCGCAATTTCCCGGGGAAGGGGACAGCTGTTCCGGGTGGTCTCCGCAAGCGTGCAGTGACCGAGGTATCACCCCGTCGGGGGCGATTCGGGCGCAACCGGCCGGCTCGGGCGGTCCGAACGCCCGGAGTGCGGACGATAGGACCGGGTCGGCAAGCGGCGCCGGCGCCTACTCGTACAGCGGGTACGCGTCGGTGAGTTCGTCCACGCGCTCGCCGACCTCGGCGACCACGCTCTCGTCGTGTGGGGCCTCGACGACCTCGTAGATGAGGTCTGCGACCTCGCGGCAGTCGTCCTCGTCGAAGCCACGCGTCGTCAGGGCGGGCGTGCCGGCGCGGATTCCCGAGGGGTTAAACGCCGAGCGGGTCTCGCCGGGGACGGTGTTCGCGTTGAGGACGATGCCGGCTTCCTCCAGTGCCTCCTCGACTTCCTTGCCGGTCGTGTCCGGATGTGACGGGCGGAGGTCGATGAGGACGAGGTGGTTGTCGGTGCCGTCCGAGACGAGGTCAAGGCCGTGTTCCTTGAGCCGCTCGCCGAGCGCGACGGCGTTGTCGACGGTCTGTTCGGCGTACTCCTCGAACTCGGGTTCGAGGGCCTCGCCGAACCCGACGGCCTTGCCGGCGACGTTGTGCATCAGCGGGCCGCCCTGGGAGCCGGGGAAGACGGCGCTGTCGATGTCGTCGGCGTACTCCTCGTCGCACATGATGATGCCGCCCCGACCGGCGCGGATGGTCTTGTGCGTCGAGCCGGTGACGAAGTCGGCGACGCCGACCGGCGACTCGTGGACGCCGGCGGCGACGAGGCCGGTGATGTGAGCGATGTCCGCGAGGTGGTACGCGTCGACGGCGTCGGCCGCCGCCTGGATGCGCCCGAAGTCGACCTCTCGGGGGTACGCGGAGTAGCCCGAGACGATGATGTCGGGCTCGAACTCTTCTGCGTGTTCGCGAAGCCCGTCGTAGTCGACGTAGCCCGTCTCCTCGTCGACCTCGTACTGCTCGACCTCGTACACCTGGCCGGCGAAGTTCGCCGGGTGGCCGTGTGAGAGGTGGCCGCCGTGGGTCAGGTCCAGCGAGAGGATCTTGTCGCCGGGCTCCAGCACGCCGAGATAGACGCCCATGTTGGCCTGCGAGCCCGAGTGTGGCTGGACGTTGACGTGGTCTGCGCCCCACAGCTCCTTGGCGCGGTCTATGGCCAGCTGCTCGACGTCGTCGGCAAAGTCACAGCCGCCGTAGTAGCGTTCGCCGGGGTACCCCTCGGCGTACTTGTTGGTGAGTTCGGAAGACTGGGCCTCCATGACGGCCTCGGAGACGTGGTTCTCGCTGGCGATCATCGCCAGCGTGTCGTTCTGGCGCGCGCGTTCGCCCTCGAGGGCGTCTGCGACGGCAGGGTCCGCCTCGCGGACGGTGTCGTAGCTCATGTGAGTTGGTCGGGACCGGCCCGTCAATAATCTACCCTTTGGCCCCGGGCGTGTGAGTGGCTGGCAGGTTCCGGCGACCAACCGAGCCGGCTCGTGTCAGTACAAAATGTTTACCCCGACATCAGTATGTATATAATCGATAAGCCCACACTAACCGGCACATGGTCTCTTGGGGGGTCACCGAGACAGCTACCAAGCAAGAGACTGGAGCGGACATCACACAGCAGACCCGCTCAGGGGTATCGACAGTTCTGGCACAGCTGGACGACCGCCGTGAGTTCCCGGCCGACGCGATACCGCGGGCGACGGCAGACTGCGTCTACGGGCGGGCCACCCACCTCAGGGTACCCGGGTCCGACCCGACCGTGACTGCGCTGGACTGTGACGCCCAGTATGCACTGACTAGCGCGTCGGAACTGCCCGAAGGGGCGTTTCTGCTCTCTGTCACTATCCGGACCGCCGACGGCGCTCCCGGGAGCGGCTCGCTCCCGACACAGCAGGGGCGCCTCCACGTCCGCTTCGACGGGGGCGCCTCGTTGCGCCCCACCGGAGACGGCACGGTGCTGTCGCTGTGGGACACACAGCGAGTCGCCGTCGGCGTCGGCGAGCCGTCGTCTATCGGCCCGGCCCACATCCGGATTCAGGGGACACCTGCAGGGCTGGCAACCGGGCTCTCACATATGGGTACGGCCCATCACACGCTCAGCCCGTCTCGCTCACACCCGGGACAACGCGGTCATCCACCGCTGTTGACGACCGGCGAAACCACGTCTGTGCCGACGGAACTGGCCAACACCAAACCCGAGACGGGCATCGAACTGCTGGTCCCGCCGTGTGTCGAGTCGCTGTTTGTCGTCGCGCCGCTTGCGTACTATCTGGGCGCCGACGTGACCGTCGACGACCGGACCCGAGTGGCGCTCACCGCCGAGAACACCGGCGTCTACCACGAGTTCGGGCCGTTCCCCGACATCCAAGACGAGGTCGCGGAGATGGTCCAGCGGCTGTTCTACCTGGACTGTCTGGTCCGCCGGATAGACCCCGAGTCGGACCCCGAACTGCTTGACCGGTGTTCGCTGGACCCGGGCGCGGTCCGGTCGCTCTCGCCGGCCGGCCGGCTGGAACGGTATCTGGCGACGCCGGACGAGGCGGTCGACACAGCGACACCGGAGTGGCACCTCTCGACACACACTGAACCGTCGCTCGAACGCGCCCGCTGTCTCCCCTTCCTGCTCGATACGCTCTCCCTGATCTACCTCTCCGACGGTGCGGAACTGGAGCGGTGCGACCTGCTCGAAAAGACCCTTTCGGACTCCTACACCCGCGGGACGGTCGAACCGACGGCCATGGTCGAACCGACGGGCGGCGTCGGTCGCGTCCACGGCTGGCTGGCGCCCGGCACGCCCATCGGCGCGTTCAAGACGACGCCGTCGGCCTACGAGAACCGGTACCGCTACCGGGCAAAAGAGAGCGACAAGTTCCAGCTGTCCGTGGTGTTGAACGACATGGAGATGTCCGACGAGCGCCACGCCGTCTCGGAGATATACCGGGCGGCCGACCTCCCGATGGACGTCACCGTCCGCGACCAGCTGACGACGGACGCCCTCGCGGATGTCTTCGAGTCCGAGAACGACTTCGTCCACTTTATCGGCCACTGCGAGGACGACGGGCTGTGCTGTCCGGACGGGACCCTCTCGATGGCCTCGCTGTCGGAATCGCACACCCGAACGTTCTTCCTGAACGCCTGTGGCTCGTACCAGCAGGGACTGGACCTCATCGAGCAGGGGTCGGTAGCCGGCGCGGTCACGTTCGCGGACGTGTTGGACAGCCACGCCGCGATGGTCGGGACCGCCTTCGCCAGGCTGCTCTCGAACGGCTTTTGCATCCAGCGGGCGCTCCAGCTTGCCCGCCGGCGCATCATGATGAGCAAGGACTACGCCGTCGTCGGCGACGGTACCTACGCGCTGCTGCCCGAGCCGACCGACCCGGTGGTGGTGATGGTAAGCGAGCGCGACGGGGGGTACAGCCTCACCTGCGAAGTGATGACACCACAGGGGGCCGGCGCGAGCTACGACCTCCCCATCGACGGCAAGACGGCACTCAACGGAACGGCCACCGAATACACCGTCTCCGCGGCGACGCTCGTCGACACGCTGGAGTCACACTCACTGCCGGTCATCTTCGAGGGCGACTTCCACTGGTCCGGGGACCTGGCCGCGAGACTGGACCCGGAGTTCTAACCGGGTACGTACCAGTTCTGGACAAGATAATACCCATCTACGTGTCGTGTTTCGTCGCCATTATTATCAATAACGCATACATAATATTGGTAGCTTGTAGATATATTTGTACTGATTTGATGGTCGATATGACAGTATTGGCGCCGAAATCAACGATAATCGGCCGATGAAATTAAATGTTCTTCCCAACAATAGATGCAATAGCACAATGAGTACTACCCTGCTACAGGACGACATCGGGTCGATGCTGTCGTCAGTGTTTGCCGAGACCGACACACCGATTTACGTCGTGAACCCCTCACAGGAGACCATCTCGTCGCTGATGACGACGCTCGACCGCCAGGACGCCGACGCCGAGGTCCGCATGCTCGCCGACGAGCGGACACTGAAAGACGTGATGGACGACTTCCTGGTCGCGAGTACCGCGGCCGATCTCGTGGAGGCGGGGACCCTCTCGATGCGGCTTCTCGAACGCGTCCCGAACCACTCCGTCGCCGTCACGGCCGAGGGCGTCTACGCCCTGGTGACCATCGGCGACGTCGTCGGCGGTCTGGGCACCGACGACGACGCGTTCGTCGACGACGCGGCGGCCTACTACGAGAACACGTGGGAGAGCGCCGAGGCGTACTCGCTGCGCACGCCCGCTATTTCCCGTGTCCGGACCACGCTGGAGTCGGAGATCGGTCCGGAGACCGCCGCGGACTTCGACAGCGTGCTCGGCTCGCTGTCGACCGCCCGCGGCGACGGCGACGGGCTCGACGAAGTCACCATCAGCCTGCTGGTCGCGGCGCGCAACAACGAGTTGCTCTACGACATCAGCAAGTGGGGCGAGGACGTCGGGCTCGCCAGCAAGGCGACCTTTTCCCGGACGAAGACGAAACTGGAGGACATGGGCCTCATCGACACCGAGAAGGTCCCTATCGACGTGGGTCGGCCGCGTCTCCGCCTGATGCTCGGCGACGAGCGCTTGGAAGACGCCGACAGCGACGAGCTGGCGACGGTCGCCCAGAGCCTGCTTGCGGCCTAGGGTTTTTCTCCCCCTGTCGTCTCTGTGCGGTCATGACCACTGTCGAAGTCGTCGGGAGCGGCCCGGCGGTAGACGCTCTCGTCGCTGCGCTTTCCGATAGCCCGGCCAGTGTCCGCCGGGCCGACGACCCGCTCGTGACCCCCGCCGACCTCTCGGTCGTCGTCGACCAGGTGACTTCGGAGCGGTTCGGGACCGCGAGCGCCCGCGCCCGCGAACTCGGGACCTCGTGGGTCGCCGTCGAGCTCGGCGGGCTCGGCGGCGTGCCGGTCGTAGACGCCGCCGTGGCCGGTTTCGGCCCGGAGACGGGGTGTTACGACTGTCTCACCGACCGCGTCCGGGCGAACGTAGACGAGGACCAGGCGCCCGCCAAGGCGCCCGGTAGCGGGACCCAGCGCTTTGCCGGCGCGGTCGCCGGTCGCCGCATCGAGCAGGCCCTCTCGGGTGCCGGCCCCCTCGCCGGCACCGTCGTGGAGCTGCCCTACACCGAACGGCAGTTCCGCCCCGTGCCGGGCTGTGACTGTGGCGGCGACCGGACGTGGACGCTCCGGGGGACCGACCCCGAGTACGAACGGGACGCGCTCGCCCGGGCCGAGGGCGGGCTGGACGAGCGCCTGGGCATCGTCAGCGAGGTGGGCGAGGCCGAGTCGTTCCCGGCGCCCTACTACCTCGCGACGGCGGGAAGCACCGAGCGGTTCAGCGACGCGACCGCCACACAGCAGGCCGCCGGCGTCGCGAGCGACTGGGACACGGCGTTCATGAAGGCCCTGGGCGAGAGCTACGAGCGCTACGCCGCGGGCGTCTACCGGGCCGAGACGCTGCCCCGGGGGACACCGGCGTCGGTCGCCGACGCCATCGAACCGACGGCCTTCGTCCGCCCCGAGGAAGGTCCCGTCGAGGAGCCGCTCCGGTGGGTGCCGGCGACCAATCTCGACACCGACGCGGAGGTCGACGTGCCCGCCGAGACGGTGCTGTACCCGCCGCCGTCGCAGGCGGTGCGGCCGCCGGTGACGACCGGACTGGGCCTCGGCAGCACGGAGACCGAGGCGCTGCTGTCCGGGCTGTACGAGGTAATCGAGCGCGACGCCGCCATGCTGTCGTGGTACTCGACGTACGACCCGCTGGAGATAGCGGTCGAGGACGGTGAGTTCGACACGCTCCGCCGGCGCGCACAGTCGGAAGGGCTCGAAGCGACGGCGCTGTTGCTCACGCAGGACGTCGACGTGCCGGTCGTGGCCGTCGCGCTCCGGGGCGAGGCGTGGCCCGAGTTCGCGCTCGGGTCGGCGGCGGGACTGGATCCCGCCGACGCGGCCACCGGCGCGCTCGAAGAGGCCCTGCAGAACTGGCTCGAACTCCGGGGGATGGGCAGAGAGGGCGCGGCCGACGCCACCGGGGCCATCGGACACTACGCCGGCCGACCGTCCGAGGCCGCCTCGCTGACCGACGCCGAGACGACGGTGCCGCTGTCGAGCGTCGGTCCCGACAGCGTCCCGGACGACAAGCGGACGGAGCTATCGATGCTGGTCGACCGCGTCACCGACGCCGGTCTCGACCCCTACGCGACCCGGCTCACGACGCGGGACCTCGACGGGCTCGGCTTCGAGGCAGTGCGCGTGCTCTGTCCGACCGCCCAGCCGCTCTTTTTCGACGACGCGTACTTCGGCGAGCGGGCCGAGCGGGTCCCCGGCGAACTCGGGTTCGAGCCTCGGCTCGACCGGGCACACCACCCGTTCCCGTAGCTTCCCGAGCCGTGCTCACCACGGCAGTTAGATACCAAACGTCGCCCGGAGCATGTCCCGCGTCCCGGGCCCGAGTCCGACCGCGGTGACGGCGATGAGCAGGAGAAGCGCGTAGCGCGGACTCTCATTGAGGAACTCGTCGTTGAACAGCCAGACCACGAGGGAGGCGACGGCGAGTTTCACGAAGAGGAACGGCCAGGACGTGCCGATTGCGGCGCTGATTCCGGCCGGCTGGAGCGCCTCGGTCGTCGAGATGATGAAGGCGTTGGCGGGGTGTTTCGGGTAGTAGGTGAGCGGGACCGACAGCGCGTCGAGCCAGTCGGCGAGGATGACGTTGGCGACGCCGTCGATGGCGTGGCCCCAGATGACCAGCAGGCCGATGTAGCCGGTGCCGCTGTTGACCGCCGGGGCGTAGTTCTCGAACAGCCAGTACAGCGCATAGGAGAGCACCGACGCGATACCGACCGTCGAGACCAGCACTGAGAGATACAGCGTGGAGTAGTCGGTCGTCAGTGCCCCCATCGTGAGGTAGGCCATCGTCGCTGCCACCAGCGCGACGCCGACGCCGGCGGTCGCGCGGTAGTAGCTCCCGACGACGCCGCGCCGGTCGAGTTCCAGACAGGCAAGCAGGGAGACGAGCGTCATCACGAAGACGACACCGTAGATGACGGGGCTGATGATGAGCGAACTCAGCGGATACTCGACGAGCGGCGTCACGCCGGCCTCGACGGCGCGGTCGGTCCCGTCCTCAACGACGCGTAACGCGCCGCCAAGCAGCATGAACGGGACGAAGGCGAAGTAGAGGTTCGGGTCCTCGGCGATGTCCAGCCGTTCCAGCAGCAGGTAGACGCCGACGAGCATGTACACCAGGATGAGCATGTAGCCGATTTCCGAGACGATGGTGTAACCCGGCTCGGCGACGATATCTCCCCTCTCGATGGCGGCCGAACACCCCTGGTACAGCGGCTGTGGCCCCCCGTCGGTCATCACCGCACAGCTCGCGGCCTTCGCGTCGGCGTACACCGGCCCCCAGAAGTAGTGCCAGAGAAAGCGGTCCCAGACGCGTGTCGGCATCGCGACCGCCGCCCCCGCAATGGCGACCACGATGGCGACGAATGAGGCGACCCAGAGCCGGGCCACCCCGTACTTCTCGCTGAGTCGCTCGTAGGTGTTCATGGCCGTGTGACCGGCGGGCGTCGATTTCAGGCTTCCGGTCGCGTGTGCGCGAGTCGACGAACCGGCTCGGTTGGTTGCGACGCCGCCCTATTCGAGCGCGGCGTTCGCGGCCGCGAGCAGTTCGTCGTGGGCCTCGCCGTTCGAGGCGACCAGCCCGGCGCTGTCCGCCGTCCAGCGCTCCCCCTCCAGGTCGGTGACCGTCCCGCCGGCCCGGCGGACCAGGTGGACACCGGCCAGCGTGTCCCAGGGATGGGTCGGTGTCGGGCAGACCGCCCCCTCTATGGCCCCGTCGGCGACGAACGCGAGCGTCGCCTGGAAGCTCCCGATGCGGCGCATATCGCCGAACCGTTCGCCGACGGCGGTACAGAGCCGGCCGAACTCGGCGCGGTCGTCGAGGTCCCACCAGCCGACGGTTGTCACGACGAACGTCTCGGGGTCGGTCCGCTCGCTCACCGACAGTGCCGTCCCGTCCCGTGTCGCCGACTCCGGGCCGCCCGCGTAGAGGTCGCCCATCGACGGCATATACGTCGCCGCGCCGACCGTCTCGCCGTCGACCGTCGCGGCGACGCTGGTCGTCCAGGTCCGCAGCCCGCGGACGTAGTTTGCGGTCCCGTCGATGGGGTCGACGACCCACGCCGGGCCCGTCTCCGGCACCGACGACACGGCCGTCGGCTCGGTCTCGGGCGTCTCGGGGCCCGACCGCGAGACCAGTTCCTCCTCACAGAGGAACGAGTCCTCGGGGAACTCCTCCCGGACGGTGGCGACCACCTGTGCCTGGGCGTCCCGGTCGGTCGCCGTGACCACGTCGTTCTTGTTCGCTTTCGTCTCGACGGCCAGTTCCTCCCGGAACATCTCGCGGGCGACGGCCCCGCCGGCCCTGGCGGCTCGCTCGGCGATTGCGACACGGCGTGTTGCGTCGGTCATGGATGGCCCTGGCAGCGGGACGGCTTTAGCATCTCGGTATGGGGCAACCTGTCTGTTGGATAGAACGGGTGGCAGATGCTGCTTGCCACGTTCCTGGCAGAATTTTTGCGAGGGAAGACGCTCCGAGAGCGTCTTCCGCACCGTGCGCGACCGGCGTGGTCGCGCGGCGATGCGAGGGAAGGGATTTGAACTACGCGAAGACGGTCGGTCTCGTTCCACTCGACCGCTGCGTCTTCTCTCATTCAAATCCCTTTGCGCACCACCTGCGTCGCGTTATTTGACGCATAGTGACGCGAGGGAAGGGATTTGAACCCTTGGACCACCGGAAGACTCGCGGGCTCACGGCTACGCCGTCCGCCGCTTCGTCTTCCGAGCAGTCGCTCGCGGTTTCACCGCTCGCGACGACTCTACAGGAGCGGATCTTGCGTCCACCGCCGTCTCTGTACGGTCTATCACACCAGAATTTTTGCGAGGGAAGAGCGCTCCGAGAGCGTCTTCCGCACCGTGCGCGACCGGCGTGGTCGCGCGGCGATGCGAGGGAAGGGATTTGAACCCTTGGACCTCTACAGGAGCGGATCTTGAGTCCGCCGCCGTTTCCGGGCTTGGCTACCCTCGCACATCGCTGGCGCGATTACCGTTCACAGCCTCTCACGCGCCTAATCTCAATCGTCGGATTCAGCAATGACTTGTTGGCCCTTGGCTGTTTTAAACCTTGCCAGACGGGAGACATCATCTACCTGCCCTTTTCGACCTTGGCCCGCCGTCTGGCGGTTTCTTAACAAGTAGGCGGGTAAAAATAATATCGGAAAACAGACTTTTCGCCCACTGTGGCAGGAACGCGAGGAATTGTGATATTGGTGGGACGGTGATGACGTACTCAATAGTCTGAAATCGGTTACATTGAGGTCGAATGTCTGTCGAGAAGCCTTTTTATAACCCTCGGTAATCCCATATAGAGGCCAATCCCGTATCCAAAGAATCAGAGGCCTATCCGGCTAATATGTGAACTCTGTTGCAGCACTTTCCATATACAGCTATACTATACAGAGTCCCGATTCAGCAGGAACGTGAGGATGTTATATTCTATACAGTAATGTAGGGGGTTGAATAGCTGAACCGGGCTATCAGTATATTCTATAGGGTGTATAACGGCTATTCCGAATACAGCAGGAACCCCGCCCCATTCTTACACTCCAGTCCGAAGGACAGGGACTACGGGAGTTCTGATTAATCTCGGGTAGAGGCCATATATTCTATACGGTATATCGGATTGCACCTAATTCAGCGGGAAGCTTCCTGCTGTCTTGGGAATCCAATAAGTACTGATACGAAGTATCTGACCACCTAATGCAGCAGGAACCCCGCCCCTCAATCCTTGATTCCAGTCCGAAGGACAAACTGTGTTAATTCCCTACGAAGATTCACAGCCGATTCAGGAATCTGTTTACAGCTCTCCTTTTGTTTCTTCTCACCCGTTACTATAGTAGCCGACTTATATAGGGGGGTACCGCCGGACAATCTCTTCAACGATAGGTTCGAATTTTTGTAAACCCTTCTGAATTTTACCCTCTGGAATATCAAGGCCAAGAGCATCTGCTACCTCACTGAACGCTTCATGACCATCCCTCACATGGTCATCCCCTCGTTGGTGATTGTAGTTCTTCTTTGTAGGGAAGTACACCCACCCCTCACCACGATAATCTTCATTGGCTACAATAACGGACACATAGAACGCTATATCCAATACGCCGTAGTAGGAACCATAAGTCGGGTAGTGGATTTCTCGGAAAATGTCACGCGCTCGTTCTTTTTGGAATTTTGTCAGTCCGATTTGTCCTGCTATGGCATCGAACATTTGGTCATTATCTTGCTGATATAATTTCTTCTTATCGGCCCAAGCCCAATTCCATATTCCGTTCTGGTATCCGTGGAACCGCCTCCACTGTTCCCGGAGTTCCCACGGTGCGTCTCCAAGATAGGCTTCATGTTGCTCGGATATTGCATCATTGAAATGGAATTTAGTCTTGTTTTCGGTATTCGCTTCGCTAAACGGCTCTCCTTGTAATTCGTCGTACATAGATATTCTCCGGGAGAAAGGAAGTCCGAGCTGGTGCGCGTTCCCGCTGGTAACGGAAAGTCCGGGACGTGTCAACCACCACGATGGAAAGCACAAATGGCTTTCCCGTGTTTTTCTCCCAATTGGTATTCTCACACCCTGTCTTATACTTATGCGTCGGTATCTTGCGATTAGAAATTACAGAAGACCCCTTCACGCGTGGGAAATCCGGCACAAAATCGTGAGCCGGGTTACTACGGTTCTCACCACAATTGGGCGACGGTGTTCTAACCCCCTTCCAGCCTGTCTCACTCGGGGTCTGTGGCGAGTTCGTACAGTCCCTTGTGGAGTCGCGTGACGTAGCCGTGTTCGGTAAGACGTTGGAGCCGGTTCCTGACATGCGCCCGCGAGTAGTCCCGTTCTGTGGCTATGTAGGCTGGCGTACAGCGACCCTCACGTAACATCTCCAGTATTGCCTCGTCGGTCGGGCTAAGGTCAATCTCAGCCATGCCACTACTCTGGTGGTCTCATTCATTAGTCTTGCGAACGTATGCATACACTCGCAACCTTCATATACAGGCCGTCTCCTACAGGTAGGTAGGAAGCTCGGTTCTGCCACGAGGAAAGTGGCCGGTGCTGTAACACCGACCGGTGCTTCTGAATGGAGCCAGAAGCAATGCAAACCGACGCCGAGACGAAACAAAAGCGTACCGTAGTTGACCGACTCTCTTTCGACACCAAGACCGCGAAGCGAGTCGCGTGGAGTGAGTGGGAGTTCACTGTTGTTGCCCCCTTCGAAATTGAAGTCTGTAACGCCAGCTACGGCTATCTGAAAGATGAACACATGTACCGCGTGATGGTCGACCAGCACGGGATTCCTGTCTCGTGTGACTGCCCGGGCTTCCAGCACTACTACCAACCACAGGGCAAGTGCGGGAAGCATATGCTCGCCGTGGCCGCTATCGGTGGGTCGACCCTTCTCGACGCGGCAACCGCGTTCCCGCCACAATCAACGCCGTCCGAGTCGACCGATACTGTGAAGACCGATGGTGGTACTTGTACCGTTGACCCGGAGCCGGACGTCTGCCCGAACGGAAATCCCGGTTGTGACGGCCACGGCGGTACCGACTTGGAATGCTTCGACTGTTTCGAGATTGAGTAACCGCCGGACGACGGCGGAGACACCCCACATTTTTATCAGGTCTTAGCTACCTTACCAGATAACTCACGAAACTCCACTCTCGTATGCCATCTACATCATCCTCCGACCGACCGAGTTCGTTGAGCAGGCTTTCGAGACCGCCGTCACCGAGGACGCCGAAGACGACCTAATTGGAGCCATCGACGGTACTGTTAGGAATCTCCGAGAGCAGATTGACGACGATACCTTAGAGAAAATCCTGCGGGCCGACCCCGGCTCCTACAAGCTCCGTGGAAGCATGACGAAGGACGGGCTTCAGCCAGAGTCGTTTACCCAACAGGCAGTCATCGAGCCGCTTCTCGCCGCTCTCGGCCACGATTGGGCCACCGAGGCTGGTGGTCTCTCCGGGGGCCGGACGATGGTGGCCGATTACACTATCTCTCTCCGAGACCACCCGGATATTGATTCGACGCGCCTACTGGTCGAAGCAGAACCAATCAACAAAGACCTCGACAGCCGGGAACACGGGATTGGACAGGTGCGTGATTGGCTCAGTCAGCGAGAATTTGAATCCGATTTCGGTTTTGCGACGGACGGGCTTCGATGGGCCTTCGTCCGGTACGACCCCGACTCATACACTCACAACGTCATTGAGGAAGTGGACTTACAGCCGGTCTTCCTCGCTGTCTTCCAGAACCAAGTGGGCAAGCGGGAGCCGCCGACCGAGGCCGTCTTCGACGCCGACCGGGAGCAGGTCACTCGGCTCCTACGTACATTCGAGTACCAGAACTTCGTTTCCATCGCCGGGGAAGCCCGACAGGTCATCAAGCAGAAACAAGAGGAAATCACGGACGAGTTCTACGACGACTACATTCGCTACGTCTTCGGTATCGTCAACGAGGACGAAACGACTCCCCGCTCGCTGATTGGTGACGGCGTCGTGAAACCCGAAGGGGCCAGCGAGGAAGACGCCCGACTCTTCGCCGTCGAGCTGATGAACCGGCTCATCTTCATCAAGTTCCTCGAAGACAAGGCCATCGTCCAGCCTGACCTGCTTCGGACGGTCAAGGAGACCTACAACGACGGGACGCACATGGGGTCGCTGTACGATTCTTTCCTGAAGCGGCTGTTCTACGACGTGATGAACGAAAAGCCCGAGAAGCGTTCGCCGCAGGTCAAGAACGTCGACCTGTTTGCAGACATTCCATACCTCAACGGTGGGCTGTTCCGTCCGACTATCGAGGGCGAGGATTTCGAGGAAGGAGACTTCGACGTTCGGAACTCCGTGCTGGAATCCATCATCGACCTGCTGGAACGCTATAGCTTCTCTGCCGGCGGTGCGCCGACCGACCTCGACCCAAGCGTTCTCGGGAACGTATTCGAGAAGACAATCAACTACATCACCAGTGACAACGCCGATACGAACAAAGAACTCGGTGCGTACTACACCCCGAGCGAGATTACCCGCTTCTGTGCCGAGGAAACCGTTCGCCCGGCCCTGTTAGACCGCTTCCAGAACGTGCTGGTCGAAGAACGGGACTGGCCGGAAGCCGAAGCCGAGCGGTACGACTCCGTCTACGAGCTTATCGAAGACCTGCCGGGGAGCTGGAAACTAATCAGTGCCCTTCTGGCCGAAGTCGACGAGTTCCGAGTTGTCGACCCTGCCTGTGGTAGCGGCCACTTCCTCACGTCTGTCCTTGAAGAAATCGTCAACGTCAGGAAGGCTCTGTACGCTCAAAACGAGAACTATCCGCAGGAATACAAGCTCAAGAAGACGACCGTCCTGAACAACATCTACGGCGTCGACTTGATGGGGCCGGCGGTCGAGATAGGGAAGCTCCGACTCTGGCTGTCAATCATCTCGGAACTGGACGAGGACGTTATTGACGACCTTGATGACGACGACCTCGCGCTTCCCAATATCGTGTTCAATCTCCGTGAGGGGAACAGTCTCATCGGGTACACGGGCTTCCCCGAGACGAACGGTGATGACCAGTACCGACTTGGCAGTTTCAGCGAAGACAGCGTCCGAGACCGCTATCAGGGCATTATTGATGAAATCGAGAAGCACGAACAGGCGTTTGACAGCGAGACCGCCGAAAAACACCGCAGTCAAGCCTTCGAGAAACTACGGAACGCCCGCGAAGAACTGATTGACGATATTCACGCAGATTTCGTAGATGCGGGCATTGATGATATTACACCGGAAGAAGTCAGGGAATTAGAGCCGTTCAATTGGGTTCTTGAATTTGCTGAGGTCTATGCCGACGGTGGCTTCGATGTTGCTGTAGGAAACCCGCCTTGGGATGTGCTACGGACGAACCGAGATGACTTTTTCTCTCGGTATGACCCGACTTTCCGAACTCGGATGCCGGAAGACAAGGACGCGAAAATGGAGGAGTTACTGGAAGACCCCGAAATCGAGGAAGGCTGGGAACAATATAATCAGCAGATGCAGGCACGAGCCGACTATTTCAATAATTCCGATGGATATGAACTTCAGAGTCCAGTTGTAGACGGCAAAGAAGTAACATCAGAAAATGAGTTATCTGCTCTTTTCTTAGAGCGCGTATATAACATAGCGCGAGACGATGCCTATGTTTCTCTTATCCTGCCAAATGTGATATTCACCAGTTCTACCGCCAAAGACCTCCGATTACACCTACTAAACAATACTACCGTGGATTCGCTCCTACATTTCGAGAACCACGGCATTTTCGAGGGGTTACACAATCAGTATCGGTTTGGTATCCTCACCTTCCAAAACGGTGGGCAGACAGATGAACTCCGAGGAATATTCTTAGAGAATACCATTGATGTGATTGAGAAATTTGAGGAAAAAACAGTCAAGATTCCACGTAAGGTACTAACAGATTATTCGCCCGAAGCGGCGCTGTTCCCGCAGATTTCATCGCGTGGGGATACCGACCCTGAAAATGAAGTGGGTGTTTTGAGCAAACTCCTTGACCATCCCTCGCTTGACGAGCCATTTGAAGATTCTTGGAACGTCAGTATCCATCGTGAATTAGACCGTACATACGATGCAGACCGATTTGTGGAATCGCCCGACGAAGGTGATTACTCAGTTCTGGGCGGAAAAAACATCTATCAGTTTGTCTACGATGATAGATTTCTGGACGTGGAACCCCCCGAGTTTTGGAGTGTAGATGAGGGCGTGTCAACCGAACTCAGCGCAAAAAGCCGTATCCGCGAAAAGGAGGTTCGTAATCTAAAAACGGCACTCTACAACGAATTTGATGGAACGGGGTCTCAGAAAGGCTTTGTAAACAATCTCCTTGAAGATGCCCGTGGTGAGCCTCTCTCCGTGGATGATGTTCTCCTTGATTGTACCACCCCACGAATCGCGTTCAGAGACATTGGAAACACTACCAACGAAAGGACGTTTATTGCGACAGTCCTTCCCGCCGGAGTAGTCTGTCACAGCAAACTTCGGACATTCAGACCACACGAGACGGTTGCTCAGGAATCTGATTTAGACGAAACACCGCTACGGAGTATCTATCAACGCAGATTTACAAACGAAGAAATGTTCGCCGCGTTGGGACTGATAAATAGTCTCGCCTTCGATTACCTAATGCGTACTAAAATCGACAACACGCTGGTAGCGTACAAGGTTCGTGAATCACAGGTTCCACGATTAACGGACGGCGATGAGTGGTTCGACTATATTTGGACACGAGCCGCCCGATTGAACTGCTACGGAGATGAGTTCGAGTCACTCCGAGACGAACTCGGTATCACATCCGCAACGGGCCATCAAGAGAGAAAGATACTGCAAGCCGAAATGGACGCTGGTGCGATGCTGGCGTATGGTCTGAATCGCAATGAAGTGGAGCATATGTTAGACAACTTCGGTCGAGTCAAGAGTCCTCGATTAATGGACGACGAATACTTTGAGATGGTGCTGGAGAAATACGACGACCTCGCTTCTTGATTGAGCGGCGAGTTCCTGCTGATTATCGACCCGAAGACAGCGGGAACGCGGCCCCGCTTCTATCAGCCCATCTTGTCCAGCGCCGAACGCCGGTCTTCGGGCGGGGCTTGGTCGTACTTCATTGTCGTCTCGGCCCGCTTGTGTCGGAGTTGCTGTTTCGTCGCGGCTAAGTCTTCCTCGCGGGTCATATACGTCCCGACCGAGTGGCGTATCGAGTACCAGCTCATCTTGCGGTTCTTGTACTCGATTCCTGCCCGGTCACAGAGTGTCCGAATGAGCCGGCCCAATTGGCGGTTCCCATAGGGATTACCGTGGTCAGTGAGCCACAGTAGGTCGGTGTCGTCGTATTTCGGGTAGTGGCTCCGCTCGTGAATCCAGTTTTCCAGAGCCTCGGCGGTGTCGGCGCGGATACTGACGTTCCAGTTTTCCTCGTTCTTAGTCGACTCTGATTTAGGAATCCGTAGCACGGCGTTGTCTACGTCGACCCACTCGACTTTGGCCTTCTCCACCTCGGCGGGCCGAAAGCCGGCGTCAAGGGACGACCAGACCAGCGACGTGTACTTCCAACTCGGTGTTTCCTTCCAGTCGTCGACCCCGAGCGCGTCGGTCGACTTGTTCGCCTTCTCGGCAACGAACGGTTTGAGCCGTTCCCGCCGTTCAGGCTTGCACTTGACGGTACTGTACGAGGGAATCGTCCCGTATTGGAGCGCGGCCTGACGGATTTGGTGTCGTTCCTTCTTTGTCAGGTGGTCTTGGGGCTGTTGGGTGTTCGAGACGTTGAAGCTCCGGTCGGGGTTCCAGAGGTTCCCGCCGTACTCGTGGTGTCGCCATTTGAAGTACCGCTTTATACAGTGTAGCAGGGCGTGTTTGTGCGACTGACTGTAATCGGAGTACGCGACCCGCTCTATGAACTCGTCTGCGTCCGCTGTGTCCATCACAGGGACGTACTCATTTCTTTGAGACCAAACGTACCGCTCGAAGAAGGCAACGCGATAGCAGGTCTTCTTGGCGGTATCCTCGGTGTAGCCGTCCTTGTCGCGGGTGTCTTTCCCTTCTCGCAGGAGCCATTTGGCGAACTTCTCGCGCCGGCTCCGGTAATCGAACTCCTCTTTTTCGTTCAGGAACGCCGCTGATTCCTCGGGAACGAGCGGAAAGGGGACGTCTATCTCGGTCTGTTCGAACAGGTCGGATACGGAATCGGACTGTGGTTGCATAGTTGTCACGATGCCGAATCCGCCGGGATAGGCACGTTGGGGGTGCGTAGGAGCAGATTTCTGGTTCAGCGAACAATTTGGTCGTCAGACCAAATCTTGAGTCCGCCGCCGTTTCCGGGCTTGGCTACCCTCGCACGCGCCCTATGCATCCCACATACACACAGCGGTATAAATGTCGTACGGAACCATCGCCGGGACCGCTGGATTGACCACTCGGGCATCCGACACTGAGATATGGACGACCACACGCGCGACGACAGCGTCGGGCCGCCTGCGGGAGACCCGACTGGGTGGCGGGCCGACGGGCAGTGGGAGCACGCTACGCTGCGTCGGGCCGTCGTCCACGGGGTCCGGCTGTACAACGACGGCGGGTTCCACGAGTCACACGACTGTTTCGAGGCCGAGTGGTACAACTACGGCCGCGGGAGCACCGAGAGCAAGTTCCTGCACGGGATGGTCCAAGTCGCCGCCGGCGCGTACAAGCACTTCGACTTCGAGAACGACGACGGGATGCGGTCGCTGTTTCGCACGTCGCTTGACTACTTCCGGGGCGTCCCGAACGATTATTACGGGGTCGACCTGCTGGACGTGCGGACCGCGCTCACGAACGCGCTGGCGGAACCGTCCACGCTCCACGGGTGGGAGATACGCCTCGACGAGGACTACCCTGTGGCCGACGAGACGGACTACGACTTCGCCGAGGGGCTGGACTGACCGGAGTCCGCTGTCACGGGCGCGACTGAGTCAGCTACCAGGGCCCTGGTAGGTCGCGAGTGTCTGACTCGTGCTTTCGGTGGCCCAGACGACGCGGATGTCACAGTCGGCTGTCACGCCCACAGTTATCTCCGCTCCCGCGGTGACTTCGGTGGTGTCGGTCGCACTGGCCCAGTCGGCGTCCGGTTCCGTGACGTCCGGAGTCGCCCCCGCAGTTTCGACGATGCCTGACCCACGGATGTAGAGCCTGGCGCCGTCGATGTTGTCCCCGCCGCTGTGCGTAATCCGCAGGATGCCCTCGTCGCTTGCATCGGCCGCGGACTCGTCGTATTCAAAGTCGAAAGCGGCCTGCGGTGTCGCCGGCTCCGACGAGCCGTCCTCCGTCACTTCGTACGACCATATCTTCCACTCGCTGTCGTGGCGTCGCAACTCGAACAGTTGCGTCTGGGACTCGTTGAGCTCCCCCGAAATGCTGGCTTCGACCTCGACGGTCGCCGAACCGTCGGATTGAGTGAGGACTGTCGTGCTCTCTACGGTCACCGTCCCCTGGAAAGAGACAGCCGACTCCGTGAGCGCGTCAGGCGCTTCAGGGTGATACGTGTCGACGAGTCTACCAGCGTCCTCGTCGCTGTACGCGCCCCAGTGTTCGTATATCGGCTCTGTCACCGCCGGCGCCGAACTGGGGATACCGGTATCTGTCTCGGTCGGCGTCCCAGCGCCGGGATCAGCGGTGTCACTCGGGGTCGCACTACGTTCCTCGACGGTCCCCGGGCCCCCTTCAGAGTCCGTCAGACAGCCGGCTGTCCCCGTCGTGAGTGCGATTCCCGTCAACCCAAGCAATCGTCGCCGTCTCATACGCTCCGGAGGCCGGGCTGTGTAATAAAAGCTTGACCACCACGGCGATCACATCGGGGTCGGGAGTGCCCCCCAGCTCGACACCAAACCCACACATATACTAGGATCCGGTTACTGAGCTACGAACAGATGCGAGTGGAGCAACTGGGTGAGGGTGAGCCATCGATTGCTGTCGTCGGCAGCATCCACGGCGACGAGCCCTGTGGTCGCGACGGTATCGAGGCGGTGCTCGCGGACCCACCCGAGGTGTCCCAGCCCGTGAAGTTCATCGTGGTCAACGAGCGAGCGCTGGCCGCCGGCGAGCGCTACCTCGAACTGGACCTCAATCGCGTGTTTCCCGGGGACCCGGACAGCGACGTCTACGAGATGCGGTTGGCGGCCGAGCTGACCGAGGAGCTCCGGGGCTGTACCGTCCTCTCCCTGCACTCCACGCAGTCTTACGACGGGATGTTCGCGCTGGTCGATGAGCTCTCCGACCTGGCGCGTGATGTCTGTCCGAAGCTCTCAGTCGACGCCGTGGTTCGGACCAAAGGAAACAACGAGGGGCGGCTGTTCTCCGTCGCCCCGACGACCATCGAGGTCGAGTGTGGCTACCAGGGGTCGCCCGAGGCGGCCGAGAACGCCGAACAGGTCATCCGGGAGTTCCTGGCCGCGCTGGGCGTCACAGAGGAGCCGGCCCCTGTCAGAAACGACTCGCTGCCGGTGTTCCAGCTCGGCGGTCCCATCCCCAAGGACGCCGCCGAGAAGTACGAGGTGTTCGTGCGCAACTTCGAACCGGTGGCCGCGGGCGACCCGGTCGCCGCGGCCGACGGGGAGACGGTGTACGCCGACGAGGCCTTTCACCCCGTGTTGCTCTCGGCCGAGGGGTACGAGGACGTCTTCGGATACATGGGGAGCCACGTCGGCACCCTGGAGTAGTCGGTCAGGCGTCTTCGGGCGCCTCGAACTCGACCATCGTGAGGTCCCGGTCCAGCATGCAGTAGTCATGGGGCGGGTCGCCCAGTACCTCGGTGATGCGGTACTCCGTGTCAAACTCCGCCCCCTGTGGCTCGCAGTAGGGGTGGCTCGGGCACTCGGTGTGGGGACAGGGGCCGGCGAGTTCGGCCTTGCTTCCGGCGAAGGCGCCCTTTGTCGGGACGTTTACGCGAACGGGGGCGGGCTCGACCTCGACGGCGTGGACGCCCCCGTCGTGGACCGCACAGTCGAGCGTCTGCCCGCTCTCGCGGACCGCCGTGATTCGGTACCGCCGGCCCGGCGTGAGGTTGAGACACTGGTCGCGATACGGACACCCCGAACAGCCGGACGCTTCGCCGTGGTAGACGAACTCCTCGCCGGTTTCGGCGAGGCGTGCGCCGACGAGCGTGACAGTTGTCATACAGGCCGTAGGCGGGCCCGGAAGGTAAGTGTCAGGCTCTCCCGGTCAGTGTGTCCAGTTCCGCCAGATACGCCTCGCGGGGGACCTGATACAGCGACCGGAAATCGAACTCGCCGGCGGCGAAGTCGTCTGCAAGGTCGACAGCGGCCGCCACGGCGTCGTCCCGCTCTCTCACTGCTGCCGCCTGGTGGTCTACCTCCGGTTCCAGATACAGCGTCACGTACCAGTCCTCGCCGGTCCGGTCGGCGCCCGGGCGACGCGTTCGTTTGCCGCGCGTGAGATAGATAGTCGGCAGGCAGGGTGCGGGAAAGGCCTCACTGTCGAAGACGTCAGGGCGGTACGCGAGAATGAGGTCCGTCTCGGTCCGGTTCCATACCGTCCACTCGTCCGGCAGCGCCGCGAGGTCCATACCGGGCGCTGTGGCTCGGCGGTCAATACGTTGTCGGCTGATACTGGAGGCTGTAAGTTCGGAAAGATATTCGCCACTCCGGGGTGGCGAATTACTTCAGTTTGTTACAGCCACCAGTATGACTGCGGGTCCGATTACTTATAAATTAATCACCGGGATACTGCTGTGGTATACCATACCGACGCACTGCTGTCTATCGGTTGGCCCGCCGATATCCGGGCCGGAGTCCCGGTGGTTTATGTACTACGGCAAAAGGGTCTTAATGTTGAAGCACTCATGTAATAAATAGTATCGGAAACACAGTCACAGGCTGTCATCCGTTACCGAGAGGGTGGCGCGGTTCCCGCCCTGTCAGCAATACCATGGTGTTGTTTACCAACCGACCCGGGCGGACGGGTCATGCCGCGGCTCCCGCTGATTCACAGCCGAAGCGGCGGCTCTCACGGCCGGACTGTTCCCGGGGCGGTCGCGTCACGTCGACGCCGTCCCGTGCAGAACTTTTCGAGATAGCATGAGCCAGAACAAAGAGACACTCGAAGCACTGAGCCAGGAGTACCAGGACACGATACCGGCGGACCTCCGGACCACCCGGACGTTCGACTGGTATCTCGACCAGCTGTACGAGGACCCGAAGGTCGCCCGTAACGCCCACCAGCGCGTGGCGGACATGTTCGACTACTACGGGACCGAGTACGACGAAGACGCCGGCGTCGTCGAGTACAAGATAGCCAGCGAGGACCCCATCCACGACGGCGAGAACACGTTCTACGGGCGGGAGGTCCACGAGGCTATCCACGAGTTCGTCAACAAGGTCAAGTCAGGCGCCCGGGGGCTGGGCCCGGAGAAGCGCATCAAGCTCCTGTTGGGGCCGGTCGGGTCGGGGAAGTCCGACTTCGACCGGCAGGTGCGCCACTACTACGAGGACTACACCCGCAGCGACGACGGGCGGATGTACACCTTCCGCTGGACGAACCTCTGTGACGTGATTCCGGACCAGGACCCGGGCGACGACGTGGTCCGCTCGCCGATGAACCAGGACCCGCTGGTCTTGCTGCCCCAGGACCAGCGCGACCGGGTCATCGAGGACATCAACGAGGTGCTCGACGCCCCCTACACAATCCGGAACGAACAGGACCTCGACCCGGCCTCGGAGTTCTACATGGACCGGCTGCTGGCGTACTACGACGACGACCTCCAGCGGGTACTGGAGAACCACGTCGAGATCGTCCGCTTTGTCGCCGACGAGAACCGGCGCCAGGGCATCGAGACCTTCGAACCCAAGGACAAGAAAAACCAGGACGAGACCGAGCTCACGGGGGATGTCAACTACTCCAAAATCGCCATCTACGGCGAGAGCGACCCGCGCGCGTTCGACTACTCCGGCGCGTTCTGTAACGCGAACCGGGGTATCTTCTCCGGCGAGGAGCTCCTGAAACTCCAGCGGGAGTTCCTCTATGACTTCCTCCATGCCAGTCAAGAACAGACAATCAAGCCCAAGAACAACCCCCGAATCGACATCGACCAGGTCATCGTCGGCCGGACGAACATGCCTGAGTACCGGGACAAGAAAGGCGACGAGAAGATGGAGGCGTTCAACGACCGGACCAAGCGCATCGACTTTCCCTACGTCCTCCAGTACGAGGAGGAAGCCAAAATCTACCGCAAGATGCTGCGCAACGCCGACCTGCCGGACATACAGGTCGAGCCACACACCCTGGAGATGGCCGGTCTGTTCGGTGTGTTGACCCGCATCGAGGAGCCCGACACCGAATCGGTCGAGCTCGTCCAGAAGGCCAAAGCGTACAACGGCGAGATAGACGAGGCCGACGACATCGACGTCAAGAAGCTCCGCGAGGAGGCCGAGCAGGCCGCGGACATCCGCGAGGGGATGGACGGCGTCTCGCCCCGCTTTATCGGCGACGAGATAGCCGAGGCCATCATGGACTCGATGCACCGCAGCCGGGACTTCCTCTCGCCGCTGACGACGTTCAACCACCTGGAGGGGAACCTCGAAAACCACGGCTCCATCGACTCGGAGTCGTTCGAGGAGTACTACCGCTTTCTCGAACTGGTCCGGGAGGAGTACAAGGAGCGGGCCATCGAGGACGTGCGCCACGCCTTAGCCTACGACATGGACGAGATACAGCGCCAGGGCGAGAAGTACATGGACCACGTGATGGCCTACATCGACGACGACACCGTCGAGGACGAGCTCACCGGCCGCGAGCAGGAACCGGACGAGCAGTTCCTCCGCTCGGTCGAGGAGAAGCTCAACCTCCCCGAGGACCGCAAGGACGACTTCCGCCAGGAAGTCAGCAACTGGGTCTCCCGGCGCGCCCGCGAGGGCGATACGTTCAACCCACAGGACAACGACCGCCTGCGCCGCGCGCTGGAACGCAAACTCTGGGAGGACAAGAAACACAACATCAACTTCTCCGCGCTGGTCTCCTCGGGGGAGATGGACGACGACGAGCGCAACCAGTGGATAGACGCCCTCATCGAACAGGGCTACTCCGAGGAGGGCGCCAAGGAAGTGCTCGAGTTCGCCGGCGCGGAGGTCGCCAAAAGCGAGATGGAAGACTAATGAGCGGCGAGGAGTACATCGACCGCGCCGACGACTCGCTTTCGGCCACCTACGAGGAGCCCATGGCGCTGGGCGAGTACGTCGACGCCGTCCTGGAGACGCCCGAAATCGCCGCCCACGCCTCGAAGTACCTGCTGTCGGCCATCGAGGCCGCGGGCACCCGGACCGTCATCGAGGAGGGTGAGGAAAAAGAGCGGTACCGCTTTTTCGACGACCCGCACAACGACGGCGAGCACGCCATCCTGGGCAACACCGAGGTGCTGAACGCCTTCGTCGACGACCTGCGCTCTATCGCGGCGGGGCGGGGCAAAGACGAGAAGATAGTCTGGCTCGAAGGGCCCACCGCGACGGGCAAATCCGAGCTCAAGCGCTGTCTCATCAACGGTCTGCGGGAGTACTCCCGAACGCCCGAGGGCCGTCGATACACGGTCGAGTGGAACGTCGCCGGCGCCGGCGGCAGCGACAGCGCGCTGACCTACGGCGACACCCCCATCGAGGACGAAGACGACTGGTACGAGAGCCCCGTGCAGGTCCATCCGCTGACGGTGTTCCCGGCGGACGTGCGCGAGGAACTACTCGCCGAGATAAACGAGCGCCTCGACGACCACATCGAGATCCGCGTCGACGGCGAACTCGACCCGTTCTCCCGGGAGGCATACGACTTCCTGGAGGAGCAGTACCGCCGAGCGGGCGAGGAGAACCTCTTCTCTGCGGTCACCGACCCCTCCCATCTCCGGGTGAAAAACTTCGTCGTGGACGTGGGACGGGGTATCGGCGTCCTCCACTCCGAGGACGAGGGGACGCCCAAAGAACGGCTCGTCGGCTCGTGGATGCACGGGATGCTCCGCGAGCTGGACTCCCGTGGCCGGAAGAACCCGCAGGCCTTCTCCTACGACGGCGTGCTCTCCCAGGGGAACGGCCTGTTGACGGTGGTCGAGGACGCCGCCCAGCACGCCGACCTGCTCCAGAAGCTACTGAACGTCCCCGACGAGAGCCACGTCAAGCTCGACAAGGGCATCGGGATGGATGTCGACACCCAGCTCGTCATCATCTCCAACCCCGACCTGGAGGCCCAGCTGAACCAGCACGCAGACCGGGAGGGACAGGACCCGCTGAAGGCGCTCAAACGCCGGCTTGACAAACACGAGTTTACCTACCTGACGAACCTCTCGCTCGAAGCACAGCTGCTCCGTCGGGAGCTGACAGACGAGACGAGCGTCTGGGACCCCGACTCTTGGGAGGAGCTGGAGACGTGGATACAGGAGCCCGTCTCGGTCTCGGTCAGGGACGACATCGACACGCCGACCGAGAAGGATATCGCGCCCCACACTATCGAGGCGGCGGCGCTGTACGCGGTCGTCTCCCGACTGGACAGCTCGAACGTCCCGACCGGGCTGGACCTGGTGGAGAAGGCGCTGCTTTTCGACCGGGGTTACCTGATGGAGGGCGACGAGCGCGTCGACATCGAGGACTACGACCTGGAGATCACCCACACCGACGGGGACCACGGTATCCCCGTGACCTACGTCCGCGACGTGGTCGCCGACCTGCTCCACGAGGCCCAGGACCGACACCACTCCGACCTGCCCGTGGAACACGTCATCATGCCACGCGATGTCCTCAACGCCATCGCGGCGGGACTGGGAGACGCCCCGGTGTTTTCGCCGAGCGAGGCCACCGAGTACGAGGAGCGCGTGGTCCCGGTGAAAAACTACGTCTTCAGCGAGCAGGAGCGGGACGTGCTGGCCGCGATGATGCGCGACAAGCGCGTCGACGAGGCGACGGTCGAGGAGTACATCGAGCAGGTGTACGCCTGGGCCTCCGACGACCAGATAGAGAACGAGCGCGGCGAGTACGTCGACCCGGACCCGCTGAAGATGAAGGTGTTCGAGATAGAGCACCTGGGCCGGTTCGACGAGAAGAACTACGAGGGCGCCGAGCCCGACCACGCGGTCACGAAGTTCCGCACCGACAAGATAATCACGGCGCTGAACCGCCACGCGTGGCAGCGCCGCGACGAGGAGTTCCGGGTCGGCGACGTCTCGCCCAAGGAGATACCGGTCATCAAGACCGTGCTGGGGAGCCACGACTGGGACGACGTCAAGCGGACCTACGAGGACTTCGATCCGGGGCAGTGGGACAACCCGCCGTCCGGCACCGAGACGGCCGCGCTCAAGGAGACGACTATCAGGAACATGATGGAGATGCACGGCTACAGCGAGGCCGCGGCCGAGCTGACCAGCCGCCACGTCATGAGTCAGGTGAGCTACAGATGGGACTGAAAGACGACCTCGAACGGTATCGGGAGGTGGGCGAGGAGCGCCGCCAAGACCTGGCGGAGTTCATCCAGTACGGCGATCTGGGTCAGTCCCGCGGCGACGAGGTGAAGATCCCGATCAAAATTGTCGACCTGCCCGAGTTCGCCTACGACCAGCGCGACAAGGGCGGCGTCGGCCAGGGCGAGGGCGCCGAGGAGGGCGACCCCGTCGGGCAGCCACAGCCCCAGCCCGGCGACGGCGAGGAGGGCGAAGACGGCGAGCCCGGCGAAGAGGGCGGCGAACACGAGTACTACGAGATGGACCCCGAGGAGTTCGCCCAGGAGCTGGACGAACAGCTCGGGCTGGACCTGGACCCCAAGGGGAAGACGGTTGTCGAGGAGACGGAGGGCGACTTCACGGACATCACCCGGAGCGGCCCCTCCTCGACGCTTGACTTCGAGCGGCTGTTCAAGCAGGGGCTCAAGCGCAAGCTCGCGATGGACTTCGACGAGGGGTACGTCCGCGAGGCGCTGAAGGTCGACGGCTGGGGGCCGGCCACGGCCTTCGAGTGGGCCCGCGAGAACAACATCCCCGTCTCGAAGGCGTGGCTGGACGACGCCTACGGCGACCTCGCGGCCGAGGAGAAGTCGACCTACGACTCTATCGAGGAGATGGAGGCAAGCGTCGAGCGGGAGGACACCTCCACCCGCATCCGACGTGAGGGCGTCGACCAGATACCGTTCCGCCGTGAGGACGAACGGTACCGCTATCCCGAGATTGTCGAGGAACGCGAGAAGAACGTCGTCGTCGTCAACATCCGCGACGTCTCCGGGTCGATGCGCCAGCAGAAACGCGAACTGGTCGAACGCACCTTCACGCCGCTTGACTGGTATCTCCAGGGCAAGTACGACAACGCCGAGTTCGTCTACATCGCCCACGACGCCGACGCCTGGGAGGTCGACCGCGACGAGTTCTTCGGCATCCGCTCCGGCGGGGGGACCCGCATCTCCAGCGCGTACGAGCTTGCCACCGAGGTGCTGGAGGCGGAGTACCCCTGGAGCGAGTGGAACCGCTACGTCTTCGCGGCCGGCGACAGCGAGAACTCCTCGAACGACACCGAGGAGCGGGTCATCCCGATGATGGAGGAGATACCGGCGAACCTCCACGCCTACGTCGAGACCCAGCCCTCCGGCAACGCCATCAACGCGACCCACGCCGAGGAGGTCGAGCGGAGCTTCCGCGACTCGGACAACGTGGCGGTCACCTACGTCACCTCGCCGGATGACGTGGTCGACGCCATCTACGAGATACTCAGCACGGAGGAGGAGTCATGAACGACGACAGATTTCGGAAACAGCGCATCGCCGACGACCTCGAAGAGCCCGTCCGGGAGGCGAGCAACCTCGCGACCAAACTGGGGCTGACGCCGTACCCGGTGAACTACTGGGTCGTCGACTACGACGAGATGAACGAGCTCATCGCCTACGGCGGCTTCCAGCAGCGCTACCCCCACTGGCGGTGGGGAATGCAGTACGACCGCCAGCAAAAACAGGGGCGGTTCCTCGGCGGGAAGGCCTTCGAAATCGTCAACAACGACGACCCGGCCCACGCCTTCCTCCAGGAGTCAAACACCCTCGCCGACCAGAAGGCGGTCATCACCCACGTCGAGGCCCACGCGGACTTCTTCGCGAACAACGAGTGGTTCGGCCTGTTCAGCGACGGCGCCCCGCCCCGTGCCGCGGGCAGCGAGGGCGACGGCCGCGGCCCGGACGCCGCCGGGATGCTCGCCCGCCACGCCGACACCATCCGCGAGTACATGCAAGACCCGGAAATCGACCGCAGTGAAGTCGAGCGCTTCATCGACCACGTCCTCTGTCTGGAGGACAACATCGACCAGCACCGCCCCTACCGCCCGGTCGAGACGGCCCGGGACCGGCTCGAAGAGATAGAGGGCGTCGACGTAAGCGAGCAACTGGACGAGCTCGACCTCTCCGAGGAGGTCAAGCGACAGGTGTTCGACGAGGAGTGGCTCGACGCCCAGAGCGACGAGGAGGGGAACGCCACCTTCCCGGCCCAGCCCGAGAAGGACGTGCTCGGCTTCCTCCGCAAGCACGGGATGGCCTACGACGAGGACGCCGAGAAGGCCGTCGAGATGGCGGAGTGGCAAACGGAGATACTGGAACTGCTCCGTCGGGAGGCGTACTACTTCGCCCCGCAGAAGATGACAAAGGTCATGAACGAGGGCTGGGCCGCCTACTGGGAGTCGCTGATGATGACCGGCGAGCGCTTCGCCGGGGACGACGAGTTCGTCCTCTATTCGGACCACATGGCACAGGTCCTGGGGTCGCCGGGGCTGAACCCATACTCGCTGGGGCTGGAACTCTGGGAGTACATCGAGAACACGGAGAACCGCCGCGAGGTCGTCGAGCGGCTGCTCCGCGTCGACGGCATCACCTGGCGGACGTTCCACGACGTGGTCGATTTCACCGAGGTACAGGACCACCTGCAACCGCCCGCGTGGCTCCGGGACGTGCCCGGCCACGTGGACGAACTCGACCCCGAGGACCCGCGAGTCGACGCCGACGCGCTGGCCAGAGCCCGCGACGGCGAGTTCGACGTGGGGAACTACCCCTGGAAGGTGCTGACCTACGAGGGGCTGGCCCAACGGCACTACTCGCTGGTCAAGCCCCAGTACCGCGGTTTCGTCTCGCGGGTCGGACAGGCCGAACTGGAGCGGGTCTCGCGTTACATGTTCGACGACACGCGCTACGACAGCGTCGCCGACGCCCTCGCGGACGTGGAGTACACCCGCGGCTGGGGCCGGATGCGCGAGATACGCGAGAGCCACAACGACGTGACCTTCCTCGATGAGTTTCTCACCCAAGAGTTCGTCGACGACAACGACTACTTCACCTACGAGTACACCCACGCCTCCGGCGACTACCGAGTCACCTCGACGGACCACGAGGACGTCAAAAAGAAGCTCATGCTCCAGTTTACGAACTTCGGCAAGCCGACCATCGTGGTCCAGGACGGCAACTACCGGAACCGCAACGAACTCCTCCTGGCACACAGGTACAACGGTATCACGCTGGACCGGGAACAGGCCACCGAGGTACTCAAACGGCTGTTCGAACTGTGGGGCCGCCCGGTGAACCTGCTGACAATCGTCAAGGAGTTCGACGACCACGACATCGAGGTCGCCAAGCGCCGGGACCGCGAGCCCGAGCCCGAAGAAGTCGGGAAACGGCTCCGCTACGACGGCGAGGAGGTGACGGTCGACGACGTCCAGTGGAGCGACGTGGAGCATCTGGCGGCGACGGACATCGACTACAACACGAAACCCGAAGACTGGCTGGCGTAGGTCCCGGGTCGCTCTGGCCGTCGTCGTACCGCCTCCGTGCCCGAATCGGCTGGGAGGCCAACGGGCGCGCCAGTCGGCCGTTCTCTCGTTCTACGACGCGTATCGCCGTGCGTAACCGTCGGTAGTTTCATGTAGGCATTCGGCCAATAGATTTAATTACCCCTCCATCATGCCAACGCTCTACGGCGTCCTCGGCGTCGACCCCGACGCGGACGAACAGTCCATCGTCCGCGCGTACCGCGAGCAGGTGAAGACCGCCCACCCGGACGTCACCGACGATCCCCGGGCCCGGACCCGGTTCAAGCGCCTCACCACGGCCAAAGAGGTGCTCACGGACGGGGCCGAGCGGGCACGCTACGACCGGCTGGGTCACGAGACGTACGTCAAGCGCCACCTCGACGGCTGGACGGACCGTGTCGATACCCGCGACGACGCCGGGGCCGGCGAGACGATCAGCGAGGCCGCGAAACGGGCGGCCGGGGAGTCGGCAGCCGAGTCGCGGTCCACACAGCAGGTGAGCGCGAGCGACGGCTACGCGACGGCCGCGGAGTACTACCGACCGGGTCAGCGGGTCGGCGTCGAGGCCCACAGCGGGTTCGGACGGACGCTCGCGGCGCTGCGGGACGTGCTCCCGTGGCTGGTCGCGCACCTCCTCCTGCTTGGCGGGGCCGTCGCCGTGGCCGTGGTCCTGCTCGCGGGCGCCGGCGGCGGGGGAGTGCCGTCGGTGACGAGCATCGTCGTCGCCACCGCGATGGTCGGGACGACCGCGGGCCTCTCGGTGTTGCATCTCGCCTCGACCGTCTACCGGTAGCGAAGGGAAACCCGTTTTTCCGCCCGCCTCGAAGCCGGGGTATGAACGTACGCACTGTCGCCGACCTCGGGCCCGGGGAGCGGTCCGCGCTGTTTGACCGGGACTCGGGCGTCGACGCGGTCCGCGACGACGTGGCCGACATCGTGAGCCAGGTCCGCGAGGAGGGCGACGTGGCCCTGCGCCGCTTCGCCAGCGAGTTCGACGACGTCGAGGTCGGCAACGTCGACATCACCGACGCCGCCGAGCGCGCCTACGAGGAGATAGATGACGACATCCGGGCGGCCATCGAGGACGCGGCCGCGAACATCCGCGCGTTCCACGAGCGCCAGCGCCCCGAGGACTGGCGCGAGGACTTCGAGGGCCGGGAACTCGGCCGGCGCTTTCGCCCGCTCGACAGCGCCGGCGTCTACGCTCCCGGCGGCACCGCCGCCTACCCCTCCAGCGCGCTGATGGGCGTCATCCCCGCGAAGGTGGCCGGCGTCGAACACGTCGCTGTCGCCACGCCGCCCGCCGAGGAGGTCAACCCGGTCACGCTCGCGGCCGTCCACGCCGCCGGCACCGACGCGGTCTATCAGGCCGGCGGCGCCCAGGCTATCGCCGCGCTGGCCTACGGCACGGAGACGGTGACAGCGACCGATATCGTCGTCGGCCCCGGCAACCGATGGGTCACCGCCGCCAAGGCCGAGGTGCGGGGCGACGTGGCAATCGACTTCCTGGCCGGGCCGAGCGAAATCATGGTCGTCGCCGACGGCGACGCCGACCCCGAACTGGTCGCGGCCGACCTCGTGGCGCAGGCCGAACACGACGAGAACGCCTCCGTCGTGGCAGTGACCGACGACGCGGACCTGGCCGAGGCGGTCGCCGACGCCGTCGACGAGCAGGCCGGCGAGCGCGAGCGCGAGGCCGTCATCCGCGCTGCCCTCGACAACGACGCCTCCGGCGTCTTCCACGCCCGCTCGATGAGCGAGGCGGTGCTGTTCGCCGAGGAGTACGCCGCCGAACACCTCTCTATCCAGGCCGAGGACGACGAGGCGCTGCTTTCCCGGATCCCCTCCGCCGGCTCCGTCTTCCTCGGCCCGTACAGCCCCGTCGCCGCGGGCGACTACGCTGCCGGGACGAACCACGTCCTCCCGACCGGCGGGGCGGCCCGCGTTACCGGCGGGCTCTCGGTCGATACCTTCGTCCGGTCGACGACGGTCCAGCGACTCTCCGAGGAGTCGCTTGGCGACCTCAGCGAGACGATTACGACACTGGCCGAGGCCGAAGGACTCGAAGCCCACGCAGAGAGCGTCCGAAAGCGGTTTGAGTAGCAGGAGCGCTCAGACGCCGAGGTGTCCCAGCAGGCGGTCGAGCAACACCACGGTGGCACCGACGACGGCCCAGAGCCCGGGCACGGCCACGAGCAGGACGAGCCATCCCGGGAGCGGCGCCGACGGCGGGGAGCCATGGAGCAGCCCCATCGACGCCACCGCAGCCGGGTTTGTCACTGGTCGGTCACCGGTCCAGTCCGATAGACGTAGTAGCCGGCGGCGGCGACGACCAGGCTCACGACCAGCCAGTGTGGGTTGTACCGACCGCCCTGAGACAGGGGCTGGTGGAGGCCAAGCAGCATGTGGTTCACCGCCGCGTCGAAGACGTCGAACACGCCGAGTCCAACCAGCGCCCCACCGGCCAGTGGCCGGACCGCGAGCGAACCCCTCGTCGCCCGCTCGGCCCGCCAGACGAGTCCAGCACCGACGCCGACGACGAGCATCCCCAGCGAGAACAGGCCGTCAGCGAGGACGTTCGTCTGTAACCCCGCCAGCGTGTCCGTCGGGTAGATGCCCGAGAGCAGGTGGTGCCACTGCAACACGTGATGGAGGACAAGTACGTCGACGAGGCCGCTGAAGCCGAACCCGAAGACGCCGGCCCCGAGCAGCGCTTGCCGACCGACTCCCGCCGTCGTCCCGTGGGTTCGGTACGGGCCGGCCTGCTCCTGTGAGTCCATACCGGTCGTTGCGGCCGTCGTCTATTGACCGGGCGGCCTGTATATGCAACCGGGTGTCCGTCGGTCATCCGGCGTCAGGGTTAACAGGGCTGGACCCCACCACTCTGTATGAGCAGCACCGTAGACGGCGAGCCCCAACTCGGGGGCGAAGACGTCGGGGTCACCGAGGAAGCAGCCAAAGAGGCGCTCGACCTGCTGGAGGGGGAAGACATGGATACGGACGTCTCCGGTCTCCGCCTGTTCGTCCAGCAGGGCGGCTGTGCGGGGCTCTCCTATGGGATGCGTTTCGAACACGAGCCGGAAGACGGGGACACCGTCTACGAGCGCAACGGGCTCCGCGTGTTCGTCGACGGCGCGAGCATCGACTACATCGAAGGCTCCGTGCTGGCCTACGAGGGCGGCCTGCAGGGCGCCGGGTTCCACGTCGAGAACCCCAACGTGGTCAGCGAATGCGGCTGTGGCGAGTCGTTCCGGACCTGACTGCACGGCCCGTGGTCGGGCGGCGGTGTCGCCTCGCTATTCCTCTAGCTCGAAGGCCACTGTCACTTCCGCCTGGTACTCCCGGCCGTCGGCGCTCGCTATCTCGACGCCGAGTTCGTCGACCTCGACCCACATCAGGTTATCAAGCGTGCGCTCCGCGCGCTCGATGGCGTCGTCGGCCGCGTCGTCGAAGCTCTCCGAACTCGTGCCTATCAGCGTGATTTTCTTGAACACCATGGCGTGCTAGATTTTCACACGATATGGGTATAAAACCTCGCTCGCTCAGCTCTCACGGCCGTCGAGAAACTCCTCGAAGATGCCCACGATATCGGTAAGATGGGCCGTCCCCCAGGTCGCGACGACGATAGCGCCGATAGTGTCAAACACGAGGTCGAGCATCGTGTCCCCGAGCCCGAACTGCGTGAGTATCGTCGCGTTGCCGGTCGCCTCGGCCGCGAGCGTGATGGTGAATTCGAGGACCTCCCACGCGACGCCAAAGGCCAGCACGAACAGCAGGATGAACACGAACATGAACCGGGGCGGGACGTATATCTCCTCGGAGTGGCGGTCCAGCGCCCGCACGGTCGTGTAGCCGATGGCGGCGACGATAGACGAGGAGAGGGCGTGTGTGAGGTGGTCCCACCACCAGATGCTCTTGTAGAAGTTCGCGTCGGCCCACGGGAGCCCGATGACCCCGACAGCGTGGAGGAACACCGCCGTCGTGATCCACAGCGTCAGCGCCGGGTCGAGGGCGATGCCGTAGTCCCGTTCGAACAGCGCCGGGAGCTGTGTGACAACCAGCCCGACGCCGGTGTTGACGATGACGCCGGTGCTCCCGGTGACGATGCCGACGGCGAGGATACAGACCAGCGCGACCTCCATCGCGTACGTGGCCTGGCGCTGTCGGGCCCGGCTGATACCGACGTAGTCCCGGAGCCTCATCGGGCCACCTCCGCGGGGACCCGCGCCGTGGCGACCTTGTAGTTGATGTACAGCGCGAAGACCACGCCCGCGCCGACGCCGGCGAGCGTCGAGGCGACGAACTCCCACATCAGCGCCTCCTCGATGGCGTGTTCCGACAGCGCCGGGTCGAGGATGAACGCCGTTCCCAGTGTCAGGTCGGCGCCCCACCGGACGACGGCCCAGATGCCCGCGGTCGCCATCGTGGTCACGCCGACGAAGACGACGGCGAACCGGGGCGTCATCTTCACCGGCGTGAAAAGCTGTAGCTCCACGGCGACGATGAGGGCGACGGCAGCGACCGAGAGATACGTCGCGAGGTTGCCGGTGACCGGCACCGTCGCGAACAGCCGACCGACGACCGGCAACGCCGAGAGCAGTACGATCTCCCAGGGGAGCATCGCGTCGACGCTGCGATACGAGAGGGGCGGCAAGAGCACGATGGCGGCGAGAACGCCGGTGAAGGCCGCCCACAGCGGTTCGCCGCCAGAGACGCTCCCCGCGGCAGCAGCAAGTATCAGCCCGACGACGAGCCACGCGAGGAGCGCGTTGACCCGCCGGTTACCCAACAAATCCGTCACGTCGGCGCTCATGGACGCCACGAAACGCGGTGGGTGGAAAACACTGTCGCCCTCACAGCAGTCCGTAGGCCAGCGCGTAGGCGACAGCGGCGACGGTAACAGCCGTCAGTCCCGTCACCGCCATCCGTAGTCGGTCGACGCCGCGACTGAACGGCCGGACTGGCGCCCCGATGACCGAGATGGCGAGGACGCTGAACACGAAGTGTGCCGACTGCTCCATCGTCGGGGCCGGCAACAGCAGTGCGGCCGCGGCGTAGCCGGCGCCCAGCGAGGCACGGGGACTGACCAGATCGAGGAGCCGACGGTCGGTGTGGCGGGTGTAGGCCCAGATAGCGAGCCAGACGGTGCCGAGTTCGACCGCGAAAGCCGCCAGTAGCTGCCCCGTCGGGTCGGGATGGAGCGCCACGCGCTCGGCGACGAGCACCACGTCGAAGGGGTAGAGAAACGGCGGCGGTGACCCGGTAAGGAGGTCACCGAACGGGTGCGAGAGCAGCCCGAGTAGCGCGAGCCCGAGTAGCGGTCGCGGCGCGACGCCCTGGCGGCTCGCGAGACCGGCGACGACGAACCCCGAGACGGCGAATATCAGCACCACGACGCCCCCGATGGGACCGCTAACCAGCGTACCGACGGCGAGCACGACTGCAGCGAGGGTGAGCGAGGCCGCTCGCGACCGGCGGGTGCCGACGGCCCAGCAGGCGACCGCGACGGCGAGTAAACCGCCCAGCACCAGCGAGTGGGTCGGCCCCCGATGGATGACGTTCGCCGTCTCCCAGAACATGTCGGGCCCGACGCGCTCGACCGAACGCAACAGGAGTCCGACCGGTGCGTAGACGATGTCTACGTCCGGGACAGCGGCGAACAGCCCCGCAAAGAGGCCGTATCGGAGCGCCCGCTCCCGGGGGACCTCGAACCGCTCGGCCGCGACGGTGGCGAGGGCGAACGCCAGCAGCGCGTGGCCGATGAACATGCTCGCGAGTTAGTCGCCAACAGCTATAAATATCGCGTGTCAACGGCTGTGATACCCGAACCGCTAGCGGGCGGTCCCGACTTTTGTCCACCCTTTCTCGATGTCGGCGTTCGCTCGCACGACCGTGTCACCGTCGACCAGAAACCGGGTTTTCCGGAGCTCTATGGCCAATACCTCACCGGTAACGTCGCCGGCTTTGACCGTGTCCCCGGGGTTGAAGTCCGGGTCACGGAGGAGGTAGACCCCGGCGACCGCGTCGGCTATCATCCCCGAGAGGGCGTAGGAGACGCCAAGGGCCAGAAAGCCGGCGGCGGTCCCGAGCGACGCCGCGATGAGGGTCAACCCGACGATAGAGAGGAAAGAGAGCCCGACCGCAAACCAGAGGAAGACGAGGACGATTGCGGCAACGAACTGCCGGTACACCGGTGCTTCGCCGGGCAGTGCGCGGGCGAGGACGGCGCGCACGACGAACATGATGAGCTTGATCGCGACGGCAGCAAGCGCCAGAAAGACGAGGCCGGTGAGGATGTCCGGCAGCGCGGTGGCGATACCGTCGAACAGCTGCTCGAAGGCGTCGGTGAAAACGGTCGGTTGCACACCGGAGGGTCGTCTGAGCCGGTGGTAAGTGTTTGGCTACGGCCTGACGACGTCGTAGCCCCCGTCTTCGCGGACACCGATGACCGCCCAGTCGTAGGCGACGTCCATCCGCGAGAGCCGGTCGCCGACGTCGGGCGCTTCCGGCGCGCGTGTGACGATACAGTGCATCTCCCCCGACTCGGGGAGTGAAGTGTCTTCTTCGAGCACTGTGACGCCGACCTCGCGCCACTTGTGTGCCGCTCGTAGTCCCTCGTCGGTGCGCGACACGGTGTACCCGATGTCGTCGAATATCGACCGAGCCTGCTCGTCTAGTGATGTGCTAACGGCCGCCATCTACGACACTCTACCACTGGATGGGTGATAAACGTTACCACTAACTATATGTCTGACATGAACGCCCGCCGGTTACTCGTGGGCCGCGTCCCACTCCTCGGCCTTGCGGAGGTTGCTACAGTCGTTACAGCGGATACGGCCCATCGAGTCCATGGCGTTGTTGAACGTCTCGCAGTTGCCACAGAAGTACCCCCAGCGGCGCTCGCGGTCGTCGTCGAGATAGACGACGAAGAAGGGTCCTTTCGTGCCGGTGTCTCCGTCCCCGCGGTCGACGTAGAGGGTCCGGCCGTCCGGACCTGCGCGTTCGTCCATAGCGGCCTGTGGCGGGCCAGGGGGGTAAATGGTACGGGCGGTGTGCCGGCGGGGCCCGAAGCCGTGTGGCGCGCTGGCACGCGGTTTCAGCTTCGAAAGCGCTTTTAGGGCCCGTGGCACACAGACGATTACAGCCTGCACCGGGTTGATGATGCTCCCAGCCTTCTCAGGACCAGCGCGCCGGCGGGGCGTGCCGCGGGATTTCCCGCGAACGGCGGGGGAGCCTGAGCCCGCGTGCAGGAGGTGACTACACAAATGCCAGTATACGTAGATTTCGACGTTCCGGCCGACCTCGAGGACGACGCCCTCGAAGCGCTGGAAGTCGCACGAGACACGGGCACAGTGAAGAAAGGAACCAACGAGACGACCAAGGCCGTCGAGCGCGGCTCGGCAGAGCTCGTCTACGTCGCCGAGGACGTCCAGCCCGAGGAGATCGTCATGCACATCCCCGAGCTGGCCGACGAGAAGGGCGTCCCCTTCATCTTCGTCGAGCAGCAGGACGACCTGGGCCACGCCGCCGGGCTCGAAGTCGGCTCGGCCGCCGCCGCCATCACCGACGCCGGTGAGGCCGAGGGCGACGTCGAGGACATCGCCGACAAGGTCGAGGAGCTCCGCTGAGGTGACCACGGATGAGCGCTGAGGAATCCGAAAGTAGCGGCGCCACGTCGGCCGAGGTCATCGAGATCGTCGGCAAGACGGGGATGCACGGCGAGGCCATGCAGGTCAAGTGCCGACTCCGCGAGGGCGAGAACCAGGGCCGGATCATCACCCGGAACGTCCTCGGTCCCGTCCGCGAGGGCGACATCCTCCAGCTCCGCGAGACGGCCCGCGAAGCTGACTCCATCGGAGGACAATAACGATGCCCCGAACCCGAGACTGTGACTACTGTGGCGCGGACATCGAGCCCGGCACGGGCACGATGCTCGTCCACAACGACGGCTCGACCACGCACTTTTGCTCGTCGAAGTGCGAGAACAACGCCGACCTGGGCCGTGAGGCCCGGAACCTCGGCTGGACTGACGCCGGTCGCGCGACGACCGCCGCGGAGGACGCGGCAGCGGCGCAGGCGGACGCCGAAGCCGAGGCAGAGGCCGAAGCGGAAGACGCTGAAGCCAACGCAGAAGACGCCGACGCCGAAGCGACTGACGACAACGAGGACGCGTCCGAGGCCGACGAGGACGCCGACGACGAAGCCGAAGAAGCACAGGCGTAAGACCGACAGCGGCCCACCGATTTTCCTATTCCGATGACAGAGACAGAACGTACCTTCGTGATGGTGAAACCCGACGGCGTCCAGCGCGGCCTTATCAGCGACATCCTCGACCGGTTCGAGGGACGCGGCCTGAAAGTAGTCGGCGCGAAGCTGATGCAGATGGACCGAGAGCTAGCCGAACAGCACTACGCCGAACACGAGGACAAGCCCTTCTTCGAGGGGCTCGTGGACTTCATCACCTCCGGCCCGGTCTTTGCCATGGTCCTCGAGGGACAGGACGCCACCCGTCAGGTCCGTCGGATGATGGGTGCGACCGACCCCAAAGAGGCCGACCCCGGCACGATCCGGGGCGACTACGGGCTCGACCTCGGACGGAACGTCATCCACGGCTCCGACCACGAGGACGAGGGCGCAAACGAGCGCGAGATCGACCTGTTCTTCGACGAGGACGAACTCGTCGAGTGGGACAAGATAGACGGCTCCTGGCTGTACGAGTAGCGTCCGAACTGCTTTGTGACCGGCGGCCCTACGGCCGCCCGTGAGTCGCACACTCTACCAGCTCGACGGCTGTCCGTACTGCGAGAAAGTGGCCGACAGGCTGGACGAACTCGGCGTCGACTACGACAGTGTCTGGGTCGAGGCGCTCCACTCGGAGCGCGACGAGGTCAAGCGCGTCTCGGGCCAGCGGGCGGTCCCGGTGCTGGTCGATGAGGACCGCGGCGTCACGATGGCCGAGTCCGACCGCATCCTGGAGTTCGTCGAGCGGAGCTACGCCTAGTCTTCCGGCTCGAACTCCAGGGCCGCGCCGTTGATGCAGTAGCGCTTGCCAGTCGGCTCGGGGCCGTCATCGAAGACGTGTCCGAGATGTCCCTCGCAGTTGGCACAGACGACCTCCGTCCGGCGCATCCCGTGGCTCTCGTCGACTCTGGTCTCGACAGTGCCCTCGTCGTAGACATCCCAGAAGCTGGGCCAGCCGGTGCCGGAGTCGAATTTCTCCTCGCTGTCGAACAGCGCGGTCCCACAGCCCGCACAGGTGAAGACGCCGTCGTCTGTGACCTCCATGAGGTCGCTACTGAAGCGGGGTTCGGTCCCGGCCTCCCGGAGGATACGGTACTCCTCGTCCGTGAGCAGTTCGCGCCATTCGTCGTCAGTCTCGGGCACGCTATCGGCCTGTTCGCTCATACCCGTCGTACGTGCTGGAGTGACATAAGCCCACGTCGACAGTGTGCCAGCCGCCTCGCCGGGTGGGGGTCTCATGCGCTCGGGCCACGCCATTCACCGATGACGGCAGTGCGACTGTCCGAAGGGCTCTCCCAGACGATGCGGACAGTTATCGTCTCCAGACTCCCGGGTGACTCGCCGACGATACCGAACGCCGTGCCCGCTCCGGCGTCGCCGCCGACCCAGTCACTCCCGGCCGCCGCGCCGTCGAGCGGGTACGATTCGACCGGCGAGCGGTGTCCTGTCCCACTGTCGTTACCGGGGGCCGGCCGGAACGGGGCGTCGGCCGTGATTTCGACGGTACTGGGGTCGATTCTCTCACCGCTCTCGTGGCCTATCGTCAGATTCCCGTGCCCGTGCTGTGAGTACTCGTAGGTGAAATTCACCTGCGGCGGCGCGTCGTCCGTGCCGCCCTGGACGCCGAGGACGAACGCCGCAGTGGTGGTGGTCGTCAGCACGATCGCGGCGGCGACTATCAGGGAGATTCCAGCCACAAACGCCCCGACGCCGTCGTCACGAAACAGCTTCGGCCGCATTCGTCAGTACGTATATATTTTCCCGCTAATAAATTCTGTCAAACCGACAGGAAATGCATACGCTGCCGATAGCGGCAGGCGGGACTGCCGTCGTGACCGCCAGTCCGGCACTGCTCGACCGGTGACGCCACGCGCTGGGCGGGCCGGTCAGGGACTCGGCGTCCGCTCGAAGTCCGCGGTGAACCGCCGACTCGCCAGCACTGCGTCGCCGATGGCCTCGGCGGCCGTATCGTGGTCGGTCCCGCCGTCGACGTCGAGTCGCGCCCCCAGCGCATACACCTGGAACCTGACGGTGTAGCGCTGGCCGGGTTGTGGGCACGGTGGCTCGTACCCGACCTCGGCGCCCTCGGGGCGGCCCTGTCGCGCCCCATCGAGTGACGCGACCGTCGGCGTCCGAGGGAGGGCCGCCGGAATCCGGTCGGTGTCCGCGGGGACGTTCCAGAGCGTCCAGAAGACCGGGTCAGTGATGCCCCCGCTGTCGTACTCAGCGACGACAGCGAGCCCCTCGGTCGGGTCCGGGACCCGGCCGATATCGAAGGGCGGCGACTCGCCGGCACCGGAGCAGGTGAATCGGTCGGGAAGCGTCCCGCCCCGGTCCAGCGCGGGGCTCGAGACGCTGAACCGCCCGGGCGTTTCCTCGGCCCCACCCAGACAGCCGGCAAGCAGGCCGGCACCGACTCCGCTCACCGTCTGTAACAACCCACGGCGTCGCATAGCCCCGCTGGGGGAGCCGGGTACTTTGCCGCTTTGATGTTCGCGCCGACACCGAATCGATGGGAGCTGTCGACCGGGCCAAAGTAATAAGACACTGCCCCTATTTTAATAATTAACGCCATTATAGGCCGGGTTTGTAACAGGTGAATTAATAACTCTGTGCGGGCTAGGGTCGGGTAATGACAACCGAGGACCCGGACACGCCCGACGGTGGGCCGGCAACACCGACAGACCGGCAGGGCGATGCCGTGAGTCGGTTTGCCGTCCCCGAGATGGACTGTCCCTCCTGTGCGAGCAAGGTCGAGTCCAGTGTCGAGACGCTTCCGGGCGTCGAGGCCATCGACCCGCAGGTCACGACCGGGACGCTGACCGTCAGGTACGACGGCAGCGCGACCGCGGAGACGGAGATCGTAGAGCGGATCCGGTCTGCGGGGTACGCGGTCGAAGACCGGGCGGAGACGCTCCGGCTCTCGGTGCCGGACATGGACTGTGCCTCCTGTGCGGGCAAGGTCGAGTCCGCGCTGTCGACCGTCGACGGGCTGGAGAGCTACGAGACACAGCCGACGACGGGGACGGTCGTCCTCACCAGAGACGGGTCCCACCCGACGGACGAGTCTATCGTCGACGCCATCGAGAGTGCGGGCTACGATGTCACGGAGACCAGTGAAACGGGAGCGACCGACGCCGGGACCGACGACGACCTCTGGACCAGTCCCCGGGCGCTGAAAACCTGGGCCAGCGGCGTCGTGCTGGCTGTCGGACTCGGACTCGAGTTCCTGGTCCCCGGCGCGAACGCACAGGTCGGGACGGTCCTTGGGAGTGCGCTCCACGTCGCCGACCTGCTCTTTCTCGTCGCCGTCGCCGTCGGCGGCCAGGCCATCCTGCACAACGGCTACTACTCGGCGCGCAACCTGAACCTGGACATCGACCTGCTGATGTCTATCGCTATCCTCGGGGCGCTGACTGCCAGCCTCGCCTTTGGCGAAGCGCTGTACTTCGAGGCCGCGACGCTCGCGGTTCTGTTCAGCATCGCCGAGCTCTTAGAGCGGTACTCGATGGACCGGGCCCGGGACTCCCTGGAAGAGCTGATGGACCTCTCGCCCGACGAGGCCACCGTCCGACGGGACGGCGAGGAGGTGGTCGTCCCTGTCGACACCGTCGACGTGGGCGAGCGGGTCGTCGTCAGGCCCGGGGATAAGATCCCCCTCGACGGGGACGTCATCGACGGGGAAAGCGCCGTCAACCAGGCCCCGATCACCGGCGAGAGCGTCCCCGTCGACAAGACCGTCGGCGACGAGGTGTACGCCGGGACCATCAACGAGGGCGGCTATCTGGAGATACAAGTCACCTCGACGGCGGGCGAGAACACGCTCTCGCGCATCGTCGAGATGGTAGAGGACGCCCAGTCGAACAAGACCGAGCGCGAGCAGTTCGTCGAGCGGTTCTCGGCGTACTACACGCCCGTCGTCGTCGCCTTTGCCGTCCTCGTGACCGTCGCCAGCCCGGTCGTCCTCGGGACGACGCTCTCGACGGCGGTCGTCTACGGGCTGACGCTGCTGGTGCTTGCTTGTCCCTGTGCCTTCGTCATCTCGACGCCCGTCTCGGTCGTCTCGGGCATCACGAGCGCCGCCAAAAACGGCGTCCTGATAAAAGGCGGCAACCACCTGGAAGCGATGGGGGCGGTCGACGTGGTCGCCTTCGACAAGACCGGGACACTCACCAAGGGCGAACTCACCGTCACCGACGTCATCCCGCTGAACGGCAACAGCGAGGGGGAGGTACTTCAGTGTGCGCGCGGGCTGGAGGCCCGCAGCGAACACCCTATCGGCGAGGCTATCGTCGCCGAAGCCGGTGACGGCGGCGAGCGCGAGGTCGCAGCCTTCGAGAGCATCACCGGCAAGGGCGTCCGGGCTGAACTGGGCGGGGTCCCACATTTCGCCGGCAAGCCCGGCCTGTTCGAGGAACTCGGTTTCGACCTCTCGCACGTCCACGCGACGACCGACGGCGGCCTCGTCACGAAGACCGCCCAGCAGCTCTGTGAGCGCAACAACTGCCTGGACCTGCTCGACGAGACGGTCCCCGAGCTACAGGCAGAGGGGAAGACGGTCGTCCTCGTCGGGACCGAGGACGAACTGGAGGGGGTCATCGCCGTGGCCGACGAGGTCCGGCCGGAGGCCCGTGCGGCGGTCGCGCGGCTCAAATCCATGGGTATCGGGAAGACGGTGATGCTCACCGGCGACAACGAGCGGACCGCGGGCGCCATCGCCGAGCAGGTCGGCGTCGACGACTACGCCGCCGAGTTGCTGCCCGACGAGAAAGTGGCACACGTCGAGGAACTCGATGCGGCGTCGGACGGCGGGGTCGCCATGGTCGGCGACGGCATCAACGACGCGCCGGCGCTTGCCACCGCGACGGTCGGCGTGGCGATGGGTGCGGCCGGCACCGACACGGCCCTGGAGACGGCCGATGTCGCGCTGCTCTCTGATGACCTCTCGAAGCTGCCCTATCTGTATGACCTCTCCGGCCGGGCCAACGGCGTCATCCGGCAGAACGTCTGGGCCAGCCTGGGCGTCAAGGCGGCCCTGGCCCTGGCCGTCCCCTTTGGCTACGTCCCCATTTGGCTGGCCGTCCTCGCGGGCGACGCGGGGATGACGACGGCCGTGACCGGGAACGCGATGCGGCTCTCGAACGTCGAGGCCGAGGCGCTCGACACCGAGCCCTGAGGACCGGACCAGGGTGGCACTGACCGACGGGCTGTCGGGAATCCGCGGCACAGAACAGGACCGTTCCGGCGGGCGCTTCCGTTCTGGCACCCGCGTTCTCCAAACCGAGGCCGTCCTTTGTCATCTCGAACGACGACTGCTCACACAGCGTGAGCCGTGCGCTGTCACCGTAACATCGACGACGCCGCGGGACGGGGGTTCAGCGGGTGTGTTCGGCGAGGACACCCCGACAGATGATAAACAACAAATACATATTACCAGAATCTGTCTCACAAGCTATTCTGTATATAGGGTAAAGTTTAACAATATGTGAGTTGAGGTGTGATGCATGGGTACACCTGACAGTGGACGCGGTCGGCGGTCGTTCCTGAAAATTGCCGGCACAGCGGGCGCGACGGGACTCTCCGGTCTGTCCGGCTGCATCGCCTTCAGCGGTAACGAGAGCTCTGACACGATCACTATCGCGGCCGCAGTCCCCGAGACCGGGCGGCTGGCCCCGGTCGGCAAGGAAATGCTCGCCGGCTACGAGCTCGGCGTGGAAGCGCTCAACGAGGGCGACACCGTCGACCAGGAAGTCGAACTCCTCGTCAGGGACGACGAAAGCGACCCGACCACGCTCCGCCAGCAGCTCCAGCAACTCACGAGCAACAACGATGTCGACATGATCTGGGGAAGTTTCTCCAGTCCGCTCGTCATGTCGGGTTCGGCGTACGCGGAGAACAACGGGTTACCGTTCCTTGCTGTCGCCACCTGCTATCAGGAACCGCTCGTCTCGGGGGACAAAGAGTGGACGTACACGCCGTTCCCGAAAACACGCGATGTCACGCGTGCGACGACCGGGATGCTGGAACTGGTCCCGGAAAGCGACCGCCCGCAGACGGTCGGTATCTGGGAGGAAAACTCCGGCTGGGGGGCCGAGATGGCCGAGGCCTGGGACACGAAGCTCTCGGATGCGGGCTACGATATCGCGATGCGGGAGACGTACAACCCCGGCAACGAGGACTTCTCGACGCTCATCTCACAGACCGAGAGCGCGGGGGTCGAAGCGCTCGTCGGGTGTCCGCAGCCGCCGGACGGTATCACCGCGATGAACCAACTGAACAACTCCGACTACATGCCCGATTTCATCGAGTTCGTGCGCGCCGCGGACCCGCAGGCGTGGTGGTCGGCGCTCGGCGAACAGGGGAACTACGTGACCATGTGTCCTGGCTGGGCGCCCGGGATGACCGGCAACGGCAACGAGGCGCTCTTGGACACGTACGCCGACCGGAACGACGGAGAGACGCCTCGCGTGATGGTCGGCGTCGGCTACAACCTCGCACAGACCGTCGAGCAGGCGCTGGCCGCCGCCGAGAGCGCCGACCCCGAAAGCGTGCGGACCGCGCTCGACGAGACGGAGTTCAGTACGGTCATCGGGGAGTTCAGTTTCGACGAGCACGGGATGCCCACGGAGGGCCAACTCTCGGCCGCGAGCGCGCAGTGGTGGGACGGCGAACAGCGCCTCGTCTATCCCCAAACCGAGCAGGCCGACGAGCTACGGTTCCCCATCGAGTGACAGCCGGACGCTTGGCTGTGTGGGGCCGTCCGTGGGACCGAGTCCGACGGGCCGCTCGCCCACATCGGGAGCCTGTGACGCGGGCGCGTTTATCGGTGGCACTGTCCCAGTCGTGTCGGTGACACGAGCGCCAAGCACCTCCTGTAGTTAAGAAAATGGCCGATAAATTGAACATCGTAACCAATACTTTAAGTTAAAAGCTTACCTTGTGTTCTCACGATGGGAGCGAACGACATAGAAGATGTGACCGTACTCGGCGCGGGAAGCATGGGTCACGGTATCGCTGAACTCGCCGCCATTGCGAGCCACGACGTGGTACTGCGGGACATCAAAGCGGACCTCGTCGAGGACGGCCTCGAACAGATCGAGTGGAGCCTCGGCAAGCTCGAAGAGAAGGGCAAAATCGACGAGCCGGCCGACGATGTCCGCGCCCGCCTCTCCGGCGAGACGGACCTCGAAGCCGCCGTCGCCGACGCGGACCTCGTCATCGAGGCGATTCCCGAGAACCTCAGCCTGAAACGCGAGACGTTCGCGGAGGTCGACGACTACGCGCCCGACCACGCCATCCTGGCGTCGAACACCTCCGGTCTGAGCATCACCGATATCGGGGCCGCGACCGACCGCCCCGAACAGGTCGTCGGCGCGCACTTCTTCAACCCGCCGGTGAAGATGGACCTCGTGGAGGTCGTCCACGGCGAGCGGACCAGCGAGGCGACCCTCGAAGCCATCCACGCGTTCGTCGAGGACCTCGACAAGCGCGCCATCGACGTCAAACGCGACGTCCACGGCTTCATCGTGAACAACGTCATGTTGCCGTTTATCGAGGAGGCGGCGTGGATGCTCTCGGACGACGAGACCACGATTCAGCGAGCCGACGCGGCGATGGTCTACCAGCGGGGCTACCCGATGGGGCCCTTCGAACTTGCCGACTACACGGGCATCGACATCGCCTACCACTTCCGGGAGGACACAGAGCTTGACTCCCCGCCCGCCATCGCGGAGAAAGTCGACGCGGACCACCTCGGCAAAAAGACCGGGCAGGGCTTTTACCACTGGGAGGGCGAGGGCCCGAACTACGAGCCCGGCGACGGCGACGGGTTCGACTGGCTGCGCATCGAGGCGCGAATGGTCAACGAGGCCGCGAAGCTCGTCGGCGGCGGTGTCGCGACGCCGGACGATATCGACCTCGGGAGCCGCCTCGGCGCGCGTTTCCCCGAGGGCGCCTGCCGGCTCGGCGACCAGCTCGGCCTCGATACCGTCCTCGACAAGCTCCGCACGCTCCACGAGGAGACGGGCTCGGAGCGGTTCGCACCCGCGGAGTACCTCGTAGAGCTCGTCGAGGACGGCCACACGGGCGTCGACGCCGGCCGCGGCTTCCACGACTACGCCGGTGACGGCCCCTACCAGTACATCAACAAGGAGCTCACCGAGCGCGGCGTCCTCGAAATCGAGTTCGACCGACCGGAGCGGCTGAACGCGTTCTCCGAGACGATGTTCGGCGAGGTGAAGGAGGCTCTCGACAACGCCGACACCGACGAGGTGTCCTGCGTGGTGTTCTCGGGCGCCGGGGAGGCGTTCAGCTCCGGCGCGGACATCACGGGCTTCATGGCGTCCGAGCCGACGGAGCTGATGGACGTCGACGAGACGATACAGGCCATCGACGAGTTCGAGCGTCCGACGCTCGCACGCATCGACGGCTTCTGTCTGGGCGCTGGCTTCGAAATCGCGCTCGCCTGCGATCTCCGGCTCGCGACGGCGGACTCCTCGCTTGGCGCGCCCGAGATCAACCTCGGGCTCATCCCGGGCGGGGGCGGCACCCAGCGGCTCACACGCATCGTCGGCGAGGGACGCGCGAAAGAGCTCGTCTTCCGGGGCGAGCAGATCTCCGCCGAGCGCGCCGCCGACTGGGGGCTGCTCAACCGCGCCGTCCCCGAAGCGGAGTTCGACGGTGTCGTCGAGGAGTTCGTCGACGACCTCGCGGACGGCCCGAAGACGGCGCTGAAGGTCGCAAAGCGCGTCATCGACGACGGACAGGACGCCAGCCTGCAGGCCGGCCTCGACTCGGAGAGCCAGGCCTTTGGCCTGCTCACGACCACCGAGGACATGGTCGAGGGCGTGACGGCGTTCAGAGACGACCGCGAACCGGAGTTCGAGTGATGACCCGCAACGCTGCAGTCGTCGGCGGCGGACACGCGGACTGGGGCAAACGCGAGGCGACCTGGAAGGACCTCGCACAGGAGGCCGGGAAGGCCACCTTCGACGACGTGGACGGCCTCGGGCCGGACGACGTCGAGGGGCTGTTCGTCGGCGCGGTCCAGCCCGAGCGGTTCGCCTTCCAGAGCCACGTCGCGCCGCTTGCGGCCGAGCTCCTGGGCGTCCACGCCTCGAAGATGATCTCCCGGACGGAGCTGGCCTGTGCGAGCGGGCAGGCCGCGCTGCGGTACGCGTGGCTCGCCATCGCCGCCGGCCAGATAGACGTCGCGCTCGTGCTCGGCGTCGAGAAGATGAACCTCGGCGACGGCCACATGGAGGAGACCCAATCGAGTATGTCGAACGTGCTCGACCGCGAGTTCGACGGCGTCAACGGGCTGAACGCGCCGTCGTTCTTCTCGATGTTCGCCCAGCGTCACATGCACGAGTACGGCACCACCCGCGAACAGCTCGCGAAGGTGAGTGCAAAGAACAAGCGCCACGCCGCGAACAACCCGTACGCGCAGTTCCAGACCGAGGTCGACGTCGACGACGTGCTGGACTCGTACCCGATCGCCCCGCCGCTGTGTCTGCTTGACTGCAGCGGCATCACGGACGGCGCCGCCGGCCTCCTGCTCGTAAGCGAGGAGAAGGCCCGCGAGCTCACGGACACTGCGGCGTATGTCACGGGCAGCGGCCAGTCCTGCATGGCGAGCAACTCCATCAACAACCTGCCGTCGATGTCGGCGTGGCCCCAGGCGACGGAGGCCGCCGAGCAGGCCTACGAGCAGGCGGGCATCGATGACCCGGTCGAGGAACTCGACGTCGCGGAGATTCACGACTGCTTCTCCATCAGCGAAATCATCGAGTACGAGGACCTCGGCTGGGTGGAGAAAGGCGAGGGGGGCCAGTTCATCGAAGACGGACGCAGCGAACTCGACGGCGACATCGCCGTCAACCCCCGCGGCGGACTCCTTGGCTGTGGGCACCCGCTGGGTGCGACCGGCGTCTCACAGGCGCTTGAAGTGTACAAGCAGTTCACCGGCGAGGTCGAATCCGCCCGACAGGTGCCGGACAGCCCGGAGACCGGCCTCATCCACAATCTCAGCGGCAGCGGCAGCGTCCACAGCGTGATGACGCTCGCGAGGGACCCACAATGACCGACGACACCGACCACACCGACGACGAACCGCCCCGGACGACGGTCTCGGTGCCCGAGACCATCGAGATGCCGCGTCTGCTGGACTTCTATGAGATGCAGGACGCCGACCACACCCGGATACACGAGTTCTACGACCGCCTCCGCGACGGGTCGCTGTCGACGACAGCGTGTCGGGACTGCGGCGAGCGTCACTTCCCGCCCCGCGTCGTGTGTCCCGAGTGTACGAGCGACGACCTCGAATACGTCTCCCTGCCCCACGACGGCACGCTGTTTGCGTTCGCCGCCGTCAGGGGGAGCGGCCCGCTCGGGATGGACACGCCGTTTGTCACGGGCGTCGTCGACCTGGACGGCGTCGACATCCAGCTGTCGGCCCGCATCGACGGCGCCGACTACGACGACCTCGCCATCGGCGACCCCGTCACGCTGCAGGTCGTGGACATCGACGGTCCGACCGATCGGGACAGGGTGTTTTATCGATTCACACCGCGGGATGATACAGCATGACAATGGACTACGACCTCACGATAACGAAGTTCCTGGAACGCGCCCGCGACCTCTTCGACCACAAGGAGATCGTCACCGCGCTCCCGGACGGGAGCACGCACCGCTACACGTACGGCGACGCCTACGAGCGCATCAGCCAGCTCGCACACGCGCTGGACGACTACGGGATGGCGGACGGCGACCGGTCGGGCGTGATGGCGGTCAACCACTACCGCCACTTCGAGCTCTACTTCGGGCCGTCCTGCAGCGCGCGCAGCATCCACATGGTGAACCACCGACTGCCGGAACACCACCTCGTCGAGATCATCGAGGAGGCCCAGGACCGGCTGATGTTCGTCGACCCGCAGTTCGTCGACGTGCTCGAAGCCGTCGCGGACGACCTCGACACCGTCGAGCAGTACGTGATTCTCGGCGACCGAACCGACGTGCCGGACACGTCGCTGGAGCCGGTCACCGACTACGAGTCGTTCATCGAGGGGTACGACACCGACTACGACTGGCCCGCCATCGAGGAGGACACCGAGAGCGCGCTCTGTTACACGTCCGGCACCACCGGGCTGCCGAAGGGCGTCCAGTACACCCACCGGGGCCAGTTCCTGCACACGCTGATGCACAGCCACGTCGACGTGTTCGGCGTCAGCGAGACCGACACCGTGATGCCAGTGGTGCCGATGTTCCACGTCAACGGCTGGGGGCTCCCGTACACGACGACCTTTACGGGCGCGAAAATCGTGCTCCCGGGCCAGCGGACCGACCCGGACGAACTCATCCCGCTGATAACCGAGGAGGCAGTCACCGTCGCGGCCGCGGTACCCACCGTCTGGATGGAGGTCGACCGCCTCATCGAGGGCTCCGACGACCTCGGGCCGGACGTGCTGGACTCGCTACAGGACGTGCTCATCGGCGGGAGCTCCCCGCCGGCGTCGCTCATCCGGAAGTTCGACGAGGTCTACGACGCACCTATCGGTCAGGGCTACGGAATGACGGAGGCCTCGCCCCACCTCGCGAACACGCTGATGACGACGGAGATGCAGGAACTGCCCGAATCGGAACGGGACCGCCTTCGGATGAAAGCCGGCATCCCGGCGCCGGGCGTCCAGGTTCGGCTCCGTGACGAGACCGGCCAGCCGGTGCCCCACGACGGCGAGACGCCCGGCGAAGTGCAGGCGCGGGCCCCGTGGCTCGCCGGCGAGTACTACCAGCGCCCGGACGCGACGAAGGCCTCGTTCACGGGCGACGGGTGGTTCCGGAGCGGCGACGTCGCCACCATCGACGAGTACGGCAACATCGACGTGGTCGACCGCCTCGACGACGTCATCAAGAGCGGCGGCGAGTGGATCTCCAGCATCGAACTGGAGAACGCGATCGCCGGCCACGACGATATCGAGGAAGCCTCTGTCATCGGCGTCCCCCACGACAAGTGGCAGGAACGCCCGGTGGCGTACGTCGCGGCAGCGGACGACGTGACCGCCGAGGACCTCCGCGATCACTTGCTCGTGCAGTTCCCGAAGTGGTGGCTGCCGGACCGCTTCGAGTTCATCGACGAGGTGCCAAAGACGACCACTGGGAAGTACAACAAGCGACGGCTCGTCGAGCGCTTCGACGCGGAGTACGGGTCGCTGCCTGTCGAGGAGTAGCGCCGCGCGGCTAGAACTGGTAGTCGTCGTCGCCGTCGAGGTAATCGAAGAGCTCGGGGCTGGCGCCGAACTCGAGGACGTTCGTCATCACGCTCGTGCGGACGTTCAGCACCGTCTTGCCGTGGTTCTTGTAGAACTCGTGGAGCCAGCGCTCGCCGTGTTCGCGCGTGGGAAAGAGCATGATGGACTTCCACTGGTACTCGCCGTCCGACAGGAAGTACATGAGCGTGTGTTCGTCGTCGCGGATGTGCTCCATCGTCTCGCGCCATTCATCCGCGAAGTACTCCGGATTGAACTTGAACTCGAACAGTTCGAAGATGAAATACTCCTCGTTGGGCACGATGGCTTCCCGGAACACCCCTGCCTCACGCATGTTCCGAATGGACTCGTTGACCGTGACATACGAGACATCGATACCGTACTCGTCTTCGAGAATTTCGGCGAGGTCCCGGGAGGAGATGCTAGAGTTTTTGGCGAGCTCTCTGAGAATGTAGACGTCCCGTTCTTTGAATTCGTATGCCGGCGTGTCCTTTACCATACACACGCCTATCCGGGTAACAATGTTAAGATTCAGGAATTGGTTCCGGCGGTTGGACTGAATCTGTCGTACGAAACAGGGCTCAGAGCCAGGGGTGGGATTTGAACCCACGAACTCTCGATTACAAGTCGAGTGCTTGGACCACCCAAGCTCCCCTGGCGCGTTCGACCGTTGTGGGGCGATGTTTTAAGCGGTGTCGTTTTCGGTCGACTTCTCCAGCTCCAGCCGGTGGGGGGCGTACCCGTGGGCGGCGTAGAACTGTCGGGCCGCGTCGTTTTCGGCCATCGCCTCCAGTTGGATCACCGTGGCTCCCGCATCGGCCAGCCGCTCCTCTGCGGCCTCCAAGAGCGCGCTGCCGATGCCGTCCCGACGCGCCGCCGGCACGACGTAGATGTTCTCGACGAGCCCGGGTGTCACGTCCTGTTCGTAGCGACCGCGCTCGACGCTGAACATGACGAAGCCGACGACAGCGCCCTCCCGGCGGGCCACGAGGAGGTTGTCCGCGACGATTCGCTGGACGACCGTCTCGCGGATGACGGCGCGGTTCTCGGGCCCCAGAAGGTGTGAGCCGTAAGCCCGCTGGTCCCGAGCGAGTTCGACCCACATCTCGGTGAGGTGGTCGGTCAACTCCGTCGACGGGGTCGTGATGTCCACGGCGGGAATGCGTACCACGGTCGCAAAACGCTTGTGTCGGCTACACGTCCCGGCAGTCCGCACAGAGTAGCTGCCCGTTCAGCGACGCGAGCGAGCGAGTGAGCGTGCCACAGGCCGAGCAGATGCCCTGCTCCTCGAAGGAGTCCTCCGTGGCCGTGGTCCCTTCGGCGGTCGCCCGCTCGGGCGTCACCACCTGCGTCGCTTCGTCCCGCCGCTCGGTGGCCTCACTCGCCAGGCGAACCGACGAGAGGATGCCCTGGCCGGTCAGCGTCCCCAGCGGTTCCCCGTCTTCAACCACGACCACCCACTGTGTCGAGTGGGTCGCCATCCGGTCACGGGCTTCCGGCAACCGCGCCTCCGGGCCGATAGAGGGGTACGATTCGGTCATCACGTCCTCCACCGTCGCCGTCTCCGGGGTCCCTTCCGAGACGAGATACCCGAGGATGTCTGCCCGAGTGACGACTGCGACGGGATCGTTGCCTTCCAGCACCAGCGCCGCCGGCTCGCCCTCGCGAACCAGCAACTCCGCCGTCTCGACGAGCCCGTCTGACGCGCTCGCACCCACGTACTCGCGGTTCATCACCTCCTGGACGGAGACCGGGTCGTTCATACGTGAACGTATCGCACGATGCTGCCTAAAAGCTATCTCCGCCAAGGTTATGCTGCGTGGCACCAAACAGTACACCCTTCCGCTGTGGTCTGTCTTCCGCTGTCGTGTCTCTGGGTCGTTCGACTGCAGGGGGCGCTTCGCTCTCTGGCCGTTCCGGGACGAGACGGTCCGCTCCTTCGAGAGCTTCCCTTCAGTCAGACCTCGTTACTGCTCGCGGGTCACGCCGTTCCCCGCTGCGTGTTCGGCGGAGTCTCACTACGTGCGATTCCGCCCTACTCCTCGAACACCACTGTCGTTCCCTCGGCCCGGCACTCTTCGAGCGCGTGTTTCGCGTCCATGCCGGCGTCAGAGGGGTTCCGAGCGCGACCGACACCGACCTTGAGTTCGACGTCGACGGCCTCGCGGACGTGGTTGCAGGCGTCCCGGTAGGCCGCCTCGTCGAGGTCGGGACACACGGCGATGACGTTGTCCCCGCCAACGAAGAACGAGAGGGAATCGTGGGCCTCCCGCATGTACTTCATGAGCGTTGCGTACCCCTGTTCTATCTGGATGAACGTGTCGAACTCGTTGAGCTGGTCGGTGTATTTCTCCGTCGCGTCGTCGACATCGAAGTGAGCTAACTGGACGTCGGTCTCGGTCCGGAACTCCTCATCGATGGTCTGGCCGCGCAACACCTCGCGGCGGCCGTCGTCCTGTGCGCTACCGGCTTCCTGTAGCTGTTCGGTGGCCGTGCCGAGTGCCGACACCGGCGTCGTCCCCGTCGCGACCGAGAGGCTCATCGTCACGGGGTAGCGGTTCCCGACGGATTCCTGGATGAGCGCGTGGTCGGCCTCGTCGAGGCCGTTGCTCACGGCGATCATGTTGTCGAACCGCGAGAAGAAGATGTAGCCGTCCCGGTTGCCAAACAGCTGTGCGAGGTCGGCGTACAGACGGGACTGCAGCGTCTGGAGGTCGACTTCGCGACGCGGCTCGGGCGTCACTGTCCACGGGCCGTAGTTGTCGATCTGGATGTGCGTTACCTGCGTGTTCGTCACTACCGGCCTTTTGGCCCCGACCGGTATTGATGTATCGGAACCGGCACAGAGCCACACCGTTTCGCCGCGGGAGCGTACTGCACCGAGAACGCGCGCCATCCCACGGCGGCCCGGTCTCCGTCGGTGAACAGTCGTCTCAGGCGTGTTGCAGTCGGTAGGGCCACAGGTCCGCCTCGCGGAGCGCCTCTCCGAGCGCACGGTGGAACTCGGGGAAGTCCGCGAACTCGGACTCGTCGACGTGGTCGAAGATGTCCGCGACGCTGACGACCGTCTCGTAGTCGATTCGGACGGGGTGGTCGCCGTACGCCGAGACGTACTCCTCGGCCGAGAGCGGGAAGTCCTCCGCTTCGTCTATCTTCTTTGCGAGGATGGCGTGTCCGTACTTGCGCCGGCCCTCGCTTCCCTCTTCACCGTCGGGGTCGTGTGGCCACTCCATATCCGGTTCTCGGGACACCGGCACAAAAAGGGTTGCTCTCCGCGGCTACCAGGGGTCAAAGTCGTCCGGACGGCCGCCCTCGCCGCCTCCGCCCTCGTCGCCCCCGCGCAACAGGAGCAGGATGGCAACGAACGCGCCAAGCGCGATGGCAAGACCGCCGACGAGATACACCGTACTGATACCTAACACGGTCGAGGGGACGGCGTCGGGAAGCGCTCCGCCATCTGCCAGCGGGCCACTCGCCGTCGTAGCTGGCCCCTGCTCGGACGCGCCGGTCTGTCGCTGGTCACTGAGCTGCCCGGTGGGGATGAACACGGAGCCGACACTGGTCTCGTTGACGGCGAGCCGGTACTGTCCGGACTCGGTGACATCGTGGGAAAGCGAAATGTCCGCGGTCCCGTTTGCCGGAACCGTCACCGTCGTCGTGTTCACCGCCTCGCCGTTGACCCGCATCTCACCGCGGTACGTCCCCGCGATGGCCCCGTCGTTTCGCACCCGGATATCGACGGACAGCTGTGCGGCGGAGCCACGTACTGTCGACCCGTAGGACGTGTTCCCGATGGAGATGTCCGGGTTGATACGGCCCACTGCATAGGTCGTCCCGCGCGTCGCTGTCGCCTCGTAAACGGTCCGGTTGGCGCTGTTGGTCGCGACGCTTGTCGACAACGGCTCCCAGGCCCCGCCGTCGCGCTGGTACACCGTCACGTCGTCGCGCGCGAGCGTCGAATTTGCCAGCACGGCATCGCTAACTCCGATCTGCATGGTCGACTCCTCGAAGCCGTCCCCGCTCTCGAAGTCGATAGCGCCGAACAGGGTGGCCCGCTCCGGCGACGGTACCGTATCCGGCATCTCGGAGCGGTTCGTGTACTCGGTGAGGTACTGCTGGAAGGCCGACTGCCCGGTCGTCGTCGACCACCGCTGGAGCGCAAACGAGCGGTTCGACGGCTGGATGTCTAGGTCGGTCGAGTCAGCCGTCGAGACGCCGTTCGCCCTGATGTCGATGCGACGCTGCGTGTCGGTTTCCGATGCGACGCGGGCCCGCGAGGAGACCACCGTGACGACGCCAGCCCTCCTGTCGTTGACCTTGAGCGCGTAGGTCCCCGGCTTGTCGAACTGGATGGTCGCATTGGCCGTCCGCCGTTCGTCGGGCCCGACACCGCTGACCCGCTTCGACTCGAAGGTCGTCCACGTCGTTCCGTAGTTGGTGCCGTTTCGTTTGAACTCGATCGTGAACCCGCCGCCCGAGTCGCCGACGTTTACCACTTCGCCGGACACCGTGACGTTCTCGCCGACGGTGGCTGTCGTCGCCGACACGTCCGCTGCTCGCACGCCGAAGGCCGAGGTGGCTGCCGCCACAGACGCCATGGAGCCGACGAGGAGGACGACCAGACCGAAGGCGAGCACGCGATGCCCGCGCTCTGTTGGAGACCAATCTGGGAGCTGCATTTGTCTGATGTCTGCCGGACCAATTATATAAAACCTCCCGGTCACCGGAATAAGTCACCGACGTTGACACTCTCAGACGGTGCCCGCCGCTGGCGCGTTGCCCGCGACAAAAACACGGTGGGGCTGGGATTTGAACCACGCGAAGGTGGTCACTCGCTTCGCTCGTGCTCCACCTTCTCTACGTCAAAACCCAGGTGACGTATCTGCCGCTCGCGAATTGCTCGCCGCAAGAATACGGTGGGGCTGGGATTTGAACCCAGGAATCCGTGAGGATACCTGCTTTCAAGGCAGGCGCAATAGGCCGCTCTGCCACCCCACCGCAGACGATGATTGCGGGGGTCCGCCCTAAGGCCTGTCGGTTAGTCCCGGACCAGCTCGCCGTCGGCCGTCACGCGAAGGCCGAGTTCGTTGATGAGCGTCGTCGTCCGCGGTGGCACGACGCGCTCTGCCCGGTGGCGGGCACGAAGTAGCGGGACGACGGTCTTGAGGTCCGCCGGCGTCTCGACGACCGGTGTCGTCGGCATGAAATCCACCCCCAGGTCGCTGTCCATCGCCCGGTCGGTGAGCGTCTGGACGGTCGGGGTCGCGTACGCGTCATCGAAGTCGACGGGCTCGGCGAACCCCGCGTAGTAGACTCGCCCGTCCGTCGAGGGCCCGAGTACGACGCCCGAAGAGCGGAGTTTCATCGCGGCGCTGTCGATGAGCTGACGGGTCAACAGACCCGCGCTCGGTTCGACGGCGGCAACGGTGTTGACGCCCTCGCGCTCCAGCAGGTGCGTGACGGTGTTGCCGACGCGGGCCGCGTGGTTCGACCCGACCTGGACCTCGTAGCGGGCTTTGTCGGGTTCTTGCAGGGCCGCATCGAGTGGCTCGCGGACCGCGCGTTCGGGGTCGACGCCGTCGGGAGTCTGTTCCTCGGGCCGGTAGTTCACCAGCAATTCGGCACCGCTGGCCTCGACGGCGCGACAGATGTCGGCGAGCATCGCCGAGTACAACGCGGCCGCTTCCGACTCATCGAGCGGTCCAGCAGCTAGCTCCGGCAAGACGTTCCCCTCGACCGGCGGGTCCGCCAGTACAGCAACCGTGGTCATACGTCCTCCTCGGAGCGAGGACGGTTAGTCGGTTCCGGACTCGCCGGACGAACTATGCCACTCCGTCCCAATGTGCCGGTATGCAGGTCCGCGAACTCATGTCGACGGCGGTAGTCACCGTCGACGTCGACGCGACGCTGGCAGTCGCCGCCGACCGGCTACTGGACGCGGGCGTGGGGTCGGTCATCGTCGTCGAGGGCGGTGACCCGCTCGGCATCCTCACTGAGTCGGACGTACTGCGGGCCGCGAGGGACACGGGCCGCCCGCTCGCTGCCATCGACGTGCGCGAGGTGGCCCACCGGCTCGCCGTCACCACGACGCCGTCGACGGCGGTCGGGACGGTCGCCCGGCTGATGGCCGACGAGGGCGTCAAGAAAGTCCCCGTGCTCGACGGGGTCGATCTGGTCGGTATCGTGACCCTGACCGACATCGTCTGGGAACTCCCGTCGCTACGGGGAGAAGCGACGGCTATCGAGGCGGTCCGCGAAGAGTGGAGTCCGCGGTGACGGTCTTCCGGACGCGGCGGACGGGCCGTCCCTGAGACACGCTAGCAACACTTATTTATACATTGTCAACTCAGTGTATAGTAACCACAGGGGGCCGGGGATGCATGCAATCGACCGAAACATACCGATGTGACGGCTGTGGCACTACGTATCAGGTAGCGGGCGAAGGGGAACCGACGGTGCTCTGTTCAGAGTGCGACCAGGTGGCGTCGCCACACGGCGACGCGGCCGCCGGGCGGGAGTACCGCGTCGGTCACGTGAAATACATCGAGGGTCGCCGACGGACGACCGAAGCGTTGGGCCGCTTCGAGTCGGGCCAGACGACGCTGGCCCGGGGCGGGTTCGACGACGCGGCAAGCGAGTTCGAGGATAGCGTCGACCGCTTCACGGCGGCGGTGGCACGGGCCGACAGCGAGCCGGTCCGCGAGGACTGCGAGCGCGCGCGCAAGAAGGCGACCTGTCTCTGGCAGGCCGTCGAGTGGCTCGGCGGCGCCACCTACGCCAGCGAACAGGGGGACACGGACCGGGCGACGCGGTACCGCGAGGACGCCCAGCAGCGGCTGCGGGCCGCGAAAGCGTACGACGACCTCGTCGCGCCCGAGGCGCTGACTGACTGAGACGCTCGGTTCGCAACGACCTCGACGGACTGACCGCTGCCGTCGGTCGTCAACGACCCCGACGGACTGACCGCTGCCGTCGGTCGTCAACGACCCCGACGGACTGACCGCTGCCGTCGGTCGTCAACGACCCCGACAGCTTGCCTTCCGGATGCCGACGGTCGTCAACGACCCCGTCGACCCTTCGTCTGTCGGTAATCCTGTCCCAGCACGTCGCTGAAGTGATCGAGGAAGGCCGTCCGCTCCTCGTCGGTCTGTTCGGCCGGCGGAAGCATCGGGAGAATCTCGAAGCCCCGACCCCGGATGGTCGTCGCGTGGCGCTCCTCGATGTCCAGCTCGTCCTCGCTGAGCGTCGTATACTCGAAGGCAAGCTCTTCGAGGGGGCGCTGGCCCACCGGGAGCAGTAGCTCGGGGTTTATCATCCGTATCTCGCTGTTGAGATACGGCTCGCAGTTGATTACTTCCTCGTCGGTCGCCGGGCGCTCGGGGTGGCGACAGCGGGTGACGTAGGTCAGGAAGGTGTTCTTGAGTTCGGGCTCGGCCGCGTCGGGATCTTCGACCATGTCAACGGCGTCGAGGATATCCAGCAGCTCACGCTCTTGCTCGCCTGTGAAGGGGATCCCCGACTCGTCGGCGCCTGCGGCGGGCGAGTCGCCGAGGACGATGAACTCCGCGCCGACGTCGCCGTAGCCGTGGACGACGGTTTCCCGAGTCTCACAGAGTTCCGGGCAGTTCTGGCACTCCTCGTCCATGCCGAACGGGTTCGACATCGACTCTTGGTTGGCGTCCATATGCATACGCACGCTTGTAGTCTCTTACCGGTATCGCCCGCCGGGGACGGTCGATTACCGGGTAACTGCTACAACCGTCCGTATCAGTCCTCGTCGACGGTCTTTGCGTGCGTGTCGGCGTCCTCGGGGTCGTTCTGCGGGCTGGAGGGGTGGTAGTCGGTGTCGTACTCGCCCGCGCGGCCGTCGAGGCGGTCCGGGTTGATACGTCCGGCCAGCAGCATGAAGTCGAGGATGGTGCAGTAGAGCATCGCTTCGACGACCGGAACGGCGCGTGGCGGCAGGACGGGGTCGTGCCGGCCCGTCACCGTTATCTCCTTTTCCTCGCCGGTCTCCCAGTCGACGGTCTTCTGGGTCTTCGGGAAGGAGACGGGCGCGTGCCAGGTCACCTCGCCGTAGATTGGGTCGCCGGTCGTGATGCCGCCCTGGAGTCCGCCGTGGTCGTTGCCGACCGGAGTCGGCGTGCCGTCCTCGCCGAACTCCCAGTCTTCCGTGTACTCCGACCCGGTGGCGGTGCGGGCCTCGCGGCCGATGCCGAGTTCGAAGTCGGTGACGGCGGGGATGGAGTACATCGCCTGGCCGAGCCGCGACGGGATGGAGTCGAACCGCGGCGCGCCCAGCCCGCGCGGGACGCCCCGACACTCGAAGTAGATGGCACCACCGATGGAGTCGCCCTCCTTCTGGTACTTGTCGGCCAGTTCCCGCATCTCTTCGGCGGCCTCGGGGTCGCCACAGCGGACCTCGTTTTCCTCGCTGTGTTCGAGCATCTCCTCGAAGGTCACGTCGTCGGCGACCACGTCGCCGATCTGGCAGACGTGGGCCTTGATCGTGATGTCGTACTCCGACTGCTCTAGGACCTGCTTGGCGACGCCGCCGGCGGCGACCCAGTTGACGGTCTCGCGGGCCGAGGAGCGGCCGCCGCCGCCCCAGTTGCGCGTGCCGAACTTCGCCGAGTAGGTGAAATCGCCGTGGGAGGGGCGGGGCGCCGTGATGAACGGCTCGTACTTCCCCGAGCGGGCGTCCTTGTTCTGGATGACCATCCCGATGGGCGTGCCGGTGGTGTAGCCGTCCTGCACACCGGAGTTGAGTTTCACCTTGTCCGGTTCGCCCCGCGAAGTCGTTATCATCGACTGGCCGGGTTTGCGCCGGTCGAGGTCCTTCTGAATCTCCGCCTCCGAGAGCTCCACGCCCGCTGGGACGCCGGAGACCGTACAGCCCATCGCTTCCCCGTGGGACTCGCCGTAGGTCGTCAGCCGGAAGAGCCGGCCGAACTCGTTGCCGTTCATTAGGAACGTCTGAGGGGCGGGGACATTTGAACCTTGTAGATGTACGGGCCGACGCGCCGGGCAAGAGTGTTGGGAAATATACATATGTGCCGGGGCGTTACTGACACAGAATGTCAGTCATCACCGAAATGACGGTCGACTCCGGCGAGTTCCTCCTGGGGACGGTCCTCTCGCGGGACCCCGAAGCGGACATCGAGCTGGAGCGAGCGATCCCGGCCACAGACCAGGTGATGCCCTACATCTGGGTGACCGGACGGGAGCTGCCCGACTTCGAGAGCCGGGTGCGGACGAGCCCGCACGTCAGGCGACTGGCCGCCGTCGACGTCGTCAACAACCAGGGGCTGTACCGCATCGAGTGGGCCGACGACGGCGAGAGTCTCGTCCACGGGCTCTCGGAGACGGGGGCGACGATACTGAACGCGCGGGGGGCGGGCACGTGGGAGTTTCTCCTCCAGTTCGACGACTACGGCGGCCTCGCCAGGTTCCACAACTACTGTCGCCGCCGCGGCATCGGAATCTCGCTAGACCGGGTCTACTCCCCGGAGGGCATCGAGCGGGCAGACGAAGACGGCCTCCGAACCGAACTGTAGGGGCGAGCTACCGCTCGACCGCGCCGCCAAGCGATTCGAGCAGGTCGAAGAAGTTCGGGAAGGAGACGTCGACGTGTTCGGCGCCGGTGACGGTCGTCTCGCCGTCCGCGACGAGGCCGGCGACGGCCAGCGACATGATGATGCGGTGGTCGGCCCTGCCGTCGACGGTCGCGCCTCGCAGTTCGGAGTCCTCGCCGTAGATGACGAGCTCGTCCTGTTTCTCCTCGACGCGGGCGCCCAGCTCGGTCAGCTCCTCGGCCATCGCGCTGACCCGGTCGGTCTCCTTGTAGCGGACGTGTTCGGCGTCGGTGATCCGGGTGACGCCGTCGGCGGCCGCGCCCAGCGTCGCGATGGTCGGAAGGAGGTCCGGCGTGTCTTCGACGCCGACCTCGATGCCCGTCAGCTCGCTCCGTTCGACCGCGATTTCGCCGCTGTCGCGGTCCCAGGAGAGGGTCGCGCCCATCCGGTCGAGAATGTCGACGATAGCGGTGTCGCCCTGCGCGCTCGGGACGGCCGAGGTGACGGTCATCCCTTCCGGGGCCGCAAGCGCCCCCATCGCCAGCAGGTAACTGATAGAGGAGAAGTCGCCGGGGACGTGATACTCCCCGCCGTCGGGGTCGTAGGACTGCCCGCCGGCGACGGTGAAGCCCTCGGCCGTTCGCTCGGCCGTGACGCCGTAGTCGGCGAGCACTTCGAGCGTGATGTCGACGTACGGCGAGGACTTGAGTTCGGTCGTCAGCTCGATGTCGATACCCTCCTCAGTGACCGCGCCGGCCATCAGCAGCGCCGTGATGTACTGCGAGGAGACATCGCCGGGGATGGCGACGCTCCCGCCGCCGACGCCGCCGCCGACGACGAGAGGAGCCTGGCCGTTCTCGCGGGTGCTCTCGGCCCGGCCGTCGAGTTGCCCGATGGCGTCCAGCAGCGGGCCCTGGGGACGGGAGCGCAGGGAGTCGTCGCCCGTGAGAACGGTCAGCCCCTCCTGAAGCGCGGCCGTCGCGGTGACGAGTCGCATCGTCGTCCCGCTGTTGGCACAGTCGATGACGTCGGCGGGCGTCCCGGGGCGGCCGTCGAAACCCGTGACCTCGATGGCTGACTCGTCGCTCCGGTCGACGCTGCCGCCGTAGGCCGTGACGGCGCGCATCGTCGCCTTCGTGTCCGCGCTCACGAGCGGCGCTCTGACGGTGGCGCCGTCGGCGTAGCCCGCCGCGAGGATGGCCCGGTGCGTGTAGCTCTTCGACGGCGGGGCCTGTGCGGTGCCCGCGACCGTCGAGTTGCGGATGGTGATATCCATGGTCGGGCGGTTGCGGGCGGGCGACAAGAGAGTACCGCTCTCGGCGTTCGCGGGCCACGACGCGACGGGTGTCCGACCACCAGTTTACACTGGTTGCTGTACGTTCGTAAAGATATTCGCGGTAGCGAAGTACGTCGGTTTGTTACAGCCACCAGTCTCAGTCCGAGCCGACGGCGTCGACCGCGACGGTCCAGCCGTCTCCGGTGAGCTCTACGCTGACGCCCGCCAGTCGACTCCGGAACACCTTCCGGTGGTGGCCGTCCGCGTCGTACTGCATCGAACTGGCCACGAGCCCGGCGTCGCACAGCCGCTCCAGCCGGCGGTAGACGGTCGGCCGCGAGCAGTCACAGGCGTCGCCGATAGCCCGTGCCGATTTGGGCTCCTCGACCAGACAGGCAAGTATCTCCCGGGCGTACTCGTCGTCGAGCAGCCCGAACAGCTCCGCCGGCGACCGTTCGGCCGCCGGCTCCGCGCTGTCGTCGAACGCCCGGGACGCCCCGGCGCTCGCGGTCACGCCGTCTCACGCTCCCGACCGACCGACAGGAGCGCGTCGGTCATGACGCCGCCGACCGCCGCCAGCGCGTTCCAGAGGTTACAGACGACGACGAGACCGACGACCCCCAGCACCGACAGCGCCAGCGCTTCGGGCAGCGTCGTGACGACGTGGCTGCCGAGCCGGTAACTGGTATCGGGAGAGTCGTACACGAGCGGGGCGGGGATGAGTACGGCTACGGTCACGCCACCGATGACGACCACGCTGAACGTGACTACGCCGAAGACGAACTTCAGGAGGACCACGCCGACGCTGGTCCACGTCGTCGGTTCGAGGGTAAAGCGCCGCAGCGCGGCCACGTACCCCTCCTCGTCGGTGTCGACGGCCCACTCGCGGGGGTGTGACAGCAGCGGCGGCGCCGGCGTCTCCATATCGAGCAGGGCGCGTGAGAGCCGCGCTTCCAGCCCTGCCGCCGCCGTCGTCGCCGCGAGCGTCGCAAGCAGTATCGGCAGGCCGACCAGAGTGACGAGCAGCGAGACCCCCGTCGAGGTCCCCACAGTGAAACCGACGAAGTACAGCATCCCCAGCGGAAACGCAAGCAGGAGATAGAGGAGCCGTTTGTACGTCCCGACACGAAGCGGTGCGGTGACGAACCGTCGCAGGCTGTCACCCGGAGTCGCAGTCTCCATCACAGGTAGACAGAGCCGCCGGGCGACGGTATATGTAGAGCAGCGGCTGTGAGCGACACAGCCGTGCGAAAGTTTTATCAGTCAGAACGGAACGTCCGGTAGATGGCCAGGAGGCCGACCGTGTGAGCGAGCGTGATACCGAGCAGCGCTTGCGCGTCCGACAGCGCGAGCAACTCACCGACGATGGTGAGAAAGAACGGGACGACGGCGATGGCGGCGACACCGACTGCGAGCCCCCGCATCACCGGGCTGTCGTTGCGCCGGTACCCCCTGAAGGCGAGCCACGCGACGACCGCGCCGAGAGTCGCCGTGACAGCCGACGCGGCCGTCGCGACCAGCTCCGCCGTCATGGCCGCCCCCTGTAGATGACGGCGAGGATGACGACCAGCCCGGCGGCCTCAACCGTGGTCGCCGCGAGAATTCTGACCGGCTCGGCCACCGCGGTGAGGTTCCCGGCGACGAGGCGGATGAACATCGGCGCCGGTGCCAGGAGGAACATCCCGACGGCGAGCCCGAGTATCGGTTTCGACCGCGAACGCAGGTATCCGCGGACGAACCGGTAGGTGACGAGGACCGAAAGCACCAGCGCGACGAAGAACGTCAGGAGCGCAAGCAGCCCGGTCGCGGCGCTTCCCCCCTCGACCGACACCTGCAGCGCTGGCGCGGCGGGCGGGGCCGTTTGGAACGGTTCGGGCAGTCTCATCCGGTGAACTCCTCGTACAGTCGGGTGAAGCGGTCGGCGGGCGGTTCGCGCCGGTCGACCTCGATGCGGACGCCGTCGTCGGTGAACTGTATCTCGACGCGCTCCAGGCGCGCGGCGTAGGTCTTGTAGTGGTTGCCGTCGGGGTCGAGCTCCTGGTGTTCGGTCAGCAGCTCCCGTTCGAGCAGCCGGTCGACGAGGCGGTATATCGTCGAGTCGTCGGCCCCACAGCGGTCGCTCAGGCTGTCGACGGACCGCGCCTGCTCGCGGGTGACCACGAGTATCGTCCGGGCGTTCTCGTCGTCGAGCAACGTGAGCAGCTCCTCGTCGGCGTCACCGGCCGACTGCATCTGTCGGACGTTGCGCCGACGGGTACATTAATCACTGCCCCGACTCTCCGGGCTCACAGCCCGGCCGCAGCTTTAGGTGAGTCCGTCGAGACATCCCCGATAGACTGCATGCCTTCCCTCCGATCTGCGTGTACCGCGCCCGTCCGCCTGCGGACCTACCGCCACCTCCTGTATCTGGCGCTCGTGTTACCGCTCGGACTGCTCTATTTCAACGTCTTGCTGACCGGCCTCTCGGTCGCGATACCGCTCTCCGCGCTGGTCGTCGGCGTGCCGATACTGCTCCTGACGCTGCTGGTCGCCCGGGGGTTCGCTGCGGCCGAGCGACGGCTCACCGCCTCGCTGCTCGGTGCCGACCTCGCCGACCCGTCCTACCCGTTTCTGGACGGCGGCCCGCGCGAACGGGCGAAAGCGCTGCTTTTCGACGGCACCACCTGGCGCGAGTGCCTGTATCTGTTCCTGCTGTTTCCGGTCGGCGTCGTCGCGTTCACGAGCCTCGTCACGGGGCTGACGGTCGCGCTGACCCTGCTTGTCACACCGTTCGTATACGATACACCGGGCGTCCGCGTCGGCGTCTTCCCGGAGGGGTCGGTGACGATTTCACAGTCACTGACCGTCCCCTGGGGCGACCTACTGGTCGGCGTCGGCGTCGTGACGACGGTCAGCGAGTGGGCGGTCGACTCGCTGGCTGACGCGCTTCTGTTCTCGCTGTTGGGCGTCGCAGTGCTGGTCGTGACGCTGAACCTCGCCAACGCGGCGGCGTGGCTGCTGGCCCGGGTCGCGGAGCGGTTGCTCGACGACCGGGGCGCGACCCGGGACGGATCGGAGACGGCGTGACCGAGGCCGACCGCCGTCGGTAACCCTTTGGCGTCCCCGCCCCGACGGGCCTGCATGAACCCCGACTTCGGCCGGCTCGACGCGTTCCTCGACGAGACCAACACCGACGGCTATCTCATCGACGCCGACTCGACGGACTCGGACCAGTACTACCTCTCGGGCTTTGACGCGCCGGACCCCTTTATCACGTTGTACGACGGCGAGACCCACCTGCTCTTTCCGCGGAGCCTCGAATTCGGCCGCGCGAAGCGCGAATCCCGCGCCGAGACCGTCGAACGGTACGTCGACTTCGACCATGCCGAACTGGTCGAAGAATACGGGTCCGAGTCGGCCGTCTCGCACGTCCTCGCCCGGTTCCTCGGCTCCTACGACGTCGACAGCGTCGCCGTCCCGCCCAGGTTCCCCCTGCGGACAGCCGACGGCCTCCGCGAGCGTGGCGTCGAGGTGACGCCCGACACCGACGGCACGATAACCGAGATCCGGGCGACGAAGACTGCCGAGGAGATAGACCACGTCCGGGCCGCCCAGCGGGCCAACGAAGCGTCGATGGCCGCTGCCGAGGACCTGCTCCGGGAGGCCACAGTCGCCGACGACGGGACCCTCACACACGAGGGCGCGCCCCTCACCAGCGAGCGGGTCAAAGAGGAGATCGAGGTGACGCTGCTTCGCCACGGCTGTTCGCTCGACGAGACCATCGTCGCCTGCGGGGCCGACGCCGCCGACCCGCACGACCGTGGGAGCGGTCCCCTCTCCGCCAATGAACCCATCATAATCGACATCTTCCCCCAGAGCAAGGCCACGAAGTACCACGCCGACATGACCCGGACGTTCTGTGTGGGCGACCCCTCCGAGGCCGTCCGGGAGTGGTACGACCTGACCGAGCGGGCGAAAGAAGCCGCCTTCGACGCGCTCGAACCCGGCGCCACGGGCGAAGCGGTCCACAATGCGGTCTGTGACGTCTACGAGGACGCCGGGATGTCGACCTTGCGGAGCGACGACCGGACCGAGACCGGCTTCATCCACTCGACGGGCCACGGCGTCGGTCTGGACGTCCACGAGCTCCCGCGGCTCTCGCCGGGCGGCGGGGAGCTCGAACCCGGCCACGTCGTCACTATCGAGCCGGGGCTGTACGACCCCGCGATCGGCGGCGTCCGCATCGAAGACATCGCCGTTGTCACCGAGGACGGCTACGAGAACTTCACCGACTACGACCAGCACCTGGTCGTGTGAAGAGCTCTCAGTGGTGCTGGCGGCCGTCCGGGGATAAATCATGAACTTTTATTATAGATGGGGCGAAAGCAGGTGATACCTCATGCTTGTACGCAAGCTCCGCTCGCGCCGTGCCGATGCGTCGACCGACCACCATCGCAGAAACCCCACACACCCACCCGGATGACAACCACAATCACGACACCCACCGACGACGAATCGTACCCGACACCCGAATTCGGCAGCCGTTCGACGGACGGCGCTCAGCTGATGTTCTCGCCGACCAGCTCGGCGACCGCCGGCCACTTCGACACCGAAGCGGACGACCTTCGCTGAGACTACCGGCAGTACGAGGCTCCGCCGTCGCTGCCGGCATGACACAACCGTTTTCCGGCCCCGTGGCATGGCTGAGATATGGCCGATTACACCACGGTCTCGATACCGAAAGACCTCGCAGAGCGCGTCGAGGAGACCATCGAGGGGACGAGCTTCTCCAGTACGTCGGACCTCGTCCGCTTCCTGCTTCGCAGCATCGTCGTCGAGCACCAGCGCGAGGGGGAGCTGACGGAGGCGCAGTTCCAGGACATCACCGACCAGCTCCGTGATCTGGGCTACCTGGAGTAGCTACGCCAGCGACTCCTCGGGTGGCTCGATATCGAGAATCTCAACGTCGACGGTGCGTCCCGACCGGTCGAACGCGCCGAAGCTCTCGTCGTCCCAGGGCGGGATAGCGACGAAGATGACCTCGTGGAGGTCGTCGAGCTTGCTGACGCCCATGTAGCCGTCCGGGTGGGAGACGAAACGGCCCTGCGTCTGGCCGGCGGGCGTCCCCAGGTCCATTCCGAAGACGGCGTTGACCGAGCTCCCGGCCGACGGCAGGTAGAAGTCGGTAAACACCGGCGTCTCCGGGTCCAGGTCGGCCTCCGGCAGCTCCTCGGCTCTGGTGACCGCCAGCGAGATAGTCACGCCGTCGGGCTCGGCCTCTTGGGCCATTCCCAGCAACGTTTCGACGAGACCGCGTGTAACGTACACCACGCCGGAATTTCGGGCGGTGGTCGTATAACCCCGTCGCCGGTCCCCCGGGCCGACCGGTTCGGACGAGGGGCTATCCCAGGACGAACGACTTCAGGTTCTTCAGGTACAGTCCCGGCATCCGCCCGCGAGAGCCACGGAGCGCCTCGGCGAGAGCCCCACTGGCGTCGTCCATGACGCCGTGGCCGTGGCCCACGAGGAGCCTGTCGGGGTCGAGGCGGTTCAGCTTCGTCGGCGGCGTCAGCCGGAGCATCGGGTGGACCCCGAGCCGTTCGCCACTGGCCAGGAAGTAGTCGACTGTCCCGACGGCCTCCGGAACGACGAGCGTGTCGTCTTCGTCACCGTACAGCGCGGCCTCCTTCCAGACCGCGTTGCTCGTGAGCTCGTGAATCCCGTAGTCGGTGCCCGGAATCTGTCGGTGGACCCGCTCGGTGGGGGCGTCGACGTCGTCTTCCGTGCCGGCGAGCGCGTCGGGGACGTAGACGGGGGCGTCGTGGCGTTTCGCGATAGCCGCCGAGTCGCGCTTGTGGCGGTCCAGCAGGAGGACGACGCCGGCTACCTCCCCGAACTCGGTCAGGAGGTCGTCGAGGCCGTCGCCGTCGACGGGGTCGACGACGATGGCACCGGCGTCGGTCCCGAGGACGTGGCTCGCCCGCTGCATCGTCTCGTCGGGGTAAGCGATCCAGCTCGCCCCCCGGTCCCAGCGATTCGTTTCGACCCAGTTCGTCGCCACGCCGTCTCCTTTCATTGGCATGCCCGGTGATACGGTCCCAGCGAGGATAAAGGGTCTAACTAACGGGCGCCGTGTTCCCGCCCAGTCGCTCCCGTCCACCGGGCCGACAGTTTTCAGGGTCGGCGACCAACGCCTCCCTATGCTCGCTGCCCCGGAGTGGCTCACGCTGGAGGCGAAGTACCCCGACCGGCTGACCGCCTTCTACGAGGCCTTCCTCGAACTCGACGCGGTAGAGGCCAGCGAGGGGGCGGCCGTGCTCGCGGCCGGGGAGACGGATATCTGCCTGCGTGCGCCCGGTCCGGTGCCCCGCGGCGGCCTCCACACCCACTTCGCGCTGACGGTCCCGGACCGGGAGTACGACGACTGGTACGACCGGCTCGACGAGCGCTTCGACCTCGTCGAGCACACCTTCGGCGACGCGCGGTCGCTGTACTTCTACGACCCGGAGGGCAACTGCGTGGAGCTGGGCGAGCGGCCGCTGGAAGCCAAACACAGCGGCGTCGGCGATCTGTTCGAACTGGTACTGGAAGTCGAGCAGCTGGGCGTGGCGGTCGAGTTCTACGAGCGACTGGGCTTTGACGTCGTCGACGACGGCCGTGACGACGGTCGGGTCCGACTCACTACCGGCGAGTTCGACCTCGAACTCTGGTCGCCGCGGCTGGGCATCGCCGACGCCCGTGGTGGTGTCCACGTGGATTTCGGCGTCGGCGCTGCCGACCCCGGTGCGGTCGCCCGCGAGGTGGCCGACGACGCGCTGGCGGTCACGTCCGTGGACGACGGGGTGCGTATTCGTGACCCCGACGGCCACTACGTGACGCTGGTCGGTGAGTGACCGCGCCGCCGGTCGACGGCGACGCGCTCAGGTGTTCAGCCGGCTCTTGTCGATGGTGACACTCGCCGGCGTCACGATGAGAAAGCCCCGGAAATGCATCAGGTCGCCGCCGGCGCCCTTGACCGGGCGGGCAAACCCCGACGCGAGCTCGTTCAGGTCACCCTCGACGTTCAACACGAGCACCTGCCCGTCCTCGATGGCTTCGACCCACTCCGCGTCGTCGGTCGTGCCGTCCAGCACCCCGAGGACGAGCCGGTGGCTCCCGCCGGTCTCCTCGTCGGCCGCCATCTGGTCCTCCACTGCCTGCAGGTCCAGCCCCTCGAAATCGCTCATACTCCGTGTGCATGCGTGCGACCAGCAAAAATCCCTGCCCCCGTGTCTGACGGCTGTCGTGCGTTATGTGGTGGGACCGACTAGAGGTGTCCCTGCAGATAGATTTTCTCGTCGGTTTTGGTGTCGACGGCGTCCTGATGTACCGTGTAGTCTTCGTCGGTCGTACTCCCCCAGCCGAGGTCGGACAGAAGCGAATCAGCGAGGCCGGGGTCGGGGTCGACGGACACCGTCTCAGTGCCGACCTCGCTCACTCGGCCGAGTGTCGTCTCGCCCGCATCGACTACTATCTTCCCCTCGTCGTCCTCGGTGAACGTAACTGTCATCGTAGCGAACAATGAGCGCCGGTCGATAATACCTGCTGCTTGCAGAGACAGAGAGGGCAGGTAACGAACGGCCCGGGCACCCGTCCCGGCGTCGAGGGTCGCCGGCGCCACTCCGATGAACAACTATAAGTACTGGAAGGGTCCACTATCACCTGCTTATGTCCAACAACGAGGGCACGTCGGGATCTCCGGCGGATCGAGTTCTTCCAGGGCACACTGGATTCCACGTCTGAGATAACAGACGCACGCATTTTCGACACCACGCTGCGCGACGGCGAGCAGTCGCCACGCACGTCGTTCAACTACGAGGACAAACGCGAGATAGCGGCCGTACTCGACGAGATGGGCACCCACGTCATCGAGGCCGGGTTCCCCGTCAACTCCGACGCGGAGTTCGAGGCGGTCCGTGACATCGCCGAGTCCACTCATGTGACGACGTGCGGGCTGGCGCGCGTGGTCGAGAAGGATATCGAGGCGGCCCTGGACTCGGGTGTGGACATGGTCCACACCTTCGTCTCGACGTCCGACGTACAGTTACAAGACTCCATGCACGCGACCCGTCAGGAGGCGCTGGACTCGGCCGTCGAGTCCGTCGAGCGCATCACGGAGGCGGGCGCCGAGTGCATGTTCTCGCCGATGGACGCCACCCGGACCTCGGAGGAGTTCCTCATCGAGGTCATCGAGGCGACATCGGACGCGGGGGCGGACTGGATAAACATCCCCGACACCTGCGGGGTCGCCACGCCCCGTAGATTCTACGACCTCATCGAGATCGTCGACGCGCACACGGACGCGAGAATCGACGTCCACACGCACGACGACTTCGGGTTCGCCTCGGCGAACGCGATCTCCGGCTTCGAGGCGGGCGCGAGCCAGTCCCAGGTGTCGGTCAACGGTATCGGCGAGCGGGCCGGTAACGCGGCCTACGAGGAGGTCGTGATGGCGCTTGAATCGCTCTACGACGTGAACACGGGCATCGATACGACCCGCATCACGGAGCTGTCCCGTTTGGTCGAGGAGAAGTCGGACATCCCGGTGCCGGCCAACAAGCCCATCGTCGGGCGCAACGCCTTCTCCCACGAGAGCGGCATCCACGCGGCGGGCGTCATCGAGAACTCCGACACGTTCGAGCCCGGCGTCATGACCCCCGAGATGGTCGGCGCCGAGCGCGAGCTGGTGCTCGGGAAACACACCGGCGCCCACTCGGTGCGCGAGCGCCTGGTCGATGCGGGCTACGACCCGACCGACGCCGAAGTGCGGGAGGTGACCCGCCGCGTCAAGGAGTTCGGCGCGGAGAAAGAGCAGGTCACGATGAGCGTGCTTGAGCGGTTCGCCACGGAGGTCGGCGTCGAAGAGGAGAGCGAGGAGGTCCGGGCGTAGGCCCATGACCTCGGGTTCGGTCGCCGAGACGCACCGACAGCAACGCCCACTCCGGGCTGTACACGGCGTTCGCCACGACCTATCACAGAACGTTTATTACCTATCGCGGACAGACTCAGGGTACGATGACGGCGTACGCTGGCACCTCGGGTCGCCCGGCCGCCAGCGGTGCGCTTCTTCTCCGCGAAGTCGGTATTGTAGGGGCGGTATAGCCCCACATCACCCACTTCCGTCACGGCCCGTACCGACTACCTACCACCCACCAGACACCCCAGCTATGCACACAGCACACACACGACGACCGTACCGACAGCACACCACCGGAGGACAGTTATGAGCGAACACGCACCGCCAGCGGAAGACGACGCCGCGGACGAACAGCCCGCCGACGCGGACGCGGAACAGTCGCCGGTCACCACCGGCGCCGAGTCCGTCGTCCGTGCACTGGAAAACGCCGGCGCGGAGTACATCTTCGGCGTTCAGGGCGGCGCTATCATGCCCGTCTACGACGCGCTGTACGACTCCGACCTCAACCACGTGACGATGGCCCATGAACAGGGGGCCTCCCACGCCGCCGACGCCTTCGGTATCGTCAGCGGCAAGCCCGGCGTCTGTTTTGCGACGTCAGGCCCCGGCGCGACCAACCTCGTCACCGGTATCGCCGATGCCAACATGGACTCGGACCCGATGATAGCCCTCACCGGGCAGGTCCCCACTGAGTTCGTCGGCAACGACGCCTTCCAGGAGACCGACACGGTGGGTATCACCCAGCCGGTCACCAAGGAGAGTTACTTCGCGTCCGATTCAGACACCGTCGGCGACAACGTCGGCGAGGCCTTCGCGCTGGCCGACGCCGGCCGTCAGGGGCCGACGCTCGTCGACCTGCCCAAAGACATCACGCAGGGCGAGACCGACGTCGAACCCGGCGAGGCGACGACGCCGGACACCTACGAGGTCCCCGAGGAGGCCGACGACGAGGCCGTCCAGGAGGCCGCCGAGGCCTTCGCCGACGCCGACCGGCCCGTCATCCTCTCGGGCGGCGGCGTCATCAAGGCCGACGCCTCGTCGGCGCTGCGGGAGTTCGCCACGGAGTACGAGATTCCGGTCATCACGACGATGCCCGGAATCGGCTCCTTCCCGGAGGACCACGAGCTGTCGCTCGAATGGGCCGGCATGCACGGCACCGGCTACGCCAACCTGGCCATCTCGAACACCGACTGCCTGCTGGCCATCGGGACCCGCTTCGACGACCGCCTGACCGGCGGCGTCGACTCTTTCGCCCCCGACGCGGAGGTCATCCACGTCGACATCGACCCCGCGGAGATATCCAAGAACATCTACGCGGACTACCCGCTCGTCGGGGACGCACGGGAGGTCCTGCGCCAGCTGTTCGACGCCGTCCCAAGCGCCCCGGACGCCGACGAGTGGCGCGAGCAGTGCCAGACCTGGAAATCGGAGTACCCGATGACCTACGACACGCCCGACGACGAGCCGCTGAAACCGCAGTACGTCGTCGAGACGTTCTCCGATATGACGCCGGACGACACCATCGTCTGTACCGGCGTCGGCCAACACCAGATGTGGGCCTCCCAGTTCTGGGAGTACACCGAGCCCCGCACCTGGGTCTCCTCGCACGGCCTCGGGACGATGGGGTATGGCGTCCCCGCCGCCATCGGCGCGAAACTGGCCGCCCCGGACCAGGAGGTCGTCTGCTTCGACGGCGACGGCTCGTTCCTGATGACGGTTCAGGGCCTCTCCGTCGCGGTTCGCGAACAGCTCGATATCACCTACGTCGTCCTGAACAACGAGGCGGTCGGGATGGTCCGCCAGTGGCAGGACGGGTTCTACGAGGGCCGCCGGATGGCCTCCGAATACCCGTGGATACCCCAGTTCGACAAGCTCGCCGAGGCCTTCGGGGCCCGCGGCTTCCGGCTGGAAGCACAGGAAAACGTCGAGGAGACGATTCAGGCCGCCCGTGAGTACGACGGCCCGAGCGTCATCGACGCTCACATCGACCCCGGGGAGAACGTCTTCCCGATGGTCCCAAGCGGCGGTGACAACGGGAAGTTCGCACTGAAAGAAGACCATCTGGAGGAACTCTAATGACTGGTGGAATGCCCGGCCCGGCGCCCCACGACCGGATGCAGCCGGAGGGACGACGGAACTCACAGGGAATTCGCATCGACCCCGAGGCGGAAGCGACTCACGAGCCGCGCCAAGCCGTGCTGTCGGCGCTGGTCAAACACAGGCCCGGCGTGCTGTCGGAGGTCTCGGCGCTTTTCTCCCGGCGGCAGTTCAACATCGAAAGCCTCACCGTGGGGCCGACGGTCGATTCGGACACGGCCCGGATGACCATCCTCATCGAGGAGCCCGAACCCGGTATCGACCAGGCCAAAAAGCAGCTGCGGAAGCTGGTTCCGGTCATCGAGGTGACGGAGCTGGACCCGACTGCGCTCCGCCGGGAACTCGCGCTCATCAAGGTCGGTGGGGAGAAACCCGACGACGTCAACGCCGTGGCGGAGATGTACGACGGCCAGGCCGTCGACGCCTCCACGGAGTCGGTGACAGTCGAAATCACGGGCAGCAAGCAGAAAATCGACGCCGCCGTCGAGGCGTTCAAGCAGTTCGACGTGCAGGAAGTCGTGCGGACGGGGGCCGCCGCGCTGGAACGAGGCCCCAAGACACTGGAGAAACATGACTGACGAACTCGACACGACAGTTTACTACGACGACGACGCCGACGTATCGCACGTAACCGACGAGACGGTCGCCGTCCTGGGCTACGGTTCCCAGGGCCACGCCCACGCGCTGAACCTTCACGACTCCGGTGTCGACGTCATCGTCGGCCTCCGAAAGGGGTCATCCTCGCGGGAGGACGCCAAGGCGTCGGGACTGACCGTCAAGACGCCCGACGTGGCGGCCGCCGAGGCCGACCGCGTCGTCATGCTGGTCCCCGACACCGTCCAGCCCGCGGTCTACGAGGCCATCTCGGATGGGCTCGAACCCGGTGACACGCTGCAGTTCGCCCACGGGTTCAACATCCACTACGGCCAGATCGAGCCCCAGGAGGGCGTCGACGTGACGATGGTCGCACCGAAGTCCCCCGGTCACCTCGTGCGCCGGACCTACGACCGCGGCGAGGGGACGCCCGGTCTTATCGCAGTGTATCAGGACGCCACCGGTACGGCAAAGGAGGGCGCGCTCTCCTACGCCAAGGCCATCGGCTGTACGCGAGCGGGCGTCATCGAGACGACGTTCCAGGAAGAGGTCGAGACCGACCTCTTCGGCGAGCAGGCGGTGCTGTGTGGCGGCGTCACGGAGATGGTGAAAGTCGGCTTCGAGACCCTCGTCGACGCGGGCTACTCCCCGGAGATGGCCTACTTCGAGTGTCTCAACGAGCTCAAGCTCATCGTGGACCTGATGTACGAGGGCGGCCACATGGAGATGTGGAACTCGGTCTCCGACACCGCCGAGTACGGCGGCCTCACCCGCGGCGAGGAAGTCATCAACCGCGAGGGGATGGAGGACATCTTAGAGGAGATTCAGCAGGGCGAGTTCGCCCGCGAGTGGATCACCGAGAACCAGGCCAACCGGCCCAGCTACAAGCAGTACCGGCAGGCCGAACAGGACCACGAGATAGAGCAGGTCGGCGCCGAGCTGCGTTCCCTGTTCTCGTGGGGCGACGAGCAGCAGAAAGAGGAAGCCCCGGCGGACGACTGAGATGAGCGAGCGGACCTGCGGCACAAACTGTACGCGGCCACACACGAACGACGCGACCGACACCGCCGTCGCCAGCGGGCGGGCGGTCACAGCGGACGGAACTGGCGAGACTGTATGAGCGAAAACACACTGTACGACACGGTATGGGACAAGCACAAAGTCGCGGAACTACCCAACGGACAGGACCAGCTGTTCATCGGCCTGCACCTCGTCCACGAGGTGACGAGCCCGCAGGCCTTCGGTATGCTCCGGGAGCGCGACATCGACGTCGCCTACCCCGACCGCACCTTCGCGACGACCGACCACATCGCGCCCACGGAGGCAGAGAAACGGGAGCGGCCGCTGGCCGACCAGCAGTCCGAGGAGATGCTCTCTGCGCTGGAGCGAAACGTCTCCGAGAACGGGATCACCTTCTTTGGCTTCGAGTCGGGCAAGCAGGGCATCACCCACGTCGTCGCGCCGGAACTGGGCCTGTCCCAGCCCGGGATGACGGTCGCCTGCGGTGACTCCCACACTGCCACCCACGGCGCCTTCGGCTCCATCGGCGTCGGCATCGGTACCTCCCAGATTCGGGACGTGCTGGCGACGGGCTGTATCGCGGCCGAGAAACAGAAGGTCCGACGCATCAACGTCGAGGGGAGCCTCGGCGAGGGCGTCTATGCGAAAGACATCATCCTCAAGATAATCAAGGACCTGGGCGTCGACGGCGGCGTCGGCCACGTCTACGAGTACGGCGGCCCCGCCATCGAGGAACTCGACATGGAGGGCCGGCTGGCGGTCTGTAACATGTCCATCGAGGGCGGCGCCCGCGCGGGCTACATCAACCCCGACCAGACGACCTACGACTACCTGGAGGGCCGGGAGTACGTCCCCGAGGGCGAGGAGTACGAGGAACTGAAGGAGTACTGGGAGACCATCTCCTCGGGCGAGGACGCCGTCTACGACGACGAGGTCACCATCGACGTCGACGGGCTGGACCCGCTCGTCACCTGGGGTATCAACCCCGGGCAGGTCGTCGAGGTCTCGGAGCCGATTCCGAGCCCCGAGGACTTCGAGGGCCGCTCCGAGCAGGAGGCCGCACAGCAGGCCCTGGACCACATGGAGCTGTCCCCGGGCGAGTCGATGCTGGGCTACGACGTCGACGTCGCCTTCCTGGGCACCTGTACGAACGGCCGCGTGAGCGACTTCGAGGTCGCCGCGGAGATTCTGGAAGGCAACACCGTCGACGAGGACGTCCGCGCGCTCGCGGTCCCGGGCTCCGAGACGGTCCGCGAGCAGTGTGAGGCCCGCGGGCTCGACGAGGTCTTCATCGACGCCGGCTTCCAGTGGCGACGGGCCGGCTGTTCGATGTGTCTGGCGATGAACGACGACGCCCTGGAGGGCGACGAGGTCTGTGCCTCCTCCTCGAACCGGAACTTCATCGGCCGACAGGGGAGCAAGGACGGCCGCACCGTCCTGATGTCCCCGGCGATGGTCGCAGCCGCGGCCGTCGAGGGCGAGGTCACCGACGTGCGAAGCTACTTCGACGACGGGCAGGCTGACGCGGTTACCGCCGACGACGTCTCGGAGGTGGCTGACTGATGGCCGACGACGACCAGCACATCACGGACGTGTCGGGGGCCGGCGTCCCCATACCGGGCGACGACATCGACACGGACCAGATTCTGCCGGCGCGGTTCATGAAGGAGGTCACGTTCGACAACATGGCGGACTACCTCTTCTATGACGCCCGGCGGGACGACGACGGCGAGTTCAACGACCACCCGCTGAACGTCTACGAGGGGGCCAATATCGCCGTCACGAACAAGAACTTCGGCTGTGGCTCCTCCCGCGAACACGCTCCCCAGGCCATGATGCGCTGGGGTATCGACGGCGTCATCGGCGAGTCCTTCGCGGAGATCTTCGCGGACAACTGCAAGTCGCTTGGCATCCCGGCGGCGACGACGGACTACGAGACCGTAACCGAGATCCAGGAGTGGATCGAGGCAAACCCCGACGGCGACATCGAGATCGACGTCGAGGCGGAGACGGTGACCTACGGCGACACCACCGTCGACGTGGACATCGACGACGCGATGCAGGAGGCCCTCGTCGAGGGCATCTGGGACACGACCCAGCTGATGTACTCGAACATGAGCAAGGTCGAGCGGACGGTCGCTGGGCTGCCGTACGTCGAGTCGGACGACTGACGCGGCCGTCTTTTCGGCGGGCTACCGACACGTAGGGCCCCAAAGGGCGTATAAGCGGACCGTAACTATCCCCCACCGGCCCGGCAGGGCGCGATATGGCCACTATCGACTCCGGCGGACGCTCGTCGCTCGCGGGCGTCCGCGTGACCGGGCAGACGCTCCTGATGGTCGGGTTCACGCTGGTCCAGACGCTCGCACTCGGGCTCTGGCTGACACTCGCCCGGGGCGAGCCGCTCATCTCGGCCGCCTCCGCCGTCGGGTTCGGGGTCCTCTGTCTCGGTCTGGTACTCGAACACGCTCTCACCGACGTGACGGTAAACGGGCTCTCGCTCGCGGCGCTTCCCGGGCGACAGATTATCGGAACGGCCGTCTCCGAGGCGCTGCTGTGGGTTCTGTGGCTCGGCGTCGCACAGCGACTGGGCGGAGTCGACGGTATCCTCGTCGCCGGGGGCCTGTTTGCTGTGTTACTTGTCCCCCACCACACCGTCGAGGACAACGTCTTGCGCGGAGTCGGCCCTTTCGAGTCGGTCGTCGACCTCGGGACTGTCGGGTGCAGCGCCGTCGAAGCCGTCGGTGCGACGGTGTGGCTCCTGCTCGCCTTCGAGGGCGCGCGGTTCGGCGGGCTGCTCGCGGCGCTCGGGCTGGGCGGTGTCGACCCCGCGGCCGCGGGACTGGGGGCGCTTGCCGTCGTCCTCTTCATCGAGCACGACATCGGCGTGGCGCTGGCGAGAGCGGGATAACCCACGACGAACCGAACGATTTTCACCGGCCCCCCGCCTCACGACGGACATGACACACGAGATCGCAGTCATCCCCGGCGACGGCATCGGGCAGGAGGTCACGCCCGCCGCGGTCGACGTGCTCGAAGCGATAGAGACGGTCGACTTCGACTTCGTCGAGGCCGACGCGGGCGACGCCGTCCTCGAAGAGACGGGTGAGGCACTCCCCCAGGAGACACGCGACATCGCGGCCGACGCCGACGCGACGCTGTTTGGCGCGGCCGGCGAGACGGCCGCCGACGTCATCCTCCCGCTCCGGGAGGTCGTCGGCGCCTTTGCCAACGTCCGGCCCGCCCGCTCGTACCCCGGCCTCGACGCCGTCCAGCCCGACACGGACATCGTCTTCATCCGGGAGAACACCGAGGGCGTCTACTCGGGCATCGAGAGCGAGATAACCGACGGCATACGGACGCTGACCCGCGTCATCACCAAGGACGCCTCCGAGAAAATCGCCGAGTTCGGGTTCGACTACGCGAGACAGAACGACTACGACGACGTGACCATCGCCCACAAGGCAAACGTCATGCGCGAGACGGACGGCCTGTTCCTCGAGGCGGCCAGCACCGTCGGCGACAGCCGGGGCGTCGACTACGACACCGCACTGATGGACGCGCTGGCGATGCACCTGGTCATGACGCCCGAGGAGTACGACGTCATCATCTGCCCGAACCTGGCCGGCGACGTGCTCTCGGACCTCGCCGCCGGGCTCGTCGGCGGCCTCGGCCTCCTGCCCTCGGCCAACGTCGGCGAGGACAACGCCCTGTTCGAGCCGGTCCACGGGTCGGCCCCGGACATCGCCGGCGAGGGCATCGCGAACCCCTCGGCGATGGTCCTCTCGGCCGCGATGTTGCTCGACCACCTGGGCTACGACGAGGAGGGCGACCGGGTGCGGGCCGCCGTCGAAGCCGTGCTCGAATCCGGCCCGAAAACGCCCGACCTGGGCGGGGACGCCGGTACCGAGGCGGTCACCGAAGCTATCGTAGACGAGCTGTAACGGCCCGGGAGACGGCCGTCCGCGGCGTTCGTGCAGAAACAAACAGAACCCGGCGGAACTGCTAAGTCTGACGGGACCGCACGTCCGCGTAGATGCTCCCCGCCGAGCGCAAACGCACTATCGTCCAGCTGGTGACCGAACAGGACGGGTGCTCGGTCGCGACGCTGGCCGAGGAACTCGAGTTCTCGAAAGCGACGATCCGCCGCGACCTCCAGGACCTGGAGTCGGAGGGGCGCATCGAGCGCTCCCACGGCGGCGCGGTCCCCGTCTCGTCGGTGGGCCGCGAGCGCTCTTATGACAAACGAGAGGTCGACCGGCTCGAAGCGAAAGAGGCTATCGCGGCCCGCGCGAGCGAGGAGATACGCGACGGCCACGTCGTGTGTTTCGACGCCGGGACGACCACGATGGAGGTGGCACGAGCCGCACCGGACGACGGCTACGTCGGCGTGTCGAACATGCCCGAGATTGCCCTGGAGCTTGCCGACACCGACGTCGACGTGAAGCTGACCGGCGGGACCGTCCGGTCGCGCAGTCACGCCTGCGTCGGCCCGGCCGCCGAGGACTTTCTCGACCAGCGCCACTTCGACATCCTCTTTCTCGGGACCAACGGCGTCACGGCCGACACGGGGCTGTCGACCCCCGACGAGGACGAGGCGGCCGTCAAGCGGGCGATGGTGGCAAACGCCAGGCGCGTCGTGCTGGTGGCCGACAACTCGAAGTTCGGCGAGCGCAGCTTCGTGACGGTCGCCGAGCCGTCGGCGGTCGACCTGTTTGTCACCGACCAGCCGCTGCCGGGCGAACTCGCCGACGCGTTCGCCGACACCGACGTGGTCGTCACGCGCGGAGACTGACCAACGGGGACTTCGACCCGGCGGTCGACGCCCGCCGCGCCCGGTCCCAGTTCGGGAGCGGCGGGCTGAGTGGCATCAGCCGAACAGCCTTATGGTCGTGTACACACGAGTGGGTATCGATGGGACCGCGTACCGCCGACGGAGACCGCGCGATGTCAGAGTCCATCGGCATCGGACTGCTCGTGGGAATGACAGTCGTCGTGACGGCGGTTGTCGGTCTCAACGTCCTGGTCGTCAGCGACGACAGCGGGAGCGGGGTCCCGCAGGCGAACTTCACGTACGATTACTCGGAGGAGAACGGGCTCTTGCTGGTAACACACAGCCGCGGCGACGCGATACAGGCCGGTCGGCTGGAGTTCGAGGGCCCCCGGGGAGAGGCGAAAGCGAACTGGTCACAGCTGGCTGGCAGGAACCGGACCGAGATGGTCGAGCAGGGCGATATCGCCCAGCTCGGCGAGGGCAACGCCTACGGACGGCGCGTGGGCTCCAGGGATACCGTCACCGTCTACTACAACGAGAGCGGCAACCGGACGGAACTCGACCGGTGGCAAGGCGCCTGACCCGGAAGCTCAGTCGGCCGGGATGACGGACTCGTCCTCTCCGACCGCCGGGCGGCCAAACCAGCGGTCGAAAGAGAGCGGTCCGGCGCCGAGCGTGAACACGGCCGAGGCCATACCGAACAGCGCGACGTGGGCAAGCACCGGGTCGTCCGGCAGGCCAAAGAGCGTCACCGTAAACAGGACAAACGAGGTAGCGGCCGCGCCGCGGGTGAAAAAGCCCGCGATGAGCGCCACGCCGACGGCGATTTCCGAGACGCCGGCGCCGACGACCCACAGCCCCGGGTCGACGGGGACGACCGCGGTGAGGTCGTACTTCTCGATGACGGCCAGCCCGCTGCTTGGCTGGGCCAGCTTCTGGATGAGTCCAAGATAGATGAAGGAGGCCCCCATGCCGACACGGAGGATAACCGGAACGTACAGCCGTAGCGGTCGGGTCCGGCTGTCAAGATATGCCTTGAGGAGGTGGACCGGGTCGATTCGACCGTAGATGCTTCCGTCGGTACTCGCGACCTCTAGCAGCATGTCGTCGGCGCTGGGTCGCCCGCCGCCGAGGACGAACAGCGCCAGGAAGATGGGGACGTACTCGACGGCGAGGACCACGCTGGGTTCGGTCACGAACGCCCAGGCGTAGGTCACCAGCCCGACCGTCGCGGCGATGCGGGTCGCCAGCCCGAACAGGATGAAAAAGCCGAGACCGATAAAGAGGACACGGAGCAGCGGGTTCGCACCGACGTTGAACGTCACGGTCGGGGCGAACAGATACCCCTCGAAGCCGGCCCCGATGAGGGGCAGGCCGACGGCGAGTCTGAGCATCCACGGGACGAGGTCGCCGTAGCTCGCCAGCTTCTCTCGCAGGACGACGATGTCGGTGACGGTCGGCCTGACCCAGAGGTAGGCCCCGATACCGACAGTAATCGCGAGCCCGCTGACGAGAAACACCGCCGCGTTGAACGGGTCCGCCAGCACGTCGACGAGGAAGGCCACGGCGTCCATCGTCTCGGCCTCCGGGTCGGTCACGTAGTCGACGTGGGCTCGTACCGGCCGACCGACGACCGAGGCCAGGGCGGCGATTACCACTCCGGTCACTGGTCTGAAAGACATATCTCTACAACAAGGGCGGCAGCTACCTAACCCTGTTCCTCCCCGGGGGTGTCGGCGGAGTACGCCGTCTCGCGGTCGTGCCGGGCGCTCGTCGGTACCGGCCCCGGCGTCGAGGTGATACTGGCTCCGGGGCGGGTAGGTCTACTCGGCGCCCGGAGGACCGGAGCCGACGACCGCCGGGTCGTCGGTATCGCCGATGGCCACCCCGCTGGTGACGATAGAGCGCAACCCCTCTTCGACCGTCATATCCACGTCGTGGACCTTGCTGGTCGGGAGGTGGACGACGTGACCGCCCATCACCGGGTTCGGCGCCATCGGGATGAACACCGTCACCATCTCGTCGTTGCCCGTCGCGTGCTCTATCGCATCGGGCGTGCTCGCAGTGACGAACGCGACGGTATAAGACTCCGGCGTGGGGTGTTCGACCAGCACGACCTCCTGGAAGCTCTGGGTGTCGCTGTCCAGCAGCATCTTGCTCATCTCGTCGAAGCTGGTGTAGAGAGAGCCCACCCCCGGGATGCGCTCCATCGTGGCGTCGAACACGGACTCGATGCGGCCCTGACCGGAGCGTCGCTCCGCGACGAGGCCGATACAGAAGACACTGACGAGGAGGACGACCACAGCGATCAGTTTCACAAGGGCGGCCGGCGTCTCGGACGCTTCGAGCCGGGAGCCGCTCAGCTGGAAAGCGAAGGTGACGACCGGGTCCAGCACGTTCGACAGGGCGTTCACGACGAAGCCGATGACCAGCAGCGTCACGAACACCGGAATCGTCAACGCGAACCCGGTCAGGAGGGCCTGCCTAGCAGTCGCTCTGACCGACGATGTCGGGATGTGGTCCGTCCCACGCATATCCGCCATGGGAGCGTAGACGATTGCGAGTCCCAAAAGCGCCCCGGCGACACAGCGGGCGGTGGAATTATGGTTACGCCAGTCATATCTACTCACCAGTGAGCGTCAACATCGAGACACGGGTCGTCGACCGGGGCAGCGACGACTACGTCGACACAGCATGGCAGCTCAAGGAGGACATCCGCCGCTCCGAGGACGTGCTCCGCCAGCGGCGTGGCTTCTTCCGGAGTGCCTACCGCCGGTCGACGGTCTACCTCTACATCGACCGCGCGACCGATGCGCTCGTAGGCTTTGCCGCTGTCCGACGGGACGGGTACATCCTCTTTCTCGCCGTCGACGCCGACTACCGGGGCCACGGCTTCGGCAAGCGCCTCGTCGCCCGCGTCAGCGAGGACTACGGCTCTGTCACCTGCCACGCCCGTGCGACCAACGAAGAGGCACTGCACTTCTACCAGCACATCGGCTTCGAGATCAGGCGACGCATCGACAACTACTACGAGGACGGCGGCGACGCCTTCTATCTGAAACTCGGCGACGACTCGATCACGGAGAAGCTCTCGAATCTCCTCCGAGGGTAGGTGTCACAGCTCTCCGACGGGAGCGGCCGATACGGAAGCCTGCGAGCGCCTGCTGTCTGGGCCGGAGCCACCAGCGGACGGTGGGCAGTCAACGCCCACCCGACCGCGCGAGGGAGTGCGGTCGGTGTGTCACGATAGCTGTCCTGCGTTCCCAGCGACAGACCCACCGGTCCCGGTCCCGAGACGGGAACCCTTTTGAACCGCTCTGTCCAACGACTGTCCGATGGACGAGCGGACCCGCGAGTACCTGCGCGGTCGCTTTGGCGACCACTACAGACGGTCGTCGATAACGCCGCCGCCGGCCGCGAACGAACGCGAGTGGGGCTTCATCCCGTGGACGGAGGGCCCCGGTGAGACGATGGTCCGCCACCGGTCGCTGCTGGACCTCGGCGACATCGAGGACTTCCTGGGTCGGAAGAAGCCCCGTCACGTCTACTTCTCGGCGGGGCGCTACGACGACCCGAGCGCCTCGACGATGGGCGAGAAGGGGTGGCGAAACTCGGACCTGGTCTTTGACCTAGACGCCGACCACCTCCCGTCGGTCGTGCTGGGCGAGGACAGCTACGCGGAGATGCTCGAAAAGTGCAAGGCGGCGCTGATGCGCCTGCTCAACTTCCTCGACGACGACTTCGGCTTCGAGGAGACGACGGTGGTCTTCTCGGGCGGGCGGGGGTATCACGTCCACGTCCGCGACGAGCGAATCCGCGGGCTCGAACGGGACGGACGCCGGGAGATTGTCGACTACGTTCGGGGCATTGGACTGGAGTTCGACGAGCTGGTCGAGGTCGAGACGGTCGCGGGCACGTCGGGCCGCTCCAGCCCGGCCGACAAACGGACCCTGCCGACTGACGGCGGCTGGGGCGCACGCGCGCACCGACACGTCCTCTCGCAGTTCGACGAGTGGCTAGCGATGGACCAGGAAGACGCCGTCGAGGCGCTGCAACGGTACGACCGCATCGGCGAGGGGAAGGCCACGGCCGCGCTGAACGCAGCCCGGACGAACTACGACCAGCTAGAGGCGGGCAACATCGACGTCCACTCCGCGGTCTACCAGATCGCCCGGCTACTCGCCCAAGAGGTCGTCGCCGCGGACAACGCCCCGATAGACGAGCCGGTGACGACCGACACCAACCGGCTCATCAGGCTGCCCGGCTCGCTCCACGGCGGGAGCGGGCTCGAAGTCCGGCGCCTGGAACGGGGGGAGCTTGCGGCGTTTGACCCCCTGTCCGACGCCATCCCCGAGACCTTCATCGGCCACGAGATAGCCGTCGAAGTGACAGAGGGCGGGCTGGTCGAGCTGGACACCGAGGCCTACGACGGGGATAGCTTTACAGTGGAGGCGGGTCATCAGACAGTACCAGAGCACGTGGGCGTGTTCCTCATGGCACGCGGACGTGCGCGGAAGGCACAGGAATGAAACTCGACGAACTCCAGTCGGTCCAGTCCCGCGAGCGCCAGACCGACCAGCTCCAGCAGTTGCGCGCGACGTTTTACGAGGAGGCCGGCCAGTTCGTCGCCCAGCTGCGCGAGGAACGGGACCGGGCCGCCGAGCGGGCCGAGGACCCGTTTGACTCCCCGGAGGTCAACCGCCTCACCGACGACATCAAGACGGCCGAACAGACCGTCGAAGCCATCTACGAGCGCCGGGTCGGGAAGATCGTCAAGATGGCGTCGCTGGCGGCCGCGGACATGCCGACCGAGGACGGCGGGCTCACACAGGAGGAACGGGAGCTCTTCGAGACGATGGTCGAGGCCATCGAGGGGAACCGCCGGCACGTCCTCGACGTGGTCGCGGGCGAGGCGCCGACCGGTGCCGTCGGCGACGCGTCGGCCTCGGACGCTGCGGAACCGACAGACCGGGGAGATGCCACGCCGTCGCCCGACGTTGACCCCGTGGCAGACGCCCCACCCAGCGGCGACGGCTCGCCCGCCGAGGACACGTCGACATCGCCGGACAGGAGCGAACCGGCCGTCGACGCCGCCGACATCATGGGCGGTGGCGACGGCTCCGGCGTGGAGCCCGACACCGCACCAGACCCCGACGCGTCGGGGGACGAACCGACCGTGACGACCGACGTGGACGCCCCGTCTCCGGACCGACCCGCCGAGGAAGCACGCTCGGCGGTCGAGAACGGCGACGGGGCGGCCGAGCCGGAATCCGGGTCCCCCGGCACGGACGTGGACCGCAAGACCGTCCGCATCACCGACGACGTCGGCGAGATTTTCGGTGTCGACCAGCGGTCCTACGACCTCTCGGCTGACGACGTGGTGACGCTGCCGGCCGACAACGCGGACCCGCTCGTCGAGCGCGACGCCGCCGAACCGCTCGAGTGACGACAGCCTGGCGTAGTTATTCCCGGGAGCGCTCCGACGGACCTGTATGACCCCTTCCACGTCACTCGATAGGGGCGACCTTCCGGGCGTCGTCGCTGCGGTCGTCCTCATCAACCTCGTCGGGAGCGCCCCAGCCGCGCTCGGTGGCCCCGGCTCAGAGTGGTTCCAGTCGCTTGCAAAGCCCGCCATCTACCCGCCGCCGTGGCTCTTTGGCGTCGTCTGGCCGCTGCTTTTCACGCTGCTGGGCGTCGCGCTGTATCTCGTGTGGCAGACGGACCACACCGGTCGGGGCCTCGCCCTCGGTCTGTTCGGGGCGCAGATGGCGTTCAACGTCGCCTGGACGCCCGTCTTCTTCCGGGCGCAGAACCTCGCGCTGGCGCTGGCTGTCATCGTCGGGCTCCTCGCGCTGGCGGTGCCGACCGCGGTCGCGTTCGGCCGCGTCGAGCGGACGGCGGGACTGCTTGTGGTGCCCTATCTGCTGTGGGTCGTCTTCGCCGCGGCGCTGAACTACCGCTTTCTCGTCCTCAATTGATACGCCCGACGAGAGCGGCCAGCTACGGCGGTGGCCGGGTGCCCAGGGTGAGATCGACAGTCTCAGTGGCGCCGTCGCGCTGGAGCGTCACCGCCATCGTATCGCCGGGACTGGTTTCCAGTGCGAGATACGCGGCCAGGTCCTGTCGCGTCGGTGTCGGCGTGTCGTCGAGCCGACGGACGACGTCGCCGCCGACGCCGACCTCGACACCGTCGACCCGAGCCGTGTCGGTGCTGCCCTCCAACACGCCGGCCGAGGGGCCGTCCCGGGCGACCGAGTTGATGTAGACGCCCGAGGCCCGCCGGAGGTCGTTCGCCTCGGCGATGGGCGGCGAGACGGTCGAGAGCCCGACGCCCATGTACGGGTGGTCGTAGGACCCGTCGGCGACGAGAGCCGGAATCACCCGCCGGGCCAGCTGGGCGGAGATGGCAAAGCCGACGTTGTCCCCGCCGCCGGAGTTGATGACGCCGACCACGTCGCCGTCGAGGTCGACCAGCGGCCCGCCGCTGTTGCCCGGGTTGACGGCCGCGTCGGTCTGGATACCGGCGGCGATAGAGAAGTTGTTCGCCCCCCGGAGCGTCCGGTCGACGCCGCTGACGATGCCCTCCGACACGGAGCCCGAGAGCCCGAATGGGTTCCCGATGGCGACGACGCGGGTCCCGATAGCCGGCCTGGCGCCCGCCCAGGGCAGCGGCTCGGTGGCTTCCGGTACCGTGTCGACATCGATGACCGCGAGGTCGCTGTAGACGTCCGTGCCGGCGACGGTGACCTCGCGCCAGTCGGTGTCGGCATAGCGGACGTAGACGGTGTCGCCGGTGGCGACGACGTGTTCGTTCGTGACGACGTGTCGCCCGTCGATGAGGAACCCGCTCCCCGACGCGGGCCGTCCGCTCCCCGAGTAGACCTGAATGGAGACGACGGCGTCGGCCACCTCGTTGTACACGTCGGTGTAGACGCTGCCGTCGCCGACGTTGCTGCCGTCCCGGGTCTGCGTCTCGGTCGCCGGAGTCCGTGGCGTCCCCGCCGTGGCGTCGTCGGACTGGTCAGTGCTGGTCAGGAGCGACTGACAGCCAGCCGTGCCCGTCACGCCGACGCCGACCGCGGCCAACAGTCCCCGGCGCGACAGCCCGTCAGAATCCATGTCCCGCCCTATGGTGAGCGGGAGAATAAAGCCACGGCCGAGGCGGCAGCAACCGCTAAGTAGGACCTTCCCGAACCCCGTGTATGGCAGAGGGCTCGTCTGGCGACTCGCTCCCGTCACCGGGATTCGTCCTTCCGGGTATCCGGACCGCGGTGGAGATGGCGCTCGTGGCGACGATAATCGGACTGTTCGGGCTGCCGACCGAGGACCCGCTGGTGCTTGGCGTTGTGTTGCTCACGGCGCTTGTCGGGATGGTCGTGGTGCTGTTCTGGGCGCTGAACCGGCACATGCGGCGCTGGATTCGCTACGCGCAGGGCAAACCCACGACGCTCGGGATGTTCGATTAACGCGTGCCCGGTGCGATATCGGTGTAGCCGTTAAGTGGCCGCGCCGAGTAGTGGCTGGCGAATCATGGAACTTACCTGGCACGGCCACTCCACCTGGCACGTCACAGTCGACGACACCGACCTTCTCATCGACCCGTTCTTCGGCAACCCCAAGACCGACACCGACCCCGAGGAACTCCACCCCGATTACGTCCTGCTGACCCACGGCCACGCCGACCACATCGGCGACGTGGACCGCTACAAGGGGACGACGGTCGTGGGGACACCGGAACTGGTCGAGTACTGCGAGGACAACTTCGACATCCAGGACACCATCGGGATGAACCTCGGTGGGACCGTCGAACTCGACGACGCCTTCGTCACGATGCACCGCTCGGACCACTCCAACGGCATCGAGACGAGCTACGGCGCCACCGGCGGGATGCCCGCGGGCTACGTCATCTCGGACACGAAGCCGACACAGGTCAGCGACGCCGAGTCGACGACGTTCTACCACGCCGGCGACACCGGGCTGATGACCGAGATGCGCGAGGTCATCGGGCCGTATCTGGAGCCCGACGCGGCCGCCTTACCGGCCGGCGACCACTTCACCATGGGGCCGATGCAGGCGGCCATCGCCGCCGACTGGCTTGATGTCGACTACGCGTTCCCGATGCACTACGACTCGTTCCCGCCTATCGAAATCGACACGGACGACTTCGTCCGCGAGGTGAAGGCGACGGGCAGCGGCGTGGAGCCCGTCATCCTCGACGGCGACGAGAGCTTCGAGCTGTAGCTACTCCTCTCGGGCCTCGACGCCCGCCGTTTCTTCCATCGGTTTGATAACCGCCGCCATATCCTCGCCGCCGTGGCCGCGGGCGCGAGCGGCGCTGAACGCCTCGCGGGCGGCGGCCGTCTGCGAGAGCGGGGCGCCGACCTCGCCCGCCCGATCCAGCGCCAGCGAGAGGTCCTTGAACTGGTAATCGACGGGGAACCGGGGCGCGAAGTCGCCGTCGGCGATGGTCCCGCCCTTGATAGAGAAGAGCGGGCAGTCGAGCGCCCCGTTTTCGACGACGGTGCGCATCGACTCGACGTCCAGCCCGCTTGCCTTCCCGAAGACGAGCGCCTCCGCGAAGGCCGCCATCGCGTCCCCGAGCAGGAGGTTGATGAAGAGCTTCATGTTCGTCCCCTGGCCGACCTCGCCGCAGTGGACCACGGGCTCACACATCGCGTCGAGAACCGGACGGACGTCCTCGACGACGGCCTCGTCGCCGCCCGCCAGCCCGACAAGCGTGCCGTCCTCGGCGGGGCCCACCGTGCCCGAGACCGGCGCGTCGACGAACTGCGCGCCGGCCTCGGTGACGAGGTCGGCGGCGGCCATCGTCTCCGCGTAGCCGATGGTGCTCATCTGGACGACCGTGGTGTCCCCGTCTACGCCTTCGAGGATGCCGCGGTCGCGTTCGAGCAGCTCGGCCACGGCGTCCCCGTCGCTGACGATACAGCAGACCACGTCGGCCCGCTCGGTGAGGTGTTTGGGCGAGTCTGCGACGGAGACGCCCGCCTCGGCGAAGGGCTGTTCGCGGTCGGTCGTCCGGTTGTAGACCACGAGGTCAAAGCCCGCGTCGTCGAGGTTCCACGCCATCGGTGCGCCCATCGCGCCCAGTCCGATGAAGCCAACTGTCGTCATGGGGCTCCGTTCGGCCGCGAGCGTCTTGAATCCCCGGCGACTGCCGGCCACAGGAAGCCACGGGCCCGCCGGTTCTCGCGGACTGTGGCGCCGTTCGAGGCTGGCGGCCACGTACCGACCAAATTTATACGCTGGGCACCGACCCCTCGAACGTTATGGCAGATATCGAAATCGAGAGCACGTGCGAGGACGGGTACACGGTCGAGAGTATCATCAACGGCGAGTGGGAGCTCATCGTCGACGCCCTCTCCGAGGACGGTCCCTCGCCCAACGAGGTCCTGGCGGCCGACTACGCCTCCTGTTACATCCCGGCGCTGCGCGTCGCCGCGGGGAAGTACAACTACGACGACATCGGCGAGGTCGAAATCGAGGTGGCCGCCGACCTGGACGAGGACGACGACTTAGAGAGCATCGCCTTCGAGGTCTCGGTCAAGGAATCGCTTGGCGACGAGGAACGGGATATCGTGGAGCTCGCGGAGGATATCTGTCACGTCCACTCCGCGCTGATCGAGGAGCTACACGCCGATATCAGCATCGAGTCAGGCGTCTGAAACGGCGCAGAAACGCATTTCCCGTCGGCCCCCGATGGTCCGGTATGACCGACGACGACTGGACCGGCCGCATCGCCGGCGAACGGATGACGGTCGACAAGCAGTTCGCGGACAGAGTCGAAGCTTCCTCGTTTTCCAGCCAGCAGTGGGGGCTCGTGATGACGGCCGTGGAGTTCGATATCGAAGGGGCCGGAGACCCCGAGACGGCCTCGCTCGTCGCCGACACGTCGAAGCTCCCGTCGATTCTGCCGGAACTCGACAAGGTCGGCCAGGGCGGCCCGATGGGCGGTGGCGGCCCGAGCGACGACGGCGGCTCCGGCGGACTGCTCGACGGCGTGAAAGCGGCGCTGGGCCTGGCCGGCGGGGACAGCGACGAGGAGCGCACCGAGGAGGCCGAACAGCTCGCACAGGCCTACGCCGACGAGCTACAGCAGGAGCTACGGGCGAACGGGCGCTGGGAGAACATCTGCGAGCAGGCCGACGGCTGACGCGGCCCACCGGCCAAAACTGCGCGCGTGTCTCACCGGTGGTGTGTCAGTACTCGTCGCCGCCGTGGAACAGCGTCAGCTCCTCGGCCTCGTAGATGTTGATGAGTTCGGTGACGAGCTCGTCGTAGGACTCGTCTTCTACCCGGAGGTCGTCGAGGCGCTGAACCGTCTCCTCGTCGAGTTCTACTGTCGGCATGAGTGATAGTTCGCCCCCCAGCCACATAACGCCGGTGGATCGGACAGAAACGAACACGAACGCGAGTGAAAACACAGAACCGAAATCTGTTAGTGGTCCTTCTCGGTAGCTTACACCCATGCGACCCCTCGGAGACTCACCGCTCGTTCGTAACGACAAGACGCTTGTACTGGCACACGACCACGGGATGGAACACGGTCCCAAGCAGTTCTCGGGCGTCGAGGAACGGCTCGACCCGAACCAGATATTCGAGATGGCGACCCACGACGCCGTCACAGCCCTTGCAGTGGGGAAGGGGCTGACCGAGACGTACTACCCGAGCTACACGGACGACGTGAACCTCCTGGCGAAGCTCAACGGCGGCTCCGACCTCTGGATGGGTGACCCCTACTCCGCCCACAACTGGTCCGTCGACTACGCCGCCGAGCTGGGCGTCGACGCCATCGGCTACACCATCTACCCCGGCGTCAACAAGGAGCCGGAGATGTTCGAGGACTTCCGCCCGGTCCAGGAGGCGGCCCGTGACCACGACCTGCCGATTGCCCTGTGGGCCTACCCGCGCGGCCAGGCGGTAAAGGAGCACCGGAGCAAGGAGATAATCGCCTACGCCGCCCGACTGGGCCTGGAGCTTGGCTCTGACTTCACGAAGGTGAAGTACCCCCGGAGCAAGGAGGCGATGGACTACGCCGTCCGCAGCGCCGCCGACAACCGCGTCCTGCTGTCGGGCGGTTCGAAGTCCTCCGACCGCGAGTTCCTCGAACTCGTCGAGGAGTGTATGGACGTCGGCGTCTCCGGGCTGGCCGTCGGCCGCAACGTCTGGCAGCGCGAGAACCCCTACGAGATGCTCGACATGCTCGAAGAAGTCGTCTTCGAGGGCGCCAGCGCGGACGACGTGCTGTAGCGGCGACCACCGGTCCCGACCAATTTTTTCGCGTCGTCCGCGGACGCTACCGACCGCCACCCGGCGAGGGGAAAACACATATCCACGCGGCTGCCATCCCCCAGTATGATCGACGAGACAGTCGCGGAGATAGAGGAGATGCAGACCCACAGCTCCTCTGTCGTCGCGGTCAAGGCGGCCACGGCGCTGCGGGAGCTGACGGACCGCGAGTTCCCGACCGTCGAGGAGTACGTCCGGACGCTGGAGCGAAACAGCCACGCCCTGCGGCGGGCCAACCGGTCGCACGCGTCGTTACACACTACCCAACAGGAGATCGTCGACACGGTCGCCGACGCCGACCCCGAGGACGTCTCGACGGCCAAGGGGCTGACTGTCGAGGCCATCGACCGCGTCGTCACTGACGTGGAGGCCGCCAAGGACCGCGCCGCCGAACGCGGGGCGGCGGCGCTTGCCGACGAGGATGTGCTTTTCACTCACGACTTCTCATCGACGGTGCTTGCGGCCATCGAGACGGCCGTCGACGACGGCGCGACCTTCGAGGTGTACGTCTCCGAGTCCCGCCCGCGATATCTGGGTCGAAAGATGGCCCGGAAGCTGGGCGCCATGGACGGGGTCGACGTGACGCTGCTGGTCGATGCGGCCACCGGCCACTACCTCCCGGCGGCCGACCGGGTCGTCGTCGGGATGGACTGTATCGTCGACGAGACGCTGTACAACCGTATCGGTACGTACCCGCTGGCGACAACGGCGGCCCGGGAGGAGGTGCCGATGACGGCTATCGGCGCCGACTCGAAGTTCGTCGACGGCGCCTTCGCCTTCGAGAACGAGGTCCGCTCGCCCTCGGAGGTCCATCGCGAACCGGCCGACGAGTTCACCGTCGGGAACCCGGCCTACGACGCGACGCCGCTGTCGCTACTCGACTCGATTATCACCGACAAAGAGACCCGCAAAGTGAGTTAGTTTCCGGGACGGCTACTGATTACCGTGTGACACCACGGACACCGGTAGGCACGTCCTTCGTCGGTCCGTTCGATGTCCCAGTCGCCGGTGACCGAGCTCTCGTGGCCACAGGAGGGACAAAACAGCATCGTCTTCTGGCGGCTTTCCGGGGGCGGTGCAGTGGCAGTCGCGTTCGCGGGGACGGTGGAAGTCATCGTCTACACGAAGGGGCCGAACAGTCAAATAAGTGTTGGCAATCTGTTTAATTATTCACGTAAGAATCCCACATCCCGTGACAATAATCGCCACATTCCGTGTGATAGCCCTACTCACATGTACATTCGGTCGTCCGGCATCGTTCGTTCGTCCGCCGCTTCGACGCGTTCGGCCAGCGCGCGGTACTGTGCCTCGACGGTGGCAGCGAACGCCTCCAGCGGGCCAGTGTCAACGTCGAACCCGTGTGCTTCGGTCAGCGCTTCGAGCAGGCGGATAGCCGCGGCCGCGTCCGGCGCCTGGGGGTGGGCCGGCGTCGTGAACACCCCGATGGGTCGCTCGCCGTCGCCGATGCCGTCGGCCACCAGTTCGGCCGGGACGCCGTCGAGGAAGCCGGTTCCCATCGGCCGGATGTCGGTGTCGGCAAGGAAGCGGTCACGGTAGTCCTCGGTCGCGATGTAGAACGGGACGTGGTCGTCGGGACCGTGGGCGACCGGGACACCGGTGAGGACAGTGAGGCTTTCGGGGGCCAACCGGTCGGCGAGCCCGGTGACGGCGTCCGCGACGCCGCCGGCCCCGTCGACGGGGACCATGCGCTCGCCGACGACCACGCCGAGGGACCGCTCCGCGTCGACGTAGAGCCGCGTGTGATGGCGCGGGACCCCGTTCTCGAACGGCGTGATACGCGGCGGGCCGGCGTCGGCGAGATGGCCCGCCTGTCGCATCGCTAGCTGGTCGGAGAGGTAGTCCACGGCGGTGAGACCGGCCAGGCCGTACTCCGTGAATCCAACGACGAGCGCGTCGATGTCGACGGCGGCGTCTACCGTCTCGAAGTGCGGTGTCGGGCTGTCGGCAGTTGGCATGGACCGGTGTTGGGCACCCCACGGCTTGCCTTTTTCGAGGGGAACGTTTTTCTCGCCGTACCAACCACTGTGTTCCATGCATCCCGGCCACGTCTTGCAGTTGGGGCTCTTACAGTCTGGGACACCGGCCGGAGGGGGACAGCCGTCCGACCTGACCCAGACGCTCGTCTCGTGGCTGCCCTTTACTATCGACCCGTGGCTCGCCCGCGTGCTCACTACGGTCGTCGTCATCGCGCTGGCGTGGGTTGCCTCACGGCTCGTCGTCCGGCTGTTCGGTCGGCGTATCGCCCAGTTCTTCCGCCGACCGAGCCTCACACGGACGGCGTTGCGGGGCATCCGCGTCGGGATATACATGTTCGCCCTGCTCTCTATCATGGGCGTCTGGGGGCTCCGTATTCGCGATATCGGGGTGTCGGTTGCCGTCTTCTCGGCGGTGGTCGGTGTCGTCGTCGCGCCCATCGTCGGGAGCTTCATCTCCGGAGTCTTCCTGCTGGCCGACCAGCCCTACGAGATCGGCGACATGGTAGAGCTGGCCGACCGTGACCAGCGCGGCTTCGTGGAGGACATCACGCTCCGACACACGAAAATTTTCACGCTCGACAACTCCTTTCTGGTCATCCCCAACGGGACGATGCGGGACCGCGACGTTATCAACTACTCGGCCGAGGACCCCCGGACGCGGCTCTCGCTGGACGTGCTGGTCACCTACGAGAGCGACATCGACGAGGCCCGAAAGCTCATCGAGCGGTCGGCCAGAGAGGTCGACAACGTCATCGGGGGCGGCCCGGACATCCGCGTCGGTGCGGCCCGCTACCCCGCTGCGCCGACCGCCTACATCAACGAGTACGGCGACCATGGGGTCCTGTTGACGCTTCGCTACTGGGTGACAGAACCGTACAAGCTACTCGCGGCCCGTTCGAAGGTCCAGACCAACCTCGCCGGCATGGTCGAGGACGCCGACGTGGAGTTTGCCTACCCCCACTCGCACCTGCACTTCGACGAGACCAGCGGCGCGATGGAGGTCGCGATGGCCGACCGGTCGGCGCGGGAGACGGGCGCCCGGTTCGACGCGGCGGGGCCTCAGTCCTCCGACGCGGACGGGGAGTGACGCGGCGCCCCCTGGGAGCTTACCGTGACGATATCGCAGTCCAGTTCCTCCCGCAGGAACCGCTCGATGTCGGGGTCGTCGACGAGGCGTCGTATCATCGTCCGCCAGCGGCTGACCTGTTTCGTGCCGATGACGACCACGTCGGCGTCGTTCGCCGCGACCTCATCGAGGATGGTCTCCTCGACGAGCATCCCCGACCGGACGATAAACCGGCTCCGCGGGACGTGGCCGAACTGCTCCTCGACGGCCCGTTTCAGCGCCGCCCGCGATACGCGTGTGCTGTTCTGATAGAGGTTGACGTGGAGAACAGTGAGGTCGGCGTCTTCTTCCTCGGCTATCCTGATCGCCTCGGCCAGCGTCCGTCTGGAGTCTTTCGTCAGCGGGTAGCGGACCGGGACCACAACCTGTGGCATTTGACACGGCTTCGATACCGGGGGGTAAAACCCTAGCGGCCCGGGTATCAACCGACGGTGTCCGGACTGTATCGGGCGAAGGTGGTGTGGCACCCTGGAGACCCGTCGGACGAACGACCGGCGGGCGAGGCGTTCGGCGTTTCCGTCAGTTCAATACGGACCCACGGCCCAGAACCGGTATGGAACTGGCCCGGGAACTGCGTGGGGAGGCAAAGCGAGCCGACGAGCGGCGGGTACTCGTCCTGACCGGGGACCCGGCCGCGACCCGCGACCGGGCGGCCAAAGCGCTTGCAGCGACCGACATCCCGGCCGGAGAGACGACGGTCCTCGGTCCAGAGTCGGTGGTCGGCTGCGAGCGCCACGAGCAGCGCCGCGCCGCCGAACTGCTGGGCCGGACGCAGTCGACCGTCATCGTCGACGCCCATCGCGAACTCAGGCCCAACGCGCTCGGGACCGCCGTGGGCGCCGTCGATGGGGGCGGCCTGCTCCTCCTGTTGACGCCGCCCCTGGAGGACTGGCCCGACCGCCGGGACGAGTTCGACGGGTCGCTCGCGGTGCCCCCCTTCGACCGTGAGTCAGTGACGGGTCACTTCCGCCGTCGGCTGGTCGAAACCGTTCGCGCCCACCGCGGCGTCGCGGTCGTCGCCGTCGGCGAGGACGACACCGTCGAGAAACCCGGCCTGACCGACCCGTCGCCGCGTCGCCCCCGGTCTGCGCCCGACCCCCCGACCGACCACGCCTTCCCAATCGCGACCTACCAGGCCTGTCGCAGCGCCGACCAGCGAGACGCCGTCCGTGCGCTCGAATCACTCGCCTCCCCCGGCCACGCGGTGGTCGTGGAGGCCGACCGCGGACGGGGCAAATCCAGCGCCGCCGGACTGGCCGCGGCCAACCTCGCCCGGGAGGGGCGGGACGTGCTCGTGACCGCCCCACAGTACCGCAGCGCCGGTGAGCTGTTTACCCGGGCCGCGGGGCTGTTGGAGACGCTCGGCGAGCCAGTCGAGCGGGACCGGGAGGGCTCCCCCCACCGGCTGACAGTGGCGGGCGAGGACGCCGGGGGTTGCATCCGCTACGAGCCACCGGACAGCGCGGTCGACCTGCCCGGCGACCCAGACGTGGTCCTCGTCGACGAGGCCGCCGCCCTGCCCGTCCGTCGGCTCGAAGCGCTGCTCTCGGCGCCGTCGGTGGCTTTTACCACGACCGTCCACGGCTACGAGGGCGCCGGGCGGGGCTTTTCAGTACGGTTCCGCGAGCGGCTCGACGACTGCGACCACGCCGTGACCGAAGTGTCGATGACCGCGCCCATCCGGTATGCCGACGCCGACCCCGTGGAGGTGTGGGCGTTCCGGGCCCTGCTGCTGGACGCCCGGCCGCCGGTCGAGCCGCTGGTCACCGGGGCGACGCCGGAGACGGTCGCGTACCGACGGCTCACCTCGGACGAGTTACTCGCCGACGAACACCTGCTCCGGGAGGTCTTCGGACTGCTCGTGTTGGCCCACTACCGGACGGAGCCGACCGACCTCGCGCGGCTGCTCGACGCCCCGAACCTGACGGTCCGGGCGCTGACCTACGGGGGACACGTCGTCGCGGTGGCGCTGCTGGCCCGGGAGGGCGGGCTGGCCGCCGAGACGCGCGAGCGGATGTACGACGGCGGGCGGGTCCGGGGGAACATGATTCCGGACGTGCTGACGACACAGCTCCGGGACGGGGAGGCCGGCGTCCCCGTCGGCCAGCGCGTCCTCCGCATCGCCACCCACGGGGCCGTCCGCTCCCGGGGCCTGGGGTCGCGCCTGCTCTCGGAGGTGCGAGCCGAGTTCGCCGACAGCGTCGACTGGCTGGGCGTGGGCTTTGGCGCCACCCCCGAACTCCTCGACTTCTGGCGGGAGAACGGCTACCGGACGTGTCACCTCTCGACCTCGCGAAACGACCGCAGCGGGGAGTACTCGGCCGTCATGCTCGACCCCTGTAGCGACGCCGGCCGCGAACTCGCGGCCCGCCACGCCGGCTGGTTCTGTGACCGCATCGGCGCCACGCTGACCGACGCGCTGGCCGACGCCGACCCAGACGTGGTCCGGGCCGCGCTCGGGGCAGCCGACGCCGAACCGACCGCCGACCTCTCCGCCTGGGAGTGGCGTCTGGTCGCGGGCGTCCCCAGTGGCGCCTCCATCCTCGATACGAACCCGGCCCCGTTCCGACGGCTCGCGCTCCGACATCTTGTCGCCCCCGCCGAGCCGGAGGCGCTGTCGGCCCGCGAGCAGCGCCTGCTCGTCCGGAAAGTTCTACAGGCCCGCCCGTGGCATGAGGTGACAGAGTCCATGGCGTTCGTCTCCGAACGCGAGTGCAAGCAGGCCGTCGCCGGGTGCGTCGAAACGTTGACCCGCCTCTACGGCGAACCCCCGTAGACACGCGATGTTTCTCACCCCCGAAACCGGGCTCGTGGTCCTCGCCTTCCTGTTGCTCGTCGCCGGCGTCGTCGGCAGCCTCGTCCCGCAGGTCCCGGGCGCGCTCCTCTCGCTCGCCGGCGTCTTCACCTACTGGTACGCCACCGGCGAGCCCGGGACCGGGCTCCTCGCGGCGCTTACCCTCATCGGCGTCCTGACCTGGGTCGTCGACTTCGCCGGGGGCGCACTCAGCGCCCGGGCCGGCGGGGCCTCGAACGCGACGGCGCTGCTCGCGGGCGTGGTCGGGCTGGTGCTGTTTTTCTTCACCGGTCCGCTCGTCATGATTCTCGGCGTCGCCGCGACGGTGTTCGTCGTCGAGTTCTACCGCCAGCAGGACGCCCGCAAGGGGGCGAAAGCCGCCCTGGTCACGACCGCCGGGATGCTGGCGTCGAGCGTCGCCCAGGCGCTGCTGACCGGTTCGATACTGCTCGCGATGGTCGGAGTCGCGCTGTTGTGAGGTGAGTACAGGCGGGGCCGCATTCGAGAAGCGACGACAGATAGTCCGATACGGCCGATACTACGGGGGTAGCTATCTTGGCTGTTCCGCTCAGGTGCGGTTCTCCCGGCCGGGGTCGACGTCGATGGCGTCGACCGGACAGACGTCCACACACAGCATGCAGTCGATACACTGGTCCTCGTGGGTCGGGTCGGCCTTTATTTCGCTTTCGGGGTGGTCAGGTGTGTCCACCCACTCGAAGACGTCGACGGGACAGTCCTCCAGACAGGCGCCGTCGGCGAGACAGATATCGAAGTCGACGGCGACGTGCGTCCCGTGGATGCCGAGCGTCTCGGGTTCCTCGACGGGACCCCAGACGTCGTGACCCTCGTGCTGTTCGACGACGTCACGATTCGTTTCGAACTCCGGGTCGATAGCCATACCACCGGTTCGACCTGGCGTGCCCTTAACTCTTCGATGGGGTGAGAACGCCGCCCGCGGCCGGTCAGCGACGTACGCGACGCCGACATCTGGCCCGGCGCTCGCGGCGACGACCCGCTCAGTTCTCGTCTTCCCGCACCTCTAGGCCCCGGACCTCCTCGACCGCCAGACGCCAGACCGTTATCTCCTCGATACCGTCGGCCCGTTCGAAGTCCGTCGAGAACCAGGCGTTGTCGTCGAGTGTCTCGACGGCGTGGTCCCAGTCGCTGCTGTCCCGGGCCAGGGCCCGCGCCGTGCCGGTCACACCGATGGACTGCCAGTCGAACCGGCCGCCGATATCCGTCACGAGGAGGCGCGCCTGTTGCCCGTCGTCGACGAACTCGAACTTGGTGCTTTCCGGGCTGTCCCTGATGAGCGCGACGAAGATGTCCTCGCCGTCGTACCCGAACGAGACGGGGATACTGTACGGCTCGTCGCCCTCGGCCAGCGAGAGGACGCCCCAGCCGCTGTCGGTCAGTAGCCGGTCGATATCGCGCTCGTCCATCGGCGTACCCATCCACTGCCCGTATGTCTCTGTCGGCATAGACGGGACTACTACCCGAGATTACATAATAGGTCGGCGGCTTGACCGGCGTCAGGGCATCCCCGGCGGCGGCCCGTCGTCGCCGAAGTCCTCGTCCTCGTACTCCTCTTCGAGGTCGATACCGGCCTCCTTTCGGCGCCGTCGCACCGCCTGTAGCTGGCGCCAGTAGTACAGCGTCCCGACCACCCCGACGACGACGGCGATGGCCGCGAGCCCGCCGAAGATGTAGAGGTCCCGTTCGAGGTAGAACCGCACCCGTATCGCCCGCGAGTCGACCGGCTCGTCCCAGGTGACGGTCATCCGGTCGGTCGTCGCGTTCGTGTCCGTCTCGTAGCTACCGGGCGTGACCTGCGAGAGCAGCGGGATGCCGACCCGTCGGCCCGGCGGGAGCGTCACCTCGTAGGTGTAGCCGCTGGTGTACACCGGCGTCGAGAAGGACTTGCCCTGTCGCGGCGCGCTGTAGGCGACCTGGCCGCTGCTGTTGTTCGGGAGGTCGATGACGGTCGAACTGCCCGTCTGTCTGGCCGTCAGCGAGGAGTTCGCCGCGCTGATTACGGTCCCGTTGTCGAAGCGAAAGCGCACCGCGCTGACCGGAACGCTCTCCTCGCGGCCGAGGTCGTCGCGGCTGTAGATGGTAAACGAGGAGTTGTCCGGGATGTCGTACACCGCCCGGTAGGAGCTGCGATTCAGCGTTATCGAGGCGTTTTGCTCCGCCTCCCAGTCGTAGCTTGCGTTCTGGTTCAGCTGTTGCTCGTCGACCTCTTCGGGACCGAAGATACCGGTACAACCGGCCAGAGCGACCAGCGCGAGCACGGCCAACAGGGCGAGGTGGCGACGATGCATAGCTCAGGGGACGACGGCGAGTAGTTCCGACGGCATGAACCGACCGATGTCGGCAAGCAGCCCCGGCGCGTCGGTGTCCGGGTTGCAGATGATGCTCATCTCCAGCAGTCCGAGCCGCTCGACGGTGACGATGTCCTGGGCGTGGCCGGACTTGTTGACCGTCGCCCGCACCTCCGAGCGGGTCGCGCTGTTGGTGTTGACACGGCCGTTCCCGTGGTCGCCGCCGCGCTGCCAGTCGTACAGCCGGTCGACCTCCTCGTCGGCCAGCCGGGGCTCGGGCCCGGCGACAAAGCGCAGCGGGAGATGCTGGACCAGCCCGAACCGCTTGCGGATCTGGTGGGGGGTCCCCTGTCCGAGGTCGAGGTTCTCGGCCGGAATCCGCACGTCGCCGGCGGGTCCGGCGTCCAGCACGAAGCCGTCGTCGTCCCAGCTGTCGAGGGTCCCGACGTAGGTCTCGCCGGCCTCGTGGGTCGGCACGACCTCGCCGAACTCCTCGCGCAGGATGTTCCGCGCGACGACGGCGTCGGGACCGTCGACAGTCACGACGGGGAAGTCGTCCTCGCGGTGGCCGATCTCGTACTCCACGTCGAGGTCGCCAAAGCGGTCGTTTACGAGTCCGCGAAGGCCGTCGAGTGCACGCTCCCGGGCGTCGCCCGTCACGTACACTTTTGCGCCAAGGACGACCATCAGGCCTCAGCTTCCACGTTGAGTTCCGAGCGCAGTTCGTCGATACGTTCCTCCATGGCGGTCACGAGGCGGGTGTTCTCCATCGTCTCGACCTGGTTGCCACACTCGGGACACTCGAAGCCAAACTCCATGGCCTCGCCGAACTCGAAGCGGATGCCACAGTGTTCACAGAGGTAGAACTCGTTGTCGCGCTCGTACTCGCGGCGCTCCTCTAACCCCTCCAGCAGCCGGTACATCTCCTCTTCTAACTGCTCGGGAATCTCGTCGTACTGGAACGTCCAGAGGTAGGTGAGCCACCCCGAGTCCTCGTCCCGCAGCCGGCGGTACGACGCCAGGTCGTTCTCGTAGAGAATAAAGAGCGCGCGGCGAACGTCGTTGAGTTCGAGGCCCAGCTCCTCGGCCAGCTCCTCGTCGGTCACTTCGCCGTCCGGCGGCGCGGCGGCGACCGGCATCCCTTTCGGTCCGACCAGCTCGTGGAGGTACTTCTGTATGACAGGGTCCTCCAGCAGATCCTCAAAAGCCATTACGATGATATCGGGCAGTCACGTGGTTAAAACCTCCGGGTCACTCCCGGATAGTCGTGTCCCGCGACTCGCGAACAAACCGCGTTCGCTCGCCATCGTGTCGTTCGTTTCACTCTCGCCGGGGCTCGAACCGAGTCGCGCTTGCTCACCGCCGGGGCGTCCTGGCGACGGCTCGCGCCCGCCCGCTACTCCGCCCACGGGCCGACACCGGCGAACCGGCCCAGGAGCCAGCCGACAGCGAGGGGAGCGATGACGGCCAGACAGCCCAGTCCGACCCAGCGCGCCGGCGGCGGCTGACTGGCCAGATAGACGAGATAGATGGTCCCGAGGACGGGGACGAGCCGTGACGACGAGAGAAAGTCGAGCAGCGACATCGGTGCCGCCTCAGTCGCCCGTCTCTACGTCGTCGGGGTCGACGACCTTCTTGCCCGTCTCCATCGGGACGACGACCTGGTCGGGGTCGTCCCACTCGCGGTCGAGTTCGCGCCCCTCGTAGAGCCGGTCGAGAAACACCGCGAGCGAGGCGATTTCGGAGTGGGGCTGGTTCGTCACGCCGACGTTGTAGTCTGCCCGCTCGTACACCTCGAAGGGGACCTTCTCCGCGCCGACGACGACGAGCAGCGGCCCCGACTGGTGGGCCTCGCCGATGTCGGCTTCGACGTCCTGAATCGGCTCGCCGTACATCGTCAGGTGGACGACGGCGCCGTCGAACTCGCGGATGCGGCGCTTTGGTTCGTCGGTCGTCTCCACATCGAAGGGGCCGCCAAAGCGGTCCGTGATGTCGACGACGGTGTCGGCGCGGCTGCTGGCTGCCCCGGCGAGCACCACGCGGTCGGCCCCGAGCGCCCGCGCGGTCAGCCCCACGTGGGTGGTGATTCGCTCGTCCCGGCCGGGTCGGTGCCCGAGCCGGAGGACCGACACGTCGTGTGTGTCTCTCATGCGCTCCTCGCGTCCTCGATGGCCTCTCGGACGGGCCCGTAGGCGATCTCCTGCCACTCGACCGGACTTCCGTCGACGAGGACGGTCGGCGTCCCGCTCACGCCACGGTCCTGTCCGCCCTGCTTGTCGGCGCTGACGGTCTCGCTGTATCGTTCCTCAGTCGCGGCCTGTCGGACGGTCTCGCCGTCGATGTCGAACTCCTCGGCCAGCGCGGCGTACCGGTTGGGACCGAGGTTCGACTGGTCGCCAAAGAGCGCCTCGCTGTACTCGAAGTACGCCTGCGGGCCGGCCACGGCCTGGACCGCGCGGGCGGCGTTGGCGGCCTGCCACGAGACCGCCTCGTCGACCGGGATGGGGAAGTCGTGGAACTCGTAGCGGACCGTTCCCGGTTCGAGGTACTCGCTCGCCAGCTGGGGGAACACGTCGAGAGAGTAGGTCGCACAGTGCGGACAGGCGTAGTCCTCGTAGACGGCGACGGTCACGTCGGCGTCGGGGTCGCCGGCGACCGGCGACGGGAGCCGGCCGTCGCCGCTCGGGGTCGACGTGGCTGCGATCTCACCGAGTTCGGGCGTCTCCGACTGGTCCTCCCCGCCAGAGAGACAGCCCGCGCTACCTGTCGCCACTGCGACGCCCCCCGCGATGAACGCTCGCCGGCTGAACCGTTGCATGTCCTACGCTGGCCGGTGACGGTACTTAACGCCACTGTCATCCCCGTATCGCAACGCTATTTGAGCGCGGTGTCACAGTGACGCTATGAACCTACAGGACAAGCAAATCGTCGTCACCGGGGGTGCCGGCTTCATCGGTTCGCACCTGGTCGACCGACTGGTAGCCGACAACGACGTGCTGGTCGTCGACGACGGCTCGAACGGCAGCCGCGAGTGGGTCCACGACGACGCCGAGTTCGTAGACGGCGACCTCACCGACACGGCGGTGGTGGCCGACGCCATCACCGCCGAGACGGACCTCGTCGTCCACCTGGCCGCCTCGAAGCTCGTCGACACGGACACCCCCCGACGGCAGTTCGACGACAACAGCGAGATAACGTACAACGTCCTCGAACGGATGGACGCGGTCGGCGTCGAGAAGCTCGTCTTTACCTCCTCCTCGACGGTGTACGGCGAGGCCCCGCGACCGACGCCGGAGGACTACGCGCCGCTTGAACCCATCAGCGTCTACGGCGCGACCAAGCTGGCCGAGGAGTCACTGATTTCGACCTACGCCCACAGCCACGACCTCCAGTCGTGGGTGTTCCGCTTTGCCAACATCGTCGGGCCGCGCCTTCGCGGCGCGGTCATCCCCGACTTCGTCGAGAAGCTCCGCGAGGACTCCGACTCGCTGACGATTCTGGGCGACGGCCGCCAGGAGAAGTCCTACATGCACGTCTCTGAGTGTATAGACGCCATGGAGTACGCCGTCGCCCACGCCGACGGCGACCACAACGTGTTCAACCTCGGCACCAGAACGACGACCTCCGTCGACCGCATCGCCGACATCGTCGCCGACGAGATGGGCGTCGACCCCGACTACGAACACACCGGCGGCGACCGCGGCTGGACCGGCGACGTGCCGCGGATGCGCCTCTCCATCGAGAAGCTCGCTGGCCTGGGGTGGGAGCCCGAACAGTCCAGCGACGACGCGGTCCGACAGTCGGCCCGCGAACTCATAGACGAGCTCTGAGACGGAGCGTCCCGGGGTCGCCCGGCAGCCAGGGGGTTGCGGTGTGACCGGTGGCTATTATACGCGCCGTCGCAGAGAACTGGGTATGAACGTAGCCTCGCGACTCTCGGCCGTCGGAACCGAGCGGCTCCTCTTCGGCGTCGGCGCGATTATCTCGGGCGCGCTGACGATGGTGGTGTTCTACACCGGGAACGACATCCAGGGACTGCTCTTTGGGGCCTTCGCGCTCTATCTCGGCGGCGCGGCGACGCCTGCGGTCAGGGACACCGTCCCCGACTACAAGCGGACGGGCGCGTTCGCGCTGAGCGGTGTCGGTATCGTCGCGTTTCTGCTGGGGACCCAGTCGGCCCTCCCGATGCTGTTCATCATCGGCGGCATCGCGGCGCTTTTCAACCTCTTCTGAGACCTCCGGTCAGGCCGGATACGTCCCGGTCAGCTCCGCCTTGCCGACCATGTGACCGCTGGCAGCGTCGTAGAGGTCGTCTTTCGTCGCGTCGGGTCCGAGGGTGAGGTCGGTGTCCAGCGCGTACAGTAGGAACCGGTAGGTGTGTTCGCGGTCCGGCGGGTTCGGCCCGCCCCAGCCCGTCTCGCCGTAGTCGTTCTGTCCCTCGGTCGCCCCCTCGGGCGTCGTCCCCGCCGGAATCGACTCGGTCTCGGGCGGAATCGACCAGCAGAGCCAGTGGTTCCACACCTTCCCGGCCGGCTCCCTCGCGTCGGGGTCGTCGACCACGAGCAGGAGCGACTCGGCCGTCGGCGGCACGTCGCGTATCTCCAGTGGCGGGCTGGTGTTGTCCTCGGTGTAGCCGTACTCGGCGGGGATTCGCTCGCCGTCGTCGAACGCCGGGCTCGACAGTTCGAGGTCGGCCATGGGGTGGCTTCTCACGCCACGACCAAAAGCCCCATCCCGGTACCCATTTGCCCGTCGACCGCCAACGCCGGGGCGTGCAAGTTGTCGGTTACCGTGCCCGCGTCGAGGACCACGCCGCCCTGCTGCTTTCCGAGGACGGCGCGGTCACCGTCGAGCGGCTGGACCCCGGGCGGGAGCTGTCCTATCGCCTCGGCGACCGCCACTGTGCCGGTGCCGTCGAGAGCGTCACACTGGACGCGCAAGCGGGCGACAGTCGGCCCGGCGAGCGCCTGGTCCACCACCCCTGTGACGCCGCCGACGCGCCCTACTGCGCCGAACACACGAGCCGGTGGCCGTGTGCGCGCTGTACCGGCGACTGCGGGAAGCCAATCGAGGCCTGTGACGAGGAACACGCGGTGTATCTGGCCGCGTTCGCACCCGACACGGTGAAGGTCGGCGTCACCCGCTCGTGGCGCCTGGAGACGCGGCTCCGCGAGCAGGGGGCCGACCGGGCGGCCCACCTCCGGACCGTCGCCGACGGCCGCATCGCCCGGCAGGTCGAGGCCGACATCGCCGCCGACCTGGGCGACCGCGTGCGGGTGCCGACCAAGATAGCCGGGTTCGCCGAGTCGGTCGCGGGGCCGTTCTGGGACCGGCTGTGTACCGAGTACGACCCGCTTGAGACCTACGAGTTCGACTACGGGATAGAACTGTCCGACCGTCCCATCGCCGAGACGCTGGCGTCAGGGACGGTGCGGGGAACCAAGGGGCGCGTCGCCGTTCTGGAGAACAACGACAGCGTCTACGCCGTCGACCTGCGGGACCTGGTGGGGTGTGAACTCGACGAGGGCGGGACACAGCGGGAGCTCCAGTCCAGCCTGGGCGCGTTCGGCTGACACGACAACCCTTTTCCGCCGGCCAGTCGAATCCGGATTCATGGCTGACGACGAACCAGAGACAGACGACGAGGCGGCCGAATCGAACGACGACGGCGAGGAGAAGTCCTTCCGCGAGCGCGTCGAGGAGATCCGACAGAAGCGCGCCGAGGAAGGCGAGGGAGAGGGCGAGGAGATGAGCCGCGAGGAACGCATGGAAGAGATGATGGGCGGCGGTGGCGGCCCCGGCGGCATGGGCGGCGGCGGCAACCCCTTCGCGCAGATGATGGGCGGCATGATGGGCGGCGGCGGCCCCGGCGGCATGGGCGGCGGTCCCGGCGGTCCGGGCGGTGCGCCCGGGCAGGCACAGGAAGGGGGCAGCGACAACGAGGAGCTGACCCGCGAAATCCGCAAGCTACGGGACGAGGTCCACGACGTGCGACGCACGCTCGACCGTATCGCCGACGCGCTCGAAGACTGAGACGGACCGCTGTCGTTCCGTTCCCCCGGGACGCAGCTACGACGCCCGTCTTATGGCTCTCCGAGTTCTCCGTTTTCCGACGTACGTAGCGACAGCGAGAACCGGGTTCAGTCCTGGTACGCGAGCGTCATGACCCACTGGGAGAACGTGTCGTCGTGTGGGTCGACCTCCTCGTCGCCGATAAACGGCGAGAGCTGGTCGCCGGCCATCAGCAGGGAGAAATCCAGGTCCCGTGCCGCGGGCGTGAGGAAGTAGGTGTTGTGGCCCTCATAGACCGTGTCCTCGCGCTGGATGAGCCCCTTCTCGAAGAGGGACTCGACGATACGACTGCCCTTCCGGGAGGAGACGTCGAGCTCCTTCCAGAAGTCGCTCTGGTGGATGCCGCCGGACTCGCGGATGAGCTCCAATCCGGCACGCTCGTCCTCAGAGAGGTCCGCCTCCGACGCTGCCGAACTCATATGGTACAACGTCCGCCGGACGGCCGCTTAAATCTGGCCTTCGACGGGGCGGAACCTCGCCGTGCAGGGCGGGCCGTCCGCGAACTCGTAGCGACGGCTCTCGCCCAGCGCGATGAGCGACGACGAGCGGGTCCCGAAGCCGTCGCCGTGGACGCAGACGCCGTAGTCGTGGTCGCCGATGGCCTCGCCGGCCCGGTCGAGCCACGAGTCGGCGCCCTCGCCGGGTTCGACCTGCATGGCCTCCCGCAGGCGGTCGGCGTTGCCGGCCTGCTGTTTGCCCACGTCGGGGCGGTGGCCCGGAATCCGGTAGTCGCCGTCGGCGCCGACGTTGACGACGACGTGGACGCCGGGTTCGAGCGTCCGGACCGCCAGCTGGCCGTCCCACTCAAGCAGGACGGCGGCGTTCTCGTCGGCCAGCAGGAGGTTGAAGCCGGCGTACTCCGCCTCGCGGACCGCGCCCTCGACGGCGCGAGCGGCGTCCTCGGCGCTCCCGTGGCTCAGACAGTCACGCACGAGCAGCCCGCGCGAGCGCTCGCCGGCGAGGTCGGCGTCGGTCCACCGGTTGGTGACCGCCACGAGTAGCCCGTCCTCGTTGTACCCCACCCAGGTCCCCTCGGCCTCGGCGTCGGCCGGCGCGACGACCTCGCGCCCCCACTGGCGCCGTTCGGGGGGTTCGGACGGGCGGTCCAGTAGTTCGTCGCGGTTCGCCGCGAACGCTATCGGCGTCCCTTCGAACACCTGCCAGGCGAGGACGATAGTACACACGGACGCTCGTAGGCACCCGGAGGCAAAAACGGCTTTCCCGTCCGCCCTACGCGCCCAACTGCCGCCGGACGGCGTCCCGGTCGACCGTCCCCGAGGGAGTGCGGGGCAGGGCGTCGACCACCCGAACCGTCTTGGGAACCTCGTAGGAGGCGAGTTCGGCCCGGCAACAGCCCCTGACGGTTTCGGCGTCGGTGTCGCCGACCACCAGGGCCGCGACGCGCTGGCCCCACTCCTCGTCGGGGAGGCCGACGACGGCGGCGTCCTCGACGCCGGGACAGTCCCGAACCGCCGCGGCGACCGTCCCGGCGTCGACGTTCTCGCCGCCGGTGACGATGCGGTCGTCGACGCGGCCGACGACCCAGAGACGCCCGTCCTCGTCGCGGTAGCCGCGGTCGCCGGTGTGGAATCCCCGGTCGCTGAACGCCGCGGCCGTCGCGTCGTCGTCCAGATACCCCGGCGTCACCGTCGGGCCCGAGACCACGAGTTCACCCCGCTGGCCCGGTTCTACAGGCTCGCCGTCGGCGGATAGGACAGTCACAGTCGTGTTGACGAGTGGCTGGCCGACGGTTCCGCCGTGTGCGAACGCCGTCTCGGGCAGCGCCGTCGCTATCTGGGAGGCCGTCTCGGTCATCCCGTAGGTCGGACAGACCGGCACGCCCCGCCGCTGACAGCGGTCGACGAGGTCGGCGGAGGCGGGCCCGCCGCCAAGCAGGACAAATCGGAGGGCGTCGGTCGGCTCCCAGCCCGCATCGAGCAGCCGCTTGCAGATCGTCGGCACGAGCGAGACGCCCGTCACGCCGTGGTCGACCATCACCCGGGCCGTCGCTTGTGGTTCGAACTCCCGCTGGATGACGGCAGCGGTCCCGTACAGCGCCGACCGGACGAAGGGTGCCAGCCCGCCCATGTGGTAGGTCGGGAGACAGACCAGCCACCGGTCCCCGGGGACGACGCCCAGCCGGAACGCCGAGGCGGTCGCGCTGGCGACGAGGTTCCCAAGCGTGAGGCGGACGCCTTTGGGCTCGCTGGTCGTTCCCGAGGTAAACAGCACCAGCCCGGTCTCGTCTTCCGGTAGTTCGACCGGCGTCACGTCCCGTCGTGGTGTCGTGTCGGGGAGACCATCCACGGCCGCCGCGGCGGGGTCGTCGACGGTGACGACCGGACAGTCCGCGACTTCGGTCGCCAGCGACTCCGTCGCCCGCTCACAGACCAGCAGGTCGGCCCCGAGCGCGTCGAGCTGGCTCCCGAGCGTGTCGGCGTCGAGCTCGACGTTCAGCGGCGCGAACGTCCGGCCGGTACGCATCGCCCCGTGGAGCAACTCGGCGACGGCGGGCCGGGTGTCGACAAGCGCCGCGACGGGGCCGCCCGTTCCCACACAGTGGGCGTCGAAGGCGGCCGCGACCGCATCGACGGCGGCGTCCAGTTCCCGGTACGTCCGCTCCGTGTCGCGGTCGGCGTCCACCACGGCGGTCCGTTCGGGCGTCGCCCCAACGCGGTGGCTCACCAGGTCTCGCGTCGGCCACTCGACCGGGTCAGGCATCGGGTGACACCTCCGACGGGTCGAGGCCGAGCCCGTCGCCCTGTGGCACGGCCATCCGCCCGCCGGAGACCGTCGCCGGGTCCGGCGCGAGGTCCGTCGCCAGCCGGTCGCCCGTCGCCAGCCCGCAGGCGCCGATGTCGGGGACGGCGGCGGCGACGTGCAGGGCCGCCAGCCGGGCGACGACGCCGTCGATAGTGGTCGTCACTACCGGCTCCACGCCCCGGTCACGGGCGCGCAGCGCAAGCGTGTGGGCGTTGCCCGGCCCGCCAAGCACCATCGGTTTCAGTATCAACACGTCGGCGGCGTCGGCCGAGAGCACTGTATCGGCCCGCGCGTCGATGAGGGACTCGTCCAGCGCGACGCCGACCGGACCGCCCCGCAGGTCGGCGTGACCGGCCAGGTCGTCGGCCGGGAGCGGCTGTTCGACGTAGTCGACGCCGAGGTCGGCGAAGGCCTCGAACGCCCGGGCCGCCTCATCGAGCTCCCAGGCCCCGTTGGCGTCGGCTCGCAGCCGAACGTCGTCGCCGACGCGCTCCCGAACCGCGCGGAGCCGCTCGATGTCGGCCGCGACCGGGCGGGCGCCCACTTTCACCTTGCAGCAGTCGTAGCCCCTCTCGACCGCCCGTGCGACCGCGTCGGCCGTCGCGCCGGGGTCGTTATCGCCCACGGTGGCGTTGACCGGGACGCTTTCACAGCGGCGGTCGTCGTCGAACCACCGATAGAGCGGGACGCCGTCGGCCCGGGCGTCGGCGTCGAGCAAGGCGGTCGCGAAGCCGTGGCGGGCCGCGGGAACGGTATCGGCCGCGAGTTCGAGCAAGGCGGCGGTGTGGCCGCCCCGGCGGTCGGCGTCCGCGGCGGTGTCGAGCGCAGCCTTGCAGTCGCTCAGCGGTTCGGTCCAGCCGGGCAGCGGCGTCGCCTCGCCGACGCCGGTCTCGCCGCGGTGGTCGTAGCGGACGACGACGCCCTCGCGGGTCTCGATAGTCCCGCTGGCCGTCGCGAGCGGGCTGGACAGCGGGAGCGAGAACGGATCGGTCTTCATAGCACCTGCGGGAGCGCAAGCCCCGCGGCAAAGAGCAGCGAGTGGGCAAAGAGCGTCTGGCCGACCCGTTCAAGCGTTGGGTTCAGCGCCTCGCCGTCAGTCCGGGTGAGGACGGTCCGGCTGCTCCGTACCGCCAGCGGGAGCGTAAGCAGCGGCGCCAGTGCCGGCAGGCCGTACGCCGGGTCGAGCGCGAACAGCACGGGGACGACGTAGGCCATGCCGACGAGAACGAGGTACTCGGCGCGGCTCGGGCCGTAGCCCAGATACACCGCGAGCGTCTTCTTGCCCGCGGCCATGTCGGTCTCGCGGTCGCGGACGTTGTTGACGACGAGGATGGCCGTCGAGAGCCCGGCGGCGGGGAGGCTCGCGACGACGGCGGCGACCGGCACGCTGCCCGGGGGCAGCGTCGTCGGGAAGGTACCGACGGCGGGCATGCTCGCCACGGCCTGTACGTAGTAGGTGCCGGTGACGGCGACCACTCCGAAGTAGACGAACACGAAGAGGTCGCCCAGGCCGCGGTAGCCGTATGGGAACGGCCCGCCGGTGTAGAGGATACCGGCTGCGATGCCCGAAAGGCCCACGACGACGATGGGGACGCCCCCGATGGCCACGAGCGCCGCGCCGACGGCGATGGCGAGCGCATAGGTCAGTATCATCGCCCGCTTGACCGACGCGGGTTCGATGAGTCCACCGGCCGTCACGCGGGTAAACCCCTCGCGCTCGTCGGTGTCGGCGCCCTTGACAGCGTCGTAGTAGTCGTTCGCGAAGTTCGTCCCGACCTGGATGAGCAAGGCCCCGACCAGCGCCGCAAGCGCCACGAGCGGGCTGAACACGCCCGCGTGAGCGGCCAGGCCGGCGCCGACGACGACCGGGGCGGCGCCGGCGGGGAGCGTCTGTGGCCTCGCGGCCATGAGCCACGCCTTGCGTTTCGAGATATCCGGCGTCGCGGTACTCATTGAGCGGATTTGGGCTCCTCGACTCAAATCGACTGTGGTTCGCCCCCGGGCCGGCCCGCACCATACATTCGCCGAGCGAAGTGGAAATATAAGAGCTACACTTTTCCCGCATCCTCCGAAAGGCGTGGTATGAGTTCGCGAGAGGAACACCGCATTTCCTCGGGCCTCGCCGGTCTGGACGAGATTCTCCACGGCGGCTTTATCGGCGAGCGGAGCTACACCGTCCGGGGCGACTCGGGGACCGGCAAGACGATAGCCGGCTATCACTTCCTGACTGCCGGCGTGGCCGCGGGCGAGACGGCGCTGTACTTCGCGTTCGAGGAGACGGCGAACGATATCGCGACCAACGCGGCGGGCCTGGGATTCGACCTCGACGACGTCGTCATCGAGGACATGAGCCCCTCCGCCACGCAGTTCATGGACGACGGCAACTACACGGTGTTTGGCCCGGGCGAGGTAGAGGCGACCGACATCGTCTCACAGATAAGCGACGCCATCGAGCGCCACGACCCCGACCGGGTGTTCATCGACCCGCTGACGCTCCTTCGTCATCTCACACCCGACGAGTACCAGTTCAAGCGAACCGCCGCGTCGCTGATGAGCTATCTGAAAGAGCGCGGGATAACGACACTGTTTACGACGCAGTCGACCGCCGAGCAGTCCGACGAGGACCTGCAGTATCTCGCCGACGGGTCGATAACGATGCGCCGGACCGAGCGGGGCCGCGAGCTCGAAGTCGAGAAGTTCCGCGGGTCGGGCTTTCACAGCGGGCCCCACGGCATCCGCATCGACGGCGGCCGGGGCATCTCCGTCTTCCCGAGCCTCGTCCCGGAGGCTCACAGCCGCGCTTTCGACTACGAGACGCTCCCGACCGATATCGACGCGCTCGACGGGCTGTTGGGCGGCGGTATCGAACGCGGGAGTATCACTCTCATCAGCGGACCAAGCGGGGTCGGCAAGTCGACGACCGGGACCGCACTGGCCCGGGCGAGCGCCCGGCGGGGCCAGAAGGCGGCGGCGTACCTCTTCGAGGAGTCCGACCGCAGTTTCAGCCACCGGTCCGAGGCCATCGGGATGGGTATAAAGGAGCTGCGCGAGGAGGGGAGCTTCGAGGTCCACGAGATCGAGCCACTGAGCATCTCGGCCGACGAGTTCGCCCACCAGGTCCGGGCGGGCGTCGAGGAGCGGGGCGTCGACTTTGTCCTGCTCGACGGGACCGCGGGCTACCGCCTCGCGCTCGGGAACCCCGACACCGAACTCCGCCAGGAGCTCCACGCGCTCTGTCGCTACCTGCGGAACATGGGCGTCACCGTGGCACTGACCGACGAGCTCTCCTCGGTCACCGGTAACTTCCAGGCGTCCGAGTCCCACGTCAGCTATCTGGCCGACAGCGTGGTCTTCATCCGCTACATCGAGGTCGGCGGCGAGATACAGAAGGCCATCGGCGTACTGAAAAAGCGGTTCGGCGACTTCGAATCGACGCTCCGCGCGTTTCGGGTCGCGGACGACGGCATCCACATCGGGGCGGCACTGACGGACCTCCGAGGGGTGCTGACGGGGACACCGACGCGACAGCCCGACTGATGTACGACTCCTCGTTCCGGGGCGTCGACGCGCTCCGCAACAGGCCGCCCCGCGTCCTGTTGCATATCTCGAACCCCCGCGACCGTGAGCTACTCGCCGACCAGCTTCACACGACGGAGTTGGAGGTTGTCACCGTCGACGGGACGGACCCGCTCCCGCGGTTCGACCTCTGTGTCGCCGATACGGGGTCGTTCCCGTCGATAGTCGACAGCGTCGAGGAGCGCCGCGCCGAGCTCGGCTCGGTCAGGCTCCCGGTCCTCCTGGTGTTGGGGCCGAACGAGTCCGAACAGGCCGCCCGACCCTACTGGGACAGCATCGACGACGTGCTCGCGGTCCCCACCTCGAAGCGGATCTTCCGACATCGGGTCTCGGCGCTGCTCAGGTCCCGCACCCAGTCCGAGCAGCTGGCGCTGTTTGCCCGTGCGATGGACGACGCGAAGACGGGCATTTCCATCGCCGACGCCGGGGGCGACCAGGAGTTCCGGTACGTCAACGACGCCTTTCTCGAGATAACGGGCTACGACCGCTCCGAGGTGCTCGGACGGAACTGCCGGTTCCTGCAGGGCCCCGAAACCGAGGACGGGCCCGTCCGGGAGGTGCGACGAGCCATCGACGAGGAGCGGCCGGTGAGCGTGCTGTTGCGGAACTACCGGAAGAGCGGCGAGCTGTTCTGGAACGCCCTCGATATCTCGCCGGTGTACGGCGAAGCGGGGGTGACCCACTTCGTCGGCTTTCAGGAGGACGCCACCGAACGCGTCGAGCGGACCCGACTGCTCCAGCGCTACGAGGAGATCGTCACCGCGGCCGGGGACCCGATTTACGCGCTCGACGGGCAGCTCGAGTTCACCCTGCTGAACGACGCCGCGGAGGCGTTCGCCCAGCGACCCGAAGCGGAGATACTGGGGACGCACGTCTCGTCCGTGTTCGGGCGGGACCACGCGGAAGTGCTCCATGCGGCGGCGCTCAATCTGACCGAGTCGGACACGAGCGAGATGACTGTCGGGACCGTCGTCGAGAACACGGACGGGCGGCCGCGGCGGTTCCAGACCACGGTGGCGGTGTTACCCACAGAGAAGTTCGAGGGCATCGTCTGTGTGAGCCGGGATATCACCGAGGAACGGGAGCGGGAATCCCGGCTCTCGGTGCTCGATCGCGTCCTGCGACACAACCTCCGGAACAAGCTGCTGGTGATGCTGGCACAGGCCGAGCAGATACAGTGGCACAGCGCCGACGAGGCCGCGACAGACGCGGCGGCGACTATCGAGCGGGTCGGTGGGGAACTGCTGGAACTGGCCGAGACGGCGCGGAAGTTCAACGACACTGTCGACCCGGTGGGCGACGAGCGGACGGGGCCGGTCGATATCGCAGCCCGGACCGTCCACGCCGTCGAGGAGACGCGACTGGAGTTCGACGGCGCCACCTTTGCCGTCGACGTCCCGGACGAGTTGTGGGCCAGGGCGCACAATTCCTTCGAGCTGGCGATGACCGAGCTGCTGGAGCGGGCCGCGAAAGCCGGCGCCCGTGTCGAGGTCACGGTCGAGATGACGACCGACGACGACCGCGCCGTCGTCCGTGTCAGCCACGACGGCGAGGGGCTCTCCGAGGTCGAACTGGCGGCGCTGAACGAGGGCACCGAGTCGGACCTCCAGCACACAACCGGACTCGGGCTGTGGTTCGTCCGCTGGATGGCGGTAAACAGCGGCGGGACCTTCGACATCGGGGACACCGACCCCGGGACGGTCGTCGAACTCACGTTCCCGCCGGCGGATACGCCCCCGGGAACGTCGACACGAAGCTGAGGCCGGAGTCTGGCGCGGGTGTTTCAGCGGGCCGCGTCTTCGGCGTTCGCCCCGGGTCAGGGCCGCCGTTGGTCAGAGAAAAGACAAAGTTGTTATATAACCATTAATCGTATGGCTCACCACGATGGAGAAGCCACTCCTCGTGACGGATTTCCTCGACCGCGCGCGCCGGTACTACGGCGACGAGGAGGCCGTCATCGCTACGACCGGTGAACGGTACACGTACGACGAGTTGGGCGCCCGCGCCGACGGGTTCGCCGCGGCGCTTTCGGCCCGCGGCATCGAGAAGGGCGACCGCGTCGCCGTGCTGGACCCGAACACGCATTACCACCTCGAAGCGGCCTACGGCATCATGCAACTCGGGGCGGTCCACACGCCACTGAACTACCGGCTGGTCCCGGACGACTTCGAGTACATCCTCAACGACGCCGGTGTCGACGCCATCTACGCCGACTACGAGCACGCCGAGAAGATCGAGGCCGTGCGCGATGAGGTGCCGACGACGACGTTCATCACGAACGACACTGACGCCGTCGACGGCGACTGGGAGTCGTTCGACGAGGTCGTCGCGTCCGACGGAACCTTCGAGCGCCCGCCGATGGACGAGGACGACGTCATCACCATCAACTACACCTCCGGGACGACCGGCGACCCGAAGGGAGTCATGCGGACCCACCGCACCGAGTCGCTGCACGCCCAGCTCGTGACGATTCACCACGAGATTACCGACGACGACGTCTACCTGTGGACGCTGCCGATGTTCCACGTCAACGGCTGGGGCCACATCTACGCCATTACGGGCATGGGCGCGAAACACGTCTGTACCCGCGGTGTCGACGCCGGAGAGATATTCCGGCAGATCAACCAGGAAGACGTCTCGTTCCTCTGCTGTGCGCCGACGGTGCTCAACATGCTCGACGAGTACCACGAGGAAAACGACGTCTCCACCGAGGGCGACAACCCGATGCGCGTCACCGCAGCCGGTGCCGCGCCGCCGGAAAGCATCATCCGAACCGTCGAAGAAACGTTCGGCTGGCACTTCCGCCAGCTCTACGGTGCGACCGAGACCGGTCCGCTTATCGGCACCTCGGCGACCCGTCGCCTGATAGACGAGGACAGCGAGGGGCGCTTCGCGCTCAAAAAGCGTCAGGGCATCGCGCCGCTGGCGACCGAGATTGCAGTCGTCGACGACGACGGCAACGAGGTCCCGTGGGACGACGAGACGATCGGCGAAATCGTCGTCCGCGGCAACCAGGTCATGGAAGGCTACTGGAACAAGCCCGACGCGACCGAGAAAGCGTTCAACGACAAGCGCGAGGGGTGGTTCCACACTAGCGACCTCGCCGTCGTCAACGAGAAGGGAATGCTCGCGATACAGGACCGCGAGAAGGACATCATCATCTCCGGCGGGGAGAACATCTCTAGCATCGAACTGGAGGACACCCTGTTCGAACACGAGGAAGTCGCCGACGTCGCAGTCGTCCCGGCCCCCAGCAGCCAGTGGGGCGAGACGCCCAAGGCGTTTGTCGTCCCGGCCTCCGGCGACCCCGAAGATCCCGGGACCGACGTGGACGAACTGGTCGAGTTCACCCGCAAGCACCTGGCGACCTACAAGGCCATCAGCAGGGTCGAGTTCGTCGAGTCGCTCCCGACGACGGCGACCGGGAAGGTCCAGAAGTACGAACTACGCCAGCAGGAGTGGGACGACGAAGACCGGATGGTCGGCGAGGGGTGACGCCTACCGCCCCGGTATCGGCGTCTCAGTAGTGCCAGGGCTCGTCGCTGAAATCGGGCTCGCGACCCTCGTTGAACGCGTCCCGGCCCTCCTGTGCTTCGTCGGTCATGTACGCCAGTCGGGTCGCCTCGCCGGCGAAGACCTGCTGTCCGACCATCCCGTCGGAGTCGAGGTTGAACGCGTACTTCAGCATCCGCATCGCGGTCGGCGACTTCTCGTTCATCCGCTCGGCCCACTCGATGGCGGTGTCTTCCAGTTCCGCGTGCGGGACGACCTCGTTGACCATCCCCATGTCGGCGGCCTCTTGTGCGGAGTAGGTCTTCCCGAGGAAGAACACCTCGCGGGCCTTCTTCTGGCCGACCTGCCGCGCGAGATACGCGGAGCCGAAGCCGCCGTCGAAGCTGCCCACGTCGGGGTCAGTCTGGAGGAACTTCGCGTGTTCCTCGCTGGCGATGGTGAGGTCACAGACTACGTGCAGGGAGTGGCCGCCGCCGACGGCCCAGCCGGGGACGGCGGCGACGACCGGTTTCGGGATGTGGCGAATCTGGCGCTGGACCTCCAGAATGTGGAGGCGGCCGACGTTTTCCGGGGCGTCCTCGTCGCCGACGGCTGCCTCGCGGGTCGCGTCGCTCCCCGCTCGGCTGTTCGAGTCACTTCGCGACTCGCTATCTTCATCCGCCTCGTATTCGTACCCGCTCTCGCCCCTGATGCTCTGGTCGCCCCCCGAGCAAAAGGCCCAGCCGCCGTCCTTCTCGGAGGGGCCGTTCCCCGTCAGCAGGACACAGCCCACGTCGGTGAGCCGCTTGGCGTGGTCCAGCGCCGCCGAGAGCTCGTCGACCGTCTCGGGGCGGAAGGCGTTGCGCTTCTCGGGACGGTCGAAGGCGATGCGGACCGCGCCCGTCTCCGTCGAGCGGTGATAGGTGATGTCGCTGAACTCGAACCGCTCGATGGGCTCCCAGCGGGCCGGGTCGAAAATCTCTGAGACCATACCTTCGTTGCGGGCCGAGACGGCCAAAAACGTCCCGGTGAGGCCTCGAAAGCTTTTCGACCCAGTGAGTTGTCATGCAAACCGTATGCTCTCCACCCGCCCGGCCCGGCGAATCGCTCTCGGCGCCGTCTCGTTGCTGATAGTGGCCTACAGCCTGGTCATCGCCCAGCAGATACTGCTCGGCGTCGTCGCCGTCGCCGCTATCTGGTTCACCTATCTGTTGTTCGAACTCATCGTCACCCTGGGCCGTATCGCCCGGGCCCTCGAACGGCTTATCGAGCAACGGGCTGACACCGACACCCGGCACGACGGGTGACGAGGGTTTATTCCACGGTGTTGCCGACTACGTACCAACGCGGCCCGCCATGACTGAGACGTTCTACGACGTGCTCGGCGTCGCCGAGGACGCGACGACCGACGAGATAGAGACCGCCTATCGGGAGCGCCTCAAGGAGACCCACCCCGACGTGAGCGACGACGACGATGCGGGTCGGGCCACGAAGGCGCTCATCGAGGCCCGCGACGTACTGGTCGACGACGAGGAGCGGGCCCGCTACGACCGGCTGGGCCACGACGCCTACGTCAGTGACGGGACGCCGTCAGCGAGCGGCGGGGACGCCGAGACGAATCAGGCGGACGCCGACAGCGAAAGAGCGACCGACAGGACCGGGACGGACGCGTCCGGGAGTGAGACTCGAAACCGCGCACGGCGGGAACGGCGGGCGAGGGAGCGGGTCAGAGAAGCGCGTCGGCGAGCACGCGAGGCGCGACAGCGACGCCGACAGGCCGCCCAGGGGGCCGGCGACGCCGCGGCGAGTACGGCCGACTCCGGTGTGGCGTCGGCGGGCGGCCGGCGAGCGGGGCCCACCGACGAGGCGAGCGCGACGAACACCTACAGCGTCCGCGAGGACGTGGGCACGCCGACGAGCCGCGGGCGGCTGTTACCCCAGGGACAGGAGCTGACCCTGCTCGGTATCTTCTTTGCGCTGTATCCGGTGTTGCTGTTCTCCGCGCTCCTGCCGGCGTTCCCGCTGTTTGTCAATCTCGTACTCGGGGCGTGTACGCTGTTGACCATAACGTATCTCCAGTCGATGCCCCGGGTCGCGCTGTTGCTCTTTGGCGGCTGGAGCGCTCTCAGCCTCGTGGGGCTGGCGGTGTTTGGCGTCGGCTACCTCTCGGTCGTCGGGCTCGCCGTCCTCGCCGGGACCGTGCTCCCCTTTGGCTTCTCGGTGCTGACGGCCGCCGCGCTGCGGTACTAGAGCGACTCGACGAGACGCTGCTGGAGGCTGTCTCGTCGCGCGTGGCTCGCGTCGGCGTCGAACGCAACCGAGAGCACCTGTGTCCCGTCGCTCCCGACGGAGTCTTCGAAGGCATCGACGAACGCCGAGCGGTCCGCGACGCGCTCGAAGTCGAGGCCATAGAGGTCGCCGGTCGGCTCGAAGTCGAGCCCGTGGGGCGTCCTGAACTGCTCCTCGAAGGTGTCGTGGCCGGCGATAGGCAGCATGTGGAAGATGCCGCCGCCGTCGTTGTCCACGAGGACGATGGTGGCGTCGACGCCACAGCGAGCGAGCGCGAGCAACCCGTTCATGTCGTGGTAATAGGCCAGGTCGCCGGTGACCAGGACGAGCGGGTCGTCGGTGGCGCTGCCCGCGCCCAGCGCCGTCGAGGTGATGCCGTCGATGCCGCTGGCGCCGCGGTTGCCAAGCACCGTGAGGTCGGCTTCGCGTGGCTCCCCGAAGCGGTCCAGGTCACGGACGGGCATGCTGTTGGAGACGAACAGCGTCGCCGGGTCGGGCGCCAGCCGCGCCACGTCCGCCAGCACGCCGCCCTCCCAGTAGTCGCCGGCGAGCGCCTCTGCGACCGTCTCCCGGTGGACACCCTCGGCGCGCCGGAACCGGTCGACCCATGCCGGGTCGGCCGGCTCGGCGACCCCCGCCGCGACACCCCGCGCCGTCGCGTCGGGGTCCGCCACCAGCAGGTCACTGGCAGTGAAAGTCGCCTCCGTCCAGCGACCGGCGGGGTCGACGACGAACTGCCGGCAGTCGGCGTCCCGAAGGAACTGACGGAGGGGCTTCGAGGTCGGCGAGGCACCGAAGCGGAGGACGACCTCCGGGTCGGACCAGTCGGCCACGGCGTCGGTCCCGAGGTAGGCGTCGTAGCCGCCGAAGACGGGAATCTCGTCGACGTGCGGGCCAAAGCGGAGGTCCGAGAGCGGGTCCGCGAGTACGGGGAACCCGGTCGCTTCGGCCAGCGCTTCGAGCGCATCGGGACCGAGCCCGCCGTCGGCTGGCCCCGCGACGACGAGCCCGCCGTCGGCGGCGTCGACGGCTGAACGGACCCGTGACAGGTCGCCCTCGTCGAGTTCGCCGGCGCCCTGGGCGGTCCTGACGAAGGGGCCGTCGCGGCCCTCGGCGGCGAGTCGGTCGCCGCCGGCCCAGTCCTCGGGCACGCCCTCGGGGTGGTCGTCGGGGACCTGGGTCGGCTCCAGTGGCTTCCGAAAGCGGCAGTTCAGATGGACCGGCCCGGGGTCGCTCCCGATAGTGTTAGCGAGCGCCCGCGCGACCGTGGTCCGCAGCATCCGCACCTTCCGCGCTTCGGCCTCGGGTTCGGGCATGTCGCGGTACCAGCGGACGGCGTCGCCGTACAGCTTCTCCTGGTCGATGGTCTGGTTCGCGCCCGAATCAGTGAGTTCCGGCGGCCGGTCCGCCGTCAACAGGAGCATCGGCACGCCGGACTGGCTGGCCTCGATGACCGCGGGGTGGAAGTTCGCCGCCGCGGTGCCGGAGGTACAGATCAGCGGCGTCGGCTCGCCGGTCCGCTTGGCCCGCCCCAGCGCGAAAAAGGCCGAGGAGCGCTCGTCCAGGTGCGAGTAGACGCGGAGGTCGGGGTGTTCGGCACAGGCCACGGTGAGAGGCGTCGAGCGGCTGCCCGGCGAGACACAGACGGCCTCGACACCGGCGGCAACCAGTTCCTCGACCAGCGTCTCGGCCCAGAGGGTGTTGACGTTCGGGTGGCTCATTCGAGTTCGTCGAGCATCGGCCGGTACTTCAGTTGCACTTCGTCCCACTCGCGGTCCGGGTCGCTGTCGGCGACGATACCCGCACCGGCAAACAGCGTCGCCGTTCGCTCCGTGGCCACCGCCGAGCGGATGCCGACGGCGAAGGTCCCGTTGCCGGCGGCGTCGACCCAGCCGATGGGCGCGGCGTACCAGCCGCGGTCGAACGCCTCTGTCTCCCGTATCGTGCGGAGCGCCTCGTCGGGCGGCAGACCGCCGACTGCGGGCGTGGGATGGAGCGCGTCCACGAGCGAGAGGACGTGTTCGTCGTCGGCCAGCTCGGCCGTTATCGAGGTCCGGAGGTGCTGGACCGTCGCCAGCCGGCGGACGGTCCGGTCGCCGATGCGGACCGACGCGGCGTAGGGGTCTAGCTGGTCGCGGACGGCCTCCGCGACGAGTTCGTGTTCGTGGATGTCCTTGGTGCTTTCGAGCAGCTCCGCGGCGAGCCACTCGTCTTCGGCGGGCGTGTCCCCGCGGCCGGTCGAGCCGGCCAGGGCCTCCGTCCGGACCGTACGACCCCGCAGCGAGACCAGCCGCTCGGGCGTCGCGCCGTAGAACGTGGCGCCCTCGGTCGGCGAGAACATGAACCGGTAGCAGTCCGGATACGTCTCGGCCAGCCGGGCGAACACGTCGGGCACCGACAGGTCGGACTGGAGGTGGACCCGCAGCGCCTGCGCGAGGACGACCTTCCGGAGCCGCCCCTCCTCGACGCTTTCGAGCGCCCGGCCGACCTGTTCCCGCCAGGCGGCCTGCGAGGGGGTGCGTTCCCGGGAGGCGATACCGGGTCTACGCTTTGCGTCGACCGCCGGCTCGTCGGCCAGTCGGTCTTTCCACGTGGCGAGTCGCGCCTCGGCGCGGTCTATGGCGTCCTCGCCGGCCGCCGCGGTCGTGAGCCAGCGGCACCCGTCGCGTTCGGTCACCTGCACTTCGGGCAGGAAGAAGGCGGCCCCGGGAAACTCGGTCCAGGGCGAGGCCTCGCCGTCGTGGTCGCCGTCGTGGAAGGCGAACCCGCCAAACAGCCGCGGGCGGGCCGCGCTCGGGAGGCCGCCCGGCGGCGTCTCACAGCTGTCAAACAGCGATTCGGTCGCCGCGCGCACGTCGTCAAAGCGCGACGACCCCTCGGCGGTCACGGTGGCGGCGGCCCCGGCGGCGGCGATAGATTCCGTCGGCGTCGACCAGCCAAAACGCGGCCGTCTGTCGGCCTCCAGGACGGTCCGGACCGCGCCCGGACCGAGCCGGCACCCGCGTGTGACGACCGTCGTCTCACCGACCGTCGAGTGCGCACCACGCAGTGGTTCCATCACATCGCCCTTAGGAGTGGTCCCCTTTGAGCCTGACTATACCCTCACCTCCGGCGACGCCGCGTGGCGGACAGAGTCGGCCCGTGGTAGTCGCGACCTTCCGTCAGCCCGGACCGGACAGGGGGACTTTACCGTGTAAACGGCCGCTGCCTACCCCCGCCAAGTTTAAATGTACCTTGCTCAAAGGACCCAACGTTGCGATGCCAAAGGTAGAGATCAACATCCCTGAGCACCTCGAAATGCAGATCGCTCAGCTGGTCGAGCAGGGCGAGTTCCTCAATCGCGAGGAGGCCATCGAGGACCTCCTGGCGACCGGTCTGAAGGCGTACAAGACCTCCGGACCGACGGACGACGACGAAGAACCGGGCTTCGAAGAAGAAGACGGTATGATGGGCCACGACGACGAGTACGTGTTCTGAAAACGGGGTAGCGAACGGTGCCGTTCGAAATCCCAGGGACCCGTTTCGCGATGGGCGCGAAACCGACGAGGAACGGGCCTGTGAACGGACTTCTTGGCCGCGAACAGTGCCCCGACGTGTCAGTCTGGTACACCGTCTCGGGCAATTCTTATACGGGTCCGACCGAATAATCTCCACAACAATGCACAAAGACGAGCTACTCGAATTACACGAACAGATGGTGACCATCATGGAGTTCTTCCGCGACGAGATGGACACCGTCGACCCGGGGCTGTTCGACCCCTACGGCGAGCTGGACGTGCGTCCGTCCGACGTCCACAAGTCGAAAAGCGAGCACAAACACGCCGTCTTCGTCCTCGGGAACGCACTGGCGACGGCGATGAGCGAAGACGAGTTCTCCGACGCCGGTCGGGTCGGCAAGCGGATGAAAGAGCTCGCCGAAGACGCCGAGAGCAAACTGTAGCCGGTCGATTCTCCCGTTCGTGACCCCAGCAGTGGCGACGCTTTACCGCCCAGAGAACTCCGGTTCCCGTTGTTCGAGGAACGCTGTCGTCCCTTCCGCGTGGTCGTCGGTGGTGGCGGCCAGCCCGTGAGCGGTCGCTTCACGCTCTATGGCCGCCTCGAACGTCGAGGCGGTGCCGCGGTCGATGAGCGCTTTGGCCTGTGAGAGTGCGACCGTCGGCCCCTCGGCGATAGTCGAGACGAGGTTCTCGACGCCCGCTTCGAAGGCGTCGCGCTCGAACAGCCGGGTGAAAACGCCCAGTTCGCGGGCGCTGTCGGCGTCGAGCAGTTCGCCGGTGAAGACGAGCTCCTTGGCCTTGTTCGGGCCGACGATGCGAGGGAGGAAATACGAGACGCCGGCGTCGACGGGGAGCCCGAGCCGCCGGGAGCCGAAGCCGATCTTGGCATCCGGGCTGGCCAGCTGGATATCACAGGCCAGGGCCAGCCCCGCGCCGGCCCCGAACGTGGGCCCGTCGACGGCCGCGACCACCGGCAGCCGGCAGTTGTGGCCCGCCGCGACGGCGTCGTTGATAGCCTCGACGGTCGCCACGCGCTCGGTCGGCGGCCGGTCGCTGTCGACGCCGTCGACCAGCGCGGCGACGTCGCCGCCGGCACAGAACGCCGACCCCGCCCCGCGGACGACGACACAGCGGGCGTCGCTGTCGGCGACGGCGTCGAACCGCTCGACGAGCCGTGTGGCCGTCGGTTCCGCCAGGGCGTTGCGCTCGTCCGGTCGGTTGAGCGTGATGGTGGCCACCCCGTCGTCGACTGTCAGCAGTACCGCGTCGTCGGTCATATCACGGCAGATTGCCCGCGTGACCAAAACGTTGCTGTCGACGTTGGGTACGCCTTTTTGAGTGCCGGGTCCCAGACACCCGGTATGTACGTACACTGGCACCGGCGGGACCTCCGGGCGGCGGACAACGCGGGACTGGCCCGCGCGGGCGCCGACGACCCCGTCCTCCCGGTGTTTGTCTTCGACGAGGACGTGCTCGCTCACGCCGGCCCGCCACGGGTGGCGTTCATGCTCGATGCGCTCGCACGACTCCGGGAGTGGTACCGCGAGCGCGACAGCGACCTGCTCGTGGTCCACGGCGACCCGCGGGAGGCCCTGCCCGCCCTGGCGACCGAGCACGGCGCCGACCGGGTGACGTGGAGCAAAGACTACTCGGGACTGGCCCGCGAGCGCGACGCCGCCGTCCGCCAAGCGCTGGACGACGCCGACGTGGCCCGGGAAGCTGTCCGGAACGCGGTCTGTCACGAGCCGGGCGAGATTACGACCAACGACGGCGACCCCTACAGCGTCTTCACGTACTTCGGTCGGAAGTGGCAGGACCGCGAGAAGGAGGCGCCATACGACCCGCCGGCGGCCGAGGCGCTCGTCGAGTTCGAGGACGACACCGACCTGCCGACGCTTGCCGACCTGGGGTTCGACGAACCCGAGGCCGACGTGCCACCGGCGGGAACCGCCCCGGCCCGCGAGCTGCTCGATGGGTTTCTCGACGACGGTATCTACCGCTATGACGACCGCCGGGACTACCCCGCCGACGAGTGTACCTCGCGGCTCTCGGCCCACCTGAAGTTCGGCACCATCGGCATCCGTGAAGTGTACGCGGAGACCGCACGGGCCCGAAGCGCCGTCGAGCCCGGCAGCGAGCGGGACGAGTCGGTCGCCGAGTTCCAGTCCCAACTGGCCTGGCGGGAGTTCTACACGCAGGTTCTCTTTGCCAACCCGAACGTCGTCACGGCGAATTACAAGTCCTACGAGCGCCCGATTCAGTGGAACGACGACCCCGAGGCCCTGCAGGCCTGGAAGGACGGCGAGACGGGCTATCCCATCGTCGACGCGGGGATGCGACAGCTCCGCGAGGAGGCGTTCATGCACAACCGCGTGCGGATGATCGTCGCCTCGTTCCTGACGAAGGACCTCCTCATCGACTGGCGGGAGGGGTACGACTGGTTCCGCCAGAAGCTGGTCGACCACGACACCGCAAACGACAACGGCGGCTGGCAGTGGGCCGCCTCGACGGGGACCGACGCCCAGCCCTATTTCCGCATCTTCAACCCGATGACCCAGGGCGAGCGTTACGACCCCGACGCCGAGTACATCAAGCGCTACGTCCCCGAACTCCGGGACGCCGGGGCCGAGATAATCCACGAGTGGCACGAGGCCTCCCTGACCCAGCGGCGGTCGGCGGCGCCGGAGTATCCGGACCCCATCGTCGACCACGGCCAGCGGCGGGAGGACGCTATCGAGATGTTCGAGGTAGCGAGGGGCGACGACTGAACGTATCTGAGGGAGTCGGCCCTCGGTACTGCAAGCGGGGAGCGACGACCCGCGAGCGCGGGCCGACGCTTGGGCGTCCCGTCGCCTCGAAACGGGGCGGCGACCAGTAAGTGACTGTGGAGCAGTCAGACGACACGGCACACGGGCGACCCCCTCGTGTCTCCGCCCATAGGGGTGTCGTCCGGACGGAACGCGTTGTGTTTAAGTAAACACATGTGAACGATACGCCAACTCGTGCAAGCAGTGATGCTCCTCGCGGCGCTCGCTGCCTCGATACTCCTCAGTGTGCTGGCCGCCACACTCGTCGCTCGCAACCTGGCGATGCCCGGGGCGAAGGCGCTGTTGGTCGGGCTCGTGGCGGAGCTCTGGTGGCTCGTCTGTTACGTGGGCCAGATATTCGCTCCGTCGCGCTCGGTGACAGTCACCTTCTCGCAACTGGAGTGGGTGGGTGGGACCGTGGTCCCGCTGGCCTGGGCGGTCTTCGTCGTCGAGTACACCGGTCGGGGCGAGCATCTCACGTGGCGCCGAGTGACGGGACTCGCTGTCATCCCGGTGGTCACCGCCGTCGCGGCGGGCGTGTCGTACGTGCCGACAGTACGCGAGCGCGTCGAAATCGCCACCATCGACAGCGCGACGGTGGCGACAGGCATCCCCGGCCCACTCTACCTGGTTCTGTCCGTCTACTCATGGCTGCTCGTCACGGGGAGTGCGATACTCCTCGTTGAGTTCATCCTCGACCGCCGGTCGCTGTACACGAAACAGGCAGCTGCACTGATCGGCGCCGGTGTCATCCCCCTCGTGGTGAGTATCGTCGACGTGCTGTGGTCGGTCGGACCCAGTGCGGTCAAACTGACGCCGATGACGTTCGCGCTGTCGAGCGGGCTGGCGACGCTCGCTATCGTGGAGTTCGACATATTCAGACAGGCGCCGGTGCCGAACCATCTGGCCAGCGAAACGGCAGTAGCGTCCACCGACGACCCGACGTTCGTCCTCGACAGGGGCGGCACCGTCGTCGACTGTAACGCCGCTGCGCTTTCGCTCGCGGACGGCGACCGGGAGACGCTGCTGGGGCGGTCGAGCGAGGCCGTCACCGGACTGGGCGTCGAGTCCGGTGGGACAGTCACCGTCGAAACGGACGGCGTCACGGACTACTACGACGTCCAGCGGACGCCGATCTACGGCGACGGCGACCACACGTTCGGCGCCGTGGTGACGCTGCGGGACGTGACCGAACGCCGCGAGCGCAAGCAGCGACTGGACACGCTCACCGACGTACTCCGGGCGACGATTCAAGAGGAGATGACGACGGTCCAGCGGGCGGTCGACGACGGCGACGAGGGAGTGACCGATATCGACACGGTGCGCGAACGCGTTGCCGCCGCGTTGGGTGTGAGCGACCGCGCCGGCGAGCTGGCGTCGATGGCCGAACCGGAAGCCGAACAGCCGGCCGACATCGTCCCGATAATCCACGAGGAGATCGACGCGGCCCGGGAGTGGTGCCCCGGAGTCTCGTTCGTCCTCGATGCGACGCTGGGCGAGTGGGCCTACTGCAGCGGCCTGTTCGAACCCGTCTTTCGCGTCTCGCTGCGTCACGCCGCCGAACGGTCCCTGCAGGAGGGGGCAGACCCCGTCGTCGGGATCTCGGTCAACGCCGGTCCGGCGGCCGTCACCGTCTCGGTCAGTGACAGCGGCCGGCCGCTGTCGGACCACGAACGGGCGGTGCTCCGCGGGGAGGCCCAGCCACGGCCGTCGGACCGGGCCGACATGAGCCGGTGGCTCGTCAACTGGGGCGTCCAACAGGCTGAGGGCACCATCCGAATCGGGACGGACGGAGAACACACCTCGCTCGAACTGACCTTCCCGCGGACGGACGCCAGTGACGGACAGGCTACCAGCTACTCCTGACACAACGGGTCCCCCTAGCCCGGCCAGTTTATTTCGAGAAGCGTCGCGACGGCTCCGCTCGCCGGGCCGAACTGTATGTGGTGTGGTATCATACGTCTTCTAAACGTTTAAAAGTCGTCCGCCCGACTGTTACTGTGTAGGTGATTTCATATGTCCGAACACTCAGAACCTGAACTGCCACCGCTCCCGTACGACTACGATGCCCTCGAACCACACATCTCCGAACAGGTGCTCACCTGGCACCACGACACCCACCATCAGGGGTACGTAAACGGGCTTCAGTCGGCCGAGGAGACGCTGGCCGAGAACCGCGAGTCGGGGGAGTTCGGTTCCTCCGCCGGCGCCCTGGGGAACGTCACCCACAACGGCAGTGGCCACTATCTCCACACGCTGTTCTGGGACAACATGGACCCCAACGGCGGCGGTGAGCCCGAGGGCGAACTCGCCGCTCGCATCGAGGAGGACTTCGGGTCCTACGAAGGCTGGAAAGGCGAGTTCGAGGCCGCCGCGTCCGCTGCCGGCGGCTGGGCGCTGCTCGTGTACGACCCGGTTGCAAAGCAGCTGCGCAACGTCGCGGTCGACAAACACGACCAGGGCGCTCTCTGGGGCTCGCACCCGATTCTGGCCCTCGACGTCTGGGAGCACTCGTACTACTACGACTACGGTCCGGCACGCGGCGACTTCATCGACGCCTTCTTCGAGGTCGTCGACTGGGACGAGGTCGCCGAGCAGTACCAGGCCGCGGTCAGCCACGTCGAGTAACTCCCGAACACGCACTTTTATCGCGCGCTACACGCCGATAGCGGCTGCACTGGCCTGTCGCACTGACAGTGAGCCGGCGGTAACTTCGAGGGCTTTACACGCTCGCTCGGCATACCGGCGGCCATGCCTGTCCCGAAAACCGAGTTCGACGACGTTCGTTCGTTCGACCTCTATGAACCCGAGGACGTGCTCGATTCCGACCTGCTGTACACGATTCCGGAGCTTGCGCGACTGCTCCAGGGGCTGTCGGCCGACGCCGAGCTGAGCGATTTCAATGAGTCGGTGTTCATCGACTGGGCCATCCCGTGGATGATATACAACCAGGACGAGCTGGTCTTTGCCGAGCCGGACGACGACGAGGTCGTCGGCCTCTACGGACTCGCCGAGACATGAAGCTGCTCGTGGCCGGCGGCGACCGGGTCGACGCCGGGAAGACAACCTTCTCCGTCGGCCTGCTCGCACACACCGGCGCCCGCGGGTTCAAGCCCCGGGCCGGCAACAACTACTGGTTCGACCACGACGACTACGAGAAAGCGACCACACAGGGGCGGCTCTACGGCAAGGACGCCCGCCGACTGGCCGCCGCCTCGCCGGGCGACACCTCGCCCGAGGCCATCAACGCCATCCACCGGCTCTGGCACCCGTCGCCCGGCCCCTCGAAGGGACTGCTCGGCCAGACGGCCAGGCAGTTCGTCGTCGACCGCGTCGGGGCGGGACGGAGTCCCGCAAGCAGTCGGCCGGAATCCCACGACAACGGCGTCGGCGAGTTCGTCGTCAACGGCACCGTCGACATCCCCGAGTCGGCGACCGAGCGGCTGCCGCTGGACGCGGCGCCGCGGGTCACCTCGCTGCCCGACTTCAACGACCTCATGGGCGCGATGCACGCCGAGGCGCTCGCCGACTTACGCGAGGAAGTCGTCGCGGCGGACCGGGCGGTCGTCGAGTCCTACGGCGACATCGCCCGCCCGCTTTCGGGGTTCGAACCCGACGCCGTCGCCGTCGTCGAGCCGGGCAGAGCGCGCTTTTACGACGGGCGCCGCTACGCGAAGGCCTGCGAGATAGCCGCCGGCGGCCCCGAGGAGGGCCAGCTCGAGGAGCGGGTCGAGAACGTCGTCGACCTCATCGACCGGGCCGGCGCGGTCCGCCTGCCGGCGCTCGATAGCGAGACTCGGGCCGACCCCGAGGCGGTCGCGGACGCTTACGACCACGCCTACGACGCGCTGCTGGCGACGGCCTTCGACTGAGGAGAGGCGCCCGGGGTCGCGTGTGGGACGGCTGGCCGATGTCTGTATCGCGGCTCAAAACCGGGCGGCCTGCCAGGCGAGTTCTATGTCGTGGTACGGCCGGTCATCGACGCTCGGCCCGTGACCGGTGTGCATCGCCCCGAGACCCTCGGGCACGGTGTCGAGGACGCGGTCGATGCTCTCGACCAGCCGGTCGCGGTCGCCCTCCTCTAGGTCCGTCCGACCGAAGCTCCCGTTGGCAAACACCAGGTCGCCCGCGAACAGCACGCTCGCGTCCGCGGAGTACAGACAGAGGTGATCGTCCTTGTGGCCCGGCGTGTGGAGCGCAGTGTACTCGTGGTCGCCCAGCCGGACGGTGTCGCCGTCGGCGAGCGCGTGGTCGATGCCGTCCTGGGTCGTGTCGTACCCCCAGACGTCGACGTCGAACGCCGCAGTGACGGCCGGCAGGTTCTCGACGTGGTCGTAGTGGGTGTGTGTCACGACGACGGCGTCGAGGTCGTCGACGTGTTCCCGGACAGCGGCCACGACATCGAACTCGTTGCCGACATCGACGAGGACGCGGCGCTCACCGGTGACCAAGAAAACGTTGCTGGTAAACGCGTCCGTCCGCCGTGCGAGGTTTCGAATCATAGGCGGGGTTCGAGCGGACCGATGATGTCGGTGTCGCTCCGGACCGTCGTGACGTGGATGGCTCGTATCTCGCGGGCCCACGTGTCAGAAGTACGGACAGTGTTTGACGGAACACCCACAGGGCTATGTAGGAGGATACAGAAATCCCCCAGTAAGGAATAGCATGTCTGAGTCGGACCCACCTGTCGTACTTATTGTGGAGGATGAACCGGACGTCGCGGAGACGTACAAACTGTGGCTGCAGGGTGAGTACGAGGTCCGAATGGGGCAAAACGGGGACGAAGGCCTCGAACTGCTCGATGAGAGCGTCGACGTGGTCCTGCTAGACCGGATGATGCCGGGGCTGTCGGGCGACGAAGTCCTCGGGAAGATCCGCGAGCGCGACCTGGGCTGTCGGGTGGCGATGGTCACCGCCGTCGAACCGGACTTCGATATCCTCGAGATGGGCTTTGACGCCTATCTCTCAAAGCCCATTCGCAGCGAACAGCTCCACGACACGGTGACGAACCTGCTGGAGCGGTCGGAGTACGACTCGCTGCTACAGGAGTACTACGCGCTCGTGGAGAAGCAGGCCACGCTGGAGGCGACAAAATCCAGCGCGGAACTGGCCGAGAGCGACCAGTATGCCGCGCTCACCGAGGAGATAGCCGAGATGCGCGAGGGACTAGACGACGCGCTTGGGGGGGTCGAGGACGACGACGACTTCATCGCGACACTGCGCGGACTGAGCAATGACGAAGAATAGGGGGTGAAAGCTATGTACGATCTATCATCCGTTCTCGATTTCGACGCACTGGCCGAGGTCAGAGACGGGTCCAGTATCCTCGTGTCTGGACCCGCGATGACCGGGAAAGAGCAGCTCGTCTACGACATCCTGGCGGACGGCGCGAGAGAGGGCGACGGCGCCGTGGTCGTCACCACGAGCGACAAGGCGGCAAGCGTCGTCGAGGAGTTTCGCGACCGCGTGCCGGAGCTCCAGGGGGCACAGCTGGGCGTCGTCGACTGCCGCGGCGAGGGCGGGTCCGACCCCGAGGTCATCGATGGGGTGTCGGTGCATCAGGTCTCCTCGCCGGGCGACCTGACCGGTATCGGTATCGGCATCACCAAAGCACTGGAGGGGCTACACGACTCCGGGCGCGAACGGGGCCGGCTGGCACTGGTTTCGCTGTCGACGATGCTGACCTACACCGACAAGAAGACCGTCTTCAAGTTCTGTCACGTGCTCTCCTCCCGGCTGGACGCCGCCGGCTACATCGGCGTGTTCACCATCGACTCGGGCGCACACGACCAACAGACCATCCAGGTGATAAAGCAGGCCTTCGACGGCCTCATCGACATCCGCGACGCCGACGGCGGCGGTCGCGAGGCCCGGGTGCTGGGGCTGGCCAACGAGCCGACCGACTGGCAGAAGCTATAGCCGGCGCGGCCGGAAGGGAGTATTTTTGACCCTCGGGCGTTCCCACCCCGTATGGACGTCACGCTGCTTGAAGCCACCGAGGACCCGGAGGAGCTAATCTGCAAGGCGGCTCGCAACGATTACAGCGCGGACTTCGTCGGCGGACAGTCGCTGGACGCGACGATGGAGACCGTCGACGGCGAGACGATAGACGAAAAGAAGGAGACGCTCATCGGCCACCTGCTGGAGCATGGCCACTTCGGCCCGTTCGAACACCCCCAGATTACGTTCGCCGTCGAGGGCGTCTCCCGGTCGTGTATGGCACAGATAACCCGCCATCGACACGTCTCCTTCGACGTCCAGTCGATGCGGTACGTCTCGTTCGACGACGTCGACCCCGCGGACGTCCGCGAGGGCGAGATGGTCGTTATTCCGCCGTCGGCGACGGACCCGGACTGGGTGGGTCGCAACCAGAAGAGCGGTCAGGTAGACGAGGAGACCGTCGAGGCGCGGGCCGAGATTTTCAGGGACACCATCGAGGACGCCGTCGAGTCCTATCAGGAGCTGCTTGACCTGGGTATGCCCCCCGAGGACGCTCGCTTCGTCCTGCCTATCGGGACGAAAGTGAACATGGTGATGTCGATGAACGTGCGGATGCTGATGCACGTCGCCGACATGCGTGCCGCCGCCGACGCCCAGTGGGAGATCCGCGGGCTGACCGAGGACCTGCTCGACATCGCCGCCGACTGGTGTCCCATCACCTTCGACCACTACGAGCGCGAGATGAAAAACCGGAAGAACCGGCTCGCCCCGTAGGAAGTGGCTACCCGCAAACTGGCGGGAGACCGGCTGTTCGTTACTGAATTACGGGCAACCTATTTTATGGATGCGCGATAAGCGGCTATCAGCATGGCAAGCGATACCAATAGACGGTCGTTCTTGAAGTATGCTGGCGCCGCAAGCCTCGTCGGACTCGCCGGCTGCTCGACCGAGCAGGCCGACGACGAGGGGAACAATGAGACCCCCGACGTCATGATGGTCGTTGGCTACCCACAGAGCGGCGTCCAGTTGTTCAAAGACTACTACGCCGATTACGGCGACGATACCGCCGATATCCTCGTCACGGACGGGTTACAGGACAACGACCTGCCGGGGAACGTCGGCAACGACATGTCGAACGTCCAGGGCTCGGCGCCGTCGGCGTCCGGGCCGGGCGTCGACTTCTTCGAGTCGCTGTTTACCGACGAGTTCGACTACGACAGCGCGGGCGTGTTCACCTCACAGGCCTACGACGCCTCCGCCGTCCAGATTCTGGCGAACCTCATGGCCGGCGAGAACGACGGGGCCTCGATTCGGGACCACATGCGGGTGGTCGCCAACCCCGGCGGGACGACGTACACGCCGTCCGAACTCCCGGAAGCCGCCGAAGCGGCCGCCGCGGGCGAAAACATCGAGTACGCAGGGGCTTCGAGCAGCGTCGACTTCGACGAGGCGGGCGATATCACGTCCGCTCAGTACCAGGTGTTCGGGTTCAACCAGGACGGCTACGAGACCCAAAGCAGCGTCGACTTTGGCGGCTCCAGCGATGTGCCCCAGCCCGAACCCGCCGGCAGCGGGAGCGGCGCCGACCGGACCGTCCGGCTCGGGGTGTTGCAGCCGGAGACCGGCGACCTCGGTTCGCTGGGGCAGCCGATTCGGGACGCGGCGCTGTTGCCGGCCAGACAGCTCGAAGGGAGTATCGACCAGTCCATCGACACCCAGACGGGCGACACCCAGTCGACGGCCGAGGCGGCCGTCAACGCGGCCAATTCGCTCGTGAGCGCGGGTTATCCCTCTATCACCGGCGCCGCCGGGTCCGAAGCGACGATTCAGGTCGCACGGAACGTCCTCGTAGACAACGAGGTGGTGGCCTGTTCGCCGGCCTCGACGTCGCCGACGATTACCGGCCTGGAGGACAACGACTTCGTCTTCCGCACGCCGCCAAGCGACGCTCTGCAGGGGCAGGTGCTGTCACAGATAGCCAACGAGGACCTCGAGGCCTCGACCGCGTCGACGCTGTATCTCAACAACAGCTACGGCCAGGCCTTACAGGAGAGCTTCGTCAGCGCGTTCGAGGAGGCCGGCGGCTCCGTCCTCCAGCAGGTCGGATTCGAGTCACAGCAGTCCTCCTACACCTCACAGATAAACAGCGCGCTCAACCAGTAGCCCCTCATACTGAGTATTGGAGGCTATTTCCGGATAGCGCCGACCCGGGTCGGCGCGTCCCGGTAAATCGCTACACGAATCACCCGCCGAGGAACTCCTGTCGGACGTCCTCGTCGGCAAGCAGCGTCTCGCCGGTGTCCTGATACCGGTTCTGTCCCTGGACGAGGACGTAGCCGCGGTCACAGCGGCGCAGGGCCTCCTTGGCGTTTTGCTCGACCATCATGACGGCCGTGCCGTCGTCGTTGATGCCGTCGATGCGGTCGAACATCTCCTCGACGAGGTCCGGCGCCAGCCCCGCCGACGGCTCATCGAGCAACAGCAGGTCCGGGTCGAGCATGAGCGCCCGCCCCATCGCGAGCATCTGCTGTTGGCCCCCCGAGAGCGTCCCGGCTTTCTGCGTGGCGCGCTCTTCGAGGATAGGGAACCGGTCGTAGACGGCATCGATTTGCTCTTCCGGCACCTCGTCGAGGATGTAGGCGCCCATCTCCAGGTTCTCCCGAACCGTGAGCTTGCCGAAGACGTTGTCGCTCTGTGGGACGTAGCCGATGCCCTCGTGGATGATCTGGTCGGGACGGCGCTGGCTGATATCCCGGCCGTCGAAGGTGACCGAACCGCCCATGTGCGTCGTCAGGCCGAAGACGGACTTCATGACGGTCGATTTGCCCGCGCCGTTTGGCCCGACGACGACGACGTACTCCTCCGCCCCGACGTCCATGTCGACGCCGTCGAGTACCTGCAGGTCCCCGTAGCCGGCGTCTAGGTCCCGGACCGCAAGCAGGCTCTCCTCGGGGTCACCGAGTGTCACGTCCGTCGACCGGCTGGCCTGCTGGCTCATACGTCACCTCCGAGGTACGCTTCGAGGACGCGGTCGTCTGACTGGATGGTGTCGGCGTCCCCCTCGGCGAGGACCTGTCCCTGATGCATGACGATGATGTGTTCGCAGTGTTCCATGATGACGTCCATGTCGTGTTCGACGAGGAGGAAGGTCAGCCCGTCCCGGCGGAGCCGGTCGATTCGGTCGAGCAGCTTCTCCTCCAGCGTCGGGTTCACCCCTGCGAGCGGTTCGTCGAGCAACACCATGTCGGGCTCCGTCGACAGCACGCGGGCCATCTCCAGCAGCTTCCGCTGGCCGCCCGACAGCGAGCCGGCGTTCTCGTGGGCGAGGTGCTCTATCTCGAAGAAATCGAGCGTCTCCCAGGCGTCCTCGACGACGGCGCGTTCGGCCTCCTGGACCCGCTCGCGGAGCCCCGGGAGGACGGCCCGGACAGCCGACTCGCCGCGCTGGCCCGGCGAGGCGAGCATGACGTTCTCAAGGACGGTCATCTCCGAGAGCTCCCGGGCTATCTGGAAGGTCCGAACCAGTCCCTGCCGGGCGAGCGTGTACGGCGCCAGGCCCGTCACGTCCTGCCCGTCGAAGCGGACGGTGCCGCCGGTCGGCTCGTGGATGCCCGTGATGCAGTTGAACGTCGTCGACTTCCCGGCGCCGTTTGGCCCGATGAGCCCCGTCAGGGAGCCGGGCGCGACGCCGAAGGAGGCCCCGTCGACGGCGGTGACGCCGCCGAAATCCTTGCGGAGCCCGTCGACCTCCAGCAGCGGCGCGTCCACGGCTTCGCTGGTCGTGGGCACCTCGGCGTCCGTAGCGGCTGTCCCGTCGGATTCACTCATCGTCACCACCCCCATCGGCCGCCTGTGGGCGCGTCAGATCGACGCTTGCGGCTGGTTCGTTCCGGTGCCCGAGCAGGCCCAGCGGCCGGCGCTGGATGATGTAGACGAGGACGACCCCGATGAGGACAAAGCGGAGGGTGCTGATGTTTGCGATGGTGTAGGCAAGCAGCGGGCCAGCGTCCAGCACGCCCAGCGCGGCGACGGCGTCGACGATGTTGCCTGGCGCCTGCCCGCCCAGTTGCGGGAAAAACTCCCCAAGACGGGCTGGCAGGTAAAAGAGCAGCGCCGAGAACGTCGCGGCCCCGAGGATGCTGCCCGTGTTCGAGCCCGCGCCGCCGATGATGAGGGCGGCGAAGACGTAGAACGTGATGCCGGGCCGGAACTGCGCCGGGCTAATGTAGCCCGCGCTCCCGCGGAACAAGGTGCCGGCCAGCCCCATCAGCGCACAGCCGATCATGAACGCCTTGATCTTGAACAGCCGGGTGTCTTTCCCGAGTGACTGGGCCACCTGCTCGTCTTCGCGGATGGCCTTCAGCACGCGTCCGAAGGGGGAGTCGACGAGCCGGGAGAGCACCCAGTAGCTCGCCACGACGAGCGCGAGCAAGACGAGCCCGTAAGCGAAGTTGACGAGGTTCGGCCCCGAGATGCCGGCTCCCTCGGCGGCCGCGACCAGCGGCGCGCCGGGGCCGTTGACGACGCCGGCGACGACGCCGGAGGGGGATTTGAACGAGATGCCGGTCGCGCCGCCGGTCCCGAGTTCGACGCCCCCGAGCACAACCTGTTCGACGCCCGACCAGTTGACGAACAGCCGGATTATCTCCGAGAGGGCGACGGTGACGATGGCCAGGTAGTCCGCCCGGAGCCGGAGGGCTGGGAGAGCGGCCAAGGCGCCGACGATGGCGGCCATCACCATCCCGCCCGGAATGCCGACCCACAGCGGCAGCCCCAGGCCAGCCACAGCCCCCGCAGCGGGGTCGGGGGGCGCCGTCAGGATCGCCGTCGTGTACGCGCCCACGGCCATGAACCCCGCGACGCCGATATTGAACAGCCCGGTGTACCCCCACTGGAGGTTCAGCGCCAGCGTCAGCAGGGCGAAAGCGCCTATGAGGACGGTCACGCTGCTGACGAACCCGGCCGCGAGGTTCGGCGCCTGCTGGCCGCCGACAAGCGCCGCGAACAGCCCCAACAAGAGCCAGATACCGGCGATAAACAGGGCGACCAGGGCGTAGTCGGGGAGCGCTGCCACCCTGTCACGGACTTCGCTGGCGGTGCTCACGCCGTACTCACCCCGCCGAAGAGACCGGACGGTCGAAGCAACAGGACGGCGATGAGGACGGCGAACGCGGCCGCGCGGCTCAGTCCCGACGGGAGCCAGATGAGCGCCAGACTGTCGACCAGCCCGATGAGGACGCCACCGGCCATCGCGCCGTAGATTGAGCCGATACCGCCGACGATGACCGCCGCGAAGATGAGCAAGAGGAGAATCCAGCCGAAGTTAAACGAGATAGTGCCGCTTTCGAGGACGAGCAGGAACCCCCCGATACCGGCCAGGGCGCCGCCGAGAATCCAGGTGAGCCGGACGACCCGCTCTGCCGGGATACCGGTCACACGCGCGAGGTCCTCGTTGTCCGCCATCGCCCGCATCGCCTTGCCGAGCTTGGTCCGCTGGAGCAAGAGGTGGACCCCGAGCATCAGCGTCACGCTGACGACCAGCAGGGCGATCTCGTTGTCCGTGACGGACAGCCCGGGGATCACCTGGAAGCGGGCACCGCTGGAGGCGACGCCGCTGGTCTGGGTCCCGAAGACGAAGGCGATGAGATATCGCAGGGCGAGCGCGACGCCGATGGAGGCGATGAGCAGGGAGATGTTGTCCGACCCGCGCATCGGGCGGTAGGTGAGACGGTCGACGACGAGGACGACGCCGACGGTACCGGCGCCGGCGACGACAAGCCCGACTACCACCGGCGCGAACGCCGAAACGACGCTGAGTTGCTGGTCCGTATCGAACAGAAACAGGTCGGCGAAGGCCGCGCCGCTGCCGAGGCCGGCGACGGTGTACGCTGCTACCCACCCCAGGAACGCCCCGACGGTGACGGTGTCGCCGTGGGCGAAGTTCGCGAAGTCGAGGATGCTGTAGGTCATCGACAGGCCGATGCCGGCCAGGCCGACGGCCAACCCGACCAACAGCCCGTCGACCACCATCGAGAGAAGGGAGCCGACTGTGAGCGACCCCCCGATCACGCGGAAGCCGAAGGCTAACACAGTCGTCCCGGTCAGCTTGACTATCAGGTCTGCGACCAGATACACCAGTGCAGCGGCGACGACGCTGGCACCCGACAGCCCGCCGGAGAGCTGTCGCCTGCTAGATAGTGACTCACTAATGCCCATTGGTTACGCGTGGTTCATCGCCAGACCATAAATAAGGCTCCGGTGTTTGCCGGTTCCCCTCGGTCAGGAACGGACCACCGAGCCGGTGTGTGGCTGGGCCGACCAACTGAACCGTTAGAGAGGGACGTTTCCGAGCAGGAGCCAAACGGCGGTCCGGCCCCACACGTAGTCGGGAAATCGACAGACATCGTCCGGATAGCGTGCCATTAAATGGTCAATTCACAGTGCTTTTATGCTGTGGTTGGCTCTTACGATGTAGATGTCCCGCGCGGTGGTCGCCACGCTCGCCGCTGTCCTGCTGGTCGTCAGCCTCTTTGTCTCACCGGCAGTGGCCGCACCGGGCGCTGACCGGCTGCAGACGCCCGACAGGTTCGATACGACGACGTTCCGCGTCGAACTCCACGAGAACGGGTCGGCCACATGGACGATAGAACACTACCAGCCCCTAGATACGGGGACCGACAACGAAACCGAACAGTTCCGGGCCTACGCCGCGAACTTCGAGGACAACGAGACAGCGCTGTACCGGAACTTCGTCGCCGACGCCGAGACTCTCACTCGGGTCGGGACGAACGAGACCGACCGACAGATGGACGCCCGGAACTTCGAGCGGTCGGCCGGCGTCGAACCGGTTCAGGAGCGGGGCGCGGTCCGGATGACGTTCCTGTGGACGAACTTCGCGCAGGTGTATGACCGCCGCGTCGTGGTCAGCGACGTGTTCGCCGGCGAGTTCTACCTGGGCGACGGGCAGCGGATGGTGTTCGAACACGACACGTCGATGGTGTTCACCGCAGCCGAGCCCGGCCCGGACTCCCTGAGCGCCCCGGACTCCCTGGCCGAGAGCCAGTCGATAACCTACAACGGCGAACAGCTGTTCCCGGATAACCGCCCGTACGTCGAGTTGGGCCCGCCCGGCGCCCAGACCACGGGGACCCCCACCACGACGCCCGGGACGGCCGCCGGTGAGAACATGTGGCGGTTCGCTCTCCTGCTCGCCGTCATCGCGCTGGGCGCGGTGGCCGCCGCAGCCTGGCGATCCGGGGCCGCGGGCGCAGTACTGGGCGGCGACGACGGCGACAGTGGCGCCACGGCGGAGTCGGCGACCGACTCGGCGTCAGACACCGCCATCGAGGAGCCGGCACTGCTCGACGACGACGACCGCGTCATCAAGCTGCTGGAGGAAAACGGCGGCCGGATGAAACAGGTCGACATCGTCGAGACGACCGACTGGTCCAAATCCAAGGTCAGTATGCTCCTCTCGGACATGGAGGAAGCGGGCGACATCAGCAAACTCCGGGTGGGCCGGGAGAACATCATCAGCCTCGCCGGCGAGGAGCCCGACGCGGCCGGCTCCCCCTTCGACGAGGAATGAGAAACCCACACAGGGCGGTTCCGAAACGGAATCGTTAAACGTTCCTCCTCCCTTGATCTCAATGTACGCTCTGGTGGTGTAGTCCGGCCAATCATATCACCCTCTCACGGTGATGACCAGGGTTCGAATCCCTGCCGGAGCATTCTTCGACGAGCAAACCCGCGAGCTACCGCTGTGACTGCAAGTCCGAGTCCCCGAGGCGGTCGATTTCACTGCCGGCGTCGTTTTAGCAGCCACCTACCGACCAGAGCGGCGGTTCTTTCACGGGTGATGCCGGACCACGGGTATGGCTATTCCGCTCGTGCCGACGCTCGTCGGTATCGTCGCACTGCTTGGCTGTAGCGCCTTCTTTTCCAGCAGCGAGACAGCGCTGTTCTCACTCTCGCGGGAGTGGGTGGCCGAGGCGGCGGAGACCGACCGACGCGGGGCCGCCCTCGCGGACGTGCTTGACGACCCCCACAGGCTCCTGGTCACACTGCTGGTCGGGAACAACGTCGTCAACATCACACTGTCGAGCCTGCTGACGGCATTGCTCGTCGACCGACTCGACCCGGGGCTGGCCGTCGTCGCCACGACCGTCCTCGCCAGTACGGTTATCCTGATCGCGGGGGAGATAATCCCCAAGTCCTACGGGCTGGGCCACGCACAGACGTTCGCGCTGACCGTCGTCCGGCCCCTGCGGTACGTGAGTCTCCTGCTGTATCCGGTCGTGGCCGTCTTCGACCTGCTGACCAGAACCTTCTCGGACAGAATCGGGGGCCAGCAGTCGATCGAGCGGACCTACGACGAAGTCGAGTGACACGACGGGCGGGAGAGCGGCTCAGTTCGCCCGTGTCGGCACGGCCGATAGTAGAAGTGGAGAAAAGCGAGCCGGCGTCAGGCACCGTCCCACGACGCGCGACAGTCGTCGTCACAGAAATGTGCCGTCTCGACGCTGTTGTCCGCTATCCACGTTACCACACGGTGTGTCACTTCGTTGGCTATGGCGGTGTCACACACCGCACAGTTTGGGGCGTCCTCCTCGTCGATATCTTCCTGGTGGTCCGATGTCGGGTCGACCATCTTACCGAAGCGTTGTCGTCACCCTACTTAATCTCACATACTCGCCGCCGAGAAGCCATCGCCCACGCAAGCGTCCGAGCGCCCCGTCAGGTCGCCTCGCTCCGAGACACTGTCGTTCGTCCCCGCTACCGGTCTCTCGTCACGCTCTCTCCGGGCGTCGTCGTCGCGCCGGCCGAGAGCACGACGCCGGCGTTCAGGCTGGTGTTGATAGCCGTCCGAACGCCGTCGCCGGCGACGATGCCGAACTTTCGTCGTCCCGTCGAGACGCGGTCGCCCTTGACCGTTACTTTCACCGGCTCGCCGTCGTGGCGGAGGTTCGCAACCTGCGTGCTCGCGCCGAGGTTCACGTCGGTTCCCAGCACGCTGTCGCCGATGTAGGAGACGTGTGGGACGTTCGAGTCGGCCATCACGACGCTGTTCTTTACCTCGACGCCGTGGCCGACGTGGGTGTCCTCGCCCAGCACCGTCGCGCCCCGGATGTAGGCGTTCGGGCCGACCGTCGCGCCCGACCGGACCAGCGCCGGCCCCTCGATGACGACGCCGGGCTCGATTACCGCCCCCTTCTCGACGACGACATCGCCGCACAGGTCGGCATCGCCCCGTACCTCGCCGTCGATGCGGCGCTCCAGTTCGCCGACTTTCCACTCGTTGGCTTCCAGCAGCTCCCAGGGCCGACCCACGTCGAGCCAGCGGTCGACCTCGACGGCGGTCACGTCGTAGGCCTCGATGACCTGCGTGACGACATCGGTTATCTCCCGTTCGCCCCGCTCGCTCAGCTCGACGTCGAGCCACTCGCGGGCCTCGTCCGGGAAGACGTACGCGCCGGCGTTGGCGAGCTGGGTGGGGGGGTCCGCCGGTTTCTCGATGATGGCGGTGACCCGGTCGCCGTCGGTCGAGAGGACGCCGTAGTTCGACGGGTCCGGAACCGAGTAGGCCGCGATGGAGGGCGCCGCGTCGAAGAGTTTCGAGAGGCTCGCCTCGTCATAGAGGTTGTCGCCGTTCAACACCGCAAATGGGCCGTCGAGATGCTCGCTCGCCGCGTCGACGGCGTCAGCAGTGCCCAGTTGCTCCTCCTGAACGGCAAACTCCACCGGGACGCCGCCGTAGCTGTCGCCGAAGTACTCGCGAACGGCGTCGGCCTCGTAGCCGACGACGAAGACGAGTTCTTCCGCACCGGCCGCGATAGCCGTGTCAGCAGTGTGTGCGACCAGCGGGCGGTCGGCCACGGGGAGCATCGGTTTCGGCGTGTTCTCTGTCAGCGGACGCATCCGCGTCCCCTCGCCGGCGGCGAGTACGACTGCTTGCATACTCGGAGTCTCTCGCGGCCCCCGAAAATAGCTACCGCTGTGGCATTGGTTCTCATGTTCGTACGGTCGACGGAGCGCCGAAAGAAGCAGAGCGGACGCTTCCGAGTTTGTTCGCCGCAGTAATGTGCTCGGTCAGGGATTTGAACCCGATGCAAACGCTCGCTGTCGTTCGCGTTTCCGTGATTCAAATCCCCGACGCTCCGCTTATCACTCACTCCGTTCGTGAAAATGCTCGGTCAGGGATTTGAACCCTGGTCCTCGGCTCGAAAGGCCAAGATGATTGGCCGGACTACACCAACCGAGCGTACTTCCGGATTTCGAGTGCACCAATTTAACCCCATCGAATTCTCCACTACCTGTGGTGCGGTGACACGGGCCGACGGCCGTGCCCTGTGGAGGTCAGACGGTCCCGGAGCTACTTCCCTTCGAACTCGGGGTCGCGGTCCTCGGCGAAGGCGGTCAGGCCCTCCATGAGGTCCTCGGTCGCAAACAGGTGACCGAAGGCCTGTGACTCGATCTCCAGACCGGCGTCCTCGTCGACGCGGCCCGCGTGCATCGCGCGCTTCGTGAAGTCCATCGCGATGGGTGGCCCAGCGGCGAGGTCCCGGGCCAGCTCCGTGGCGCTGTCGAGCAGGTCGTCGCTGGTCGTGACCTCGTTGAGGAACCCGTAGTCGGCCATCTCCTCGGCGTCGTAGCGCTCGGCGGTGAAGATAATCTCCTTGGCCCGGCCCTCGCCGACGATGTTGGCCAGCCGCTGGGTGCCGCCCCAGCCGGGCAGCAGGCCGAGGTCGTGTTCGGGCTGGCCGAACTGCGAGCTCTCGGAGGCGACGCGCATGTCGGCGGCGGTGGCCAGTTCCATCCCGCCGCCGAGCGTGTAGCCGTCGATGCCGGCGACGACGGGCATCGGGGAGTCTTCGAGCTTGCCGAAGGTCTCCTGACCCGTCTTCGAGAGTTCGACGCCGTCGAGCGTCGTCGCGTTCGTCGCGGCCGACTGGACGTCGGCGCCGGCGGAGAACGCGCGGTCGCCGGCGCCGGTCAGCAGGATAGAGCGCACGTCGTCGTCCTCGTCGAGCCGGTCGATGGCGTCGGCGAGTTCGTCCAGCATCTCGGAACTGACCGTGTTCATCCGGTGGGGGCGGTCGAGTTCGATGTGGCCGACGTTGCCCTCCAGCCGCTCGACGTTGATGGTGTCGTAACTGACCTCGCCCCCGCCGTCGTCACCGTAGAAGCCGCCCTCGGCCGCGGCGTCGGCCAGGCCGTCCGAGACCTCGTAGCGCTCCGCCTCAGTCTGGTCGTACACCTCGGCGAGTGTCTCGACGAGCGTGTCCAGGCCGGCTTTATCCGCCAGCTTCGCGGGCCCCTCGGGGAAGCCGCCACCGAGCATGACCGCTTCGTCGATGTCGGCGACGGGCGCCACGTCGTTCTCGACGAGCTTGCCCGTCTCGTTGGCCATCACGGCGAGCAGTCGGTTTTTGACTTCCTCGCTGGACTGGTCCCGCGGGATGTCGGCGCCGCCGTCCTCGTAGTCGTAGAAGCCCTCGCCTGACTTCTTGCCGAGCTTCTCGTCTTCGACCTTCGCTTCGAGCAGCGGGCAGGGGTCGTAGGCCTCGCCCAGCGTCTCGTGCATGTACTCTAAGACGTGCAGGCCAACGTCGTTACCGACCTGGTCTGAGAGTTCGAGCGCGCCCATCGGCAGCCCGATGTCGAACTTCGTCGTCGAGTCGACCTCGGCGATGGATGCCACGTCGTCGTGGACGAGCCAGCAGGCCTCGTTCATCAGCGGGACGAGGATGCGGTTGACGATGAACCCCGGCGAGTCCTTGCGCACGCGAACGGGGGTCTTGTCGAACTCCTCGGCGAGTTCCTCGATGGTCTCAAGCGTCTCGTCGCTGGTGTGTGCGCCGGTGATGACCTCGACGAGCTGCATCCGTACCGGCGGGTTGAAAAAGTGCATCCCGCAGAACTGCTCCGGGCGGTCGGTCACCTCCGAGAGCTCGGTGATCGAGAGACTGGAGGTGTTCGTCGCGAAGATAGCATCCTCGGGGGCGTGCTGCTCGACGTCGGTGTAGACGTCCTTCTTTATCTCCATCTTCTCGGGGACGGCCTCGACGACGACGTCGGCCTCGCCTACGGCGTCCTCGACGTCGACCAGCGGCGTGACGCGGTCGAGCGCCGCGTCGGCCTCCTCCGTGGTGAGGCGGTCTTTCTCGGCCAGTTTGTTCAGCGACCACTCGATGTTGTCGTAGCCGTCCTGGACGAACTCCTCTTTGATGTCGCGCATCCGGACCTCGTAGCCCGAAAGCGCGGCCACTTCGGCGATGCCGTGACCCATGTTGCCCGCGCCCAGCACCGCGACCGTCTCGATGTCCTCGAAATCCATGACATATGTCCCCACTGGCGGCCGACGTTTCAACGTTTCTCTCCCCGAAAAACCGCCCCCGAGTTTATCCGGCGTTACCGCCGTGAGGCGACGATATTCACGCGCCAGAGCCAGTCTTCCCGCTCCGCCCACCGGCCCTGTCCTCGCGGGTGATGGGTACCCGGCGGCTACCTAAGCACGCTGGACTCCCCGTCCGTTTATCGACCGTCGGCCCCTACTCGACAGCGGTCACGAGATAGATATCGAGTCGCTCCCAAGTCGGTTCAGTCCCGCTGTGTTTAAGCCCGTCCGGCGGGGATTTTCGGTATGACCGGTGGGAGACATCTCTCGCCCGCTCGGATCGGCAGCCAACGGCGCCGCGCGGAGTCGCGTCGCTGTTGTTGTGGCGCAGTTTGCTACCGATAGCACCGCTGTCGATTGCCCCCACCGACTCCACGATGTTCGAAACACTCAGAGACGACGTTCGCACGGCGCTGGCCAAGGACCCCGCAGCGACCAGCGTCGCAGCCGTCGTCCTCACGTATCCCGGCCTACACGCCGTCTGGCTGTACCGCTTCGCCCACGCGCTGTGGGTTCGCAACTACGAGTTTGCCGCCCGGCTCGTCGCCCACGCCGGCCGCTTTCTCACGGGCGTCGAGATACACCCCGGCGCCGACGTCGGCGACCGGCTGTTCATCGACCACGGGATGGCCACCGTCGTCGGCGAGACGTCCGTCATCGGCGACGACGTGCTGTTGTACCACGGCGTCACACTCGGTGGGAAGTCCATGCGCCGGGAGAAGCGCCACCCGACGCTCGAAGACGGCGTCACTGTCGGCGCCAACGCCACGCTCATCGGTCCGGTCACCGTCGGCGAGAACGCGACGGTCGGTGCGGGGGCCGTCGTCGTCGACGACGTGCCCCCTGAGACGACAGTCGTCGGCAACCCCGCACGCCCCCTCGACGAGCGGGACGCCGAGGCCGAGGAACGGCAGGCCGCTGTGACGGACGGCAGCTGCGCGGACGGGTAAATTCATCACCCGCGGTCCGCTACCGGGCAGCGATGACGGACTCGCCCCACAGCGTCCTCCGCGAGGACCCCGACATCGGACCGCTCGTCTCCGCACACGGCGAACTCACGCTCGACCCAGCCGATGACCTCTTCCAGCGGCTGGTCGTCTCTATCTGCCGCCAGCAGGTCTCGATGGCGTCGGCCGCGGCCACCCGCGACCGGCTGTTCGACGCCGTCGAGGTGACGCCGGCGGGCGTTCTGGCGGCCGACGACGCGGTGTTGAAAGACGCGGGCCTCTCCCGACAGAAGACCCGTTACGTCAACGAGGTCGCGGCGGCCTTTGAGGAGCATGGCTACTCTCTCGACTACTTCGCGGAGAGAAGCGACGACGAGGTCCGCGCGGAACTTACGGCCATCACCGGCGTCGGCGAGTGGACCGCGAACATGCAACTCCTGTTCGCGCTGGGCCGCGAGGACGTCTTCCCCGTCGGTGACCTTGGCGTCCGAAAGGGCTTCTCGAACGTTGTCGGCGAGGGGTACAGCCGCTCGGAGATGCGCGAGTACGCACAGCGGTGGGCGCCGTACCGCAGCTACGCGACGCTGTATCTCTGGCGGGCCGAGGAAGACATCGCCGAGAGCGTGGCGGAGGTGACCGACGGACACGACAAGTGACGAAGCGTCCCGACGCGTTACTCCTCGGTGTCGACCTCGCGGTCGGCGTCGGCCCGGTGGTTCACGTCGACCTGATAGTTCTTGAGGATGTCACGCCCGAGCAGGACGGGATAGTCCATGTGCGAGCGGTCCTCGACGCTCGCGGGGACGGTGTGTTGGGTGCCGCCCAGCCCGACCACCACGTCGACGACCGGCCGCGAGCGGCCCGATTTGACGCTTCCGGACTTGATTTTCACGATGTCGAGGATGGGCCCGGTCCCGATTTCGGCGGCGAGTTCGGCGTCGATGCTGGTGCGGGTCGCGCCGGTGTCTGACTTGGCGAGGACGGTCTTGTTACCCCTGGTGCCGGAGACGACGACCTCCTCGATGTAGCCGACGACGACGTTTTCGGCGCGCTTCTGTGTGGGTTTGGGCGGCATCGCGGCGGGTCGGGAGTCGTCGAGCCGGTCGGAGAGGCGCTCGACCTCGCTGTCGGGGACGCTGCCGCCGGCCCGCTCGATTGCCCGCTGTGCGATGTAGGGCGCGGGCGAGACGCCGCTGGCCGCGAACAGCCCGCGAAAGCCCGCCGTCGGGTTGACCTCCAGGACGTGGTAGCCGTCCTCGCCCTGGACGATGTCTACGCCGGCGTAGTCCAGCCCGATGGCGTCGACGGATTCGAGCGCTATCCGCTGTACTTCCGCCGGCAACTGCCCGGTCATGTCCTCGACCTCGCCGCCCAGCGCGACGTTGGTCCGCCACTCCCCCTCCGGCGCGTAGCGGTTCATCGCGCCGACGATGCGGTCGCCGACGACGTACACCCGGAGGTCGTGGTGGCGTCCCTCGTCGTGGTCGAGAAACTCCTGGAGGAACGCGTGGCGGTCGCCGACCTGCGCGTTGACCGGGTCGTCGAGTTCGACCATCCACGTGCCGCCGCCGTGGGTGCCGATAGCGGTCTTGTACACCGCCCGCTCACCGAACTGCGCGCGCTCCTCGTTGAGCCGCTCGTTCGAGAGTGCGAGGACGGCGTCGGGAATCGGAACGCCGGCCTCCGCAAGGGCGGCGGCGCTCGCGAACTTGTGCAGCGCCGTGGTCGCCGCTATTGGCTCGTTGAGCATCGGCACGAAGTTGTTGAGCGTCAGCGCGAGCCCGACCCCCTCCATGGGGTGTTCGTCGTTCGAGAGCAACAGTCGGTTGGCGATGACGTCTACCTCCGGTTCCAGCGCCATGCTCCCCGCGGTGGCTCGAACGGTCGTGTTCTCCGTTCGGAGCCACGCCGTGTCGTAGCCAAGCTCGTCAGCGGCGTTGAGAATCGCCTTCGTCTCTTTGCTCGAGTGGAGACTCAACACGCCGACAGTGATGTCGTCCGTCATTGACCGCTAGTTCCGGCGTTGACACGAAAGGTCTGGCGGGTTCGCCGTCCGGAGGTTTATATAGCCTCTGTCACAGTTGTAGCTGCATGAACGAGGCCGAGCCGTTCACGTACGACGGGGGGCGGGTCGACCCGGGCGAGACGCAAAACGTCCGGTACACCGTCAGCGAGACGTATCTCGGTGACCCCGTGCGGATGCCCGTGACCGTCATCAACGGGGCACGACCGGGGCCGACGGGTTTTCTCTCGGCAGCGGCCCACGGGGACGAACTCAACGGCATCGAGGTCGTCCGCGAGGTCGCCCACGAGTGGGACCTGGGGGAACTCGCGGGCACGCTCGTCTGTCTCCCCGTGTTGAACGTGCCCGCCTTCCTCGCACAGGAGCGGTATCTCCCCATCTACGACCGCGACCTCAACCGGTCGTTCCCGGGGAACCCGGACTCGACGAGCGCAAAGCGGATGGCCCACCGGATCTTCCGGAACTTCGTCGCCCCGTGTGACTTCGGGCTGGACTTCCACACCTCGACGCGGGGGCGAACGAACACGCTGCACGTCCGGGCCGACATGGACGACGGGCCCGTCGCCCGCGTCGCGAACGCCTTCGCGTCGAACGTCATCATCTCCTCTGAGGGACCAAGCGGCTCGCTCCGCCGGGAAGCGAGCGCCCAGGGGACCCCGACCATCACTATCGAGATGGGGGAGGCCCACCGGTTCCAGCGACAGCTCATCGACAGCGCCTTAGACAGCGTCCGGTCGGTGCTGGCGGAGTTCGAGATGCTGGACTCCGAGGTCGTCAGCTGGCCGGGCTGGCGCACCGTCATCGAGAACTCCGACGAGAAGACCTGGATTCGGGCCGACGCCGGCGGGCTCGTGGACATGCACCACGAGCGGGGCGGGCTCGTCTACGAGGGCGAAACCATCTGTACTATCGCGAACCCGTTCAAAACCGACAGTACGACCGTCACAGCGCCCTTTACCGGGCTGCTCGTCGGCGTGCTGGAGAACCCGCTGGTCTATCCCGGCAACCCGCTGTGCCATCTGGTTCACCTCGACGACCGGACCCTGCGGGCGTTCGAACGGAGCCGCGAGGCGCCGGTGTGGGACGCCACTCCGGCCGGCTGAAGGGCCGACCCGCCCGCGCCCCGGGCTTCCGGTAGCGTCGCCGACGGCGGATTCCGGCGAAGGACAGTTGCGGTAGTAACTACTATCTGTCCCCGGACTAACCCCCCTGTATGAGTCAGTCTTACAACCGTGGCTCCGTCGAGGACTTCGGGCGGTGGCGGGAGTTCTCGGCCGGGATGTGGGCCTGGATCTTCCACAAGTTCACCGGCTGGGTGCTCGTGGGCTATCTGTTTACCCACATCGCCGTCCTGAGTACCTCGCTTGGGGGCGCCGACATGTACACAAACACGCTACAGGGGCTCGAAGCCCTGCTCGTCGTCCGGTTCCTCGAAGTCGGTCTGCTGGCAGTCGCCGTCTTCCACATACTGAACGGCGTCCGGCTGCTGATGGTCGACCTCGGCGTCGGGCTGGAGGCACAGGACAAGAGCTTCTACGCGTCGATGGTGCTGACCGGCGCCATCACCGTCGCGAGCATTCCGACCTTCCTCGGGGGGCCGCTGGTCTAATGGCCGAACACTACTCCTCCTTCGAGCGGGGCGGTCGCCGCTGGCTGCTCCAGCGGCTGACGGCCGTCTTCCTCATCGGCGTGCTGGCCTTCCACTTCCTGTTGCTGCACTTTGCCAACCACGCGGCAGACATCACCTTCGCCGGCACGCAGGCGCGGATGAGCCAGGTCGGCTACTTCGCGACGATGTGGCTGTTCCTGGTGACCGCGACGTTCCACGGCGTCAACGGGGTCTACAACGCCCTCGTCAACCAGGGTATCGAAGGCACGCAGAAGAGCGCTGTCAAGTGGGTGCTGGTCGTCGCCGGACTGCTGCTCGTCGCACAGGGAACGCGAGTCGCACTCGCCATGAACGGGTTGCTATAATGAGTACAATAGAACAACAGGAGACCGAAACCGAAGAACAGGCCGAAAACCAGACGGTCGAGTCGCCGGGCGAGCGCCGCCGCGCCGAAAAGCGCGAACGGGAGGCCGAACGCCAGGCCCAGCGCGAGGCCGAGGAGGCGAGTCTGGACGACGAGGAGACCATCCTCCTCAAGGTGTTCCGCTACGACCCGGAGGTCGAAGGGAAGCAAGAACCCCGCTTCGACGACTTCCAGGTCCCGTTCCACAAGGGGATGACTGTCCTTGACGCCCTTATCTACGCCCGGGACAAGTACGACTCCTCGCTTACCTTCCGACACTCCTGTCGGCAGGCCGTCTGTGGCTCCGACGCCCTCTTCGTCAACGGGCGCCAGCGTCTGGGCTGTAAGACGCAGATGGCCGACCTCGAATCGCCGGTCCGCATCGAACCGCTCCCCCACCAGGAGGTCGTCAAGGACCTCGTCGTGGACATGGAGCACTTCTACGACCAGATGCACGCCGTCGAACCCTATTTCGACGCCGACGAGCTCCCCGAGGACGGCCTCGAAGAGCAGCGCCAGACCCGGGAAAACCGCGAGAAAGTGAAGATGTCGACGCGGTGTATCTGGTGTGGCGCCTGCATGTCCTCGTGTAACATCGCCGCCGGCGACAACGAGTATCTCGGCCCCGCGGCCATCAACAAGGCCTACCGCTTCGCGATGGACGAACGCGAGGGCGCCGAACGCAAGCAGGAGCGCCTGCGTATCATCGAGCAGGAACACGGCGTCTGGCGGTGTCAGACCCAGTTCTCCTGTACCGAGGTGTGCCCGAAGGACATCCCGCTGACCGAGCACATCCAGGAGCTGAAACGCGAGGCAGTCAAGAACAACCTCAAGTTCTGGTAGTCCTAAGGACCCCCAGAGAACCTTTACCATACAATGTACGAACACGACGTCATCGTGGTCGGCGCGGGCGGCGCCGGCCTCCGAGCGGCTATCGCAGCGGACGAGGAGGGGGCCGACGTGGCCCTCGTGACCAAACTGCATCCGGTTCGCAGCCACACGGGCGCGGCCGAGGGCGGCATCAACGCTGCGCTCCGGGAGGGCGACTCCTGGGACCTGCACGCCTACGACACCATCAAGGGAGCCGACTATCTGGCCGACGCGCCGGCCGTCGACACCTTCGCTAAATCGGCACCCGAGGAGGTCATCCAGATAGAACACTGGGGGATGCCCTTCTCCCGTGAGGACGACGGCCGCGTCTCCCAGCGTCCCTTCGGCGGGATGTCGTTCCCGCGGACCACCTACGCCGGCGCCGAGACCGGCCACCACCTGCTGCATACGATGTACGAGCAGGCGGTCAAACGCGGCATCGAGGTGTACGACGAGTGGTACGTCACCAACCTCGCGGTGACCGACCACGAAGACCCCGAGGACCGCGAGTGCCACGGCTGTGTCGCCTACGACATCAAGTCCGGCGAGATCCACGGCTTCCGCGCGAACAACGGCGTCATCCTCGCAACCGGCGGGCTCGGGCAGGCCTTCGACCACACCACCAACGCCGTCGCCAACACCGGCGACGGCTGTGCGATGGCCTACCGCGCCGGCGCCCCGATGGAAGACATGGAGATGATCCAGTTCCACCCGACGACGCTCCCCTCCACCGGAGTGCTCATCTCCGAGGGGGTCCGCGGCGAGGGCGGCATCCTCTACAACGGGGAGGAAGAGCGGTTCATGTTCGAGTACGGCTACGCGAACAACGACGGCGAGCTCGCCTCGCGCGACGTGGTCTCCCGGGCCGAGCTCACCGAGATAAACGAGGGCCGCGGCATCAACGACGAACACGTCGACCTCGACATGCGCCACCTGGGCGAGGAGCGCATCCTCGACCGGCTGGAGAACATCCTCCACCTCGCGGAGGACTTCGAGGGCGTCGACGGGCTGGACGAGCCGATGCCGGTAAAGCCCGGCCAGCACTACGCCATGGGCGGTATCGAGTGCGACGAGAACGGCGAGACCTGTATCGACGGGCTCTACGCCGCCGGCGAGACCGCGTGTGTCTCGCTGCACGGCGCGAACCGCCTGGGTGGAAACGCCCTGCCGGAACTGCTCGTCTTCGGCGCCCGCGCCGGCTGGCACGCCGCCGGCAAGGACATGAAAAAGGCCGAGATCGGTACCGGCCCCTCCGCCAAGAGCGAAGACGGCGCGGTCCAGCCGCCGGTCGAGCCGGGTGCCATCGACGCGGGCAGTGAGGACGTCGTCGCCGACGGCGCCGCGGTCGAACCCACCGCAGTCATCGAGAACGCCGTCGACAACGAGCGCGAACGCATCGAGACGCTGCTGGAGGACGACGGCATCAACCACGCGAACGTCCGCGCGGACGTCCAGGAGACGATGACGGAGAACGTCAACGTCTTCCGGGAGGAAGAGAGCCTCGAGGACGCGCTGCGTGACATCCGCAAGGCCCGCGAAGCCTACGAGGACGTGGCCGTCTCGGACCCCTCGCGAACCTACAACACCGACCTCATCCACACCATCGAGACGCGCAACATCCTCGACGTGGCCGAGGCCATCACGCTCGGTGCGCTGGCCCGCGAGGAGTTCCGCGGCGCCCACTGGCGCGCGGAACACCAGGAGCGCAAAGACGACGAGTGGATAAAGCACACGATGCTCGCCTGGAACGACGGCACGCCGGAGCTGTACTACAAGCCCGTCGAGCTCGAAGGCGACGAAGAGACCTACGAACCGAAAGAGCGCAGCTACTAACCCACGTCTTACGGCGCTCCGACGAGAACGAACAGGCTCTCCCGGTCGCCGTTCCGAATCTGCCGTCGCGCGTCCGGGTCGATTCTGAGCGCGTCGCCCGCCTCTAGCTCGACTGCGTCACCGTCTACCTCGACTGTCGCTGCCCCCTCGACGAGTATGTACACCTCCTCGTGTCCTTTGCCGCCGTGGTTGTGCTCTTTCCCCGTCCACCCCGGCTCGCACTCGACGACGGTGACCCCGAGGTTCGAACATTCGAGCGGGTCCCGCATGAAGTGCATCGCGTCGCCGACCGGGTCGACGTCCTCGTAGTTGATCCGTGTGTAGCTCACGAAATGACAATCGAACGGAACCCACAAATATATACTGCCGAGCGCGCCGAACCGCCCCGGACAGGTGACCCGATGAGATCGCCCATTGGTGTCCCGTCACATATTTGTCCCCCACAGACCTACTGGGTACCGTTCGGAAGGGTGGCTCAGTGGTAGAGCGCTGCCGGCCAAAATGCCAGAAAACGGCCTGGTAGTTTCCCTCGCAGGGCTCCGCGTGGTTCGAATCCCGCCCCTTCCATTTTGTGAGAAGTTGATACGACGGGTAACAACAGGGGATTCGAGCCCTGGAAGACGAGCGTAGCGAGTCTTCCTCCGGTTCGAATCCCGCCCCTTCCATTTGCTCGGCGTCAGCCCCCCGAAAGTGGGAGCGGGCAGTGCCGCTGCTCGCGATGCACCGTGTGCTGTCGACTCGACTGGACCTCCCGGTCAAAAGTATGGAAAGTGGGGGTGGGGGTGGGGGGGTAGTGGCACCAAAACGGTGCCATGGTACAACATGGTGGCCGTGTATTCAAAAAGGTACTGGCCAAATTATCAGTCCTGATTTTCACGGGGTCGAATAGAGACTCACTGCGTCCGTCTTCTAGGGTTCGAGCCGCTATAACAGTCGCTCGCGAGTTTGCTCGCGACAGAATATGCGTGGGACCGGATTCGAACCGAATGGAGAAATGCTCGCTCACATTCGTTCGCTGCGCGTTCCTCCCGGGGTTCGAATCGCTCCGTTCGACGTACAGAGCGCTCACGTCCGTTCGCGCTCAGTAGAAATGCGTGGGACCGAATTCGAACCGTTAGAAGGCTCGCTCCGCTCGTCTTCTAGAATTCGAATTCGCTCGTCTTCTAGAATTCGAATCCGCTCGTCAGCAGAGCGACCGCTCGCGAGTTTGCTCGCGACAGAATATGCGTGGGACCGGATTCGAACCGGCGGACCCCTACGGGACAGCGCCCTCAACGCTGCGCCGTTGGCCTGGCTTGGCTACCCACGCTCGCTGCGTCTTGCTGCAATAAATCGTATCCCGCGGTCGGATAAAAGGGCTTTCGTTTGCGTCCCGCCCCGGGACGCACTCCCATCCCGTCGAACCGGATGTTTCAAATATGACGAAACCGCTACCGGGGGCATGGCCAAATACTCGACCGGCAGCGGGGGCGACAGCGCCGGCGGGAGCTGTGAACTCTGCGGAGCGGCGGGCGACACACAGACCGCCGATGTCGCTGGCGCGACGCTGGAACTCTGTGCTGACTGCGCACAGAACCACGGCGAGAGCGACCGGGGTCCGTCCGGCGGCGACACGCCGGACGACCGTGAGCGAAAGCGCCGCGCGGCACAGAACTCCGCGAAGATACAGGACGCCCAGTCCACCGACAGCTCTCACTGGGAAGACGGCGCCGACTACGATGCCGACCAACTCCCCTACCTGGTCAACGACTACGCGTCGCGTGTCGTTGATGCCCGCCAGGAAGCGGGCCTCAAAACCGACGAACTCGCCGAGGAGCTGGACCTCTCCGAGGACGCCGTCCTCGCCGTCGAGCAGGGCCGGGCGGTCCAGGCGAACGTCAAAGGCTCGACCATCTCCGAGATAGAGGCATTTCTGGACATCGAACTCGCGGATTCGCGGTAACTCCCTGTACGTAACGGGACAAGCGGCGCCGAAGCACATTTGCGAAGCGGCGCCGTACCACCGCTGTGACTCACGACGCTGTCGTCTACGACCTCGACGGGACGCTGGTCGATCTCGCCGTCGACTGGGCTGTAGTGACCGGTGACGTCGCGACCGTCCTCAGCGACCACGGAGTCGAGACGGACACTGCGAGCCTCTGGGAACTGCTGGAACTGTCCGACGAGACCGGCCACCGGGCGGTCGTCGAGGCGACGATTGCCGAGTACGAGCGCGCGGGGGCTCGCGAATCGACGAGGCTCTCGCTCGCAGACGGCCTCCCGCACGACGTCCCCGTGGGCGTCTGTTCGTTGAACGCGGAGTCGGCCTGCCGGCTGGCGCTTGAGGTCCACGGGATAGACGGCGCCGTCCGGTCAGTGGTCGGCCGCGACACGGTGGGGTCGGAGAAGCCGGACCCCGAAGGGCTGTTGTGGGTACTCGAGGAACTGGGGGCCGAGCCCGGCTCCGCGGTGTTCGTCGGCGACTCGGAGAGCGACGCCGAGGCGGCGCGGCGGGCCGGCGTCGAGTTCGCCTGGGCGAGCGAGTTCGATCAGCGGCGGTATCGGGCGTAGAGGTAGACCGAGACGGCGGTCAGTATCCAGATGACCGCGCCGACACGGACGGCAAACATCGCGCGGCTGGTCCACGTCGGGAGCCGCGCCCCGAGCGAGGCGGCGGCGACGACGGGCGACCCGAGGAGGATGGTCGTGACGAAGGTGACCTGCATCACCCAGCCGAAGTCGACGCCGTCGGGGTCCGTTTGCTCGACTGCTGGCACGGCTGTGGGTTCCCAGCGGGGTGGCAAGGCGGTTGCGGTTTCGGGAGCCGACCGACCCTTATTTTACGACCCGTCGCAAACCGGGCGCTATGACTGCTGAGAGAGATATGCCGGAGATTCCGGTCGTCTGTACGGCCTGTGGGACGCGCACGCAGGTCCCGTTCGAGGACGTCGAGGCGGCCGTACAGCGACACAACGAACAGCTCCACGACGGCGACGCCGTCGCCGAAGTCGACCCCGAAGTGCTGGACGCGTTGACGGACCAGCTCGGTCGGGAGATGGGGCTTTTCGGCGACGACCCGAACACGTAATACCCCGGAGCGCCCGGCCACGCACATGACTACCGTTCGGGACCTGCAGGCGATGGCCGGTGACGAACAGATCACGATGCTGACGGCCTACGACGCGGTGACGGCGGCGCTCGTCGAAGATGCCGGCGTAGACGTGGTCCTCGTCGGCGACAGCATGGGCAACGCCGTGCTGGGCCACGAGGACACCCTCCCTGTGACCGTCGACGAGATGGCTTCCCGTGTCGGCGCCGTGGCTCGGGGGACCGACGACGCGCTGGTCGTCGCCGATATGCCCTTCCTCTCGGTCGGTGCGGACGAGGCCGAGAGCGTCAAAAACTGCGGGCGGATGCTCAAGGAGGAAGGGGCAAACGCCGTCAAACTGGAGTCGGGACCACACACCGTCGAACTGACCGAGCGGCTGGCCGACCTCGGCATCCCGGTGATGGCACATCTCGGGCTCACGCCACAGAGCGTGAATCAGACGGGCTACACGCAGCAGGCTACTGGCCGCGAGGAAGCAAAAGAGATTCTCGACCTCGCACAGGCCCACGAGGACGCCGGCGCGTTCGCGCTCGTGCTCGAACACGTCCCCGCGAACCTCGCCGCCCAGGTGACCGAGGCCCTGGATATCCCGACTATCGGTATCGGCGCCGGCGGCGACTGCGACGGGCAGGTGCTCGTGTTCACCGACGTGGTGGGGCTGGCCGAGTCCTCGCCGCCGTTTGCCGAGCAGTTCGGCGACGTACGAAGCGAGGTCCAGTCGGCCGTCGGCGACTACGTCGAGGCCGTCGAGTCGGGCGAGTTCCCCGGTGACGACCACGCCGACTCGAACGCGGAGCTTGACGACCTCTACTGATACTGCCGGCTGTAACAACCTCACTGAATTTGCCACCGCGAATATCCGCACGAACGTACAGCCGGCAGTATGTGCGGCCCTGTCCGTCACCCGAATCTTTATCCTGCTGTCAACTGGAATCCGGAGTGTGGTTTACGAGACAGGTAACCGGACGGTAGACGACGCAGTGCGACGCGTACTGGACGGAGAGCAACTCGACCGGCGGGACGGTCTGGCGCTCATCGCTCAACCCGTCGATGCGCTGGCCGCGGGCGCGGACGCCGTCCGTGCTGCGCTGGGCGATGGCACCGTCGACGCCTGCTCCATCGTGAACGCGAAGGCGGGCAACTGCGCGGAGGACTGTGGGTTCTGTGCCCAGTCGGTCCACTTCGACACCGGCATCGACAACTACGGCTTTCTCGGCCCGGAGAAGATACTGGAAGCCGCAAAGCGGGCCGAGCGGGACGGGTCACAGCGGTTCGGTATCGTCCTCGCCGAGAAGGGCGTCTCGAAGGAACAGCGGCCCGGGGAGTGGGAAGAGGTCCTAGAGGCCATCCGGCTCGTCCGGGACGAGACGGACGTGGAGGTCGACGCCTCGCTGGGAATTCTCACCGAGGAGGAGGCCGCGATACTCGCCGAGGAGGGTCTCAACCACTACAATCACAACATCGAGACCTCCCCGAGATACTTCCCGGAAATCGTGCAGACCCACAGCTTCGAGGACCGCGTCGAGACGCTGGAGGTCGCCAAGGCGGCAGGGATGGACCTCTGTGCCGGCGTCATCCTGGGGATGGGTGAGAGCCCGGCCGACCGCGTGGACGCGGCGATGGCCCTCCAGGACATCGGCGTCTCCTCGCTGCCGGTGAACATCCTCAACCCCGTGGAGGGGACACCGATGGCCGAGCGGGGCCTCCCCGACATCACGACCGAAGAAGTCGTCAAGACCGTCGCCGTCTACCGACTGTTACATCCGGAGGCCCGCGTGCGCCTGACCGGCGGGCGCGAGGTCAACTTAGACACCGAGGGGCAGGTCGCCGCGCTGGAGGCTGGTGCGGACGGCATCCTCACCGGCGACTACCTGACGACCGAGGGCCAGTCCCCGGCCGACGACATCGAAATCGTCGAGCAGGCGGGCCTAGAGCCCAACACTGACAGCAACGATTTCGACCCCGAGCGGGTCAAAGCGCGAGGGGACGACGTCGACGCGCCCGAGACCGCCGCAGGCAGCGCACAGAGCAGGTCAGACCCGTAGGTGTCCCGTCTGTCCCGTACTGTCCCACTGGCAGAGAACGGAACCGACCGACGCACAAAGGGAACAAGCCGGGGACCGGAGTCCCCGGGCGTGTGACACTACGGAGCCGGAGAGGCTCCGTCCGGAGGTAGTGCGTCAGACAATAAAAAAGGTGAGGTGCATTTCGACTGGAGATATGGACGGATAGCTTCGCTGTGGGCCGTTATCAAAGCATAGAATCGCAGCGGAAACGGTGGCTACTCCGAGAGGCGGAGCAGTGAGTTGACGTCGACGCCGTCGCTCAGTAGCTCCTGCATCCGCGTGACGGTCTCCGCGTCGCGGGTGCGCCCCGAGTGAAGCACGTCTTCCACGCGGTCGATAGTGGTCCGGGTGTCGGACTGGACCAGCAGGATGGGGACGTTCTCCTTTTCGGCCCGGCCGAGTACGGCACTGGCCGGCCGGAACCCGCCGGTAAGCAAGAGCGCCTTGATACCCGACGCTTCCAGCGCGGCCGTCTGGACTTCCGAGCGGTCGCCGCCGCTGACCATAACGGCGTCGCGGGTCCGCCGGAACTGGTCGAGAGCCTTGCTACCGCCCATCGCGCCGACGGTGAACCGCTCGACGTGGACGTCTGTCGAGGCCTCGCTGGTGAGCACGTCCGCGCCCAGGCTGTGAGCGAGGTCGCCGACGGTGATACCGGAGAGGTCCTGCACGCGCGGCAGCGCACCGAAGACCGGCACGTCGCGCCCTTCGAGGAACGGGATGACGTCGTCGACCAGTTCGTCCATGGCCGACTCCGTGACGCCGTTGAACACCACGCCGGCGAGTCGGTCGCCCAGCTGGTCGGCCGCGGCGAGCACTTCGTCGGCGTCGCCCGGCGTTTTGTAGCCACAGACGAGCAACACGCGTGCGTCTATGGCCTCGGCGATGTCAGCGTCGGTGAGGTCGACGATACCGCCCGTCTCCAGCCGGTCGCTCCCCTCGACGAGCATCGTATCGCGGTCCGCCGAAAGCGCCTCGAAGTTCTCGACGACGCGCTCGCGGAGTTCGCCGGAGTCCTCCCGGCCGCGGACGGCCTCCTTGATGAAGGTCGGCGAGTAGACGATCGGCTCCATCTCGTGCATTTCGGCGTCGAAATCGAGCAGCTCGCGCGCGAGCATCGGGTCCTCGTCGCGGGTCTTGCCGACGGCGCTCTGGAGCCGTGTCCCCTTTGGCTTCATGTAGCCCACGTCATTGCCGGCCGCCTGTGCGGCCTTCGCGAGCGCGATGGTGATTGCTGTCTTGCCGATTCCTTCTTCGGTTGATGTGACGAGTAGCGTGTCGGTCATAGTTCCTCCTGGTCGAGGGTGAGTCGCAGGTCGACCGCCTTGACGCCGTCGGGCGTCGCGACGAGCGGGTTGATGTCCAGTTCGACGATGGCCGGGAAGTCCGTGACGAGCTGTGAGAGCCGCTGGACCGTCTCGACGAGGGCGTCCCTGTCAACCGGGTCTCGGCCGCGGGCCCCTTGCAACAGCGGGGCGGATTCGATGTCGTCGAGCATGGCACTGGCCTCGGGTTCGCTGACTGGCGCGACCCTGACGGTTGTATCTTCGAGGACCTCCACGAAAATACCACCGAGGCCAAAGAGCAAGAGTGGGCCAAACTGTGGGTCCCGGTTCATCCCGAGGATGGTCTCGGTGCCCGCATCGAGGTCGACCATCTCCTGGACCTGCACGCCCAGGATGGTGGCGTCGGACTGGTAGTTCCGGGCCCGGACGACAAGGTCCTCGTAGGTGTCCCGAACCTCCTCGGGCGAGACGCCGACCTCCACGCCGCCGATGTCGGACTTGTGGAGGATGTCGGGGCTGACGATTTTCATCACCACGTCCTCGCCGATTTCTTCGGCGATGGCCTCGGCGTCGCCGGGCGAGTCAACGACACCGCCCTGCGGTGTCGGGATGCCGTAGGCGTCCAGTAGCTCCATCGCCTCGACGCCCAAGCGGTTCGTGTCCCGACGGGTCGCACTCTGAAGAATCTCGCGGGCGCGCTCGCGGTCCACGTCGAAGGTGTCCGGTTCCTGGAACTCCCGTTGGGAGATGTTCCGGTACTCGGTCAGGGCGTCCAGGCTGCCGACGGCGCGAGCGGGGTCGAAGTACTGGGGGATGCCCGCCTCTGCGAGAATCTCCTGGCCGGCGCCGACGGACTTGCCGCCCATCAGCGTCGTCGCGACGGGGAGCCCGCTTTCCTGTTGTTGCTCGACGACGACTTCGGCCAGTTCCTCGAAGGAGAGTACGGCGGTCGGGCAGGCGACGACGACGGCCATCGAGACGTTCTCGTCCGCGAGGACCGTCTCCATGGCCGACTCGAACCGTTCGGCGGGCGCGTCCCCGATGATGTCGACCGGGTTGTAGATGTTGGCCGCCTCGGGCATCGTCTCGCGCAGTTCCGCCAGGGTGTCGTCGGTGAACTCGGCCAGCGAGAGGTCCGAGTCGCCGACGGCGTCGGTCGTCATGACGCCGGGGCCGCCGGCGTTCGTGACGATAGCTATCTCCTCGCCGTCGGGCAGGGGCTGGCCCGAGAGAATCTGTGCGTAGTCGAAAAGCTCCTGGACGGACTCGACACGCAACGTGCCGGCCTGTTCGAGGCCGGCCTCGTAGGCCCGCTCGGAGCCGGCCATCGCGCCCGTGTGTGAGGCGGCGGCCGAGGCCCCGGCGTCGGTCCGACCGGATTTCACGACGACGATGGGCGTGTCCTGTGTCACCTCACGGGAGGTCCGGATGAACTCCCCGCCGTCGTCGATGTCCTCCAGATACCCCAGGATAACGTCCGTCTCGGGGTCCTCGCCCCACTCCTCGACGAAGTCGCCTTCGTCCAGTATCGCCTTGTTTCCAAGCGAGACGATATCCTTGAAACCGACGTCGCGCTCGGCGGCCCAGTCCAGGACGGCCGTCACGAACGCCCCGGACTGGCTCATGAAGGAGATATCGCCCTCGTTGGCCATCTCGTTGCCGAAGGTCGCGTTGAGTCCCTTCGGCGTGGACATCACGCCGAGGCTGTTGGGGCCCACCAGGTTGAGGTCGTACTCCTCGGCTACCTCGCGCAGTTCGCGCTCGCGGGCGGCCCCGTCGCTGCCGGTCTCGCCGAAGCCGGCGGTGATGACGACGACGTTCTCGATACCGACCTTGCCGGCCTGGCGGATAGCGTCGACGGCGATGTGTGGTGGTACGACGACGACGGCTACGTCGACGGTCCCGGGGGACTCGACGTCGGCGATGCCGTCGTGACACGGGAGGTCGAGGACCTGGTCGGCGTTCGGATTGACCGCCAGAACCTCGCCGTCGAACGATGCAAGCAGGTTCTCCGTGATGGCGCGACCGACAGACCCCTCCGATTCTGAAGCCCCGATCACGGCGACCCGTTCCGGCCCAAAGAGTGTTGATAATCGTCCCATTCCTCTCTCTTGAAGTAGCGCATCAGCGTGGAAATAGCTGCCGAACCGCGGGTTTTGACAGAGATAATCCGGTATGATATGCGGCTCACAGAAGCAGGTGCTATGTGTCTGGCCGGCCAAGCGGACCCGATGACAGACGAGACGCTACTGGCCCCGTTCGACCTGGCAGTGATACGCACGACCGCACAGCGCAACGACGTCGAAGAGGGCGTCTTGCGGGACGCACTCGCCACCCATCAGCGGACGATGCGGGAAAACCCCGGCGTCGAGGACCTGGTCTACGAGTGGCGCAAGCAGTACGACGACCCGGTGCTCCTCCGCACGCCGGACCTGTTCATCGTCGCCGTTCCCCCGACCGTCTGGGAGGAGTACGGGACACACCTGGAACTCGATGACGGCGTGTTGCCCGCCGTCGTCGCCGTCCACCAGGAGCAGACGATTAGGACCGACGCCGTCGAGAGCACCGCGCTCCCACAGGACCACACCGCGCTGGTCGTCGCTCGGGAGTGATCCCAGCGGTCTCGCAATCACCGTGGGAAAAGTAACCATATCGGAAAGTGAATTTCGTATATCCGAAAAACGTTTTTTCTGAAGCGAAGTTTTAAGTGCTATCCGCGAGTATGTACGAGTGACAATGGCGACACAAGAGCACGTCGACCGCGAGTTCGGCAGCGTAGAGGAAAACGACCTTCGGCTCGACGTAGAGAAGTCCGAGCAGATAATCGACGCCCTGAACCAGGACCTCGCTAATACGTACGTCCTCTACCATCAGGTCAAGAAACACCACTGGAACGTCGAGGGGGCGGAGTTTCGCGACCTCCACCTGTTCCTCGGTGACGCCGCCGCGAACCTCGAAGACGGGGCCGACGAACTGGCAGAGCGCGCACAGGCCCTGGGCGGAACGCCGATCTCCGGCCCGGCCGCACAGGAGGAACATGCGTCTGTCGAGTACGAGGGCCAGGACATCTACGACATCCGCACGTCGCTCGAACACGACCTCGAAGTGTACGGCGACATCATCGAGGCGACCCGGGACCACATCGAACTGGCGGAGAACCTCGGCGACCACGCGACGGCCCAGATTCTCCGGGAGAACCTGGTGCAGATCGAAGAGGACGCCCACCACATCGAGCACTACCTCGCGGACGATACGCTCGTGATGGACTGACGGGGCAACACCCCCCAAACGAGTAGCGTTTTTATATAGCGAGACGGCAGAACTCCGACAGCGTCAGCGCCAGAGGTCGACGGTGAGGTCGGTGGCGATCCACCCTTCTTTGTTGTCGCTCTCGGTGAACACTGTCCGTTCCGTGTGGCTCTTGTGGGCAGTCACTGTCGGACAGTCGTCGGTCTCCGCCTCGGGGGCCCGTAGTTCCTCGGCCTTCGTTGCCATTAGCGGTGATTAGGTATGCCTAAAGTAAAAAGGGTTTTGGTCTGCCTAATCCCCGCGGCGGGCTTTTGTGTGGGACAGTCCAAGAGGACGTATGACCGACTCCAACGACGACATCTCCGCGCTGTTGGCGGACCTCGTCAGGACGCTACAGGACCTACAGAGAGAGGTCGAGCCCCGTACTGCAGGCGGTCGCCCACGTCCGCCGACGCCGACCGAACTCGTCCGGTTCACCAGCGACGTGACGATTCCGGCGGCGATTCTCGTCCTGAAGACGAACATCGAGGCGCTGAAGCTGCTCCGTCGGGCCCTGCGGCTCGCCGAGGGGCGACCGTCGACAGCGTCGAGTGGCGGCGACGTCCAAGAGCGGGCGACCCAGCTGAGCCGCGCGACGCTGGCACGGCTCGACGACGCGCTCTCGGACCTTCAGGGGGCCGTGGAGGGACGGCCACCGGACGCGGAGGCGAGGGAACTACTGACCGAGGCCAGACAGCTCCGGGAGTCACTGGCCGACCAGCTGGCCCGGAGCGAGGTAGACGGCGAGGCGTTCGACGCCGCCGAGAGCACGGAGGTCCCGGTTGATGTCGACGCCGAGCTCCAGTCTATCAAAGACGATATCGGCGACGTGAGCGACGGCGGCGGCGAAGACGACGGCTGACGAGTCGAATAAACATACCTAAATAAACATAATGATTTATTATGTTGTGGGCGTATCATCAGATACCGATGTCGAACCCAGAGTGTCCACGGACCCGGCGTGTGGAGCTGTTCGTCAGAGCGGAGCTGCCGCGGATGTCGGAGTACCGACGAACGGCCGTCGAGCGCCGACTGCACCGCCTAGAGTGTGCGGGGGTCCTCGACCAGTACGGGACGACGACGTGGGAAAAGCGCGTCCCGGTCGCCGACGAGGACTGCCCCGAACGCGGCCGCTACGAGGTGTTTCGCGACTGGGCGGCCAGAGCGGACGCGACGCTTTCGCCCTTCTTTGACACCCGGTGCTGTTACAGCTGGGAGACCGGCGAGAGGCGGACGGAGCTGGTCATGCCGGCGCTGTGTCTGGCCGTCTACGAGGACGAGAAGCTGGTCCAGGTCGCCCCCTGTGCTCGCGGGGGGACGACACACTCCATCGAGGACTGCCTCGATGACCTGGAGGCGGGCCGGGTACCGAGGCCGACGGGTGCCGTGACCGCCTCCACCGCAAAGTAGCGGCGCCGGATACGGGCACCGACACGGCTATGCTGGGAGCCGGCGTAGAGTACTCAACAGGAGTACAGTACAATGAGTCACAACAGACGGTTAGCGGTGTATCTACGCAGGCCGGTCGCTGACGGGACCGAAGGGCGCCAGAACAGTGTTCTCGGCCGGGCTGACGCCCTCCGCCAGCAGTCTCTCGTCGACGAGGTCACGGTCACCTACTGGAATCGGCTCTCGACCGGCGTCGATCCCGAGGAGAACGCGGATATCGAGGCCCTAGAGCGGTGGGCAATCGACAACGGCTGTTCGCTCGCGCCGGCGTTTGACCGCCGGGAACGACACAGCGCCTTCATCGGGGACGACGCCGTCGTCACGCTGCCGGTCGTCTGTGTGGCCTACTGGGAGGACGGCCGACTCGTCGGTGTCTACCCCCACGCGGGACCGTGTGGTCACTGCACGGTCGCGGACGGACTGGACAGAATCGAAGCCGCCCTTCAGAGTGGCGAGCCCCTGAACCTCGCGGTCGACAGGCGGTAATGGCCCGAGCGCTGTCTCAGACCGGGTCCCAGCGGTAGCCGCCCCAGTCCGTGCTCTCGGGGTTTGCGCTCTTGATTCCCACGTCGGGGTCCCGGAGTTCCTCGACGTACACCGGCTCGACCACGTCGCCGGTCTCGACATCGTCGCTCGTCACCTGGCCCAGCGCGCGGACGAACGTATCATCGTGCTCCAGATGGGAGATGTCGAACTCGACGATGGCCATCGTGTTTGGCTCTCGCACTCCGGGCGGCGTCGCCGTGGAGGTGGTCCACGTGACGACCTCGGCGCGCTCCTCGGAGAGGTCGACGGTCTCGTCCTGGGGTTCGCCACAGTCCGGACAGCGCGGATGCGTGGGGTACGATACGTGGCCGTTCGGACAGATACCGGCGTCCAGGCTCATTTGCCTGCCTCCATGATGGTGGTGATGACACAGTTGCCAAAGCCGCCGACGTTACACGCCAGGGCGGTGTCGGCCTCGACCTGTCGCGGGCCGGCCTCGCCGACGAGCTGTTCGTATATCTCGACGCCCTGGGCGACGCCGCTGGCCCCGAGCGGGTGGCCCTTCGATTTCAGCCCGCCCGACGTGTTGATGGGCAGGTCGCCGTCTTTCGCCGTGGTGCCGTCCATCGCCAGCTCCCAGGCGGTGCCCTGGTCGGCGACGCCGATGCCCTCAAGCTGGAGGAACTCGAGGATGGTGAACATGTCGTGCAGCTCCGCGGCGTCCAGGTCGTCGGGCCCGAGGCCGGCCATCTCGTAGGCTTCCTCGCTGGACTCGACGACGCCGCCCATGACGGTGGGGTCGTCGCGCTCGTGGACGACGTGGGTGTCGGTCGCCCCGCCGATACCGGAGACGACGGCGTAGTCGTCGGTAATCTCTTTTGCGCGTTCCTCGGTCGTAAACAGCATGGCCGCGCTCCCGTCCGTGATGGGACAGAAGTCGTACAGCCGGAGCGGGTCCGCGATGATGGGCGACTCCAGGGCTTTCTCGACCGTTATCTCCTTCTGGAACTGGGCGTTGGGGTTGTCGACGCCGTTCCGGTGGTTCTTCACGGCGACGCGAGCCAGCGACTCGCGGGGGGCGTCGAACCGCTCCAGGTAGTGCCGGGCGGTCATCCCGGCAAAGGAGGGGAGCGTGACGCCGTGTTTGTACTCCGCAGGGTGGGTGATGGAGGCGATGATATCCGTCGCCTGCCCGGTCGTCTTGTGGGTCATCTTCTCCCCGCCGACCAGCAGCGTCATCTCGCTTGCGCCCGACGCGATAGACTGCCAGGCCTCGTAGATGCCCGCACCGCCCGACGAGGAGGTCTGGTCGACCCGTTCGCTGTACGCCGGCAACACGCCAAGGTCGTGGGCCAGCGCGTTCATCACGCCCCCCTGGCCCTCGAACTCGCCGCTCGCCATGTTCGAGACGTACAGGTGCTCTACTTGCTTCGGTGTGACGCCGGCGTCGTCCAGACACGCCTCGCCCGCCTGCGAGAGCAGCTCCTGGAGCCAGGCGTCGCGTTGCCCGAATTTCGTCATCGACGCGCCGATTACTGCGACTCCCATGTGTCGCTCCTCTCAGGGGGAGCGTGTATTCGTTACGGTCCGACAGCTCTCGCGGTGAATCTTACCCCTGCGTCGCCGCGACCGAAAGCCCGGCGGCCGGCGCGTCGCCCGCCGTGGCGACGACGAACGTCCACCCGTCCGCCGTCCGCGTCAGGTCCGTGATACGGGGGGCCACGGCTGTCCGGCGGAGCAACTCGACGACGACCGGCAGGACGGGACAGCGCTCGGCCGAGAGCGACGGCCGATACCCCTCGACCGTGACCCGCTGTGTGCGACGGCCCGGACCGGCCGGCGTCGGCTCGATGGTGTACGCCGACAGGAGCCCGGTGGCCCGGAGCGACCGGAGCGCGTCGGCGAGTGGCTCCGCGTCGGCGTCGGGTGACGGGAGCCGGCCGGCCGTGGTCGCAAGCACCGTGGCCTGCTCACTGGTGGTGAGTCGGGCGTCGAGGGCGTCAGCCGAGCGTTCGAGCATCGTGAGACAGAGCCGCTCGCGGTCCGTCGTCTCCTCGGCGGCCGCGAGATACGCGTCCATGACCGTCCGCTCGACCGGCCCGTGGCGGTCCGAGAGTGTCTCGAACAGGGCGCCCGCGACGGTGTGACAGTACTCCGGGAGCGTCTCCGGCGGCCCGGGACTGGTGCCGGAACCGACTCCCGCCTCGGTGACAACGAGCCCGTGTACCGCCACGCGCGGGTCGTACCGACGGAGCGCGCGCCGGTAGGCCGACACGACGGTGGCGGCCTCGGCCGCGGTCCCCCGGTCGGGGAACTGCAGGCCGGTCACCGGGAAGGGGCCGTCGCCGGTCTTGGCGCTGACGACTCTGTAGGGGCCGACGGCGACCGACAGCTCCTCTAAGCGCGCTCTGATGTCCGAGAGCGTCCGGCCCACCATCGGTCACCGGGCGGAGTGGCGTGCAGTCGGTCGGCCGCGTGCGATACCGTCGGTTCCGCTGACCCGTCGTTCCATACTCAACTGTGGCAGGCGTCTCGGGGAAATATCTTCCTATTTTTAGGCCACCCTAAATCGCGGCTCTGCCCGGACGCGTCGAGCATCGGCACAAGACATATACACGCGTCATTGCCACACTCACACATGCAGGAGGCCTGGCTCCAGTTGCGCTGTCCGGTCTGTGACAAACACTGGGAAGCGACGCCGACGGACCTCCCCAGCCCCGACACGGTGTGACGACTGCGACGCCGAGCGGCCGCTCTCGGAGTTCACGAAGACGAAACGCGGTCTCGAACTACTGCGGGAGTTCCATCAGTAACGCGCCCGGGCCGCCGCCTTCCACTCCTCGCCCCGCTTTACCTTCCGCGGGCGGCGGCGCTTGCCAAACCGCGCCAGTCGACCCTCCAGGGTCCACTCGTCGACGTAGTCGGGCGAGTCACTCGCCGCGGCCGCTGCGGCGGCGGCCCGCTGGCGGTCGGTGATGTGTGCGCTGACCGCCGCCGAGATAGCCGCCGCCTCGGCCTCGGACGCGTCGTCCGGAATTGAGACGGTAACGGTCGCCTCGGACGCGTCGTCCGCGGGTGTCTCCGTCGCCTCTGTGCCGTCGTCCTCGTCCTGTTGGTCCAGCGATGACATTACAGTGGGATGTTGCCGTGGTCTTTGGGCGGGCTGTCCTCGCGCTTGCGCTGGAGCATATCGAGGTCGTCGATGAGGCGCTTGCGCGTGTCCTTCGGTTCGATGACGTCGTCGAGATACCCCCGCTTGGCCGGGCCATACGGGTGAGCGAACTCCTCGCGGAAGTCGTCCATCAGCTCCTGGCGCCTGGCGTCGGGGTCGTCAGCCTCGGCGATTTCGTTGCGGTAGAGGATGTTGACCGCGCCCCGGGGTCCAAGCACCGCCATCTCGGAACCGGGCCAGGCGTAGTTCACGTCGCTGCCCAGGAACTTCGAGGACATGACGATGTAGGCGCCCCCGTAGGCCTTCCGGACGACGACGGACAGCAGGGGGACCGTCGCCTCGGCGTAGGCGTAGATGAGTTTCGCGCCACGGCGGATGATGCCGTTGTGTTCCTGGTCGGTGCCGGGCATGAAGCCGGGCACGTCGACGAACGTGAGGATGGGGATGTTAAACGAGTCACAGAACCGGACAAAGCGGGCAGCCTTCTCCGCGGCGTCGATGTCGAGTGTCCCCGCGCTCACGCGGGGCTGGTTGGCGACCACGCCGACGCTTTGCCCGTCCATCCGGGCGAAGCCGGTGATGACGTTTCTGGCCCAGTTGGTGTGGACCTCGAACAGCGACTCCTCGTCGACGATGCGGCCGACGACCTCGGACATGTCGTAGGGCTTGCGCGGGGCCGAGGGAACGATATCCGTGAGTTCGGGCACCTCCCGGTCCGGCTCGTCCCACGGCTGGACCCGCGGCGGGTCCTCCATGTTGTTCTGGGGCAGATAGGAGAGCAGCCGGCGGATGTTCTCCAGGGCCTCCTCCTCGGAGGGACAGGAGAAGTGGGCGACGCCGGACTTCGTGGAGTGGGAGCTTGCACCACCCAGTTCCTCTTTCGAGACCTGCTCGCCGGTGACGGTCTCGATGACGTTCGGTCCGGTGATGAACATGTGGCTGGTGTCCTGGACCATGAACGTAAAGTCCGTCAGCGCGGGCGAGTAGGTGGCGCCGCCGGCACACGGCCCCATGATGGCCGAAATCTGTGGGATGAGGCCACTCGCCTTCGTGTTCCGCTCGAAGATCTTCGCAAAGCCGACCAGCGAGTCGACGCCCTCCTGGATGCGTGCGCCCCCGGAGTCGTTCAGCCCGATGACGGGGACGCCGTTCTCGATGGCCTTGTCCATGACCTTGCATATCTTCTCCGCGACGACCTCGCCCACTGAGCCGCCCAGCACGGTGAAGTCGTGGGCGAAGAGGAACACCTTCCGACCGTCGACGTCGCCGTAGCCCGTCACCACGGCGTCGCCGGGGAACTTCTTGTCCTCCATGCCGAAGTTCGTCGAACGGTGTTCGACGAAGGGGTCGACCTCCTTGAACGAGCCGTCATCGACAAGGAAGTCGATGCGCTCGCGTGCGGTCATCTTGCCCTTCTCGTGCTGTGATTCGATGCGTGCCTCGCCCCCGCCGAGTTCGGCCTCGCGGCGCTTCTCTCTGAGCTCCTCGATGGGGTCGTCGGTCGTGTCGGATGTCTCGTCTTTCTCTTGTTTGCTCATGTTACCACTCCATGCCGCCGTTGACGCCAAGCACCTGTCCGGTCATGTAGCTCGACTCCTCGCTGGCGACAAAGCGGACGATACCGGCGATGTCCTCGACGGTGGCAAAGCGGTCCAGCGGTATCTCGCGGAGAATCTTCTCCTGGACGCGCTCGGGCACCTCCTCTAGCATGTCCGTCTCGACGAACCCGGGCGCGACGCAGTTTGCGGTCGCGCCCGTGTGTGCAAGTTCAAGTGCGAGTGTCCGTGTGAAGCCAAACAGTCCGGATTTGGTCGTCGCGTAGTTTGCCTGTCCGATGTTGCCCTGCTGGCCCACGACGCTGGAGATGTTGATGAGCCGGCCGTGATCGGCGCGCTTGAGGTCGTCATAGAAGGCGTCAGTGCAGTTGAACACGCCACCGAGATTGACGTTTATCACCGCGTCCCAGTCCTCGCGGGTCATGTTCTCGAACTTCTTGTCGATGGTGATACCGGCGTTGTTGACGAGGACGTCGACGTTCCCGAACTCGTCGTTGACCGCCTCCCGCATCGACTCGACGTCGTCGGCGTCGGCCACGTCGGCCTGTGCGGCGATAGCGTCGCCGCCGCTCTCGCGTATCTCCTCGACGACTGCACGGGCCTCTGCCTCCGAGGACCGGTAGTTGACCACGACGTTGGCCCCGTGGTCGCCGAGGTCGGTCGCGATACCGCGACCGATACCCCGCGAGGAGCCGGTAACGACGCAGGTCTGATCTTCGAGGTTCATCCCGTAGGACGACCCCCGTCTGTTCGTGCACTCATTGCTCGACTAGTGAGCCAAAGCACAGCCAGATAATAGTTCGCCTTAAACGAGGGTGTCACCCCCCGGTCAGCAGCGGTGTCGCTGCCGTCGGTGTCCAGTCACAGCCGGAAAAAGTACCCACGAAGGAAGTATTCCGGGACGTGTGGCGGCGGCCGAGAATTGTTTGGCCAGCCTAAAACGGAACGTTCTTTAGGGTTGCCTAAAGATTCGGCACCATGACGGAGCAGGACATCTGCGTGATGGTTCCGACGATACGGAACCCCGAGTGCATGCGCGAATACTTCGAGAACGCCCGGGAGCACGGGTTCGACTTAGACCGGCTGTTCGTGGTCCTCATCACCGAGGACTTCTGTGACAGCGAGTCGATGCAGGCGATGCTCGACGAGGAGGGCGTCGACGGGGCCGTCTTCGACGAGACGGCGCGGGGCGAGTGGTTCGAAGAGTACGGGATCGGCGAGTTCTCGCATCTGGTCCCCGCGGCCAGCCATGCCCAGACCTCCTTCGGGTTGCTGTACCTCTGGGCGTCCGACTACGACTACGGCGTCTTCATCGACGACGACACCGCCCCACACGACGACGTGGACTTCTTCGGGACCCACATGGAGAACCTCGCCTTCGAGGGCGACATCGAGCGGGTCCGGTCCGACGAGAACTGGGTGAACGTCCTCTACCAGAACGAAGACGAGCACGGTCTCTACCCGCGTGGGTACCCCTACGCGGCGATGGACGAGACTGTCGAGACCGACACGACCGAGGTCGAGCGCGTCGTCGCCTCCCAGGGGCTGTGGACGAACGTGCCGGACCTCGATGCGGTCCGTATCCTGATGGACGGCGACCTGCAGGGCCAGGCCCAGACCCACACCTCCGGGGCGGACTTCGACGGCGACTTCGTGGCCGCCGACGGGAACTACCTCACGGTCTGTTCGATGAACCTGGCCTTCCGCCGGGAGGTCGTCCCCGCCTTCTACCAGCTGCCGATGGACGACAACGCCTGGGACGTGGGCCGCTTCGACGACATCTGGTCCGGACTCTTCCTCAAGCGCGCCTGCGACGTGCTGGGCGGGAAGATATACAACGGCGACCCGCTGTGTGAACACAACAAGGCCCCCCGGTCGACGTTCTCGGACCTGACCAACGAGGTCCACGGCCTCGAACTCAACGAACACGTCTGGGAGGAGATCGACGCCGTCGGCGACGACGCCGACTCCTACCGCGAGGTGTTCGAAGCGATGGCCGACCGCCTCGCCGAGGGCGACTACGCCGAGTGGGAAAACGGCGCCTTCCTCAACCACTGCGGGGAGTACATGCGCGACTGGCTCGACTGCCTGGCCGCGCTGGACGCCCCCGACGCGACCACGCCGGCGCCGGCGGCGGCCGACGACTGAAAACGCAAACCATTTAGGTAAACCTAAAACATACTCAACCAACCATGACTGACACACACTCAAACTCCACCCGGCGGCGGTTTCTCGCCCTGGGCGGAGCGACTGCCGCCGGCTCGCTGGCCGGCTGTTTCGGGCTGTTCAGCAACGACAACACCGAGGTCGGCGTCTCGCTGTCGGACTTCCGGGGCTCCGGGCCGCTCGTGGAGTCCCGCGACCAGCCCGGCGGCACCTCGATACAGGACCTGCCGCCGCTCGAAGGCGACCTCACCGTCTACCTCGGCGGCGGCGAAGGGGGCCTCTACGTCGACCTGCTCGACCTGTTCGAACAGGCCTACGACAACTTCTCCGTGGAACACCGCGTGGAGGGGTCCAGCAGCCTCGCCACCACAATCATCGAGGAAAACGAGGCCGGCGCGTCCCAGGCCGACGTGTTCATGTCCGTCGACGCCGGGTCGCTGGGCGCCGTCGCCAAAGCCGGGGCCACCCAGTCGCTGCCGAGCGAGGCGCTAGAGGCCGTGCCCGGGAGCTTCCAGGACGGCGACGGTCGCTGGGTCGGCTTCGCCGGCCGCGCCCGGGCGATCCCGTACAACACCAACACGCTCTCCCCGTCCGACCTCCCGAACTCAGTCCACGACTTCCCGGACACCGCAGCCCTGGAGGGGACGATGGGGTGGGCCCCCACCTACGGCGCCTTCCAGTCCTTTATCACCGCGATGCGGCTCAACAGGAGCGACGACGTGGCTCGCTCCTGGCTCAACTCGATGCAGAACCACGGCATCACGGAGTACGACAACGAGTTCGCCGTCTCCAACAGCGCCGCAAACGGCGAGCTTGCGGCCGGCTTCGCGAACCACTACTACTCGCTGCGTGTCCAGTCGGCCCGCCAGAACGCACCCCTGGACCTGTACTTCACCGAAGGGGACGCCGGCGCGCTGGTCAACGTCTCCGGGCTGGAGATTCTCAGCGGGACGGGCAACGCCGAACTGGCCGGGAACTTCGTCCGGCACGTCCTCTCCGCTGAGGCCCAGGAGTTCTTCGCCACCCGTACCTTCGCCTACCCGATGATCTCGGGCGTCCAGCCCGTGGGTGGCCTCCCGCGCATCGACGACCTGAACCCGCCGGACATCGACCTCACGGAGCTTGCCGACGTGGAGGGGACCGTCGACCTGATGCAGGACGTGGGCGTCCTCTGAGATGGGCGCGAGCGACCGTCTGGAGCGGATTCGCGAGCGGGCGAACGTCGCCGACCGCGACGCCGACGAGCCGACGATCCTCGCTCTGGTCGTTCTGGCGATCTCCCTGCTTCTCCTCTCGCCCATCGCCTGGGTGCTCATCGAGGCCAGCGAGATGCCGACCGGCCGGCTGCTCGAACTCGTCGTGAGCGGGACAACGAAGACGGTAACGGTCAACACGCTCGTGCTGGTCTCCGCCGTTACCGCGGCGTCGGTACTCATCGGCGTCCCGCTGGCCCTGCTCACCGTCCAGACCGACCTCCCGTTCAAGCGGTTCTGGACGGTCACCGCGGCGCTCCCGCTGGTGGTTCCAAGCTATATCGGCGCGTTCGCGTTCGTCTCCGCCTTCGGCCCGCGCGGGGAGCTTGCGGACCTGCTGGCACCGCTTGGCGTCGAGTCGATTCCGACGATTTACGGGCTCCACGGCACCGTGCTGGTGTTGACGCTGTTTACGTACCCCTACGTCTTTCTGACGACGCGAGCGTCGCTCATCTCCTTCGACGGGCGGGTCGTCGAGGCCGCCCGAACGCTGAACGCCAGCCGATTTGAGGCGTTCAAACGCGTCACGCTGCCACAGATTCTCCCCGGCATCGCCGCCGGCGCCCTGCTGGTGGCGCTGTACACGCTCTCTGACTTCGGGACGCCGGCCATCATGCGTTACGACGTGTTCACGCGCATGATATTCGTCGAGGAGCAGGCCCGGAACCTGGACGCCGCCGCCGTCCTCTCCCTGCTCTTGCTCGCTCTGGCGATGGCGATACTCGCCGTCGAGTCACGCATCGGCGCGAGCCGTGACGGCGCCTACGTCGCAAGCGGCGACCACCGCGCCGGGAAGATACAGCTGGGCTACTGGAAACTGCCCGCGATGGGCTTTTGTGCCCTCATCGCCGCGCTCTGTCTGGCCCTCCCAATCGGCATCCTCGGGCTGTGGCTGGTCAGGTCGGCCGGTGCCGCGCCCGCGGGGTTCGTCTTCGAGGCCCAGCATGTCACCAACTCGGTGATGCTCGCGGCCGGCGCGGCCGCGCTCTGTGTCGTCGTCGCGCTCCCGATAGCTTACCTCTCGGCGCGCGGCGACGGCACGCTCTCCTCGCTGCCCGAGCGGGTCTCCTACGTCGGCTACGCGGTCCCCGGCGTCGTCATTGGGCTCTCGCTCATCTACCTCGCGCTACGGTTCGTCCCCTTCCTCTATCAGAGCCTCTTCGTGCTCGTGTTTGCCTACGTCGTCCGCTTTCTCCCGCAGGCCGTTGGGACGACGGAGTCATCCATACTACAGGTCGACCCAAGCTATATCGAGGCGGCCCGCTCGCTCGGCTACGGCCCGATAACCTCGTTCCGGAAGGTGGTCCTGCCGCTTGTCGCGCCGGGTATCGCCGCCGGCGCGGCGCTCGTGTTCCTGACGACGATGAAGGAGCTGCCGGCGACGCTCATGCTCCGGCCGATCGGCTTCGAAACCATCGTAACGTACATCTGGCTGGTCCGCGGAGCAGCGTACCAAGGACAGGCGGCCGTCCCGGCGCTGATTCTCGTCGGCGTCTCGGGGCTGTCGATGCTCGTTATCCTCAGACAAGAGGGCTAAAATGGCAAAAAACCAACCAAAGCAGCGAATTTCCGAGTTCGAAACGATAGAGACAGCGGTCGAGGACCCGGAGCGGACGGTGCTCTCCATCGAGGGCGTCTCGAAGGAGTACGGGGCCGAGAAGGCCGTCGAGGACCTCTCGCTGTCGGTCAAGGACGGGGAGTTGCTGACGCTTCTGGGCCCCTCGGGCTGCGGGAAGACGACCACGCTCCGGATGCTGGCCGGCCTCGAAGCGCCCAGCGAGGGGACCATCACCATCGCCGGCGAGACGGTGACCGGCGACGCCGACGGCCCCTTCAGAAAGCCCGAAGAGCGCGACGTGGGCATCGTCTTCCAGGACTACGCCCTCTTTCCGCATCTCACCGTCGCCGAGAACATCGCCTTCGGGCTCGACGAACTGGACGAGGCCGAGACCGACGCGCGGGTCGCGGAGCTGCTGGAGCTTGTCGACCTGGAGTCCCACGAGGAGAAGATGCCAAGCCAGCTCTCGGGCGGGCAACAGCAGCGGGTCGCGCTGGCCCGCTCGCTGGCCCCGGAGCCGGACGTACTCCTGCTCGATGAGCCGTTCTCGAATCTCGACGTACGCCTGCGCGTCGAGATGCGCGAGGAGGTCCGCCGGATACTGAAGCGGGCCGGCGTCACCGCCATCTCGGTGACCCACGACCAGGAGGAGGCCCTCTCCATCAGCGACCGCGTCGCCATCATGAACGACGGCACCCTCGCGCAGATGGGCGACCCGGGCGAGGTGTTCGAGAACCCCGAGAGCCGCTTCGTCGCGAGCTTCCTCGGGCAGGCCAGCTTCCTCTCGGCCCGCGTGACCGACCGGCTCGAAACCGGGCTGGGGAGTTTCGGTCTCGAACGCCTGAACGGCCCCATCCAGGCTTACGACGGCGCGATGGTTGACGTGCTGGTCCGGCCGGACGACCTGCAGGCGATCCCCGCCAGCGAGCCGAAAGCCGACGGCTACGTCGTCCACCGCCAGTACAACGGTCCCAACTTCATCTACCGGGTCGAGTTGCACAGCGGCGACGTGGTCCACTGCATGCACAACCACGTCGAGACGTTCGAGGCCGGCCAGCCGGTCGAGATAGACCTGGCCGCCGACCACGAGCTGGCCTGGTACCCCGCTGAATGAGTCGGCTGCGACGACCCCGCGTGCAGGCGGCGCTCGTCGCAGTCGTCGGCGGGCTCCTCGTCTACGCCATCGCCCACGTCGTCTTTCCGTACCACACCAGCAACCACGACGAGGCGGTGTATCTCCAGCAGGCCGCGATGTTACTGGAGGGGCAGCTGTTCTTGCGCCCGCCGGTCGACGGGCCCTTCCGCCCCTGGTTCTTCGTCGAGAGCGGTCGGGGGCTGTACTCGAAGTACACGCCTCCGACGGCGGCGGTGTTCGCCGTTGGCAAACTGCTTGGCGGCTACCGCATCGCGCTCGCGCTCGTCGCGACCGGCGCGCTTGCGGGCACCTACCACACGGTTCGTGAGGTCTTCGACGCCCGGACCGGCGTCGTCGCTACGGTCCTCATGCTCGCCTCGCCGCTGTTCGTCGTGGAGGCCTCGGTATTTCTCTCGTACGTGCCGGCGATGTGCTGGAACCTCGCCTTCGCGGTGTCGTACCTCCACGCCGACCGGACCGGCAGCCGGCGGACCGCTGTGCTTGCGGGTGTCGCGGTCGGTGTCGCCTTCTTTACCCGCCCCTACACCGCGGTGCTGTTCGCGACGCCCTTTATCCTACATGCGCTGTGGTCGCTCCGCGGCCGGGAACGGTCGGTCGTCGAGCGCGTCGGGCTGACCGCCCTGTTCGGACTGGCCGGCGTCGCCGTCACGTTTGGCTACAACAGCGTGATGACCGGCGACCCGCTCGTGTTCCCCTACCAGGCGTTCGCGCCGCTTGACGGGCTCGGCTTTGGCTACCGGGAGATAGCCGGCCACTCGGAGACGTTCACGCCGGCGCTCTCGCTGCGGTCCAACGCGGAGGTGCTGTGGCTGTTCGCGACGGAGTGGGTCGTCGCCGGCCCGCTCGGAACAATCGCCGCCCTCGTCGGGCTCCGGACGGTCAGACGGCGTGGATTCGACGACCGCCAGCTCGCCCTGGCCGGCGTCGGACTCAGTGTCCCGCTGGGGAACCTCCTCTTTTGGGGGAACTTCAACATCCTCGGCGAACTCGCCGACCCAAACGACGGGCTCGTTGCCTCTTTCGGCCCGTACTACCACATGGACCTGCTCGTCCCCGTCGTCGCCTTTGGCGCCGTCGGCCTGTTTGCCGCCGTCGAGTGGGCCCGTGAGACGCTCCCGCGCCACGTGAGCGCCGAGCGCGCCCGGCCGGCCGTGACCGCGCTGTTACTGCTCGGGGCCACAGTCGGGACCGGGGTCGCCGTGGGCGCTGTCGCGGCCCCGCTCGGGGACAACTACGACGTGACCCAGCAGTACGAGCAGGCCTACGAGCCCTTCGACGGGCGCGACCTCGACGATACCGTCGTCTTCCTGCCCCGGACCTACGGCAACTGGCTCAACCACCCGTTCCAGACGCTCCGCAACGACCCCGGGTTCGACGGCGAGACGGTGTACGCCATGCAGCGCCAGCAGTTCGCCGTCGTCGACAGCTACCCCGACCGGAGCTACTACCGGTACGTCTATCGGGGCCAGTGGGCACCGTTCCTGGGTCAGTCGGTCGAACCGCGGCTCCAGCGCGTGCGGGCGGCCAGCGGGCAAACGGTGACAACGGACCTCTCGGCGTCGGTGCCCGCGGCGGCGGAGTCGGTCACCGTCCAGCTACACAACGGGACGACAAACACCAGCGCAAACGAGTTCACGACCGCCACCGACGCGTCGCCGCTTGCCCTGCGGCTCCGCACCGACGCCAACCGGACCCGACTCAGCGGTGACAGCCTCGATGACAGTCTCGCCGTGCCCACGCCCCGACGGGGGACGGTGACCGTCGTCGCCTTCGTCGATTACGGCGCCGACCGAGCCGTAAAGTACCGCTGGGTCCTTCCGGTAAACGGGACTGACTCGGGCGTGCGGGCCCTGACACCGCGGATGGAGGTGTGCTGGTCCGAGCGGCTCTGTGGCGGACAGGCCGCCTACGTGCCCGGCGCCCACCGCGACGGTATCGCACTCAACGCAACGGTGAGACAAGGATGACAGAACTCGACAGACGCGACGTATTGAAGGCACTCGGCGCGGCCGGCATCGCCGTCGGCGGCGGCGCGGCGCTGCTCGAATGGGCCGACAACGATGGCGACGGAACTGTCGTCACCGACCACGAGCGGCGGACGCTGCACGCGGTCGCACGGACCGTCTACCCGAGCGAGGTGGACGGCGTCGGCTCGTTCGTCGACGGCTACATGTCCCGTCGGCTGCGGGACGACTTGGAGCGGGCCGACGCCGTCCTCGACGCGCTCTCGGCGCTCGATAGCTACGCACGGGAGTGGGAGGACACCGACTTCCGGCAACTGGACCCCGCAAAACAGGAGGAGACGCTCAGAGCGATGGGCGTGGCCGACGCCGACCCCGTCCCCGACGGCGCGCCCCGCGAGCGGGTGCGGTACTATCTGGTCAACGAACTGGTGTACGGGCTCTATAGCTCGCCCACTGGCGGGGAACTGGTCGGCATCGAGAACCCGCAGGGCCACCCCGGCGGGACCGAGAGCTACCAGCGGCCGCCCGGCGGGGAGTGACGACGGGCCGCACGGTCCCGTCGTCGTTGCCGGAACTGGGGTCCGGACAGGCGCAGTTGCGTCGTTACCGGAGTCGCTCCTCGAACGCGACTTTCAGGATGGACTTGGCGATAGCGGCCCCACCCTCGAACGGGTCCAGTTTGGTCTCGCCCTTGCGCTCGTCGTACTCGATGGGACGTTCGCGCACGTCGTAGCCACGCATCAGCGGGCGCATCAACAGCTCGGCCGAGAGACCGGTGTTTTCGGTCCACCGTATCTTCTGGACGACCTCGCGCCGGTAGGCCCGCATCCCGGTCGTCGTGTCGTGGACGCGCTCGCCTATCGCCACGGAGGCAAGCAGGGCGAACAGTTCGTTGCCGAGCTTGTTCAGCCCGGGCATCTCGTCGGCGCCGTAGTAGAGCCGGTCGCCGCTGACCACGTCGGCGCCGTCGTTGATCTCGTCGAGGAAGTCCGGCAGCCGCTCCATCGGGTAGGTGTCGTCGCAGTCGGTCGTGACGACGACCGGCCGCTCCGGTGCCAGAACGGCCGCGCGGACGGCGACGCCGTACCCCTGTGGCTCCTGTTCGATGACCGTCGCGCCGTGGTCGCGGGCGATCTCGGGCGTGCGGTCGCTGGAGCCGTCGACACAGACAACCTCGGCCCGGCCGTCGGTGACGGTCGCGATGTCCTCCAGGACGGTGGCTATCGCGTCTTCCTCGTTGTAGGTACCCATCACGACGGCGAGGTCGTCGAACGTGTACTCCGAGTCGGTCTCACCGGACTGCTGTGAACTCATTACGCTATTTCTCTCGTGAGGGGTTTAGTATTTTTAGGTTCGCCAAAAATACGGTCGGCGCGCCGACAGGAACGGGAACTCAGGCGGACGGCGGGGCGTCTCTGCCGACCCGTATCTCGTAGGCCTCGATGTCCTCGTAGGCGGCGACCTGTCCGCCCACGTCGACTGGTCCGTCTTCGGTCTCGACGACCAGCGTCGCCACCTCCCGGTTGGGCCCGAACGAGACCTCGCCGACCCGGCCTTCGACGACCCAGCTGTCACCAGTCGCGACGTTCCGGCCCTCGATAGTCGCGTAGAACTCTCCCTCCAGCGCGACCAGATCGGAGATGCACCGACGTATCGTGCCGTAGCGCCGCGGGAACGGGAGTTCGGTGTCGGCAGTCGCGATGGTGTCGGCCGTCGTCCAGAGGACCGTGTTGAGAAAGCCCGAGACCAGAAAGCCAAGCTCCGACCGGTTGAAAATGACGCCGTAACGGTCGGGGGCGCCCCTGACCGACTCCCGGGTGGCGTACATCGAGTAGTTCCCATCGGCGACGGCCACCACCGGCGTCGTGATGCCCCGGCGGCCCTTGACCGTGGTCGCGACGGCGTCGTAGTCGAACATCTCGGGGTCGGGCGCGTCGCCGGCCGGCGACAGCAGTATCTCGGTCCCGATACCGTCCTCCCGTCGCCTCCGGAGCGTGTCCTCGAAGCGGTCCAAAAGCGAGGGCGTCAGCGACAACAGGAGTTCGTACTCGGCGGCGTCGATGATGTCTTCCAGATAGCGCAGGATGGTCGGCCGGGACTTGACCAGCGAGACGGCCTCGGGCTCCCGTGCGGGCGCGGTGTAGCGCGCCGAGAGGTCCTCGACCAGCTCGTCCAGTGACTCCTGGATATCGCCAAACGACTCGCGTGGGTCGATCGCGATCACCTTCATCGGCCGGGACTCCTTGAGTTCGACCAGCCCCACCTCGCCGAGGCTCCGGACGGTGTCGTACACCCGAGGCTGGGGAATGTCCGTCCGGTCAGCGATCTCCGAGGCCGTCAACTCGCCGTGCTGGAGGACCGCCAGATACGCCGATATCTCGTACTCGCCGAGGTTGAACCGCGAGATTACCCCGTCCAGCGCCGCCTCCAGATCGTCGGATGGCATACGGACGTGGGTTGGCCGGACCGCTACAAAGAAGTTCTCCCCGCCGTCACAGTGTGTCGAACTCGACGACGGCCTTTATCTGGCCCTCGTCGTCCTCGAAGGCCGCCTCGACGTTGTCGGGGCTCGCGACCGTCGTCACGAGGTCGTCGAGCAACCACTGGGGCATCTCGTCGAGCGTGTCCACGGCGGCCTCGAAGTGCTTGACGTGTGAGTTGACGGTGCCGATGAGACACTTGTTGTGCAGGACGATCTCCTTGTGGAGGGTCCCGCCGTCGATTTCGAACTCCCAGGGGCCGGGGATGCCAAGCAGGGCGCCGACGCCGTTGGGGGCGAGAGCGTGGATAGTCTGGACGGCGTGGGGCGCGTAGCCGGTGGCCTCGAAGACGTAGTCGACGGCCTCGTGGGCGTCCGGCAGCTCCTCGACGCTCGTCTCCCGTGAGTCGACGTAGGTGGCACCGAGTTCGTCCATGACATCGATCGTCGGGTCCGGGCGGTCCCGCCGACCCACACAGTAGGTGCGGTCGAACTCCCGGCCGAGCATCCACAGGGTCAAGAGTCCGAGCGAGCCGTTGCCCAGCACACAGGCGGCCTCGGGGCGCCACTCGAAGGGCTCTCTGGTCGAGAAGGCGTGGTCGTTTGCCTTCTCGGCGATGGAGACCGGTTCGACCAGCATCCCGTACTCCGCCAGGTGGTCGGGGATCGGCACGAGGTTGTCGGCCGGCGAGGTGAAATACTCCGCCATGAACCCGTGTTCGCCGACGATGCCGCGCTCGACGTACTCGCCGTCGGGGGCCATGTCGGGCTCGCCCCGCCGGAAGTAGTCGTTGGTCTCCCCGTTGGGTTTCCGGCGGACGGTCGGGACGACGACCTGGCCGGCGTCGAGCCCGGAGCCGTTGCCGTCCTCGACGACGCCGACGGCCTCGTGGCCCAGTACCATATGCTGGGCGCTCTCAGGGTAGCCGCCGTGTGACCCGGCGATGACCTCGTGGTCGGTACCGTCGACACCGACACGGAGTGTCCTGACGAGCGCCTCGCCGTCGCCGGGCTCCGGGCGTTCCACGTCGAGTAGCTCCACGCCGTCCCCATCGCGAGTGACACCGATAGCCTTCATCTTATCTGAAACTCCGTAGAGACATGGTTAAAATTGTCCATGGTGGTCACTCCGCAAGCGAGATGGCTCGCCCCTCCTCGCTGGAGCGGTAGATGGCATCCAGCACCCGCTGGACGGCCAGGGCCTGCTCGACGGTGTTGGTTCCGGGGGGCTCACCGGTGGCGACGCTTTCGACGAACTTCTCCAGTTCGATGCCGTGGGCGTCCTCGCCCGCCGTCTCGATCTGTGAGGTCCGGTGGTGGTCGACGCCGGTCGAGACGGTCTCGTACAGCTCCATCTCGTCGTCGCTCAGTTCGAGCCGGGCACCGGCTCCCGACCCGCGAACGACGTACTCCTGGCTATCGGGTCGGTTCGACGCCCACGCCACCTCCAGCGCGATGGTCGACCCGTCGGCACACCGGATGAACGCCGAGGCCGAGTCGTCCACGTCGAACCCCGACGAGCCGTGGTCCTCGCCCCACATGTTCACGTAGGCATACTCGGCTCGGGTGCCGAAGGTCGCCCGCGTCTGTCCGGACACCTCGACTACCTCGGGGAAGTCAAGCAGATACAGCGAGAGGTCGATGGCGTGGACCCCGATGTCGATGAGCGCCCCGCCGCCGGCCAGCGCCCTGCGCGTGAACCACGACCCTCGGCCGGGGACGCCACGGCGGCGGAGGTAGTTCGCCTCGATGTGATCCAGCTCGCCCATGGTGCCGTCGTCGCGGTAGCTGACGAGAACCTGGACCGGGTCCCGAAAGCGGTTGTGAAACCCGACCATACAGAACCCCTCGGCCTCCCGGGCGGCCTCGGCGATTCCCTCGGCACTCTCGACGGTGTGGGCCAGCGGCTTCTCCACGAACACGTCCAGCCCCGCTTCGAGCGCGCCGACGACGTACTCCTCGTGGAACTTGTTGGGCGTCGTTACCAGGACGGCGTCGACGTCCGCGTAGAGGTCGGCCTGGCGTTCGTAGACGGTCGCGTCGTACTGGGCGGCAAAGCGGCCGCGTGCATCGGGGTCGACGTCCAGACCGGCGGTGACGACGTTGTCGTAGCCCGCTTTCTGGAGGCGGTCACAGTGGAGTCGAGCGATGTTTCCGAGACCGATAACGCCCAGTGCGGGTTCATGTTGCTCTTCCATTATGTTGGTGAAGGAACCGGAGACGGAAATTATTCCGGTTAGCTCGACTACCACTTTCGGTCGTCGGACAGTTCGTCGGAACGGTGTCCGCTGGGGGCGTCACCGCGGCACAAAGGCGTTGCATATTAAGCCCCACCGGACAGAAGGCAGCGTATGAAGAACATCGACGACCTCGTCGAGAGCGCAGCGGACCTCGCCGAGCGAGGCCTCTCCAAGGGTGAGATAGCCGACGAACTGAACGTCTCCCGCGAGACGGCGAGCTGGCTGGTCGAGCGAAGCGGCTCCGGTCCCACGCCCAAAGAGCCCGACACGAGCGGTCCCCACGACATCCACGTCGACTGGTCCGCGCTGGGCCGGGACAGCAACCGCCTCAGTCACGTCGGGGCTGCGATGGCCGACCTGCTCTCGAAACAGGGCGAAGACGTCGACCTCACCATCGGTATCGAGAAGGCCGGCGCGCCGCTTGCGACGACGGTCGCACGGGAGCTTGACACCGACCTCGGGACCTACGCCCCCTCGAAACACCAGTGGGACGACGACGAGAGCGAGACCTCGGACGGCTCTTTCTCCCGGAACTTCGCCCAGATTCGGGACCGGGACTGCTACGTCGTCGACGACACCATCACCAGCGGGAACACGATGACCGAAACCGTTGAGGCCATCCAGCAACAGGGCGGCAACCCCGTCGCCTGCGTCGTGCTGGCCGACAAGCGCGGCATCGAGGAGATACACGGCGTCCCGGTGTACTCGCTGTTGCAGGTCATCCGCGTGGGCAGCGACGAGTCCTCGGCCTGAGAGTAACGCGGCTATTTTTCAACAGTCTGACCCCACCGGCTACCGCTGGAGGACGCCGTGTCGGGGCAGTTCGCAGTCGTAGCCGACAGCTTCGACCCGCTGGGTCGGCCACTCGCCAGTCCCCGAGAGGAGTTCGATACCGTCGGCCGTGACCAGATGCGTGTCCTCGCTTTTGGCGCCCCGGACGGTCGGGTTCCAGGCGTACCCCTGGGGGAGCACGACCGGCTGGTCGCCATCCGGGGTCGCAATCCACTCCCGACCGGCGTAGCCCGCCGCGCCGCCCTGGTGGTGGTTGCGCCACTCGCCGTCCCACCCGACGGCGTCGTAAGCCCGCTGGATGGCCTCGAACACGTCACCAGCCGTGCCACTGTCGCGGCCGACGGCCCGCGTCGCGGCCAGCGCGGTCGCTTCCACGCGCATCGCTGCGCGCGTGCGTTCCCGGAGCCAGTCAGGTGCGTCGAAGGCTATCGTCCGGGTGCAACTGGTGTACAGCCCGTCGCGCCCGGCGGTCACCGAGAGCAGGGCGTACTCGCCCAGCGGCTCGGCCTGTGGCGTGTAGTGGCGGTACCGCTGGGCCCGCTCGGCGCCCCCGACCAGTGCGACCGGCGAGTCGATGCCCGCCTCGGACAGTTCGCCCCGGAGCGCCGCCGCGACATCGCGCTCGGTGTCAGTGGACTCGACCCGCCGGGCGACTGTCTCGACCGCCTCGGCCACCTCGGCGCTCAGCGTCCGGTAGCGTTCGCGCTGGCGCTCGGTCAGGGGTTGCCGGAGCGCGGACGCGTCCACGCTATCGAAGCCGGGCACGTCGAAGTCGGCGGCGGCCGGCGCCGGGCTCACGTCGGCGACGGTCGCGGCCAGGTCGCTCTCGTACCAGGCGTAGGTCTCGACCTCGACGTCGTCGGCCAGTTCCTCCTCGCGCAGCCGCCGCCCTTCGATACTGTTCGTGACGACGGTGATGCCGTCGCCGTCGTAGCCCGCCGCGGCGACGCCGATATCCCCGCCCCGGTCGACGACGTTGTCGCCCCCGGTCAGCCAGGCGAAGCCGTTCGGTCGCGCAAACCACACCGCGGCGAGGTCCTCGCTGTCCAGATACGCGTCGAGTCGGGGGGTGAGTGACATACCGGCCCAACGGTGGCCGGTCGATTAAAACCGCGCGGTGTGGGCGGGCCGGGTCACCGCACCGACACCCGCTCGCCGCGCTCGTCGCTCTCCTCGACCGCGGCGAGGACCCGCTGGACCGCCAGCCCGTCCGCGAAGCTCGGCTCGTAGGCCCCGCCCCCGGCGACCGCCGAGAGGAACTCGTAGTTCTCGTGGACGAAGGTGTGCTCCCAGCCGATGACGTGGCCCGGCGGCCACCAGTGGTCGACGTAGGGGTCTTCGGGGTCGGTGACCAGAATCGTCTCGTACCCACGGGAGTCCTCGCGCAGCACCTCCAGTTCGTTCAGCCGCTCCAGCGAGAACTTCAGACTCCCCTTCGAGCCCTCTATCTCGATTGTGTGGTCGTTCTTGCGCCCGTTTGCGAATCGGGAGGCTTCGAGGGTCCCCATCACGCCGTTCTCGAAGTCGACCTGCGCGCTGTAGGCGTCGTCGACGGTGACCGCGCGGGTCTCGTTTTCCCCCTCTACGGGTCGCTCGTCGACGAACGTCCGGAGGCGGCCGGACACCTCGGCGATGTCGCCGACGAGGTATCGCGCGAGGTCGATGGTGTGTGCGCCCAGGTCTCCCAGCGCGCCGCTGCCGGCCATCTCCGCGTCGTTGCGCCACGACCACGGCGCCTCGGGGTCGACCAGCCAGTCCTGCAGATACTGCCCGCGGAAGTGGTGTATCTCGCCTAAGTCGCCGTGCTCGATGAGCTCCTTGGCGTACTGGATGGCCGGGATGAACCGGTAGTTGAACGCGATGCCGGCGGGGACCCCCGCGTCGCTGGCCGCGTCGGCCATCGCCTCGGCGTCGTCGAGCGTCGGGGCGAGCGGCTTCTCACAGAACGTCGGCGTCCCGGCCTCCAGCGCGGCGATAGACGGCTCCGCGTGGACGTGGTTCGGCCCGAGATTGTAGAACACGTCCACGTCGTCGACCACGTCGCGCCAGTCGGTCGCGGTTCGTTGGAACCCGAGCCGGTCGGCCGCGTCGGCCAGCGCGGCCTCGTCCCGGCCGACGATGACCTCGCGGTTCACCTCGGGGGCGTCCTCGAAGAACATCGGCAACCGGGCGAAGGCGTTGGCATGGGCCTTACCCATAAACCTGTAGCCCAGCACGCCGATGTCTAAGGGAGTTTCCGGCATGGTTCACTCCGTCCAGTAAACGTCGCCCGGCTGTGTCCTGAAGACGGCGCGGTCCAGCACGTCGACGGCCTTCTCCAGGCCCTCGCGGGCGCTGGTGAGGGAGTCCTCGTGTTCGATGGAGAGAGCACCGTCGTAGCCGACCATCCGCAGGGTCGAGACCACGTCCTTCCAGTGACTCTCGTCGTGACCGTAGCCGATAGAGCGAAAGAGCCACGAGCGGTCGGGCTCGTGGGTGTACGGCGTCGTATCGAGGACGCCCTTCTCGCGGGCCCGGTCCTCGTAGACCTTGGTGTCCTTTGCGTGGAAGTGATGGATAGCGCCGTGTTCGCCCAGCAGCCGGATGGCCGCGGTCACGTCGATTCCCTGCCAGTAGAGATGCGAGGGGTCGAAGTTCGCGCCGATGTACTCGTTTGTGGCGTCGCGCAGTTCCAGCATCCCGTGGGGCTCGTAGATGAGCATGTTCGGGTGCATCTCGATGGCCACGTCGACGCCATGGTCGGCGGCGTGGGCAGCCAGGTCCGACCAGTACTCCGTCGCGACCTCCCACTGGTACTCGTGGGCGTCGGCGTGTTCCTGGGGCCAGGGCGCCGTGACCCAGTTTGGGACCTCGTCGTTCGGGCCGCCGGCGGGCAGCCCCGAGAAGCAGGTCACCGTGTTCACGTCCAGCTGGTCGGCCAGCGTGATGGCCTCCCGTAGCTCCGTGTCCGCGGTCGCGGCCCGCTCCTCGTCGGGGTGCAGGGGGTTGTTGTGCGTCGCGAGGGCGCTCACGCCCAGCCCGTACTCGTCGAGCAGGTCGTGCAACTCGGCCTGAGCCGATTCGTTATCGAGCAGTTCGCCCCGGTCGAGGTGGTCCGACCCCGGGTAGCCGCCACAGCCGATTTCGACGGTGTCGACGCCGATACCGTCGAGATACGAGAGTGCTTCCTCGAGCGACTGGTCGCCGAGTGGGACGGTCAGTACACCGATATCCATATCGGGCGGTACGACAGGTGGTATGATAAAATCCCGGGCAGGGACGGGCCCGCCGCCTGCTGACAGTTGTCTCCGGGACGGTCCTGTGGCGACGCGTCAGGGCGGGAGCGAACCGTGACGGAATCGGTGCCACACTGCGAGGCTCTCGAACCACGGCCGTATCTGCCTATCCTCTAGGTTTTTGTGAGGGGGCAAGCAAGCCACCCGCATGGGAAACGCGAACGACGTTGATTATGCCGATCTGCACGACCCCAACGCGGAGTATACGATGCGAGAGCTGTCCGCTGAAACCATGGGGACCACGGCCAAGCGGGGCGGCGGTCGGGACGTAGAGATCACGGACATCCAGACCACGATGGTCGACGGGAACTTCCCGTGGACGCTGGTCCGTATCTACACCGACGCCGGCGTCGTCGGCACCGGCGAGGCCTACTGGGGCGCGGGCGTCCCCGAACTCATCGAGCGGATGAAGCCGTTCGTCGTCGGCGAGAACCCCCTCGACATCGACCGGCTCTACGAGCACCTGATTCAGAAGATGTCCGGCGAGGGGTCTGTCGAGGGCGTCACGGTCACCGCCATCGCCGGTATCGAGGTCGCGCTGCACGACCTGGCCGGGAAGATTCTGGATGTCCCCGCCTACCAGCTCCTGGGCGGGAAATACCGCGACGAGATGCGGGTGTACTGTGACTGCCACACCGAGGAGGAGGCCGACCCCGACGCCTGTGCCGACGAGGCCCGCCGCGTGGTCGACGAGCTGGGCTACGACGCCCTGAAGTTCGACCTCGACGTGCCCAGCGGCCTGGAGAAAGACCGCGCGAACCGTCACCTCCGCTCCGGTGAGGTCCGACACAAGGCCGAAATCGTCGAGAAAGTCACCGAGGAGGTCAAAGACGAGGCCGACGTGGCCTTCGACTGCCACTGGACGTTCTCGGGTGGCTCCGCGAAACGACTGGCCGAGGCCATCGAGGAGTACGACGTCTGGTGGCTCGAAGACCCCGTCCCGCCGGAGAACCTCGAAGTCCAGGAGGAGGTCACCAAGTCGACGACGACGCCCATCACCGTCGGCGAGAACCGCTACCGCGTGACCGAGGAGCGCCGGCTCATCGAGAACCAGGCCGTCGACATGGTCGCGCCGGACCTCCCGAAAGTCGGCGGGATGCGCGAAACGCGCAAAATCGCCGACGTAGCGAACCAGTACTACATGCCGGTCGCGATGCACAACGTCGCCTCCCCGGTGGCGACGATGGCCAGCGCACAGGTCGGCGCGGCCGTCCCGAACTCCCTTGCCGTCGAGTACCACTCCTACGAGCTGGGCTGGTGGGAGGACCTGGTCGAAGAGACCGTCATCGAGGACGGCTACATCGAGATTCCGGAGGAGCCCGGCCTGGGCCTTACGCTGGACATGGACGCCGTCGAGGAACACATGGTCGAAGGCGACACCCTCTTCGACGAGGCCTGAGACGGGTCGAAGACGTGGAGCGTCGCTCCACGGCGTTCGACAAAGCGCAGGACCGCCCTGCTAACCGGTTCTTATTCGCTTCCGAACCGCTCTCCGATGGCCTGCCGGTCGACTTTCTCCGGGCCCGACGTGGGCATCTCGTCGACGAACGCCAGGTGTTTCGGGACCTTGTAGCCCGCGAGTCGGCCCTCACAGAACGACTCGATGTCGGCGAGCGTCAGCGAGTTGTCGCCCTCGACGACGGCTTTGCCGACCTCGCCCCACCGGTCGTCGGCCACCGGCACGACGACCACTTCGTCGATTTGGTCGTGTTCAGTGAGAACGGATTCGATCTCCGCCGGGTAGACGTTCTCACCGCCGCTGACGAACATATCCTTCTTGCGGCCCTCGATGCGGTAGTAGCCGTCGGCGTCGACGCTGGCGAGGTCGCCCGTGGACACCCACCCGGAACCGAACGTCGCCGCGCTCTCCTCGCTGTCGAGATACCCTGTGGCCGCGTGGGGCGAGCGCAGTTCGAGCTCGCCGACGGCGCCGGTCTCGACGGGCTCGCCGTCGTCGACGATGCGGGCGTCGACGTGCATCGCCGGCTTGCCGACGGTGTCGGCTTTCGTCCCCGGCCAGCCGTCGGGCATCGCGAAGTTGTTCGGGCCACACTCGGTGAGCCCGTACCCCTGCGAGAGGTCGATACCGCGGTCCCACCACGTCTCCATGACGGACCCCCGGCAGGGGCCGCCGCCGGATTTGACGAGTCGCAGCGACGAGAGGTCGGTGGCCACCCAGTCGTCGTGGTCGGTCAGCATACGCAGGACGGCGGGCACCGCCACGAGAACTGTGGCTCCTTCCCGTTCGACAGTAGCGAGCAACTGGCCGGGGTCGAACTCGCGGGCTATCACTACTGTCCCGCCCATGTGCCAGACAGGGACCGTGACGACGTTCCAGCCGCCGGTGTGGAACATGGGGAAGGTAAGCGGCGTCACGTCGTCGTCGCGCAGCCCCCACGAGACGATGGTGTTCAGCGAGTTCCAGACGACCGCGCGATGGCTGACGGCCGTCTCCTTCGGCGTCCCGGTCGAGCCGCCGGTGTGCAGGAGTAGATGGGTGTCGTCGGGCGCAAGGTCGGGCGTCGCAACGGAGCTGTCGTCGTCGGGCAGTTCAGCCGCGTAGGTCGCTGTGTCGGCAGGTGCGTCGCCCGTGCCAGCGTCGTCGCCGGCTTCGATACCCAGAACGGTCGGTGCCGCGGTGTCCGCGTCGGCGAGTGCTGACCGCGTTTCGGGCAAAAACGGCGACTCGACCGCGAGCAGGTCGGGGTCGACCCGGTCTACCAACGCGGCGAGTTCGGGCGGCGCGAGCCGGTGGGAAAGCGGCGCGAGGGCGCTCCCGGTCTTGGCCGTCGCGAGGAACAGGTCCACCAGTTCCGGACGGTTCCGCGAGACGACGGCGACGCGGTCGCCGCGCTCTACGCCCGCCGCCCGCAGCAGCCGGCTCGCGCGGTTGGCCCGCCTATCAAGTGTCGCGTACGTGAACCGCTCGCCCGTCGTAGCGTCGACCAGTCCCACCCGGTCGGGGGTCAACTGGGCCCGCTTCTCGCTCCAGGCGCCGACCCAGGCCTGCGGGCCGTCCGTGAACTCAGACATCGGCCAGGAACCCCCGGAGCGCGTCGTTGACTTCGTCTGCCCGCTCGATGAAGCACAGATGCGGCGCCCCGTCGAGCTCCCGGTAGCGGGCGCTCGGGAGCCGGTCGGCCAGCAGGCGGCCGTTCTCGACGGGGACGACCCTGTCGGCGGAGCCGTGGACGACGAGCGTCGGCACGGTGATATCGCCGAGTCGAGTCGACACGTCGAAGGCCTCGACGGCGGCGGCCTGCCAGGCAAGCGCCCGCTCGCTCGCGTCGCTCTCGATTCGCCAGTCGATGATGCGCTCGACGAGGTCGGCGTTGTCCCGCATGAACGACGCCGTCATCGCCGGCGCCATCTTGTGGCGGCGCCGTTCCCGCTCGTCGTACTCCTCGGGCACGTCGAAGATACGCTGCCGTGTCGCTTCCGGCGTCGGTACCGCCTCGGGGCCGCCGGGCGTCGTACACAACAGCGTCAGCGAGTCGGCCCGCCCGTGGTCGAGGGCGAACTGCTGGGCTATCATCCCGCCCATACTGGCCCCGACGACGTGGGCCGACTCGACGCCGGCGTCGTCCAGTACGGCCGCGAGGTCGTCGGCCATCTCGCCGATGGTGTAGGGGCCTTCCGGCGTGTCGGAGTCGCCGGTCCCGCGGTTGTCCCACAGAACCGCGTCGTACTCCCCGAGGGCCCGGCGCTGCCAGCGCCACATCCAGCGGCCGTAGCCCAGCCCCTCGACGAAGGCGACTGTCTCGGCCTCGGGCGGCCCGTCGCGTTCGTAGGACAGGCGGACGCCGTCGTTGGTCGCAGTTGACATAGCGGGACTACGCGGCCCGCCCGTTTCAAACTGTGTCGGTGCGCGCCCGGCGGCCGGCCGGGCGAGTCTGGCACACACTCTCTCACATCCGAAAATTCAACTCCGTGAATAGGTTCAGAAACCGGTTTCTCATGAACAACCACAGGGAACCGCGGTGCAGTACCTCCCTGATTCAATAATGTTTTAGGCTTCGCATTTGGAGGGACTGGTATGACTTTGCACGCCAGAGAGATAAACCAAGACGTACGGGAGCTTGGCGAGCTCCTGGGTGACGTTCTCGAGGCCCAATCTTCGACTGAAGCGTTCGAGATCGTCGAACGGACGCGAAAGGCCTCGATCGAGTACCGGCGCGGCGACGCCGAGACCCGCGAGGAGGTCGGTCGCACTCTCGACCGCCTCAACCCCGAGATGCAGGACATCGTCGCCCGTGCCTTTACCACGTACTTCGAGCTCATCAACCTCGCCGAGGAGCGCGAGCGAGTGCGGGAGACGAGAGAGGGGAGCCAGGAGGGCATCCTCGCCGACAGCGTCGAGGAGGCCGTCGACATTCTGGACGAACGCGATGCCGGCGCGGCGGAGCTAGAGCAGGTCCTAGAGGACGTGCTCATCGAGCCGACCTTCACCGCCCACCCGACCGAGGCCCGCCGGAAGACCGTGAAGGCGAAGCTCCGGGCGGTCGCCCGGGATCTCGAGCAGCTGGACGAGACTCGGCTGACCGACCGCGAGGAAGAACGGGTCGAACGCGACCTCGCCGCCGAGGTGACGAGCCTCTGGCAGACGCCCCAGGTCCGCGAGCGCCGCCCCGAGGTGACCGACGAGGCGCTGAACGTCCAGTGGTACCTCGAAAACGTCCTCTTTGAGGTCATCGACGAGGTGTACGACGAGCTGGAACGGGCCATCGAGGACCGGTACGACGAGGACATCGACGTCCCCAAGCTCTACGAGTTCCGCTCGTGGGCCGGGTCGGACCGCGACGGCAACCCCTTCGTGACGCCGGAGGTCACCGAGGAGACCCTGGAACGCCAGCGCGACACCATCCTGCCGCTGTACCGCAACAAGCTCAAGGAGCTCTCGGGCGTCCTCAGCCAGGACGCCTCGAACATCACAACCGACGCCACCTTCGACGAGCGACTGGGCAAGCACAAGGAGCGACTGCCCGGCGTCGCCAGCGAGGCCGAGGAGCGCTATCCCGACGAGCCCTACCGCCAGAAGCTCAAGCTGATGCGCGAGTCGGTGCTACGGGTCAGCGACGTGCGACAGGGCGGCTACGAGAACCACGAGGAACTGTTGACGGACCTCCGGGCCATCGCCGAGAGCCTCCGGGAGAACAACGCCGAGGTCATCGCCGAGTCCCACGTCGACCCCCTCATTCGAAAGGTCGACACCTTCGGCTTCTCGCTTGCGGGGCTTGACCTCCGCGACCACCGGAAGATGCACACGGACGCCATCGCCGAGGCGATGGACCGACAGGGCATCGACTACGCCGGGATGGACGAGGACGAACGCGTCGAGTTCCTCACGGAGGCCATCCTGCAGGACGGCTCGGTCATCGACATGGAGGACGCGACCGGCCTCTCGGACGATTCGACCCGCGTGCTGCGGCGGTTCCGCAAGACGGCCGACTGGCAGGACGAGTTCGGCGTCGACGCCATCGACACCTACGCCATCTCCTGGTGTGAGGAACCGAGCCACGTGCTTGAGGTCCTGTTTCTCGCCGACCAGGTCGGCATCGTCGACCTGCCCGGCTACTGCGGGCTGGACATCGTCCCGCTGCTGGAATCGGAGTACGCACTCTCCGGCGCCCGACGCATCATGGGCACCCTCTTCGAGAACGAGGCCTACCAGATGGCCCTGGACGCCCGCGCCGGCATCCAGGAGATAATGCTTGGCTATTCGGACTCCAACAAGGAGAACGGTTTCCTGGCCGCCAACTGGTCGCTGTACAACAACCAGAAGCGCCTGGCAGCGATTACCGACGACTTCGACGTCGACATGCGGCTGTTCCACGGCCGCGGCGGCTCTATCTCTCGCGGCGGCGGGCCGATGAACGACGCGATGCTCGCGCTGCCAAACGAGACCGTCACCGGCCAGATAAAGTTCACCGAGCAAGGCGAGGCCATCGCCGAGAAGTACGCAAACCACGACATCGCCGAGCGCAACCTAGAGCAGATGCTCAACGCGCAGGTCCGGGCCCGCCACAACGCGATGGGCGACCCCGTCGAGGAGATCCCGGAGTCGTGGCGCGAGGCCATGGAGACGGCCGCGCCCGCCGCCCGAGAGGAGTACCAGGACCTGCTGGAGACTGACGGCTTCGTCGACTACTTCGAACAGGCCACGCCCATCACCGTCATCGAGAACCTCAACATGGGCTCGCGGCCGGCCTCCCGCAGCGAGGACCGCAGCGTCGACGACCTCCGGGCCATCCCGTGGGTGTTCTCCTGGACCCAGGCTCGCTGTATCATCCCCGGCTGGTACTCCATCGCCACCGGGCTGAACGCCTACCTCGAAGACGGCGGCGACATCGAGACGCTCCAGGAGATGTACGAGGAGTGGCCCTTCTTCCGGACGAAAATCGACAACGCCTCGCTCGCGCTTGCCCGGACCGATTTCGACATCGCCGAGGAGTACGCCGACCTCGCCGACGACGACCTCCGCGAGCGTATCTTCCCGCGGCTCAAGGACGAGTACGAGGAAACCGTCGACCTCGTCCTCGATATCACCCAGCGCGACGGCCTCCTCTCCCGGGAGTGGCTGGAGGAGAACCTCGAACGCCGTAACCCCTACGTCGACCCGCTGAACCTGCTGCAGGTCCGCCTGCTCGCACAGTCTCACCTCACGGAGACCGAGAAACGGACGCTGCGGCTGACGGTCCAGGGCATCGCCGCCGGGATGAAAAATACCGGGTAACCGTCCGGATACGTGGTACAGTAGCCGTCGTCTTTGCCAAAGGACTTAGGCTCCGGTGGGGAACATATCCGATATGGCACTCGAAACGCTGCTTCTCGCCGTAGGGCCCAACGACGCGAACCGAACCGAAGAGCTGGCAGACACCGTAATCGACATCGCGGGCCCGGCCGGGGCCGACGTGGTCGTCGCGCACGTCTTTACCGACGACGAGTACGAGAACGTCGTCGACCGGCTGGAGTTCTCCGCCGTCGCCGAGGCCGACCCGGACGAGGTCGCCGACCGCCACACGACTATCCGGGAGCTGCGCGAGCTGCTGACCGAGGCCGACATCCCCACAAGCGTCCGGGGGTCGGTCGGCGACCACGGCGACGAAATCGTCGCCCTCGCGAAAGATATCAGCGCCGACCTCGTCGTCGTCGGCGGCCGCAAGCGCTCGCCGACGGGCAAGGCCGTCTTCGGCTCGGTCGCCCAGGAGGTCATGCTGTCGGCCCCCTGCCCCGTGACCTTCGTCCGCGGCGACGAGTAACCGACTCCCACCGTGTTTTCTGCGGATTCGCCATAGCCGGAGCCCACGGCCCGTCGTTCGGGCAACACGTGTGTCACTGGGGCACTGAAACCCGGGAAACGTCGACAGGAAAAGCGCGGTCGGTTACTTCACAAGCGCGGCTTCCAGCAGTTCGAGCGGGTGGCGAATCTCGTAGCCGGTGCCGTGTTCCATCTGGCTCGCACAGGTTGGACACTCGGTCATGCCGACCTCGCCTTCGGCGTGTTCCATGTGTTCGAACATCTCCTCGCCGATCTCCATGGACTTCTCGTATTTCTCCTCTTTCCAGCCGTAGGTGCCCGAGATGCCCGAACAGGACTCCCCGACGTCCTCGATGCCGGCGCCCTCCAGATCGCGGAACAGCTCGACGCTCTGGCGTTCGAGCCCCTGGTTTCGGGCGTGACACGGCGCGTGGTAGGCGAACTCCTCGGCCAGCTCGCCGGAAACCTCGGTCTCCTGGATGTCTTCCTTGATGTCCTCGTGAATGCGCAGATACTCCAGGGACTCGAAGGTGTTCTCGGCGACCTTGTCGATGCCGTCGATGTCGAACAGCTCGGGATACTCCTGGCGCAGCGCCATCGAACAGGAGGTACACGACGCGATGGCGTCGTACCCCTGGTCGACGAGGTCGGACATCGAGGAGACGTTGACCTCGGCGTGGCGGCGGGCGTCGTCTAACATCCCGTTGGCGAACATCGGCGTCCCGGAGCACTTCTGCTCGGGCGCGACGACCTCGTAGCCGTAGTGTTCGAACACCCGGACCATGGCCTGGCCGACGTTCGGGGAGTTGTAGTTCGAGTAGCAGCCATGGAAGTACGCGACCTTCTTGTCGGCGTCGCGGTCCAGTCCCAGCTCCTCGCGGCGCTGCTGGGCGTTGCGGCGGGAGGCGTCGGCGCCACCGCGCTTTGTCCACCACTCGCGGAACGTCTCCTCGGCGAACTCGGGGAACTCCCGCTCTTTGGTGACACCCAGCGTCTTCTCCATCAACCAGCGGGCCGGCCCGAAGTTCATCCCCCAGTTTGCCAGTTTGGGGACCTTGCTCGCGATGGCCGCCGACGTGCGGTAGTTCGCGAGGATGCGGTTGCGGATGTACTCGACGGAGAACTTGTCCATCTGCTCGCTGACGTACTCCCCGCGGGCCGTGTTGTGCATCTGCGACAGCGGGACGCCCGACGGGCAGGCGTTGTCACAGCGCATGCAGTTCGAACACGACATCACGGAGTCGTCTATCTCGTAGTCGTCGTCGGTCTGTTTGAGCCGCCACTGCTCCGGACCCTGGAACTTCGGCCCGGGGAACTCGTCGTCGACCTCGGCGACCGGACAGTTGGTGTCACACACCGAACACTTGAAACAGGAGTCGGCGCCGGGTCGCAGGTCGAAGTCGTTGCTGTCGGGGAAGACGTCGACCGGCTCGAAGTCCTCGCCCGTGTTCGGTTCGACTGGGTCGAAGTCTGTTGGGGATTGTGCGTCGCTCATCGTGCCTCCGCTGCGGCGTTCTCGCCCGCCACGTAGCCTGTCGCAATCGACACTCCGCTACCGGACTTCTCTGCGGCGAAGTCGTAGCCGCCAAGCACCGAGCCCGCGGCCCGCAGGTTCTCGAACTGGACCGCGCTGTCGGCGGTCAGCGGCCGCAGGGTCTCGTCGGTCTCGACACCGAAACTGGCGAAGGGATGGTCGCCGAAGGCGTCGCCGTCGAACCACTCGTAGCGGTCCTCGCCGTGTTCGATGTGACAGTCGAAGATTGGCTCCTCGACGGCCTCGCGGTCGGACTCGATGCCCTTGCCGACCAGCCCGCCCGTCGCGAGGACGTACTGGTCGGCGCTGTTGGGGATTCGCGCGCCGTTTTTCTCGATGTAGACGGTCTCGATGCGGTCGCCGTCGGCGTCGAAGTCAACGACCGGGTTGCCGGTCTCGAAGCTCGCGCCGGCCTCGTCTAAGGCCTCGAAGAGGGCGTCTTCGAGCCGGAGTCCCGGCAGCGACGGCGGTCCCATCGGGACCTCGAAGACATCGGCGCCGATTTTGTCCTCCAAGGCCGCCCGGACAGCGTCAGTGTGGGCGTCCCCGAGGATGGCCGGGAAGCCGACCCGTTTCTCCGTGTCTCTGACGGTGTTTACCCGTTCGGCCAGCGCGTCGCGGGCGCCCTTCTTGCGGCCTCGAACGGCCACGTCGCCGTTGTTGTCCAGTAGCTTGGCGTAGCGGGTTATCTTTGCGTCGGCCTGCAGGTCCCCCGGGAACCGAATCGTTTCGCCCCGAACGTCGAAGGGGACGCCCGTGGCTTCGAGGTGTGCGGCGGCGTGTGGCGCGTCGAAATCGACCATCGATTCGAGCCCGACGAGCAACACGTCGCGGTCGTCACTGGCCAGCCCGGCGGCGGCTCCGGTCGGGTAGCGCGCCGTCGGTTTAATCGTCCCGCCGTGTGTCGGGACCAGGGCGTTGGTGTCAGTGTGGTCGCCCCGATAGTCGGTCACCTCGTCGAACAGCGACATCGACTCCCGGACGGTCTCGACGCCGACCTGCCGGTAGGGGTGTTCCTCGGGCAGGTCGCCCATCGCGGCGTAGGGGTCGGTTACCGGCCCTTCGCCGTCGGGCGTGTAGCCCAGCAGGTCGACCAGCCCGGAGGCGTGGCGCAGTGAGCTCTGCTTGTACGAGACGAGCCGTACGTCCGCGCCCTCGCGGGCGGCTTTGAGCGCGCTGGTCAGCCCAGCGAGCCCGCCGCCGATGACCAGTACCTCGGAGTTAATCGCCATTCCGTGTCCCCCCGTCGGCGGCCACGTCCGCAGTCCCCGAAGCCTCGCCCGCGCGCACGCCGCTGTCGAAGGCGGCAAAGTCGACCGGCTCGCCGTCGGCCGGGTCGTTGTCGCGGTTCTGCGTGGTCGCGTGCAGCGCGTAGTTCAGCGCGGCCTGTGAGAGCTGCTCGCCCCACAGCGCGTGGCGCTGGCCCTTCCAGCGCTCTTGCAGCAGTTCGTCCCAGGCCTCGCGGGCGATATCTTCGCTGTACTCGCCGTGGAGCTCGCTCGCGAGTCGGCTACAGCAAAAGCCGCCCTGGCAGTTCCCCATCGAGGCGCGTGTCCGGATGCGGACCGCGTTCAGGTCCGAGCCGGACTGTTCGATGGCGTCCTGGACCTCGGCGCGGGTGACGCCCTCGCAGTTACAGACGGTGGGGTTCGGGTCGCTGGTCTTGAGCACGTCGTCGGCTCGCGAGCCCAGCCGTTCGACGCTCCGGCGGCCGATGGGCGACCGGAGGCCGAACTCGTCCATGTAGTCGCGCAGCACCGAGAAGTCCTCGCTGCCCGGCAGGGGCTCGTCGGCGGTGCGACACTCGGCGTCGATACCGAACTTGGCACAGACGTGGTCCGATATCTCCTCGCCCATCATCCGGTAGGTCGTGAACTTCCCGCCGACGATGGAGGTCATCCCCTGCAGGTCGTCGCGTTCGTCGTGGTCGAGCAGGAAGTAGTCCCGGGTGATGTCCGTCGGGTCGTCGCTGCCCACGTCCGGGGGCTCGTACAGCGGACGCACGCCCCAGAACGACCGGATGGTCCGGGCCTCGTCGAGCATCGGCACCAGCTCTTTGAGGGTGTCTATCATCTTGTCGACTTCCCACCCCTCCTCGGGGTAGTCCTCGGGGTCCTCTACCTCCTCGTCGGTCGTGCCCAGAATGGCGGTCGTCTCGTGGGGGACGACGATGTCGGCGTCGCCCTTGGGCTTGCAGCGGTTGATGACCGTGTCGACCTGCCGGATGTTCATGATGGTCATCACGCCCTTCGAGGGGCGCACCGCGATGTCGACGCCGGCCATGTCGCCGATGCGGCCGGCCCACGCCCCCGTCGCGTTGACGACGTAGTCAGCGCGTATCTCCTCGGTGCCGCCCTCCTTGCCGTGGATGCGCTTGCCCGAGCCCGAGTCGTGTTCGACTTCGAGGCCGACGACCTCGTCGTCCTCGATGATGAGGTCTGTCACCTTCGAGTGGGTCTCGATGCGGGCGCCGTGTTCCTCGGCGCTTGCCGCGTTCGCCACGACCAGTCGGAACGGGTCGATGGCCCCGTCGGGAACGGTGATCGCCTTCTCGACGTCTTTCGCGAGATGGGGCTCCATCGCGCGGGCCTCCTCGCCGGAGATGACCTCCGCGGGGATGCCACACTCCTTGCAGCCCTCGAGTTTCTTCTGGAAGTACTCCTCCGAGTCTTCGGGGCGTTTGACGAACAGCCCACCGGTCATCTCGACACAGTGACTCGCGATGTCCCGCAGGACCCGGTTTTCCTCGATACACTCGGTCGCACTGGCCTGGTCCGCCACGGCGTAGCGGCCCCCGCTGTGGAGCAGCCCGTGCATCCGTCCGGTCGTTCCGTGTGTTAGGTTCCCCTGTTCGACCAGCGTGACATCGAGCCCCCGCATGGCGAGGTCGCGGGCGATGCCGATACCGGTCGAACCGCCGCCGATGACGGCGATGTGTGGTGTCTGTGCCATCTGTTATACCTCGGCTTTGGCTCGCATACACTTTATTTTACCGCTAAACAGGGGTCCGCCAGTAAATTTTATTAGTAATCATGAATGTTACGTCGGGTCGCGGGAACGGGTTCGCTGTGGCGGGATACTGGTCAGTCAGCAGGTTGCAAAATCAACCGCACCACGCACCGACTGGGAGTCGAGTGCGACCCGTCTGTGCGTAACGGAGAAATACCACTAACACGAGTAGATAGGTCAGGCGATTACTTATTTCCGGCGTCGATAGGTGCAGTCCGCCCCTGCCGCACCCGAATTTTTCCCTATCATCGCGCGCACGCTCACGAAAGCTATACGGGTATCGGTGCAGGCGACGGATTGGTCGGGCTATCGGACGATGAACTGACGGCGTCGACGCATCTCGAACGGTCAGTGCTGTCCCGAGCGGCTGAGACCGATTGCCTAGTGTGTCGACTTCCAACTCCCGGCCTGTCCTGACCGGCGTCGTTTCAGGCGCGGTCCCGACAGTGTGTGGCAAGCACCCAGTGACGGACGGGCGAGCGAACTGCATGGCGGCTGGCCGGGATAGGTCATGACTGCGCGACAGGCATTATTTATCATATATTTTACTGGCTCTACGCCGCGCCTCGGTCCGGGAGGGCGATTTCATCGCAATATTTGCCGTAATATCGGTTTCAACCGCGCCCGAGCGGCCTGCAGGCAGGGAGATATTTTTCAACCAGGATATAGTATTGCGCAATAATATCAGTTAGGCTATTCCAAATATGCCATATTCCCGCTCTTGAGCATCTCTCAGCCCGTTCTCGGTGTTTTTTACTACCTCTCCGACGCCAGCAGTAATCTTTATAATGATTCACTATATTGTTTACTCTCAAGGCGGGGTCTTGGATAAACAAGGTCCGCCCAACGGAGAACACACACAATGGCAGACACATACGTCGGTGCGATCGATCAGGGGACGACCGGAACCCGCTTTATGGTATTCGACCACAGCGGTCAGGTCGTCGCGAACGCGTACGAGAAACACGAACAGATCTACCCGGAGCCCGGCTGGGTCGAGCACGACCCGATGGAGATATGGGAAAACACCAAAGACGTCGTGACGACGGGTCTCGACGAGGCCGACCTCGACCCCGAGCAACTCGAGGCCATCGGGATCACGAACCAGCGTGAGACCACGATTGTATGGGACAAGGAGACCGGCAAGCCGGTCCACAACGCGCTGGTCTGGCAGGACCGCCGGACGACCGACCGCGTCGAGGAGATTCAGGAAGAGGGCAAAGTCGAGTGGATCCGCGAGAAGACGGGTCTGGAATGTGACGCGTACTTCTCGGCGACCAAGACCGAGTGGATCCTCGACAACGCCGAACCGCTGAAGATGGAAGCCTCCCGCGGCGAGGACGTTCGCAAACGAGCCGAGCAGGGCGAACTCCTCATGGGGACCATCGACACGTGGGTTATCTACAACCTCACCGGCAACCACATCACGGACGTCTCGAACGCCTCCCGGACGATGCTGTACAACATCCGGGACCTCGAGTGGGACGACGAGCTCCTCGATGAGTTCAACGTGCCCAAATCGATGGTGCCGGAAGTCCGCCCGTCCTCCGACGAGAACACCTACGGCTCCACGGACGCCGACGGATTCCTGGGCGCGGAAGTGCCGGTCGCGGGCGCGCTGGGTGACCAGCAGGCCGCGCTGTTCGGCCAGACCTGTTTCGACGAGGGTGACGCGAAGAACACCTACGGGACCGGTTCGTTCTACCTGATGAACACCGGGACCGAGGCCGTCGCCTCGGACAACGGGCTCCTGACGACCATCGGGTTCCAGATGTCGGGCGAGCCGGTCCAGTACGCGCTGGAGGGCTCGATTTTCATCACCGGTGCGGCGATCGAGTGGCTCGAAGACGTGGACCTGATCAACAACGCCGCCCAGACGGCGGAACTGGCCCGCTCCGTGGACTCCACGGACGGCGTCTACATGGTGCCGGCCTTCACCGGCCTGGGCGCTCCCCACTGGGACGGCCGCGCACGCGGGACTATCGTCGGTATGACCCGTGGCACCCGCAAAGAACACATCGTCCGTGCGACGCTGGAATCTATCGCCTACCAGACCCGCGACATCGCGGAGGCGATGGAAGAAGACTCGGGCGTCGAGACGACGACGCTGCGGGTCGACGGCGGTGCAGTCAAGAACAACTTCCTCTGTCAGCTCCAGTCCGACATCATCCAGACGGACATCGCGCGACCCGAGGTCGACGAGACCACCGCCCTGGGCTCGGCGTACGCCGCCGGCCTGGCCGTGGGCTACTGGGACACCGTCGACGAACTCCGTGACAACTGGCAGATCGACCGCGAGTTCAGCCCCGAGATGGACAGTTCCAAGGCGGACAAGCTCTACAGCCGCTGGGACGACGCCGTCGAGAAGTCCCTCGACTGGGCACAGGAGGAATAAACCATGGTGGACCCAGTACTCCTCCAGATAGACGTCCTCGGTGGGCGAACGGGTGCGGAGTTCGCCTACTGGCTGATAGCGGCCTTCGCAGGCGGCGCGTTCGGTGCGGCCATCGGCGCACTGCCCGCGTTCTGTTTCACCGGCTTCGCGGTCATCGCCGGGGAAGCGGCCAACCTCGTGAGCGTCGTGACGGAAGGCTCGGCAGTCGAACTCGGTTCGTCCGGGATAACCGGCCTCGTCGGCTTCGGCCCGGTCTTCGGTCCGCATATCGCCTTCGCCGGCGGTGCGGCCGCGGCCGCCTACGCAGCCAAGAAGGAAGGCGCCATGCCGCCACAGGAAGACGGCGGCTACCACCCCGGGAAGGACATCGCCTACGCGCTCGGTACGCGCCCGGACGTCCTCGCCGTCGGTGGTGCCTTCGGTATCTTCGGCGCACTCTGTAACGTCCTGCTGAGCAACCTCGTCGCCACGGCCGTCGCCTTCGACACCATCGCGTTTACGGTGTTCTTCTCGGCGCTCGTCCACCGAGTGGTCTTTGGCTACTCGCTGTTCGGGTCGCCCGGCGGCAGCGGTTACTTCGACATGACGCCGTTCGAGAACGGCGAAGAGGTCGCCGCCGACGGTGGTAGCGAAGTCATGCGCCCGGCCGTCGAGCCGTGGCTCCCCCACCAGTACAAGTGGGGCAACGTCGCCATGATCGGCCTCGTCGCCGGTCTGCTCGGTGGCTTCCTCGTCATCACGACGGGGAGCATGTTCCTCGGGTTCGGTATCTCCGCGGCGTCGCTGACCTTCCTCAACCTCGGCGTCGAGAAGATTCCGGTCACCCACCACATGACTCTGCCCGGCAGCGCCGGTGCGGCCGCGTTCGTGGCCGACCCGACTGGGACGTCCCAGCTCGTCGCGCTCGTCATGGGCGGCGTCTTCGGTATCGCCGGTGCCCTCATCGGTGAGGCCGGCCAGCGTGTGTTCTACGCACACGGTGACACCCACGTCGACCCGCCTGCGTTCGGCATCTTCGTGACCACGCTCATCATCGGGATCCTGGGCGTCGCCGGTGTCACGCAGCGAGCACTGTTCGTCCCCTTCTAACCGGGACACCACATCGGATTCCATTTTTGTACAAAGCCCGTAGCCGGAGACAACTGTAGCACCAATGGATATAGAAGCCAGAATCAAGCGACGCCAGCAACACGACGGCGAGCCACGCTTGGTTCAGGACTACGAGTCGCTGTCGCCGGTGACACACATCGACGAGCCGGCCGACAGGGGGCCGCTGCTTGAGCGGTTGCTCGACCATCTGGATCCGGTTTTCGACGGGAAGCTGCCCGCGAACGCGTATCTGTACGGCCCCAGCGGGGTCGGCAAGAGCGCCGTGGTTACGGCCCTTTTCAGGCAGCTCGACCAGCTACCGACCGAAACACGGACCATCATCCACACGACGACGCGGGCCCAGGCGCTTGCCTCGCCCTCGTTTGTCTACCTGGACACCAGACAGACCACAAGCGAGTTCGCCTTCTATCACGCGGTACTCGACGCACTGGTCGAGGAGACGGTCCCCGAACACGGTATCGGGACGGACACACTGCGGGCGCGTCTCCACGACGAACTGGACGGGGCCCGGACGGGCGTCGTCGTCGCTGTCGACCACGTGGGCGAACCACGGAGCGCCTCGGAGAACGACCTCGTCGACCTGTTTGCCGGCCTGCCAAGCAACGTAAGTTGGCTGGCGATAGGCCGGAAACGGCCCGCCGAGACCGAACTCACGGAGTACACTGCCGAGTCCATCCGCGTCGACCCGTACAAACAGCAGATGCTCGTCGACGTGTTGATGACACGGGCCTCTATCGGCCTCTCCCAGCAGGCGATCGACCACGACCTCGCCAACGAGATCGCCGCGTGGGCCGACGGGAACGCCCACGACGCCCTGGCCGCACTGTTTATCGCGACCCACTACGCCGAGAAAGCGGACCAGTCCACGCTCACCAGCGAAGATGTCACAGCGGCTATCGACGAAATCCCGAGACCCTGCGTGTCACTTGGAATCGTCCTCGCGTTGCCCGCGAACAGACAGGCCGTGCTACGGGAGCTCGTCGACCTCGAAGAGACAGAGCGGTCCTCCGTCACGGCGACCACCGCAGCAATCGGCGGCGCGGAAAGCGTCGACCTCTCGCCGGGGACAGTAAAGCGGTTCCTGTACGAGATGGCCGAAGCAGGGGTCGTCGAGCGCGTCCAGGCGACGACACAGAGCGGACAGGGCAGACCGCCCAGTCGCGTCGAACCGCGGTTCCCGCCGACGGTGTTCCGGCGGCTCTACGACCTCGGCTAGCGGCCCGACGACGTGTCGCCGGTGCCCCCGGTCAGCGCCGAGGCCAGGGCCCCGCGTACCACGACGTCGTCACCGTATGTCGTCAGCTGGATGTCCGGGATGTTCGACATCACCATGTCGTCAAGGCGCTCCCGGATGGGGTCTATGATCTGGTCGGGGTTGTTGATAGCGACGGCGCCGCCGACAGAGATGACAAGCGGCGCGTAGGCGTGGACGATGTTGGCGACGCCGATAGCGTTCCAGTGGGAAATCTGCTCTAAGACGTGGGTCGCAAACTCGTCCTCACCGGCGTACTCGAAGACATCGGCCGCGGTAAAGCCCTCCGTGTCGATTGGGAGGGCGGTCTCGACGGGGTCTTCCCGGTGGAGCCGGGTCGCATAATCGGGGATGTTCTCGCCCGAGCAGTACGCTTCCCAGTGGCCGTCGTGGCCACAGCCACAGGTCATAAAGCCGTGTGGATCGACCGTGAGGTGGCCGACTTCGCCGGCGTTCCCGTCCCACCCCCGCAGGACGTTCCCGTCGACGGCGACGCCGGCACCGATGCCCGAGGAGATGGTAAGATACGCCATATCGTCGGGGTTCCGGTCGGCGTAGTAGCGCTCGCCGATGACCCCTGCGTTGGCGTCGTTGTGGAGGTAGACCCGCTCGGTATCGAAGAGGTTCTCGACGGGCCCGACGAGGGGGATGCGGTCGATTGAGTCCGGGAGGTTCGCGGGGTTCTCGACGGCGCCACCAGCCAGGTCAAGCGGGCCAAAGGAGGCGATTCCGGACGCGACGACCTCCGACGGCGCGACGTCGGCGGCCTCACACGCACCCCGGAGGGCGTCGAGGACGGCCTCGGTCACGTCGATACCGGTCGGCCCGCGAGGGGTATCCCGCTTGTGGGAGGCGATGATTGCCCCGTCCGCGTCGCCGATGACAGCCCTGATATGCGTCGCACCGAGGTCGACCCCAGCGTATGCGCCCATTTGGTCAGACGGTGTCCCTTTGAGTACTTAACTGCACAGATTCGCGGTAACTATCGGTCCGGGAGCTGCTCGCGGGTGGCGGACTCCTCGTAGACGACGCCACGCTCGGCATCGAGGGTGAGGACGTCGCCGTCAGCGGTGTCCGGAAGTGCCGCGTCGGAGATCATCGGAATCGATAGCTCGCGAGCGACGATGGCGGCGTAGCTCGTGATGCCCTCGTGGGCGTCGACGATCCCGCCGATACGCTCGGTGTCGCCGGAGAACTCCCCGTCGAACCCACGTGGCACGACGAGAAGTGCCCCTTCCGGTGCGTCGGAGATGTCGCCGCCACCGACGTGGTAGACAGGCCCGGTCACCAGCCCCTCGACGACGGACCGCCCGCTTGTGACCGTCTCGGCGGCGACGTGGACCTTCAGCATGTTCGCGGTGTTCATCCCGTCCAGTTCAGTCATCATCCCCGAGAGGACGACGACGGTGTCCCCGCCGTCTGCGGCGTCGGTGTCCAGGGCGGCCTGCACCGCGCTCTGGATGACGGCGTCGGCCCCGTCCTCAGTGTATCTGGTTGTGACGGGGATGATACCCCAGGAGAGCGCGAGCTTCCGACGGACCCGCTCGCTGGGCGTCGAGGCGACGATGGGGATCGACGGTCGATACTTCGCGGCTTTCAGCGCCGTGTACCCCGACTCCGAGGCGGCGACGACGGCGTCCGCCTCGATGTCGCGCGCGAGGAAGCGCGCCGAGCGGGCCAGCGCGTCGGTTCGGGTGTCGCCGGCGTTGGGGATGCGCTGTTCGCGCGACTCGGCGTACTCCTCGCTGCTCTCGACATCCCGGACGATGCGGTCCATCGTCTCGACGACGCGGGCGGGGTGGTCGCCGATTGCCGTCTCGCCCGACAGCATCACGGCGTCGGTGCCATCCAGCACGGCGTTGGCCACGTCTGAGGCCTCCGCACGCGTTGGTCGGCGGGAGTGTACCATCGAGTCAAGCATCTCCGTCGCCGTGATGACGGGGACGCCGGCCTGGTGACACTTCCGGATGACGCGCTTCTGGATTATCGGGACGTCTTCGAGGGGCATCTCGACGCCGAGGTCGCCCCGGGCGACCATGATACCGTAGGCGGCGTCGATGATAGAGTCGATGTTCTCGACCGCGCCCGCACGCTCTATCTTCGCGATGATGGGGATGTCGACCCCTTTCTCCTCTAGAGCCTCGTTTATCTCGTAGATGGCGTCGCCGTCGCGGACGAAAGAGGCGGCCACGAAATCGGGCTCCTTCTCGGCGGCGACCTCGATTTCCTTCCGGTCGTTTTCGGTGATCGTCGACAGGTCCAGGTCGACGCCGGGGACGTTGACGCCTTTCCGACCGCCCAGTTTGCCGCCGTTTTCGACGTGAGCGACCACGGTGTCGCCGTCGACGCTCTCGACGGTGGTCTCGATGCGACCGTCGTCAAGCAGAACGCGGTCGCCCGGGCCGGCGCTACCGATGGACTGGGAGAGGCCGACCTCTTCGGGGGTGGCGTCGTCGCCGACGACAAAGCGGACCGTCGACCCGGCCGACAGCTGGATCGGCTCCTCGATCGGAGCGGTCCGGACCTCGGGCCCGGGCATGTCGAGCATCGAGGCGACCGGCGTGTCGACCCGCTCGTCGACCTCCTTGATGCGGTCTATCATGGTCCGGCGGTGTTCGGGCGACCCGTGGCTGGCGTTGAGCCGGGCGACGGACATCCCCGCCTCCGCCAGGGCCTCTATCTGTTCGACGGAGTCGCTCGCCGGGCCGAGCGTACAGACGATCTTGGCGCTACGCATCGGCGAGTCCCCCTACAGAAGGCGAGTGAAACGCTGTCGGTAGTTGAATCATACTCCCCCGTACCGAGCCAGGGGATAAGAAGCTTATTAGACACCCCAGTTTTCGCGTGCCGGCTGTCGACTATCGGGACAGCGCCTCGGTGTCCCCGTCGATCACGTCACGGACCTCGGCCGGTGAGACGATCGCCACGTCGCCGGGGACCGACCGCTTGAGCGCGGCGGTCGCCGCGCCCCACGCGAGCGCCTCCGGGACCGGCTCGCCGTCGAGATACTGTGAGAGAAAGCCACCGACGAACGCGTCGCCGGTCCCGACGGGATAGGCGTCGGACGCCTCGTAGGTCGGCTGGGTGAACACCGAGCCATCGGTGAACGCCAGCGCCCCGTCGCCACCGCGGGTGACGACGACGACTTCAAAGCCGTACTGCTCGTCGAGCTCTCGGGCGATGGATTCGGCGCCGCCGTCAGCGCCGAGGACGACCTGCGCGTCGCGCTCGGCGACGACCAGAATATCTATGTCCGGAAACAGGTCGACAAGCACGTTCCTCGCCTCAGATGGCTCCCAGAGGTTCGAACGGAAGTTGACGTCGAAGCTCGTGTGGACCCCGTTTGCTCGTGCCCGCTGGAGCAGTTCGGCGGTCGTCCCAGCCAGGGTTTCCGAGAGTGCGGGCGTGATACCCGTCGTATGGAGACAGTCCGCGTCGGCAAGTACCGATGTCGGGAGTTCGTCTACCGTCGCCGTCGTCACACTCGCGTGTGCGCGGTCGTAGGTCACTTCGCTCCCTCGCGGGGGGCGCCCCCGCTCTAGGTAGTACGTGCCCTGTCGCCGCTCGGGTGAATCGTCCCAGACGACGTCCACCGAAACGCCGTGGCTCCGGAGGTCAGCGGTGACTTTCCGGCCGACAGGGGAGTCCGGGAGCTTCGAGAGCCAGGCGCTGTCTACCCCCAGCCGCTGGGCGGCGACGGCCACGTTGGACTCGGCCCCCGCGACGTCGACATCGTACCGGTCGGCCGTTTCGAGACGTTCCTCATCGGGCGGGGAGAACCGGAGCATCGTCTCGCCGAACGTAACCAGGTCGACCATACCCGGTCATCATCACCGGTCGGGTATAAATCCAGTCACACGTCCCCCGGGTAATCAACGGTACGAAGCGCCCCGGCATAGGTTCGGAGGATGGGGGTAATAACAAACGAAACACGGGGTGAAAGCGGAATTTGGACTACTCTCAGCAACAGCAATAGCTCGTCGTCACGGTCGACAGCGAGAGTACGATTTCACGGGACAGGTGCCGCAAAAACAGGTCGAAATGCCGAGAGGTGTCACTACCGGTTACAAATGAACTCAGAACCTCACACCGTCACGTCCGGTGGGTCGAAACCACCGCTGAACAACAGAACGATAGACGATGCCAGATAGTCGCTCAGGGGTAGCAACGTGGCTGACCGTCTCTCGTGTTTGCCCCGGCCATAGTCGTCCCACACTTCCGAAATCACCATCTTCAGCGAGTGGTCTGTCACCCGCCACATATTGTAGAGTAGGCACGAGAACACGAACGAAAAGAACCGCATCCGGTAGTCTCTCGACGCAATAGACGGCACCAGCGGCGTAATCATCTTGTACTCGATCTCGATATCCCATCTGTCCGAGTACCGATTCGTGAATCCGAGTGCGTCCATCGGAGATATATCGTCCGACCTGTTTGTCACGAACAGCGCATAGGGAATCTCTCGCTCCGGGCTCGTATCCCACTTCTTCCGATCAGCGGGGACGTGCATGAACGTCACGTCGTGACTGTACCCGTTCTCACCCAGTGTCTCGTCAGATTCCACGTCAAGATACGCTGTATCGTCCTGTACGTACAGCGAAGCGTCCTGCTCGACCAGTGATTTGAGTTCACTATCTTCGCTGACTTTCTCGGCGTCCGCTCGAAGCCGCTTCGAGTCCGTCTTCTTTGGAATCAGATAGTTCACGTCGTGCTTCTGGTCTAAAACGTGGAACACACCGTGGCCGTCGAAGGCACGGTCGGCCATGACCAGCTGAATATCGACGAGCTCGCTGGCCTGTTCAAGCAGTCGGTCGACGACCTCAGCCCATGAGGATGTGTCGCCGTCGTCACCCTCCCAATTGGAATTGTGACGGACGGGTTCAACGGCGAGAACCAGCGGCGTGTTCCGACCGACGACAGTGAGAGTGGCGTACTGGAACTCGTAGACACCGTCCTCCTGGCCGCCGTTGACCATCTCCGGGTACTCGGGCTTCGGAACTTTCGACCGTCCATTGACCCACACGCGCTCGTCACTCGGCTCGATATCCTCTTCTCCCTTCCACGGGGAGACGTGGTACGGGACGTTTGTCACGTCGATGGCGGCGACGACCGGCTCCGTGAACATCTCGCCGTCTCGGATGGGTTCGAGCATCTGTTCGACAGCGCCGCTGAACTGGTCCTGAATGGTGGTGGCGATGCTTCGCCAGTCGGGAACCGGCGTCCGGTTTGTCTCGGTCGTAGAGTAATCGGTGAACGTATACTGGTAGTCTGCGGGCGTTCCGAGCTTCTTCACAGCCCGTGTGTGAGTATCGTGGTGAAGCGCATCTGAGCGGAACTTATTGAACGACCGATAGGCGGCTCGCGTCCCCGCCGTATCCATCAAGCTCATGAGCGTCTGATGCTCCCACACTGTCCGGTCGTCGTGTTTCGCATTCGCGGCTCTACCCGTGTCAAACGCCGGGATAACCGAGTCTAACAGTGATTCGATAACGTCCGGTGCGTGGTTATCGACGTAGTGATGGAGCGGTTGTCGACTCTCTCTGATCTCTGATGGGTCCGGGTTAGTGTCCCCTATGGCTAACTCCGCAGACGATATGCCCGCCTCCTGCGCGACTTCGTGGATACCTACTGCCACATCTTGTATGAACTGCCGAAGGCGGCGCGAAAAGCGTCGTCGTTTGGTGTGTGAAAGTGCCTGCTGTGTCGGCGGTCGGTCCAACCCAAACCGCGACTGGAGATACGGCCACTGTTCCACCCGCTTGGCGACTTCTTGTTGGCTGAATCCCCCTACCTCCTTGTAGAGAAACAGCCGGAACATCGACTCAAAATCAAACGCTGACCCTGCATTTCCCCACACCCCATACTCGTCGCGGAAGCGTTCTATCGGCAGGTCGAGATCGCCAATCACCCGAGAGACGTTGTCGTGAACATCAAATAGCGCATCTGCTTGCCCCACCAACTGCTCCGCTTCCAGCGAACTATCAGAACCCATTATAATATTGCCTAATCTGTAATACCAGCGAAGAGCGCCTTTACCCCCGCAAATATACTGTTAGTAGGGAGTGGCGACACCGAGGATAAGTCTATTCCACACATCATACTAATCCAGTATAATTCTACTATCGAAGGCTGTTTGATTCAAACACTATTCTATATCACAGCACAACTCAAAAGGCCTTCGGCTAAGAAGGATGTTCAAATCGCACAATGATAGAGGACAAGCAGATTATCGACTTTCTCCAGCGGAAAGGCGCACTGGAAATCTTAGTCGATATCGGGGACGGCCCGAAGCGGCATACTGACCTACGTGAGAAGCTCTTGATGAGCTCCAGCACTATCCACGAGCGACTGACTACGGGGATGCAACTTGACCTGTGGAAGCAGTCGCTTCAAGAGCAACCCTCAGGTGTCTCGGCGAAGGTCTACGAATTGACTGACCTGGGTCTGGAAGTGTGGGACGCTGCTAAGAAAGAGGACCTACGCCGGTATCACATGGGCCGTCGTGATGCCGTCCGACAGGTGCGAAACGCCGAGAATGCCGTACTTAGAGAAGTTTCTCCACAAGATGCCGAGTGGTGGGATGAAATAAATTCTGAGATTGAAATTGAAAGTTTTGAGACACAAAAACGGCTTGACGAATATTTCACCGATTAGATTGAAACGAAGTATTTTGTAAATAGACCTATTCTAAAATGTCATGAATAGGCGTAAGTATCTCGTCGGTCTTGCGGGTGTAGGATTATCTAGTATATCAGGATGTAGCTCGGATAATTCATCAACACCCCAAACCCCAGAGAATCAGTCAGAGAACACTCCGGCTATTGAGTGGGAATCTATAGCAGCTGCAAACATTGGAAATGGATTTCATTTCCCAGCCCCAGTGTTAGTCGATAATCAACTGGTGGTAGTGAGTGGCCTCGATGATGCTGGGACGATAGAAGGATATGATCCAGACTCGGGAGAGAGAAACTGGAGTTACTCTACTGGGGTTGATATGAGTAGCGAACAGCCACTCTGTGTAAATAATTCTACTATTGTCTACAGCTCTTTAGACGGCCTTGAAGCCGTATCAGTGTCAAGTGGTGAATCGGTCTGGGAAACAGATACTAGTGTTCGTGGGGATATCATCTCTGCTGATGGGATAATCTATGTACCGACGTATGACGGTGTTTTGGCGCTGGATTTCGATGGGAGTGAATTATGGAATGTCCAGATTGAGAGCCCAGTTTATAATCTCGCTGTCGATAGTAATTCTGTATATTTCAAAGCAGGGACGACGATACACTCCCTAAATAAGCAAAATGGGTCAAGTCGGTGGGAAATGAGGAGCACGATTGAACCATCTGTTGCCCCAGTTGTAAAGGATAATTTACTCGTCTTTGCCTTAGAAAACGGTGAGGTAAGAGCGATAAATAAAAATTCGCAGGAATTGGAGTGGAGTACAGAACTAACTCGTAATTTCAATACGCCGATAAGTGTAGGAGATACATCTGTCTATGCTGCTAGTTGGTCATATCCGCTACACGCGATAAACACAAATAATGGGAACTCCAGATGGACTTTTGACCCTGAGTATGCGCCATTATCTCCCGCTCTTGAAATTGATGAAACTGTCTATTTAGGTAGTGATACTGGTGTCCTCTTCGCTTTATCTCCGTCTAACGGAAACACAAAATGGTCCTATGATACAGAGTCCGCTATATGGGCTCCGCCCACGGTTGACGATAACCAACTGTATTTAACAACTGAGGCAGGCGATATAATCAATCTCAAGATCCCCCAGTAGATAGAGAGCAAGTCCTGTTGGAATCACGGTCGATACAATTTATGACAAAAGACCCAATTCGAACCTTGGTTGCACAGTTTTCTCATTTTATAGCTAATAAGTCTATATCTCATGAAGACTGGGTGATGCTAACTACGGAATATGGTGTGCATCAAACAGCGAAGGAACAGGAACGATTCTTCCAAAGTTGGGAATGGGGTGATAACGACCAGCTACAAAGAACCCGTCAGTTATTCAGTAAGATCATTGAGGATGACCAAGAGAAAGGTCTAGCTCTCATGAAACGGGTCTACGATTTTGTTGGCGGGGCTGATGATAGTGAGATCGCAAAATACCCCGCACTCCAAAATCTTGAAGGAGAACGGACAGATGTTGCTGGTGGACTTCCAACAATAACTACTGAGCTGTTTATCGACATAGAACATACAACAGACGATTTCTACGATGACCTTATATCGAACATCAATCAGAGTTACCGGATTGGTGTGTACGATGGGACATTCGTTTTGACGCGCAAACTTCTAGAAAATCTCGTAATTGAACTGCTCCGTAACCAGTATGGCACTTCTTATCTTAGAATGTATTATATCCCAAACCAACGCAGATTTCAGAATTTCAGTACTCTCCTTGATGGATTAGAATATAAGCTCAAAGACTACCAGTCATACTCAAATGGGCTTGATAAAGAACTTATTAGGGATATTCGACAGTTCAAAAATTCAGCAGATGCGGATGCCCACTCAATAATTCGTAATCCAGATAAAGAAGAGATTGATGACCTTGGTACTGATGCGGAACATGCAGCTAAGGTAATGTTCCGAGTGTTACGAAATATGGATTAGGCACTCGGATTGAGTTAACTGACGACACTTTATCTGACCGTGAGCCTCGGTTACTGCTAATAGTCCTAAGAAATCTAAATTCGCAGAAGAAATATCAGAAAGTTACTAGTTTGTAGATTGCTACTTGCCGAACCTGTGGCCCCGGCTCCCACCGCAGTTCAATATAGCACTATATCGTTTATCTGGTGGCTGTCGGACGGTAGTTCACTCGGCAAAAGGACATGTCGATAGATGATAAATTCCGAAACTGGCAGTTTCCGTACGACGGGACTGGGTCGACCGCCCTTCCGGCGGGAAAGGTGGCATGCCATCGACTGTGTACCTGGTTCGTTGGGCAGGACGTTCAGACGGCAGCGAGTGGTCCCGTGGGCCCGGAGTATCAACTACTCCCGGACGTGGTCGATTCGACTACGGGCGCCGTTCCACGGTAAGGCCCACTTCGAAGGTCGACACAGCAGGAGACGCGTTCAGTGCCAGTTGACCTTTTGAGCGATAGACGAGTGATTCGTCTGGGACCAGATTCGACTGGGGACCACACAACCGAATGCATCGACCGCCGCTGTACGACCCGCTGAAGATCGCTGTCTACCGGCTGTGAAGCAGCAGTGCAATCGACATGTACGCCGGTCCGGTTGAACCGGTGTGCCAGTTCAAGCCGCCTTGGACGACCAGCGGACAGGGACAGCTGAGATCCGACAGGCGCCATACCGCCGTACACTGCGTTCCGGAGTCGGCTAGGGACAGTCCGCTGGCGGGAGGGTTCGGGTCTGGGTCCGCTGTTGCCCGTGGCAGCTATTTCCTGTGAGCGACGTGGTCGGAGACGATGGCGACTGCCTCGACGATCCCCCAAGACGACGGGCCGGTATCGGACTGTGGGACATCGGGATATCGGTCATGATGGACCCGGACCGTCCGGAGCGAGGAACCCGACACCCGACTGAGAGAGTGAATCCGGCGCCACCGAGTTCAGCCGAGCCGGACGCGAAGCGAACGCGTACGAATACGGCGAGGGCTGTTTTCTGTCGACTGAACTCGTGGTCGGGCGGCGGCGCACTTCTTGATCCGAGGGAAAAGCAACGGCCGCAGTCTGCTCTAGGGGCGTGCAGGATAAATTTCGTTGTTTCTGCAAGGACGAAATATATTTGTGTATCTACACTCTTCTAAAGAAGAGGCAATATAGACAGTATTGTATTTGTATTTCTAGTACTATATTGGGCGATAACTGGCACTGCTGGCACAAATAATCTTCTTTATCCGGTTTGGTAGGACTAGATTGAAGTGGCCGGGGAGCGAGTCGCGAATATGGCAGCCGACAGCGAGGAGCGTACCTCCGTACGGACGTACGTCCCGGAATACCAGAAAGAGCGCTGGCAGTCCCACGCCGAGGAACTCGACATGAGCCAAAGCGAGTTCGTCCGGACGATGGTACAGGCCGGTCGAAGCGGATTCGAACCGGACAGTTCGGCGAGCGCCAAAGACGTGGAACCCCGTTCTCCGGACGCTAACCCCAGGGGTGACGGGCTGGAAGAACGGGTCGTCGAGACCCTCTCCGACGGGGGCCACTACGACTGGGACGAACTGGTGGCCGCCCTCACCGACGACATTGAGCAGCGCCTCGACGAGACGCTCCAGGAGCTCCAGTCGAGTGGTCGGGTGAGATACAGCGGTCGACACGGGGGGTACGTGCTGGACGAATGAGCTCCGAGGCTGGGACCCCAGAGCCCGATGACGACCCGGTCGGCTACTTCCTCGACGACGTCACCTACCACGGGAAAAGCGAGCGGACCCGGGCGTTCTACGAGCGGGTCCTGCGTGACTTCGAGGCGTTCCTGGCCGAGAGCGAGCGCGCGACGCCGGTCACAGCGGCCACACACCGAGACTGTATGGCCTACGTACACGGCCTCAGAGGCGACCACAGCGAGAGCACCGTCGCGACGTATGCCTCCTATCTCCACCGGTTTTTCGCCTACATGACCCAGGTCGGGGCGTTCGAGTCCAACCCGATGACCCTGGTGATGGAGGAAATGGACGAGTCGATCAACACGGACCCGACACGGCGCGAGATCAGCGTCGACGAGATGCGGGCGTTCGTGGGGCAGGTCAGTCACCCGCTGGAGCGAGCCGTGGTACTGACGCTACTGAAGACGGGGATGCGAGCCGGCGAGCTGTGTAATCTGGACCTCCGGGACCTCAACCTGTCCGAGCCGGGACCGCGCCCCGAGATACCGGTGCGGGCCGCGCTCGACGGGCGGCCAGACTCGCTGTACGTCGCCGCAGAGCCCAGCCGGGGGTCGGTGGCGAACGGCGAGGAACGCTCGGCGTCGAACAAGCGAAAGCGGGACACGACGCTACCCGTCGACGGGGAACTCGCCCGGACGCTACGGCGCTGGCTGGCGATTCGCCCGGACGTCCGTTCCGAGGCGGAACCGCTTTTCGTATCGACCAGCGGTGACTGGGGACAGCGACTCACGCCCGATATGGTCCACCACCTCGTCGAGAGCCACGCCCGCGATCACGGCTGGTACCGCGACGGCGGCGGGACCGAGGAAAACGTCACGCCCCACTACTTCCGTCACTTCTTCACCACACACCTGCGAGACCGAACGGGAGACCGGGGCGTCGTCAAGTATCTACGGGGTGACGTCGCACAGGACATCATCGACACGTACACCCACGACTGGGGGAGCAGAGTTCGGGAGAGCTACGAGTCCCACATCTACTCGCTGCTGTAAACTAATCGTGCGTTTGGAGTTTAAATCGGCCGACAGCGAACACATAAATCGTATAGCGCTATACAGAAACGGGGCCGCTCACCCGGCGTAGGACGACTTGAGCGGCCGCCGTCTCGGCGGCCACAGCGGTCGCGTTGGTGTGCCTGTTCGGCCGCAGTTTCGCTGAAGCCGGCTTTCCGTAGTCGTCGCGTCGCGGTTTGTGTCCCAGCGTGTGGGCCAGTCAGTGGTAAAAGCCGGATAGGAAGTCGCTAGTCAGTGTATTACCGAATTAGCAGCTGTATACTTATTTTCTCCCCGTTCCTGGGCGTCATGTCATGGTTGAGGAACGTGTCCACATCAAGTGGGTGTGGCAAGCTTCGACGCGTAGGTGGGATGCTCGATGAGCAGCGACGTGCCAGCCGACAGTGACAAGTCGGCACACGAGCACCTGCAGGATATCTTCCTGGAGGTGACCGGCACCGACGTCTGCGTCGAGACACAGAAACAGGACACCGAGCCGGGCCGCAACGTCGCTCCGGTGGACAGCTCCACCGCCGAGTACGTCTCGACGATGGTACAGGACGACGGACTCTCCGAGACGCTGGCCGAACCGAACGGCGAGAGCGGGCGGGAGTGAGCCCGCCCGTAGGGCGTACTCACTGCCGGGGCGAACCCGTCAGTCATCGCCCTGGAGCACTCGTCCCTGGGCGTCTATCTCGCCGTTCCGGATGCGGGTGCTACTTATTCGCATGCCGTCTTCGGCAACCACGAACGGCGAGGTGTGAATTTCCAGCGGCTGGTACCCGCGTCTGAGTCGCTCGTCGTTGAGTTCGTGGGCGCGTTGCTGTGCTTTCCCCTCCGGCGCGACGACGAGTGCGTCGGCGTCCTCGCGCGTGGCGGCGGGGCCGAACGCGTCCGTTATCTTCACGATGTCCCATGTCGCCGGGTAGGCCTCGGAGATACGCTCTAGTGTGGTTGCGAGCGTCTCCGCCCGCTTTGCATACGAGTCCAGCTGGTCAGCGTGTGAGGGGTCACTGCGTGTCTCGCGTGCCAGCGATTCGGCCGTCAGACCGACAATGACGTGTCCGTCTCCCTGCCCGTCGTGGCTCGCAGTCTGGAACGCGCTGTGGAGTAACGCGCGGTGACCGTTGTGAATCGGGGTGAACGTGCCACCGAGGATAGCGATACGTGCTGGCATACGACTCGATAGAGTGGCGACGCCGGTATATATGTAAGGCAGTACGGGGGTGACGGCCGGCGTGAGTGACGCCACCTAGAGAGATACCGTCGGCGGCCTGCCGGGGTCGAGCACTGTCTGTCCCGGAGACACAGTCGTCGGTGAGTGTACCCGAGCGGACCATGTCGTACAATCCCCGTACCGTTCCAGCGGTCCAGAGCGTAGGAACAGGGTTACAATACAGATACCGCCTCTCCCTTCGAACGCCGACGCGCGCCGGCGACGGCGCGATACGCTCGGTTGTCCGTCTGTGCCGCCCCGAGCGTTTCGGTCAGCGGTACATCGATGCGACAAAGCGTATACGTAGTCGGCAACCCCCAACCCGGAACGGTCCACCATCCACTTGTGTCCGATCCAACGGAGCCAGTTGGCCGTGCCACATCCGGCTCGCGTGCAGGCCAATAGCCACCCCGGACCACCCCCCTTCCAATCCGGTCGTCCCCGACGAACACGACAGAACGACGCCCTTGCCGGGTCAGTCTTCGTCGCGAGTTTCTGTGACCCAGTGACACGCAGAACAGAACGCGAACGTCGTGACGACGAGTCCGAGCAGCCCCACCGCGAGTCCTGACGCGAGACCGACGCCGAGCGAGAGCCCGACGATTGCGATGCCGACGACCGAGATAGCGCCGTAGTAGCGGTGCCACTGCACGTCTTCGTCCTCCGCCGGGCGGTCGAGATACTCCGTCAGGCAGTCCGCCTGCGGAGCCAGCGCCACGTGCCCGCGGTCCTGGTTGAAGTCGACGACCCCCATGTCGTCCATCTTCGGGAGGTGACACTGGTAGAGACCGACGTAGACCCGTTTTCGCTGGCTGGACGTGAGCTGGTCGGTCGTCGTGTCGTTCTCGATGGCCGCGACGTGTTCGGCCAGTTCGCCGAGCGATACCCGATCGTCCGTCTCCTGGTCCCGGAGATAGTGGATTACCTCACGCCGTCGGCTGTTCTTGAGTATCTCGAACACGAGGTCCAGCGAGAGCGGCTCCCGTTCGGTCTCGGTGACCCCCTCGCCCTGCTGTGCCGTGCTGTCGGGAACGTCGTTTTGTCTGTCGGTTCGAGTCGGTTGGTCGCTGTTTGCGTGTGCGGATTGGTCCTGAGTACTCATTGTGTAGTCCTCGATAGCCCGGCATCCGGACGGTACGTAGTCCTCGCAACGGGTTTGGCTCCCTGCACCCCCCGAGATCCTGCAAGACCTGTGGGCTGTCCGGACCCCAAGCGTCTGACAAAACAGTCATTCGTCCCACACTTAATACTTTGTTTTGACATCTATCTTATACTTAGTGCGCAGCTAGTAGCCAGTACGGTCGGGAATGCCCGCAGTGTGTCGTGGGCGTGTCCCCCGCCGATGTCTGTCGGTAGCGGTCGCTAACCAGGGGTGTGTCCACGGCGTGATCCACGCGGTCACCGCAGACAGCACCAGGATTCCGGCCCAGTCCCCGGAAAAGACAGCTATACGACGTGGGGAGCCCCGCGGGAGCGGATATCAACCACGACTGCGATGGTAACTCACTGATATCGGGGGAGCGTCCCGGTCGGTGTGTCTCGGACATCACTAGCGGGCTGTGGCAGCAAATTATTGTCATTGTTATATATAGCTTGCACAGCGAAACGTCCTGTTTCGCCTGACGCGGGCACGAGCAAGCCAGTTTCACCTCACGTGTGTGTCGGTTCGTTTTACCGGAGATACCCACTCTGTATCCGGTATATGTGATACGTAACAAAGGCGGGGCCACGTGTGTATCTCCCAACAGTGGCTTCGAGGCGGGGACATCCGCAACCACGTCAAAAAACGCATGACACAGATTCCAGCCGAGACCGTGCGCAAACAGTTCGCCGTCCCGCGGGTCGGTGTCCGACCGGACCCGTGCCACCGCGGACGGGTTTGTCCGTCACTGTACCGAGATTATCTGCCGGACTCGGACGCGGTGAAACCGACCCCAGTCCGGCGTGCGGGGATGGAACGCGGTGTCGTCTCTGCCTCGCCCGCAGTCGCACAGCTTGCCAACGACCGATATCGTCGAGGGACACGACCGCCGGAGCATCACACGATGCTACATACGCGCCGAGGTCGGTTCGAGCGACTGAGAAGCGCTAGCAGGCCCTACCGAACCCATATGGCTACAGACAACCGCGCCCAAACGAGCGAGCGAATCGAACCCGACAGTGACCGCGCCGCTGCCACGGAGGGGAGGCCGCGATGAGCGAGCCCGACCCGTGGGACGAAATCAGCTACGTCATCAGTTCCCGATACCGGATCGCGACGCTCCGCCGGCTTTCGGACGGCCCGGCGACGCCGTCGCTCATCGCGGACGAGACGGACCTGAGCATCGCCCACGTCTCGCGGGCGCTCCAGGAGCTTCGCGACGCGGACCTCGTGACGCTGCTCGTCTCGGAGAACAGACGCAAGGGGCGGGTGTACGGTATCACCGACGGGGGTCTCGAAGTGTGGGAGACTATCGAGGCCGAAAACATGCTGTAGTTACCGCTCGGAGGACCCCTCATCCGGCCGGCTGTCTTCCGGTAGTAACTGTTCCGGGCGACGGCGGTGTTTCGGCGTGTCCGCGAACTCGTTGATGCGTCGCAACTCGTCGGCCGTCAGGTGACCACTCATACGGCAGTAGTGCCTGCAGCGAACGGCTTTGTAAATCGGTATCTATCCGGCATAAGCGGAGCTTTTGGTCGTCGCGAACCGGGACCTAAGCCAGCAAGGCCGGTGGGCCGGCCAAGCGCCGACGGAGTCTATCTACCCGAGACCGACACGGGGTCGGCCTCGGCGTCGAAGCTCGACACCGAACGCCCGAAGATGTCGCCGTAGTTCGTCGCCGTCAGATACACCCGCCGCCCGCCCAGTTCCGTGTAGGCGGGCTCGAACGGCGGGAAATCGAGCGCGCGTATCTTGTCGTACACCGCGAGCTGGGTCGCCTCGTCGTCGGCAACTACCTGTTCCGGCGGAATCGCCCTCTTGTCGTCGAGGCTCTCACCGGTGTAGCAGTAGCGCTCACCGTCGTACGCCGACTGAGGGGTCCCAATCCGGTGGACGGCCCCGTCACGGAGCGTTGTGAGCTGTTCGCGAAACAGCGCCAGAGAGGCGTCGGTCACGCGGTCGTACAGCGTCCGCGCCGTGTCGGACGCCTCAATGGGAACGAACCGGCGGGCGACGACGTCGCCAGTCTCGACCTCCGGTGCCATCACGTGCAGTGTGGTTCCGTACCGCCAGTGGTCGTCCGCGCGGGCGTTCATGATAGCATGAGAGAAGACGTTGCACCCGCGATACCGGGGCAGCTCGGCCTGATGGAGGTTCAGCGGGGCGACGTTCGGGTGGGCTAACAGCTCGACGTCGATGACATCGGGGTAGTAGACGCTGACGAGGTAGTCAACGTCGTAGTCGAGCAGGGCGCGCTCCGAGTCCCGCGTGACGACCCGGTGGCCCAGCCGTTCGGCGCGGTCGTACAGGCAGCCGTCCCACCAGGTGTCCTCGCTGGGCCCGAGAGTCACGACCAGCTCGACGTCGAAGGCGTCGTGGTCGGTCAGCTCGTCAAGACAACGCTCGCCGAGGGGACGGCTCCCGAAGAGTGCGACCGAGGGCATGGACACTATATCCCGAACCGCGGCCGTAGTTATAGAGCGCCTGTTCGGACGGGTCGCCGCCTCGTCTCCCGGTCTCGTCCGGAATGACACCGGGGCCGACTCACCGATGGGCGTTACCGGCAGCCAACTGGTCTGGCAGCGGGCGGTGTTTCGCCGGCGTCCCGACCGCGAGCGTCGACGGCGGGACGTCTTCGGTGACGACGGCCCCCGCGGCGACGACGGAGCGTTCACCGACGGTCACGCCCGGCAACACGGTTGCGTTGGCCCCGACGGTCACGTCGTCTTCGAGGGTCGGGCCCGCCGGGTCGACGGCCTCCCCCAGCGGGGACGGGTCGTTCGTCAGGACGGCGCGCGGTCCGACGAGCACCCGGTCGCCGATGGTCGTGTCCGACGGCACGTACGCACCGGTCTGCAGACGCACCTCGTCCCCGAGGTCGCTCCGGCCGTCGACGACGGCCTGAGCGCCGACGACACAGTCGTGGCCGACGGTCGTCTGCTCTCTGAGGATGGCGTGGTGGCCGGTCTGAAAGCGATTGCCGGCGACGATATCCGGGTAGACGACCGACCCCGCCCGGACCACCGAATCGGCACCGATTCTGGCTGGCGACTGCCCGTTTTCCGGCGGGAGGATGTCGGCCGACTCCGCGATTCGGCAGCCCTCGCCAAGCTTACACTTACTCATCGGTAGGCCTCCCGTCGCCGGTGTTCTCCGTCACTGGCCCGCTCTGGCGCTGGTTCATACCGGTCATCTTAACTCAGTCCGAGATTTCTACCAGTTCAGGGCTTTGTTATACTGTTCCTGTATATTTCGGGGTCTGAAGGCTGTGACGTAGCAAAGTGCTACTCCGGCAAACGAGGTCCCATCCCGCGGTATAACTTAGATGGGGCCGGCTCACTCGGGAACAAATGGGAGCAGTCGTCATCTCTATCGACGCGGCGCTGGGCTGGGGGTTCCACGTCGACCCGCCCGCCGACCGGCCGACTGACCGCATCGCCCGCTCGCGCTGGGGGTGGACACAGCTGGCCGAGACGCTCGAAACCTACGACATCCCGGCGACATGGGCGGTCGTGGGCCACCTGTTCGAGGAGGAGTGTGCCGGCGCCCACGTGGGCCACCCGTCACCGCCGGGGTGGTTCGCCCACGAGCGCGGCGATGACCCGATGGACGAACAGTACCGGTACGCACCGGCGCTGCTCGACGACCTCGTCGGGAGCGAGCTCGACCACGATATCGGCACGCTCACTTACTCGCACGTCGAGTTCGACGACGCGACCGAAGCCCTCGCACACGCGGAGTGTGACCGCGCTATCGAGGCCGCCGAGACCGCCGGCGTCGACGTGGACTCGTTTGTCTTCCCCCGAAATCAGGTGGGCCACCGGGAAGTCCTCGCCGAGGCGGGCGTTCGCTGCTACCGGGGGACCCGACCGGAGCCGGCTACGGACAGCCCCTACTCGGCACCGCTTCGCAAGCTCGCCCGGGCGACCGTGGTCCGGGAGCCGCCGCCGCTGGTCGAGCCGGAGGTAGACGAGTACGGCCTCGTGAACGTCCCCGCCTCGCTGTCCCTGTTCGGGGTCGAAGGGCCGGCACAGCGGCTCCTCGCCGCGACGGTCGGCGACCCCGCCGTCAGGCAAGCCAAACTCGGCGTCGACGCGGCTGCTTCGGGAGAGGGGCTCTGTCACCTCTGTCTGTGCCCGAGCGACCTCACGACGGAGGCCGACCTCTCCCGGTTCCGGGCCGTCTGTGCCCACATCGACAGCGTGCGAGCCGAGACAGACCTCACCGTAGAGACGATGCGGTCGGTGGCGGACCACGTGGCAACGCCGGACACCGCAGCGTAAACGGACCGCCTTCGGTCGGTTCGAAAAGCGGCCCGTTACTCCGAGGACGGGACGGACGCGACGTCGTCCTCGGTGTCGTTCGACTGCTCGCCGGCCTCGACCCGGGCTTTGTCGTCGTCGCCTCGGAGCCGCTCTTCGGCCTCGTCGCGGTCCTCGGGGTAGCCGATGTCGTTGCGCCACCCGTCCATGCGGATGGCGTCGATGGTCCGCCCGGAGTGCAACAGGAGGTCGATGGCGTCGCTTATCTCGTACTCGCCCCGGTTGGAGGGCTGGACGAGCTGACAGGCGTGGAAGATGGCGGGCGTGAACGTATAGAAGCCGGTCATCACCAGGTTAGAGGGCGGGTCCTCGGGCTTTTCGATGACCTCAGTTATCTCGCCGTACTTGTTCGTGTCACAGACCCCGTATCGGGAGGCCTCCTCCCAGGGGACCTCCTCGACGAGGAAGGCGGCGTCGGCCCGCTCTTCTCGCTGGCGGTTGACGACATCGGGGAGGTTGGCCTGGAAGATGTTGTCCCCCAGCATTAGCATGAAGTCGTCGTCGATGTGTTCCTCGACGGTCAGCAGGGCGTGGGCCAGCCCCTTCTGTTCGCGCTGGTGCGTGTACGTTATCGGGACGCCGCGGTACTCGTCCTCGTAGTAGTTGATGATGTTCTGTTTCTTATAGCCCACGACGACGTACAGCTCGTCGGCGCCGAGGTCGATGAGCTGGTCGAAACAGTGTGTGAGTATCGGTTTCCCGTCCACTTCGACCATCCCTTTGGGCTTGTCGTCGGTGAGTGGGCGGAGTCGAGTCCCCTGGCCGGCTGCGAGTATTACTGCGTCCATCGTCCCCGAATAGCACTACCCGAAAGCAAAGGTATACACCGCTTTCGCCGGCTACGGGGCGGTTACGCCTCGACGTCGTTGCCCTCGGTGGCGGCTACGGGAACGGAGAGCTGGCGTCTGGCGCTCCGGGCAGTCGCCAGCGAGCGCAGCGAGCGCTGTGTCAGCTGGGCCACCGTCCGGACGAGCTGTGCGTTGCGCTCGACCGGGGTGTCCGGGTCGAAAAACAGGTTGTCCGCCATGCCGACCACCGGGTGTGCGCCCATGAAAAACGCCATCGCCGTCAGCGGGTACTGGTTCGGGCCGGTCGCGCGGACGAAGCAGTGTGCCGATTCGGGCACCGCATCGAGGAGCGCGAGCAGGCTCAGGGGCGTCCCGACGGCGCCGCTGGGAGCGCCAAACAGCAGCGTCACCACGGGCCGGTCGGGCAACTGCTCGCCCAGACGGGCGAGTTCGTGGCAGTCAGTACCGCCCGTCAACAGCAGATTGGGGGTGATACCGCGGTCGAGTACCGCCTCGACGAGCTGTTCGGTGTCGCGGCGGCTCGTCCCCGAGACCGACCGGTAACCCGACTGGGTCGGGCCCAGTCGGACGGTAGCGAGGTCGGGGGTCGGCTCACCGTCCAGCGCGCCGAGGAAGTCGCCCAGCGGCGCGTCCGGCCCCGCCGCGTATTCGATCAGGACGTCGCGGCCACACTGTTCTCTGACTGCACGCCCGAACGCGGGCAGCCGCGACGGGTCCGGTTCCCCGTCGGCGTCGCGGCCGTGGAGCCGCGCGACAGTCGCCCCGAGCGCAGCCGACTCGTACACCTGTGTCGCGACGGACTCGGGGGTGACTGGGAGATCGTCGTTCTCGTCTGTCGAGTATCGATAGCCGGTCGGAGCGACGCCGAGTGTCACCTCGTCGCCGCGCATGTACTCACGGTAGGTCATCTGGGACGCCGACGCTGTGGCGGGTCGCCTGAGAGGAGACGGGTGGCGGTGTTAGTTATCCGTCGGGTTACTGTGTCAGGTCGACGAGCGAGTCCTCGCTCGCGACGATAAAGGCCTCCTCGAGCAGGTGAGACTCCTCTGCCGGCAGGAAGACGTACTGGTCGTTCGTCTCGGAGCGGACGACTGTCAGCTCCTCCAGTTCGTAGTCGAGGTTCTCGTGTGGGTCCGGGTCCTCGGGGACCTCCTCCCACTCCGTTTCTGTCGCCATTGTTAGTTGTAGAAGATGTTGATGTCCGCGTCGCCGTCGGTTTCGACACGCTCCAACTGGCCGCTGTAGAAGAACGCGTCCGCTCCGTTTCGGACGTGGCCGCTGACGTTCCCCTCGCTGATATCGCCGGTCAGCCACAGGGCCTCGCCGCTTCCGACGACGGTGTGTGCCTCGTCGAGCGTGAGGTCACCGGTGACCGAGAGCGCGTAGGACGCCCCCTCGGTGTCGCCGGCGCCGTCTATCTCGATCCGGTTCGGACGCGATGCGGGCCCGACACGGGAGTTGCCACCGCGCTCGCCGCGGATAGCGACGTTCTCGATGCGGACCTGTCCATCGGTCTCGACGGTGGTCTGGCGGGCCTCGGCTTCGGGGTCCACGGACCGGGTTAGCGTGACGCCGTCAGCCGAGCCGACGAGCGCCGCGTTCGCGTACGCACCGTCCAGTCCGCCGCCGCCGAAATCGTACTCCCCGGCGGGAACGTGTACCGCCGTTCCACCATTGAAAAACTCCTCGAAGTACGGGTCGATTAGGTCACCGTTACCGAGCCCTTCCGCCCCGAGGTCGACGGTGTTCGTGGCCCCGAGTCCCGTTCCGGTCGATGCCGTCCCGACTGCAGCGGTCGTCGCGCCGACGCCGACGGTCCGTATGAAGCGCCGTCGACTGGTATGGTTTGCTTTCCCGCACGTCGCGTTCCGGTGGTTGCCTGCCATACCTGTCAGGATATTCCTACCCGAAAAGGAGTTGTGACCAGCTTGCCAGTAAGGAGTACCTAGTCCTCGGGAGTTAGTTCAAAGTTGTCTACCAGCTACGTACCAGTCGTCCTTTATACAGCAGCCACGCATAGAAAATTCAACTCGTGAGGGAGAACGCGGATAACGTGTTAGGTGTAGGTAGTGTCAATTTCAGTGTCACCTGTCCGGCGCGGGAGTAAGTATTTGATTACAAAGATTTCTCAGTGCTGTTCCCGAACTGATGCGGACGCTGGTACTCGGGCTCGACGGGGTGTCACTGCCGGTCCTCGACTCGGTAGCCGCCGATGGCGTCGTCCCGACCGTCGAGTCGCTGTTCGACCGTAGCGCTGTGGGGCCACTCACGTCCCAGCTGCCCCCGTGGACGCCCAGCGCCTGGCCCTCGCTGTACACCGGCGTCAACCCGGGGAAACACGGGGTATTCGGGTTCCTCAAGTTCGACGGCTACGACCACGACGTCGTCGACGCGACGGACGTGCGGGCCCACGCGCTCTGGGAGCTACTGGACCAGCGGGGGCTGTCGAGTGTCGTCGTGAACGTCCCGGTGACGGCACCGGCACGCCCGATCGACGGGGCCGTGATTCCCGGGTACGTCTCGCCGGAAGACCCGCCGGGACACCCCGAGGGCATACTCGACGACGTGCGGGACACAATCGGCAGCTACGCCGTGTACGGTCCAATGGAGACGCGCGGAAAGGCGACGTTACCGGACATAGCCGCCCACGCACGGGGCCGCGGCGACGCCTTCGCGTATCTCGTCGACCGGTTCGACCCCGACTTTGGCTTTCTGGAGTTCCAGCAGACCGACACCGTCTTTCACCGCCGGCCGGAGGACAGCGAGGCCATCGAGTGTGTCTTCGGTGCGGTCGACGACGCCGTCGCGACGGCACTCGACGCGGCCGACCCCGACACCGTCGTGGTCGCCAGCGACCACGGTATCGGTGCGTACGACGGGTACGAGATCCGTCTCAACGAGATACTGCGGGAGTGGGGCCACGTCGCGACGACGACCGGTGGCGGGATGCCCTCCTGGAGTACGATCTCCCGGCAGCGCCTCCAGCAGGGCGAGGCCGGCGGGCAGCCAGCCCCCGGCGTGGCCGAGCGGGCCGTGACGCTGCTCGCTCGCCTCGGGCTGACGAGCCAGCGCATCGAGCGGGCCCTCGAACCGCTGGGGCTGGCCGATACGGTCGCCGAACTCGCGCCCACTGACGCGATTCGCGCCGGGACCGAGCAGGTCGATTTCCCCGCGTCGTCGGCGTACGTCCGCGACCGTATCGAGCTCGGTGTCAGGGTGAACCTCGCGGGCCGGGAACCGAACGGCGTCGTTCCGCCGGAGCAGTACGACGAAGTGAGAGACACACTCCTCAACCGTCTCCGCGGGCTCACCGACCCGGACGGCCGCCCGGCGTTCGAGCAGGTCGCGCCGCGTGAGGCCGTCTTCAAGGGCCCCTATCTCGAACGGGCACCGGATATCGTCGTCGTCCCCCGGGCGTTCGATAACTTCCTCAGGGGGATTCTCATGGGCGAGTGGTTCGGACCGCTGCGTGAGTCCTGGAACCACAAACGAGAGGGTGTCGTGGCCGTCAGCGGCCCCGCAATCGATACGACAGCGGACCTCGCTGACGCGCATCTCTTCGACGTCGCGCCGACCGTGCTGAGTACGCTGGGCGTGGCGCGACCGGCGCGAATGGACGGCTCGCCGCTGCCGGTCGTCTCGCCGACGCCGGTCGAAGAGTACCCGCCCTACGAGGAGGCGGCGGGCGGCATCCGCGAGGACCACGACGTGACCGAGCGACTCGCGCAGCTGGGGTACATCTCAGAGGACCGCTAGCGGTCCCGGCGCGGGGTCCAGAGACAGATGGCGGATGGCTGCCCGCCCCGGTCGGTAACAGTCAGTTACCCCCCGCACATCCCGGGTATAACAATGTATTCGCACGCGGGGTGATGGGACGATGACACTGGAAACCGCGGTCGTCGGCGGCGTGGCGTCCGAATCCCACTTCTCCGGGCTCCAGGCGTGCCCGGCCACGGAGCTCGTCGCCGTCTGTGACGAGGACGAGTCACGGGCCAGGGAGAGAGCCACCGAGTACGACATCAACGCCTACGCCGACTTCGAGGGGCTGTTGGCGCGTGAGTCGCTCGACTGGATACATCTCTGTACGCCGGTCGGTACCCGCCTCGAACTGGCCCGGATGGCCATCGAGGATGGCATCCCCGTCCTGATAGCGAGCCCCGTCACCGAGTCCGTCGCCGAAGCCGAGGAGCTGGAACGGCTCGTGGCGGAGTACGACGCCCACGTGTCGGTGGCCCACAACCGCAACTTCTCGCCGGCCATGCGGGACGCCCGCCGGCGCATCGAAGACGGCACCGTCGGCGAGGTGCGCTCCGTCGACCTGCTGTCCGCCGGCGGGACGTACCCGGACGACGGCCCCCGCGGAGACGGGGCGTTCGAGTTCGAGGCGGGGCTCTCGCACCCGATATACACGGTGTTGACTCTCGGCGGCTACCCGTCGAGCCCGGACTCGGTACAGTCGAGTGCGTCGCTGGCCAACGAGTACACCTGGGAGTTCGACTACGGCAGCGTCCAGTTCCAGTACACCACAGACGACGGCGTGCTCTGTAGCGGGACCGTACTCGCAAGCGGGGTGCCCCACGAGGTCGTTCGGGTCCACGGCGACCGCGGCAGCATCGAGATAGACCTCGTGGCCCAGTCCGTGACAGTCCTCGACCGCGACTACCAGGGCTCACCGGGACTCCGGGTCCTGGCCGACGTCAACCACATCCTCGGCCGTCTTCAGAGGACCGTCGAGAACCTCGTCACTGTCGCCCGCCGCGCTCTCGACGATGACCGGGACGCCCCCCGCACCCTGGACTCCCACAGCTACCAGTTCGGCGAGGAGGCACGCGCGATACAGCGGGGCGAGCCGCCGACGGTACCGGTCGCCGAGGGGACCTGGACGCTGCGCGTCATCGAAACGCTCCGGGCGGGTGCGATGACCGGCGAGGAGCGGCCCGTCCCGCTGAACACGGACGGGATGTGAGCGAGCCGCTACCGTCGTCAGGTCGGGATAACGATGTCGCACTCTGCTGACGCCACCGTGTCGGCGGGTCGTCGGGCCCCGATGCCGGCGAACGGGCAGTCACCGCTCGTCCGCGTCGAGAAGCTGTTCGACGGCGTCGCCCGCGATGTACTCGACGACGTTGCGCTCGGCGTCGTACGCCACGATATCGGCCGCGTCGAGCTTCGGCAGGTGGACGTGATGCAGGAGCAGACACACCCGGCGGGTCGACCGGGCACCGAGGTCGGGGCCCCGCTCGGCCTGTGTGACCGCAGTCGCGAGTGCTTCCAGTGAGTGGACATTCCCCGTGGACGCGGCCAGCAGTTCGAGCAGCGTCCGCCGGCGCGCCGAGGCCAGGAGGTCCGCCCGCGCCGCCCGCGACAGCCCGGCCACGGTCTCGCTGTCGTTACTCACCACGACCCCCGCCGTGAGAGGAGCGTTCGAGCATCACGGGGACCGTCCGAAGATATCCGATTAGTTATGGTGGGCTTTCGGGCCGTCTCACAGCGAGTAAACGCCGTCGGGAACGCCGATTCGGCCGTGTGAGAGGGCTTACCGGGACTAACCACGGAGTAACAATGACATCGGGGTCTGTTGGTCCTATCGCGGGGAGAGCAACCATCCGCACGTACTGGCCACCGGTCCATCCCTTGCCAACTCACCCACCCCACCCCCACCGAGGCCACACACGACGGCGGCCGTCGTCGTCCGGTCTGCGTTGACGCTCTCCCCCAATTTACCGTTCACACAGGTAGGATGCTTCTATCCCCTGAGAACGACCTGTCCCGTTTATCACTGGTGTCGGGCCTTCGCTAAACCGATGCGAACAGACGACGCCACCGACCCGACACTCGATGCGGTGTTACCTCCGGCAGACAGCGACCTCCGGGCGACGGTCTTCGTCCACTCACTCGCGCCCGCCCCGAACAAGCCGTCCCAGGACCGGCTCGTGGCGGACCTCCAAGAACTCGCCGAGCGCGATACGCTCAGCGATGTCGACCTGCTCGTCTGGGGGACCAGCATCTGCACGAGCAGCCCGCTCACCGACATCGGGAGCGGGCGGCGAATCCTCGACGCCATCGGCGAGTTCTACGAGCTCGCGGCCAACAGCAGGCTCTCGGTCTCACCGTTTTTCAGCGTCTCGACGGTGACGACCGAGTACGACGAGGACGCGTTCAGTCGAGTCGTCCCACCGTCCAGAGCCGTAGCGGTCTACGATGGGACCGAGCTCGCGGCTGTCTTCCCCTGTCTCGTCGACGGCACGGCGTACACGCCCGAGGACCTGGTCGCGCACCTGACTCGCCAGCAGCCGGCCACCCTGGGGCCGGCCGTCGTCGACGAGTCTGTCTGAAGGGCCGTCCGTGGGCCGACGAGACACGACGGCATCGCGGCTGCCGGCGCCGAGTTCGTCCCGTGACACTCGACTCACCCACAGCTGTCGGCGTGCTGTGCGATAAGCAGCCCGTTGTGCCAGACGGCCAGCAGCTGCGGCGTGAAAAAGGCCACCAGCGCCGCCCGGCGAAACAGCGGCCGCACCGCCCGGTAGACGCCCAGCAACACGGCCAGTGCGGCCAGTTTCAGTGCGACGAGGCCGGCGCCGCCGCCGGCGTCGAGAAACGCTCTCGCAACGGGGTTTGCCTCGGTGAAACACAGCGAGAGCCCGGAGAGGGTCAACACCACGTCGCCGGCGGCCGCCGCGACGACGAGACCCCAGAGCAGATGGTCACACCGGAGCGACGAGTCGGCGACGTACACCGCGTCCTCGCTGAACGTCTGTGACACACCGGAACGCAGGCCGTGGGAGGTATTGGTAAACGAGTGAGTAACACGACCCGTCGCGGTTCAGGTGCTGACCGCGAGAACTGCTTCGGTCAGGGGCGCCCGGTCACTCGGGCGGTGTGATTTCGACCCGACGGTCGCCGGTCACGACGACCTCGAACCCGTCTATCTGCATTGCCACGCGGAGTTGCTCCGTCCCGCCAGCGACGAGTCGGTCCAGGGCGTCGGGGTCGACCGAGCGATACAGCGGTTCGAGCTCGGTCGGGTCACAGTGTCGGACCGTCGCCAGCGCTTCCGTCACCGCGAGACTCGCCGACGCCACCTCGAACGTCCCGACGTACGTGTCCGTATTCGGGTTGTATGTCGGACCGTCGTCGGTCACGCGTTTGGCACCGTCGAATCGACCACCGGCCAGTGCGTGCCGCGGGTCCGGACCACTCATTTTGTGCTACGGGATTCAAAAGCGTATCCAAGCATAAGTTTTCCGGTAATTTTGCGCGGAGCGGCCGAGTCTGTCCGGCTCCGGGACGCCAGTGGGACGGACCCGCCCAGTTACGCCCCCACGCTCGCTGACAGTACACGTACCGTCGACCAGGGCAGGACGAGGCCTGCCGACGCTACCGGTAGCCGTCGGTCACGGACGTTTGATCGCGGTGCGTGTCCGGTCCGTTATCCCTCGTATACCAGCCCGTTACCCGGACAGGGACCGTGCGTCGGGCGGTAGCCGCGTTTCCCGGGATGAAGCCGCCGCCGTGGTATAAAGTACATTCCAGTGGCTATGAGCTCAATTACTAACGGCCCCCACGGAGAGCCCCTCTATGATGCCAGAACACATCACTGAGAGCGAGCTCGAGCGGATGACGGAGTTTGCGAACACGCCGACGTATCTGCGAACGCCCGAGCAGCTGTTGCCGGAGGACGACGACTGATACCGCCGGGTCCCAGTGTGGTAGCGCTCGCTCCTCCGCGGCGTCGAATCGGCTGGGACCGTCCGTCGGTCGCGTCACTCGCGGAACTCCGCTGGGGGTGACTGCTGGCTCCACTCGTATGCCATGTGTGCGATGGTCAGGACCGCGAAGGCCCCGATGATTCCGACTGCGAGAGCGATCTGAGGGATAGCCAGGCCGACGACCGACGCCACGACCAGCAGCGAACTCACCACCGCCAGCCCGAAGTAGTAGAGGTACCAGGCCGGCTCTGAGCCCTGCTCGCCAAGCAGCGGGTCTATCTCGCTCGCCTTCGCGGCGATGGAGACGTCGCCCGACTCCTCGTCGTAGTTGACGAGGCCCGCCTCCGCGAGTTTCGGGAGATGGGTCTGGTACAGGGAGACGTATACGCGTTTTCGCTGCTGGGTCGATAGCTCCTCGACAGTCGTGTCGTTCTCCCAGGCAGCGACGTGCTCCGCCAGGTCGGTCAGCTGAATCGGGTTCGGCTCCGTCCGCAGGAAGTAAAGCACGTACCGTCGCCGGGGGCTACTGAGTATGTCGAAGATGCGATCGCGTGTGAGTTCGGTGTTGTTTTGATCCATCGCATACGTCGCTGTGGTTGCTAGTGGAGCGGTTCCTCGGCCGCTGACGACCGCGCTACGGATAAACCGAGCGCCGGATACCCATTTGTTACAGCGTCGTTACCCGACAGACGGCGGGCATTACCGGCGCCACGGGGCGTAGAAACGAGGTGTACTCGACGTACCTCCCCTCCATGAATTCGCCAGTGGGTCGGACCCGACCGAAGGCGGCGTCCGGGCGGCCGTAAGCGACTGCAAAAGCGCCATCGCGATTACCGCGTGACAGGATGTGCCTACCGCACATCACCCGCCCTATCAGATCGACTGGAGCGCCGTCGCTTCGGGTTCGGCGAACAGCTCCGCGACGCCTTCTGTCGCCGGCGTCCGCTCGGAGCTGTTTTCCAGCAGGACGGTCTCGCTGGGGAACAGCTGCTCGCCCAGCACGAGCCCGTTGTCCCGGGCCGTCGACCCGGTGACGGTGAGATAGACGCCCAGCCCGGTCTCGGCGATAGCCGCCTCCTCCTCCTCCTGCCCGTTCTCGGGGTAGGTGAACGTGATGTCGTCCAGCGCGGCCGTTCCGAGGACGGCCTCGATGAGCCGCTCGTACCGCGGGGAGATACAGAGCTCGCCCGCGTACTGTCGGACGAACGCGCGGTCGAGCGGGCGGTCCTGGCTGTCGGCGACGGTCGGGGTCGCAAGCAGCGTGTGATACACCGTGTCACCGAGTCCGGTCACCACCCGAACGTCGGTGTCCAGCGGGTCGATGCGGTCGTTTATCTCCCCGATGGTCCGCAGTGGGTCGTCCTGCAGTTCGACGACCTCCTCCAGAACGAGGTCGGCGCTGTCAAAGCCCAGGGCGAACTCGTGGGTCCGCAGCGCCCGGAACGGTTCCTCGCGCCCGATGAGCTGGACGTCGCCGCGGTCGGTCGGGACGGTGACGCTGTCGAAGACGACGCGTCGTGGCATCCCGTCGCGGTCGTCCCGCAGGAGCGTGAACTCGGGCCGGGTCGGGTCGTCAAGCTCGGAGTAGTCGGCGAGGCGATGGTAGACGTGGTCGTCGGCGTCCTGGTTCCCCTTGGTCAGGTCCTTCTCGTAGCGCAGCGTCGAGATAATCTCGTCGGCCAGTTCCGTCGTCCCGGTCCTGGCAGCGAGCCGTTCCAGCACGGCTTCGAGGGGGCGACCTTTGCGGGGGACGGCCACTCTGGTCGTCGTCATTACCTCACTCAACCGCCGGCCCGGATAAAACGGGTTCGGTTATACTGCGGGCGACGCGAAGGGAGTCGCTGCCCCAGAAGCCGCGATAGGGGTCGGGCGACGGCCTCAGTTGCTGCCGCCACCGATGACCGAGGAGAGCTGTTCGCGCCACTCCTGGAGCTGGATTATCTCCTCCTCCAGCTCGGAGACCCGGTCGGCCAGCTCCCCGTCGCCGATCTCCGCTCGAACGCTCTCGATTTCCCCCTCCAGATCGTCGAGGTCGCCCTCGATGTTGTCTACGGTCCCCTCGACATCGTCGAGTCCGTCCCCCAGCGAGTCGACCTCGTCGCCCAGCGTGTCTATCTCCTCGGTCGCGGCCTCCGCGGCCGACTTCGCGCTGCCGATCTCGTCTTCGAAGCTGTCGAGTTCGGACTCGAAGGCGTCGAGTCGCTCGTCGAACTCCTCGATTACCTCGTCACCGGTGCCGTTCTCGGCGAGGAACGTCTCCAGGGCGTCCGTGTACGCGCGGAGGTCGGCGATGTCGTTCTGGATACGGTTGATGCGAGCCGTGTTGACACCACTCTCGGACTCGTCGTCCTCGGAGACAGCGTCGAGGGCCCGCTTGAGGAGTTTGACGTCCTGTGCCGAGACGTTGTTCTGGCGTATCTCGTTGGCCATCGCGGCGACCACGTTGTCCGTCGCCGGTGCGTTCTCGCTCTCGCCCCCGTCGTCCGCGCCGTCCGCGTCTTCGGTGTCGGCCCCGCCTTCGGCCGCTGGGGTCCCCTCGTTGTTGGGGTCTTTCAGGTTCAGCGTCTCGATGTCCTCGTCGTCCTCGTCTTCCAGCCCCGGAACGCTGTCGGACTCGCCCGAGATGACGTCCTTGACGGCATCGTTACTGCCGCCGACGAGGTCGGCCTCGTCGGCATCCAGTGGCGGCTCGACGCTCTCTATGGTCGGCTCAGTGAGGAACTTCTCGACGTCGTCGGTCCCCGTCGCCCGGATACCGTACACGGTCGTGTACTCGCTGTCGGCCTCTAGCTCCTTCTCGAAGGTGATGCGGTCGTCGTTGATGTCCCAGAACTCAGAGCCGTACTCCGGGTGAAAGCCCAGGTCCTCGACGGCCACGTCGCCCGGGACAGTGTCGACAAGCCGGAGGGTAACTGCCTCGGAGCGTTGCGATACGACGTTGAACGCGATAGCGGGAACGGGGAACTCGTCAGCCTCGAATCGCTTGGTGACCGTGATCCCATCCGAGGCGACAGTAATCGCCTCATACGCTTGCGAATCACTCATGTATGGTACTCCGTACCCCTCAAGTAATAAAGCTACTCCGGCGCTGTCAGCTCGTGATCGGCTGCCAAGGCCGGCGGTCGACCTGAGCGACGTATACGGGTTCTGTGCCGCGAGGGGCGATACGCTCCCCCTATCAGAGATCGATTCGGTCGCCGATCTCTATCACCCGCAGGGTTTCCGGGTACTCGAAGCTCTTGGCGTGGTTGTGCAGCACCGTCGGCTCCGTCGTCATCCCCTTCCACATGTCCCAGTGGGTCGGGAGCAAGCTGTCGAGCTGGAGTTCGTTGGCCGCCTCGATTATCATGTTCTCGTCGTTGTACCACTTCGTGCGCTTGGGGTCGCCGGTCTCGGAGTCCGGAATCATACCGACCGTGCCAAACGCCAGCACGCCCAGGTCGATGTCGTAGGCCTCGCCGACCGGTTCGAACGCGCCGGGCCGCGCGTCGCCGCCGTGGAAGAAGGTGCCCGAATCGTGTTCGAAGACGAAGGAGACGGGGTGGTCGGCGTCGGGGTCGTTGGCCGGCTCGACGTGGACCGTCAGGTCGCCCAGTTCGAGCGTGTCGCCCTCCGCGACCTCTTCGAGCTGGTCGTCGGTCACCGACCAGTTCCCCGTCCAGTCCTCGTCTTGGATGACCTCGTGACCGCTGTCGGTCGTGTAGTAGGTCGCCCCGGTGGCCGCGAGGATCGGGGCCTGTGACGGGCCGTGGACGTGGTCGGTGTGTTCGTGGGTTCCGAGGACGGCGTCGGCCTCGGTGACATCCGAGGGGTCAAAGGGCACCGGGACCATGCGGACGGTCCGGGGCGGGTCGCCGATACCCAGGTATGGGTCGATAAAGACCGTCGTGCCGCCGCTGGATTTGACGATGAAGCCGTTACAGCCCAGATACCAGAGGGCCAGTCCGTCGGGGTCGGCGTCCTCGACCGCACGCAGGAGCCAGTCCCCCCAGTCAGAGTCGACTGTCATACCGACGACTCCGCAGGGCGGTGGCTAAGGCCTTACGACCCTCACGCGGCCGTCCGGGCGCGACCCATGACCGTAAGCAGGGAGAGAAACAGGACCATCGGAACGTGACAGACGATAATCGCCGTGAGGACGTATCGGAGCTCGGCCCCCCACTGAAAACGGGTCGCAAGTTCGGGGACGGTCCACCACGAGACCGCCGCGAACACGAACGCCAGGTCGACGATGACGGAGTACACGTCGGTCACGGCGAAGAAGAACTCGGTGTACCGCCTGACCCCGTCGCTGGCGAAAAACAGCGCCGCGGTGAGGACGAGCAACACCGTGCCGGCTGTCGCAACCAGAGCGAGGTTCGTAACGACTGCCGACAGCCCGCGGTTCAGATAGAGGAACGGGGGCAGCGACAGGAGGAGATACAGGCTCACGAACGTCGTGATGTCCTTTACCGGATTTACCCCGCCCATGCGTCGAGTCTACTGTCTGGTTTATGTTCAGTCTGTCTATTACTTTCTCCGGGTGGTCGGCAGTTGGTATCGAGAACCGCAGCCGACGTACCCGAGACAGGGGTGTGGCTGGTGGGTGCCGTCGCTACGGCTATACGAAAGAAACGCGAAAAAGTGGCGGTTCAGTCCTGACAGCAGCCGCCGGCCGTCTCGCCGAAGTCGACTTCGAGCTGGTCGGAGACGAGCTCGTTTATCTCCTGGAGGCGGAGTTCGAGCTCGTTTTGCAGTTCGAGGTACTCGCTCATCGAGGCGATGTCGTGGAGTTCCTCCTGGGCCTCTTGGACCTTGCGGAGGTCCTCCTGGGTGGCCTGGCCGGTCTGGCGGGCCATCTGGAACTCCTCGCGGAGCTGTTCGAACTCCTCGATGGCCCGTTGGGCGTCGGCGTCGTTCTCGACTTTTGCCTTCGCCTGCAGGTACTCCTGGTAGACCGGGAGCTGGGCGATGCTCTCGCCGAGTTCGGTCGCGAGCTGGTCGACGTGGTCGTCGTCGATTTCGGTGACGGTCTCGGTCTCGATGCTCATTACCACCGTGTTGGGACTCGTGCGGTATAGGTTTGCCGAAGGGGGAACCTCGGGGCGCCTTATTTGTACCCGGGTGGCAACTGCAGACTATGCAGGTGCTGGACGGGATTGTCTTCGTTGTCGGCCTCCTCCTCTATGTCCTCCTGCTGTTGCTGCTGTCGGCGGGTATCATCGCCGCGATGACCGGCCTCCTCGGACTCGCCGGCGGCGTCCTCTCGGTGCCGCTGCTGTACGTCCTGCCCGACGTTCGGCGGTTCCTGGTGCGGGCCTCCGGCGGGCGACCCGACCAGGCGACGCCGACCTGGCGCGTCGCATTCAGGCCGCGATACCTCCTCCTGTCCGCCGTTTTCGGTATCAGCTACGGGTTCGCTGTCGTGGTGTTACTCGACCCGCTTATCAAGTTTGGGCTGTTCCCCGGGGCCGGCGAGGTCGCCCCCGGCCTAGTCGTGATACCGCTCGTCTTCACCGGCGTGACCACGCTGGTGGCCTACGGCGCCCACCGACTGTCCAGCACGTGGCCGGAGGGCGCGTCGAAACGGGGCGTGTTCGCCCAGTGGCTAGTCTTTGTCGGCGTCGTCACCACGGCGGCGACGGCGGTCGCACTGCTCGTGTGGCTGTGAATCCGGTCGGAAGCGCCGGGGTTATCCCCCTCGAACGGATACAGAGGTCCAATGAGCCAAGAGCGAACCGAGGGGGACCTTCGGAACACCGGCCTCTCGCTGAAACACGACCGCGAGTGGGACTACGAGATCGACCGGATCGTCGAAGCGGTCGAAGAGCGCGACGCCGAGACAGTGGGCCTGCAGTTCCCGGAGGGGCTGAAACGCCGTGGCCCCGCCGTCACCGACGACCTGCGACAGGAACTCCCCGACGACGTGCAGGTGATGATGTCGGGCCAGCCCTGCTATGGCGCCTGTGACTTAGACACCTACATGATGCGCCGGACCGACGTGTTCGTCCACTTCGGCCACTCCCCCATGAAGGAGTCTGACAAGATAATCTACGTGCCGCTGTTTTCCAACGTCGAAGTCACACCCATCATGGAGCAGGCCCGCGAGGAGGAACTCACCGACCCCGACGAGGACCCCGACGTGGGCCTCGTGACGACGGCCCAGCACATGAACAAGTTCGGCGAGATGCGCGAGTGGCTGGAAGACCGGGGCTACACCGTCCACACGCAGCGGGGCGACGAGCGCCTCACCAACGAGGGGCAGGTACTTGGCTGTAACTACGCCAGCGCCGACGTCGACGCCGACCAGATACTCTATGTCGGCGGCGGGAAGTTCCACCCCCTCGGGCTGGCTATGGAACACCCCGACAAGAACGTCGTCATCGCCGACCCCGTCAACAACGCCGTCACCATCGCCGACACCGAGAAGTTCATGAAACAGCGCTACGGCGCGGTCCATCGCGCGATGGACGCCGAGAGCTGGGGCGTCATCTTCTGTACGAAGATCGGACAGGGTCGCTGGGACCAGGCCCAGGAGATCGTCGAGAACAACGACGACGCCTACCTCATCACGATGGACGAGGTCACGCCCGACAGGCTCACGAACTTCGGGATGGACGCCTACGTCAACACCGGCTGTCCGCGCATCACGACCGACGACGGCCCGCAGTTCAAGAAGCCGATGCTCACCCCCGGCGAGTACGAGATAGCCATCGGCGAGAAAGAGCTCGACGAGCTGGAGTTCGACACGTTCCACGGCACCTGGTAGGCCTTTCTCGCCGTTGATAACCGGGGGCGTGCGCATTTGTATATCGCCCGCCCTGATTGCGTATGGCTTCGACAGGGGAGTCTCCCCTCTACCGGGATATCTTCGAGGTGGCCCCGGATCCGATAGTCGTTCACGACGCCGATACCGGGGCCGTCGTCAACTCGAACCCGGCCGCGGCCGAGCTGCTCGGGTTCGACCGAACGGAACTGGTCGGCACGCACGTCGGTGCGTTCAGTCCGCCCGGATACACGACCGAAGACGCGAACGAACTCATACGGGCGGCAGTGTCGTCGGGCCCGAAAACGGTCGAGTGGGCGATCCGGGACGCGGGCGGGGACAAGCGGTGGGTCGAGGTGACCCTGAAGCGGGCGGAGATAGACGACCGGACCCGCGTCGTCGCGTTCTTCCACGAGATCACCGACCGGAAAGACCGGGAGCAAGCGCGTCTGGAGCGCAACGAACAGCTGACCACGCTGATCGATAACCTCCCCGTCGTCGTGTTCACTATCGACCCCGACGGCGTGTTCACCCACTCCGCGGGGAAAGGGTTAGACAGCCTGGGACTGGAACCGGGCGAACTCGAAGGGGTCCCGGTGTTCGAGGTGTACGCCGACTACCCCGACATCATCGAGGCGGCCGAGACCGCCCTGGACGGCGATGAGGTCCGGGTCACCCAGGAGGTCGGCGAGCTGGTGTTCGAGACGTGGTACCGGCCGCTGTTCGACGGCGGGGAGCTCTCTCAGGTCGTCGGCGTCTCCCGGGACATCACGGACCTCAAGCGCCGCGAGGAGCGCGTCGAGGCGCTCAGCGACGCGACGAACGAACTGCTGTACAGCCGCTCTGAGGAGGCCGTCGCCGAGACCGTCACGGGAATCGCACAGCGTATCATCGACCGGCCTCTGGCCGCGATGTGGGCCTACGACGGGAGCGAGGACACCCTCTATCCCATCGGCGCCGCTGGCCCGGCGACCGACGCCGACGCGGACGGACTGTCCCCGATGGGCCCCGGGACCGACGAGCACCGGATATTCCACTCGGGCGAGCCGACCGTCGTCGAGGATTACGGGGAGCTCCCGAATCCGTCGTCACCGGAGACGCCGCTCCGGACGCTGCTCTGTCTCCCGCTCGACGGCCGCGGGATGCTGTGTATCGGCTCCACGGCGATAGCGCCGTTCGACAGCGACGAGCGGTTCCTGCTCGAGATTCTCGCCAGCACGGCGGCCGCCGCGCTGGCCCGCGTCGAGCGGGAGACCGAGCTCAAGGCGAAACAGACCGAACTGGAACGGTCCAACGAGGCGCTCCAGCAGTTTGCCTACATCGCCTCTCACGACCTCCAAGAGCCCCTGCGGATGGTGTCGAGCTACGTCGACCTGCTCGACAGCGAGTACGGCGACGAACTCGACGAGGAGGCCACGGAGTACATGGCCTTTGCCGTCGACGGCGCGAACCGCATGCAGGAGATGGTCGACGCCCTGCTCAGATACTCCCGCGTCGAGACGCAGGCGCGGGAATTCGAGCCGACGGACCCGGCAGAAGTGGTGGCCGAAACGCTGAGCGCCTTGCGGATGCGCCTCGACGAGGTCGGTGCGACCGTCTCCACTGGGTCGTTCCCGGCGGTACGGGCAGACCCCAACCAGCTCGGGCAGGTGTTCCAGAACCTGCTCGAAAACGCCGTCGACTACGCCGACGAGGCGGGCGTCGAGCCCCGCGTCGAGATAGACGCGACCGAGGCCGACGGCATGGTCGAGTTCCGCGTCTCGGACAACGGACCGGGGATTCCGGCCGGGTCCGAGAAGGACATCTTCGAGATATTCAAGCGGGGCGGGGCACACGAGACAGCGGGCACCGGAATCGGGCTCGCCGTCTGTCAGCGAATCGTCCAGCGACACGACGGGCGTATCTGGGCCGAACCGTCCGAGACGGGGGCGGTCTTCAGATTCACGCTCCCCGCCGCGTCGGAGGTGGACGCCGATGAGTGACGGGGACGCGGGGCGGCCGGTCGAGATTCTGCTCGCCGAGGACAACCCCGGCGACGTCAGGCTGACCGAGAAAGCCCTAGAGAAGGGCAGCGTCCTCAACAACCTCCACGTCGTCAACGACGGCGTCGAGGCGATGGCGTTTCTCAGACAGGAGGGGGACCACGGCTCGGCGCCACGTCCCGACCTGTTGTTGCTCGACCTGAACATGCCCCGCATGGACGGGCAGGAGGTCCTCGCGGAGATGAAAGCCGACGAGGAACTGCGTCGCATCCCGGTGGTCGTCCTGACCAGCTCCGCGGCCGAGGAAGACATCGTCGACTCCTACGACCTCCACGCCAACGCCTACCTGACGAAGCCGGTCGACTTCGACGGGTTCGTCGATATCGTCGGCTCCATCGAGGAGTTCTGGCTCTCCGTCGTCAAGCGGCCACCGAGGTGAGTATGTCCGACACCACATCCCGCATGGACGTGTTGCTCGTCGAGGACAACCCCGGCGACGCGAAACTCGTCGCCCACCACCTCGACAGTTCCGACTCCACCCACCTCGTCGACGACATCGGGCTCACCCACCTCGAATCGCTCGGTGCCGTCGAGGAGACCGAAATCGACCGGTACGACGCCCTACTGCTGGATCTGGGGCTGCCCGAATCGACCGGACTGGAGACTCTCGACCGGGCGACCGAACTGGTCACGGACCTGCCGATAATCGTGCTGACCGGGATGCGGGACCGCCAGAAGTCGATGGGCGCCATCGAGCGGGGCGCCCAGGACTACCTCCCGAAATCCGACCTCGACGGGGACCGCCTCGCCCGGACGCTCCGGTACGCCGTGGTTCGGAGCCGCCAGCAGCGGACGCTCCGTCGGCGGCGCGACCAGATGGAATTTTTCAACAGCATCCTCCAGCACGACATGCTAAACGGGATGAACGTCATCCGCGCGCGTGGGGACCTGCTGGCGGACAACCTCGACGGCGACGAACGGGAGTACGCCGAGACGATCGTCGACTGGAGCGACGACATCATCGACCTCACGGAGAAGGTCCGCTCCGTGCTGAAGACGCTTTCGGAGGACGGGATGAACGAGATGCAACGGCGCGATCTCGGCGCGGTGCTCGACGCCGCGGCCGACCGCGCCCGCTCGAAGAGCCCGGCGTGTACGGTGAACAACCACGTGACGGACATGGAGGTCGCGGCCGACGAACTCCTGGAAGACGTCTTCGGAAACCTCTTTCTCAACGCCGTCGAGCACGGCGGCGACGACGTGACTATCGACGTGACCGCGACCGTCGGGGACGTGTTCGTGACGCTCCGGATCGCCGACGACGGCCCGGGGATTTCGCCCGGCCGCCGCCGCCAGGTGTTCGAGCGCGGCCAGAAAGGCTCGGGCTCCTCGGGGACCGGCTTTGGCCTCTACTTCGTCGACTCGATGGTCGAGAGCTACGGGGGCCGCATCTGGATCGAGGAGAGCGACAGCGGCGGCGCGGCCTTTGTCGTCGAACTCCCGCGGACGGAATAACCTCTGGGCATTTGCAAACATTTTTGCATGATTCTGGCGTATTGTCGACGATGCCGACAAAGAGCGCTCTCGCCCAGCAACTCGGTGTGGTCGCCGGCTTTTCCGACCCCCGGGCCGACCTCGAACAGTACCGGACCCCGCCGGAGCTTGCGGCCCACCTGGTCCACAGAGCCGACCTGGAGGGCGACATCCAGGACCGGACGGTCGTCGACCTCGGGTGTGGCACGGGGATGCTCGCACTCGCCGCAGCCCTCCGGGGTCCCGACACCGTCGTCGGCGTGGATATCGACCCTGACCCGCTGTCGACGGCCCGGAAAAACGAGCGGAAGGTCGGCTCAACGACATCCGTCTCGTGGGTGCGGGCCGACGCGACGCGGGTCCCGCTCTGTCCGCCGGTCGACGGGACGACGGTGGTGATGAACCCGCCTTTCGGTGCGCAGTCGGGCAACGAACACGCCGACCGGGCGTTCCTGGCGACCGCCGCCGAGCTATCGGGCGTCTCCTACTCGCTGCACAACGCCGGCAGCGAGGCGTTCGTCGAGTCGTTCGTGGCCGACAACGGCGGCGAGGTCACCCACGCCTTCGCCGCCGAGTTCGAGGTCCCCCACCAGTTCGACTTCCACGACGACGAGTCCCGGAGTATCGACGCCGAACTCTACCGCATCGAGTGGCGCTAACCCGCTAGTTCCCCGCCCGGGCCACCACGACCCGCGTCCCGTTGCCGGCGGCGTACAGCCGCGACCGGTTGCGCTCGAAGGTGAGACCGCCGATATCCCGACTCGATATGTTTTCCGGCACCGGGCCGCGGTCGACGGTCGACCCGTTCCGGCTGACCGCTATCTCGAAGCCGCCCCCGTCCGGCCGAAGCGTGAGGTTGCGTCCCGCGATACGACCGTCTATCGTCGATGGCTCGGAGGTGTAGACGGTCCGGGCCCGCTCGCCGCGACGTGCCAGCGAGACGCTGTAGACGCTGTCGTTGCCCGCGACCGACCAGCTTTGCCGGTCTACCTGTACCGTCTCGCGCCAGCCCACACCGCCGACGACCACGGTCGCGTCCCCCTGGAGATCCAGCCGCGACCGGGAGACCGCGACGGTCCATATCTCGCGGTCGGCGCTGGCGACGACCACGCCGCTTTCCGTGATGTTCCCCCGGGCCGTCGGCGGGAGGGGCATGCTGTCGACGTAGGCGTTCCGGACATCCTCCTGATAGGTGACGACGTAGTCGCGGACTTCGACCCCGTCCTCCGGGAGGTCGCCGGTATCGAGGGCGGCCCCGTTCGCCGGCACCGACGCGAGACAGAGGGCCGCGAGCGCGACCACGAGCGCAAACCCGGCCACCGAGGGCCACCCGCCGTCGAAGGCCGGGAACGCCCGCCTGTCGGTGTACAGCGTCGCGGCCGAGACCAGCACCGCAAGCAGGAGTACCAGCGCGGTGCCGAGCCAGCGAAACAGCGTGAACCGGCCGCCGCCGACCGGGATGTACACCGCCCAGAGACCCTGGACCACGGCGAACACCAGCGTCGCGAAGAAGACCCTGTCCGGCCCAGGGCGCTCCGAGCGGGCCCGCAACAGCGCCGTCCCGAGGAAGACGCCGGCCAGCAGCCCGATGGCGTGGCCCTGGATGGCGATGTTCGCCCACCCCGGCGTGACGTACTGGACGCTGCCGCCGACGGTCGGCTCCGGCGACCGCAGCGCCGTGTACACGAGGTCGATGATCCGGCTCCCCAGAAGCGCCCCCAGGAAGAGCGAGGGGCGGGTCACCAGCGCGAAGCCGGCCAGCGCAAACACCACGCCGGAGAAGCCGACGATGGGCCCCAGGGCGAACACGCCGGTGAAGACGCCGACGGCGATCATCACGACCGGGACGACCAGTATCCGGGCGAAGGGGTTCGTCCGCAGTGACCCGAACGAGGACTCGCCGCGCCGCTGGGGGTAGTGGCTCCAGACGTACTCGACGACCGTCCCGTAGACAAGCGTCCCCAGCAGATTCCCCGTGACGTGACCGAGGCTCCCGTGTGTGAACGGCCCCGCGAGCATCCCCAGCGGGTAGTAGTACGACCACGTCCGGAACGGGGTCACGAGCAGCTCCGAGTGCCAGTAGGCGCCCTGGACGAAGAGATAGACCGCAAGAACGCCGGCTATCGTCAGCAGCGTCCCCCACGGTACACCGAGCAACAGGCGCCCGCGAAGTCCCGCGACGAGCCCGGGCCCGACCAGCCGCCGGACGGCGACCCACGTCGCGAGGACAGCGAAGACGACGACCAGCGGTCGGACCGGCACAGCGGCGAGGAGTGCAGCCGGCGACTGGAACATTCAGGCAAACATCGACACCGGGGGGGTTTGAAATTGGCGACCGCCGACGCCTCGACAGCCTAGAACGCGCCCAGACCCAGGCTGTAGGGCCAGGCCGTCCCGGCGAGAGAGAGCAGGGCGAGAGCGCCGCCCGCCATCGCGACGTTTTTCAGGAACTGAGTCATCTCGTCTTGCTGTTGTTCCTCGGGCACGGCCCAGAAGCCATGCATCGCGACGGCCGAGACCAGCAGGAAGACCGCCAGTGCCCCCGCCGCGACGACCGGGTAGGCACCGACGATGATGAGGAGGCCGCTGAACACGAGCAGTCCGCCGCTGCCGTAGACCGACGCCGCCGGCGCGGGCAGGCCCTTCGCCTCGGCGTAGGGTATCATCCCTTCGGCGCCCGTGAAGTGGTTCAGGCCCATAAAGGCTAGTACGCCGCCAAAGAGGAGCCGCGCGAGGAGGAAGAGCTCGGCCGCACCGGCCGTCTCGAAGGCCATCAGGCCGACACCTGCCGTCCGAGGGGTGATACGTGTCGATCCGTCGATACCGCGAATGGTGGTTTCATTACGTTACTTGGTTCGGATGCGAACCTATATATCGCTTCCCGGACAAAGAGGATACCAGATCACACCGATGTCATCAGAACTCTTCGCAGACGAGGCCGAGACGAACGACGGCGCCTGTCCGGTCGTCGAGTCCATCGAACAGGTCGGGTCGAAGTGGCGACTGGTCGTCCTCCACGAACTCCAGAACGGCGAGCGCCGGTTCAACGAACTCAAGCGAGCCACGGACGCCAGTTCCCGCACGCTCTCGCGCGTGCTCGACGACCTTCAGGAGACCGGCTTCGTCGAGCGCCGGCTGGAGGAGGACGCGCCGGTCGCGACGTACTACCGGCTCACCCCCAAGGGCGAGTCGCTCTGTCCGGTGTTCGACGAGATAACCGCGTGGGCCGAGGAGTGGCTCTCGTCCTGCGAGCAGTCGTCGAACGCCCGCGATAGCGCCGACGACTGATACTGGTGGCTGTACCTTCGTAGAGATATTCGCGGTGGCGAAGTACGTCAGTTTGTTAGGGCCACCAGTATGAACCGCGCTCGCGAAGACCGCGTCGAACACAGCCTTTTCCATCCCGAAGCCCCTCACTCCGGACAATGGGAGTACAGCCACCGACCGACGACACCGAGGAGCCGACCGCTATCGAGTTCGGCATCGCGGCGCTCGACGCCAAGCTCGGCGAGGAGACCATCGACTACCCCGCCACCGCCCGCGAGGTGCGCGAGCAGGCGGGCCACATCGAGGTGCCGTACAACTCCGCCGGCCACAGCATAACTGTCGGAGAGGCCCTCGAAATGGCGACAGAGACCCGGTTTGACTCCGAGCAGGAGCTGTTCAACGCCTTACACCCCACGTTCGAGCGCAAGCGGCAAGCGGCCTCGAACAGCCTGCTGACACAGCTACGGGCGCTTGTCCCGTTCTGAATCGCCGCGCCGGTCGGTGGGGCCGCGACCGGTATCTCGGTCGCCACGGCTCTGTCACTTCTCGGGCGCCGGCGCGTCCGTGTCGCCGTCCGGCGTCGGCTCGTCCGACCCGTCGCCGGACTGCCGGGCGCCCCGTCGCTCCTCGCTCAGTCGATTGGCGAGGGTTTCGAGTTGCTGTGTCTGTTCACGGCTCACCGTCACGATCATATCGGAGAGGACACCGAACATCAGCAACTGGATACCCAACACGACGGCGATACCGCCAACGGTGGCGATGACCTCGTGGGAGATGCCCCTGACGAACCACTCGTAGATGACGTAGACACCCAGCACCGCCCCGACACCGATGGTGGATACGCCGACGCTACCGAAGTAAAAGAGCGGGTTGTTCGTCTTGGCCATCCGGTACAGCGTCACGATGATGAGTCCACCGTCCCGGACCGGGCGGAGGTTCGTCTCCGATTCCTCGGGCCGGGGCAGGTACGTTATCGGGACGACGACCGTTCTGATACCGTGTTTGACACACTCGACGGCCATCTCTGTCTCGATGCCAAAGCCCTCGGCCGACAGCGAGAGCCGCAGGAACGACTCGCGGGTGAACGCGCGATAGCCGCTGAGGATGTCGGCGTAGTCGTGGCCGTGGATGAGCGAGAACGCGCCGTTGATGATGCGGTTGCCAACTTGGTTGAGCCGCGTCATCGCGCCGGGCCGCATGTCGGCAAAGCGGTTACCGATGACGTGTTCGGCCCGCCCGTCGAACAGCGGTTCGAGCATCCGGTCGGCCTCCTCGGCCCGGTAGGTCTCGTCGGCGTCGGCCATCAGCACGTAGGGCGCCTCGACGTGTCGGCGAACGGCCTCGCGGACGGCCTGGCCCTTCCCCTCGCCAGACTGCTCGACGACGCGAGCCCCGGCCGCCTCGGCGAGTTCGTAGGTGTCGTCGTCGCTGCCCCCGTCGACGACGAGGACGTTCTCGAACCCCTGCTCGCGGAACCCCTCGACGACGGACCCGATAGTCGCGGCCTCGTTGTAGGCTGGGAGCAACACGCAGACGTCGTCACGGTCGGCCATTGTCGAACGTCTGCCACGCGCACTCAAATAACTGCGGGTCCTCGCAAACGCGAGCGGTGCTCTCGGCTCCGACTGCTTGACCCGCTAGCGTCTGTCGTTCTCTCCGCCACTCACACTACACTCTTGGAAGCCCTCACCCACTCGACCCGGCTGTGCGGGATATCCTCGCTGCGCTCGGATAGTGCCCGCGCAGCCGGGTCGACCGCGTTCGCCCTTCCAGTCCGCCAGGCTCTCCGCCGTCAACCTGCCCTTCCCCGACTCAGCCGATGAAACGGCTTCGCGGCCGGGAGTGCGCTCTGTCGCACGACTCGGGGAAGGGTAGGCTATCCCTGGTGGACTGAAAGGGCGAGCAGTCGAGGGCTTTCGGGGTATGAGCAAATGCGGGGGAAGAGATTGCTAGCGAGCAGTCGAGGGCTTTCGGGGCGGTGAAGAGTCTGATTGCAGCGGTAGGAACAGCTGGCGAACAGCCCCAGAGTGGCTCTGCGAGCCGATCGAACACGACCGGCAGAAGTGGGTCCCCGTTACTCCTCGCGGTCGTCGCTCATGTGTTCCCAGACCTCGACACAGCCACAGCCGTCCTCGACGTCCTGCAGGTGTGCGTCGTCGCGCTCGCGGCTCTCGGACTTCTGGTTACTCACGTTGCGAGTAACTATTCTGAGCAATCAATAAATACTTTCCGGCGCCTCCCGCGCGTTTTACGTAGCGGGTCGTAAAGGGGAGAGTATGACCGAAGCGTCCGACGTGTTCGACCGCGTTGGGCTGACCGAGTACGAGACGACGGCCATCGAGCAGTTGCTGGCGCTGGGGCGAACCACCGCCCCCAATCTGGCCGAGGCGACCGGCATCCCCAAGGCCCGCATCTACGGCGTGCTGGAGTCGCTGGCTGACCGCGGGTTCATCAAGGTGATTCCCGGCCGGCCCAAGGAGTACCAGCCCAAAGCGCCCGACGAGATACTCGACCGGGCCGTCGAGAACAGCCGCCAGTCCTACGAGTCCTTCGCGGCCGACATCGAGGCCAGCCGAGACGACTTCCTGGCCGAGTACGAGCCACAGTTCGAGCGGGCCAGCGAGGACATCTCGCCGACCGCCGAACTGTTCCACGTCGTCGACGTGGGCGAGCCAAGCGAACGCGAAACTCGCCGGCTCTACGGCGACGCCGAGGAGACGCTTGGCATCATCACCAACAGTTTCGCGTATCTGGACAGCGTTATCGGGGCGCTAGAGGGGGCCGTCGACCGCGGCGTCGACGTATCTGTGCTCTTTCTCCATCCCGACGCGTTACCGGCGGAGAAGGCAGCCGTGCAGGCGGAGATGGTCGAACGACTGGCGACGGAGTTGCCTGAGGTCGGGGTTCGGTTTAGCACGGAGAAACTGCCGTGGCGCGGGACGCTGGTGGACCCGAGCATGGACTACGACGGCGGCGAGGCGATTTTGCTAGTGGAGGAGCCCGACGTGCCAAACCACATGCGCCAGGCGGCGTTGACGGAGAACGGCTCTTTTGTCGCGGGGATGAAGCGGTACTTCGACCTGGTGTGGGAGTACGAGAGCACGGCGACTCAGACGTAGCCGAGGTCTTCGAGACGGTCGTAAGTACCCTCGTCTAAGTCTTCGAGGCTCTCGCCGTCGGTCCTGACATCCAGCTTGGACAGCTCGTCGAACACCTCGTCGACGCGACCGTCGTCGGTCCGGGCGATGCGATAGGCGGTCTGTGGGTCCCGGCTGTGTATCGTCGCCGCGGTGTCACGGACCCGGCAGTATTTCACCACGACGCCGGCGTCTTCGTCGTAGTCGAAGACGGCACGCTTGTCGTCGAGCCACGGTGAGAGGTCCGAGACGTAGTCGCTGGCACGCCGCTGGAGCGGTTTGTCCAGCCCGACCGCAGTGGCGACCACTGGCTCATCGGGGCAGGACCCGGCCGACGGGGACGCTCCCTCGCGGACGGCGTTTACCACGTCCGGGAACGCCGTCAGCGTCGCCGGGCGTTCGACCCGGCGGGGCTCGGTCTGGCCTGGCTGTCTGACAAGCAGCGGGACGTGGACCACGGCGTCGTGGATAGCGACGCCGTGTTCGGCGATTCGAACGCTGTCCTGGAGCCGGCTCGGCTCGCCGAACCCCTCTCCGTGGTCGCTCGTGATAACGAGCAAGGTGTCATCGAGGTCGCCGCGGCGCTTGAGCGCGGCGACCAGCCGCTCCAGTTCGGCGTCCATCTGTCTGATAGCACCGTCGTACAGCGACTCGACGGCCTTCTTTTGCCACCAGGGGTTCTGGCCGCCGTGGAACACCCACTTCTGGTCTTCGAAGGCTGACTGCAGCCCGCTGGCCTTCGAGCCGCCCCACAGGTCGTGTTCCGCGGCGGGCTCGTATGGGATGTGAGCGTCCATTAGATTGACACAGGCCGCCCACGGGCCGTCGCTGTCCCCGCTCCACTCTAGGAACGCGTCGACGTAGACATCGGCAGGCGTCGAGGCAGTGACACACCCAGGCAGATAGCGCATGTAGTCCGACTGGAGTTTCGTGGCGACGCCGTTGGCGAGCGAGCGGACCGGGTGGTCACTGGCCAGCGCCGTCTTGACGAACTCGGCGTAGTTGCCCTGGCCCTCGTTCGAGACGAACTCGTGTGGGTTCACGCCGTCCGGGAACGGAACGTTCCGTGCGCCGACGACTGTGTCGAACCCGTCCTTTAGTCCGACGTCAACCGCTGTCAGCCAGTCGATCTCGGTGAAGATGCCGGTGTCGTACCCCTCGGCGCGGAGCTTGTGAAAGACCGACACCGTCGGGTCGAGTCGCTCGGCCGCCGAGACGACGCCGTGCTCGTCGACATGGAGCCCAGAAAAGATGCTCGCGTGGCTCGTGACACTCCGGGCACCGGGCGCACGCGCCTGTTCGTACAGTGTCGCCCGCTCAGCGGCGAACGACTCGAGGAACGGCGTCGTCTCGTTTACGTGTCCGTAGGCGCTGAGATTCTGCGCACGGGCGCTGTCGAGGATAACCAGGAGGATGTTCGGGTCGCTCGACATGGCTACATATACCCGAGGTCTTCAAGATGTTCCCTGACTTCGGCTCCCGACCGGTCGCCGTCCGCCGACGCCGTGGGCCGTGGTGTCGACATGTGGTCGTTTTCGTCGAGTTCGGCTTCGATTGCCGCCCGGATATCGACGACGCTCTCGATGGCGTCGACCATGTCGGTGTCGGTCCCCGCGACCATCGCCTCGTCGGTGTGGACGCCGTCCTGTAAGCCGTGGTCACTGACTAGGAGCAGTTCGTCGTCATCGCCGAGGTCGTCCCGGACATCGCCGACGAACTCGTTGAGTTCCTCGTAGGCACGGTCCTGCAGCGAGGGCTGTTCATACGCGACGTGCCCGATGAGATCGAGCCCACTCGTGTAAGCGAACACAAGTTCGTGCCGTCCCCCTCTGAGCGCACGGCGTGCGCGGGCGAGGCGAACCATCGACATCTCTAGGCACTGCTCGTAAAACAACCCTGGGTCCGTCGAGGAGTGCCCGCCCTTCGCTTCGAGGTCCCGCTCGAAGAGGTCTCCGAGGTCCCGCCGGAGGCTATGTTCGCGGTCCTCCGTATCTGGGTCGACCACGTAGTTTGGGATGCCGATGGGTGCCGCCTTGTGGCCGTCAAAGACCGTCGTCAACCCGTTCTCCTCGTAGTAGGTCGCCGGAATTCGGAACGCGTCCTGTTCGGTGTTGTTCAGAAGCCATGCCCCAAGACGCGTCTGGAGCCCCGACGGGAGGAGGTAGTCCGCAGCAGCGCTGCCAAACCGGAGGACCGGGCTCTCCCAGGCGACGCCGTCATCAAGCGTGATACCGTGTTCCGACGGCGTGAGGCCGGTGATTATTGTCGGCCAGAGCTCGTGCGTGCTAGGTCCACCCTCGACGCTCCGTATCGTCTCGATAGGTCGGTGGTCGGTGAGCGTCAGGTTCGGATGCGCGGTCGAGTCAACTAGCTCTGGGTCGAGTGCATCGATACCCAGCACGAGGAGGACCATATCTACTCCGAACGTATCAGTCAGTGATTTAAGACCTTTCGATGCTCGCGGTACGCTTACCCGACAAGTGACCGATACACGTCGAGGTACTCCTCGGCGATTTTCCGCCAGTCGTACTTCTCCTCGATGCGGTCCCGTGCCTGCCTGGCTATCTGTTTCGTGAGGTCGTAATCCGAGAGCAGCGTGGTGACGGCGTCCGCGATTGGCTCGGGTGACTCTATTGGAACGACGAACCCCTCCTCCCCCTCTCGGACCATCTCGCGCGCCCCGGAGATGTCGGTGACGACCACCGGACAGCCGGCCGCCATCGCCTCCAGACGCACAAGCGAGAAGCTTTCTGACCGGGACGGATGGACGAAGGCGCGCGCCCGCGAGAGGTGATCTCGGACGACAGCCTGGTCGACGTACCCGTGGAAGGTGACGTTCTCCGATAGGTCGAGCCGCTCGACCTGTGCGCGCAGTTCGTCTTCTAGCGGGCCGTCGCCGAAGACGTTGAGGTGAACGTCCGGGTGTTCCCGCCGGATGATGTCAAGTGCCTCGAAGAGGACGTCGTACCCCTTCCGTTCCCGGAGGCTCCCGATAGCTACCAGCTCCGTCGTGTTGTCGGGCTCGCTGTACTCGAAGAAGTCCGGGTCGACACCGAGCGGTATCGTCCGGAGCTTCGACTCGTCGACGAACTCGCTGTACACCTCCCGGGCCTCCTCATGAACGACGATGACCCGGTCCGCGGTCTCTAGCGTCCGCTGGAACAGGTCCATCCGAGGTGGGTCAAAAACGACATCCCGCGTCGCGTCGACAGCCGAATGCAACGGATCCGTAAGCGATCGCGAGAGGTCCGACCCGACCCACGACGACAGCATCCGGTTGAACTCCTCGGCCATAATCGCGTGTCCCGCCTGACAGGGGCCGACGACGACCGGTACCTCCCCCTGCAGACCCGAGACCAGGAGCGGATTGAACCACCGGTAGCTGAGGTTCATGTGGTGGTAGATGTCCACGGGTCCCTGACGCAGCTCCCGCAGGAGCGTCCGGTATAATTTCGCGTAGAACACGATCCTGTTCGAGCCGCCCAGCGGGTGTACAGTGACGTTATTCGGGTCGACCGGGTCCGAAACCGTCCGCGTGTACGTATCGACGGTAAAGCGGTCGTCGTGGAGGTTGTTCAGGAGGTTGTAGCTCTTCCCGTATTCGTCGTTGTGCATATCCGCTTTGGTCGGCCCGACGAGAACCCGCGGCATGGGTGGTGATGGAGTAGTCGCAGATAAAACCGTTGTGTCTGTCGACAGCCCGTCCAGCGGATAGAACCGAGACGGAGAACATAATAACCCAACAGAAAAACAGGGCGTGTACGATGGACATAGACCGGGCGAGCGTCACCATTTACGCCTCGAATCTCCTTTTGAGTCTCCTGGGATTCGTCGGCACCGCCTACTTCGCGCAAACGCTTGGCGGGACAGTGCTCGGGATTTTCTTCACGTTCGACGCCGTGATGAGCGTCGTCGAGACGGCGACCCGGTTAGGTGTCGATACGGGCATCGAGAAGCGGATGAGCGAGGCCGGTCAGGAGCGTCGGGGTGCGTACCTGACTGCCGGCTATCTGATAACGCTCGTGCCGATATGCATCGTCGCGGCGCTGCTTTTCCTGTTCAGGGACTGGGTCACCACCTACATCGGTGTCGCGATCGTCCCGCTGCTCGTGGTCCTCATCGTCTCCAGCACCGGGCGCTGGCTTATCGGCGCGGCTCTCCGCGGTGAGGGGGCGGTAGCACGGGCCTCCGTCATCGAGCTGGTCGGGGAAGCAGTCAGAGTGGTGACGAGCGTCGCCCTCATCGCGGTCGGCTACGAGGTCTTCGCGCTCCTGTATGGCGTCCTCGTCGGTATCCTGTTCAAATTCGTCGTGTTCTACTTCTCGTTGTCGAGCGACATTGTCTGGCCGACGATGGACACCGTCAGGGACCTGTGGGGGTTCTCGAAGTTCACGTCGTTCAACAGCGTGAGTTCCCTGGCGTACAACTGGGCCGACACGCTAGTGCTTGCGTACTTCGCCTCGAAGAGTGCTGTCGCGGTGTACGAGGCATCGTGGAAGGTCAGCGTCGTCGCGGTCATGGCCAGCCAGGCACTAAGTCGAGCAGTGTTTCCGTCCATCAGCGAGTGGGCGTCCCGCGGGGAGTACGGCCGTATCGAGACGGCACTGAGCGAGGGGTTCACCTACGGCCTCTTGCTCGTCATCCCGGCCGTGGTTGGCGTGACGATACTCGCCGAGCCGTTCATGCAACTCGTCTACGACTTCGAGACGGGCGGGCTTATTCTCGTGCTCCTGATGGCCGAAAAACTCCTGCAGGCTCCGAAAATACTGATTCAGCGAACGCTCACTGGTATCGGAAAGCCAAACCTCGTGTTCCGGACGGCCGCGCTGACCCTCGTCGCGAACGTCGTTTTGAATCTGTTGCTCGTCCCGGAACTCGGGTCAGTCGGGGCGGCGGCGGCGACGATAACGACAGTGAGCATCGCGCTCGTCGTCCAGATCGTATACCTCCGACAGTTCATCACCGTGACGGCAAACTGGCGCGCCCTCGGCAGACAGACGGTGACGGCGCTGGCGATGGGTGTAGTCGTGTACGCGGCGGCGACCGTCCTGCCGCCGTCGACGCTCATGACGCTCGGCGGCCTCATCGCGCTTGGCGTGGTGGCGTACGGCCTCGGCATGGCGACGGACCGCGAAATCAGGGAACGCGTGTTACAGATGGTGTAGCTACCGACAACACGCGGTGAGTACCGACCGATACCGCTCACAGGCCGCCTCGAAACTGTACTCGGCCTCTATCAGGTCGCGTCCGTTCTCGCTGATGCTGTCTAGGTCGTCCCGCTCCAAAATATCGAGTACCGTTTCCCGGAGAGCCGCCGGCTCCCGTGAGTCAAGCAGGAAGCCAGTCTCACCGCTACGGACGACATCGGGGACGCCCGAGACCGGTGAGGCCAGTACGGGCGTCCCGCAGGCCAGCGCCTCCAGAATCGTCGTCGGCAGTCCCTCCGTCGGCTGTGACGGCAACACGAGCAGCGAGAGGTCGTTCAGTTGCTCTGGAACGTCGTTGTGATCCACCCAGCCGGTGAGTTCGACCTGCCCGCATTCGATTTCCGCCGTGAGTTCGGTTTCGAGCCACCCCCGGAGGTCGCCGTCACCGATAAACCGGAAGGTCACGTCGGCTGGAAGGTCGGCGGCGACGGAGGCGAGCTCCCGAATGCCTTTCTCCTCATCGATCCGGCCGAGGAATCCGACGACACGGTCACGGTCGGCGTAAGGCCGACGCACCCGGAACTCGTCCGTGCGAACGTAGCGCGCTCCAATCGGATACACCGTCGGCGCTTCCGGATGCAGGTCAAGTTGGCGGGCCATTTCCGGCGTGTAGGTGACGACGCCGTGGGCCGTGGCGAACCCGGTCCGTTCCAGCGCACGCACCACCCCGGCGAGCCCGGCAGCCACCCTGTCGGGCAGTCGCTGTTTCCAGTTCAGACGGAGCGTCAACGGCACGTCACCGCGTGGTTCGACGAGGACAGTCTTCCCGAGCAGGCGGGCCATGACGATTGGGAGTAGGTAGGAGGTCGCGCCGAAAAACAGGACCACGTCCTCGTCTCGGTCGGCGATGACCCGGCACATCCGGAGTTGATTCAGCAGGAACCGGACCGCGGCGGTAACGACGGACTCGCCGGCGCTCTTTCGGGTCAGTTCGATGAGTTCGTGCCGGTCGCGTATTTCCGAATCCGCGGGCAGGTCGGCCGTCACGAGCGAGACAGACGTGATGGCAGAGAGGATATCGAGCAGGCTCCGCGTAGCGTTCTCACCAGCGGCGGCCAGGGGATGGGTCACAACGCAGACGCTCGGGAGTGGGTCCTCACTCACGGCTTTCAACCTCGCTTATCCTCACGGTTGTCTCGCCCCGTTCCACGTTCCGTTTTGTGTGCGGCAAAGCGCTCGCGAACAGTGGTATCCATGTTGCTATCATCAGCAGGTCGGTTCATCGTCACTCCGCTGCAGCACAACGATAGTTGGGTTCCCGTCCTCGGGGAACGAGGCAAAGCCGGCGCTGTCTCTGAATTTCCGTTCCGCGCTAAGTTCGGTGTCGACCGGCGGCCCGAAGGTCCGGACGATTTCGTAGTCTTCCTCGGCGAACAGCGCCGACATACGTTCGGTCACGCCCGGGTACACTGACGGGTCCTTGAAGAATCGGAAGTAGTGGTAGCTGGAGAGGACGACGTAGTCAGGCGCGTTACAGTCCAGCCGTTCGAGGCCTGGTTGCCACTCTTGACGTGGGATCGTCGAGTGGATGACATACCGGTTCACCGTAGCCTTGTCGGGAAACTCCGGGAGGTACACTCGCTGGGAGTACACGTCAACGGTGTCTGAACTGTCCAGGTTGGCGTGTGTCCAAGTCGTCGCCTCCTGCCGTGACTGATTGAGATCGGCGACGCCAGCGAGAGTGTGGACCCCCGAGAAGACGATAACGAGCGTGAGCAAGCCGATGCCAGCCACCCGGACAGACCGCGTAGACCGGGTTAGCTCGGCTCCGGCGACGCCGGCGAGAACCGCGAGAATCGGGAACAGCGGCATCACCCGCGGGAACTGCGTCATGTTCCCCTGAATTATGACCCAAAAGTACGGGCCTGCGTAGAGAAGTAACAGCCAGACAGCACTGTCAAGCGTGCCACGCAGCAGGAAGCCGACAACGAGTACTACGGACACCATCGCAAACAGGAACAGCGCGATGCCCTGGCCTTCAGCGAGGTGTGCCAACTGGATGAGCCATCCGGGGTCCGACCAGCTGTACGAGACGTCGGTCGTGCTCCGGACGACGTATCGGGATATTTCGTCGGCCCACGAGCCCGGATGGACGAATATCGACGGCGTCGTGGTAACGTACCCGAGTATCGTCAGCGCCGGGTATTTCCAAGCCGTCGTGACGAACTCGACGACTGTCCCCGACTCCTCCCAGTGGCGCTCGATGATGACGAGCGCGAGAGGGGCGACGAGGAGCCCGGCAGTCGCCTTCGTCGACGCTGCCAGGCCGGCGACCAACGCGGCGGCCAGCAGTGTTCTGGTGTTGCCGGAGTGAAACGCACGGACCGTAAGCAGGAACCCGAGCATCAAAAAGAACGTCATCGGAACGTCCTCGGTCGCGTAGTGGGCCGTGAGGACGTACCCGACGGTCGTCGTGAGAAACACCGACGCCAGGATTCCGGCACGGCGGTTCAGCAGCTCACGTCCGAGGTAGTAGACGACGACAACGGTACCGACACCGAACACGACGGAAACGAGCCGACCGGCCAGCAGCACATCGTAGAAGGCCCTGAGGAGGTCCGGAGACACGCCCCAGCTCGGTGAACTCCCCACGCTGGCCGCGCCCGAGATGATGTCGCCGAACTGCCCAGTCATGAGCCAGTACAGTGCCACCGGAACGAACGAGAGCCCGAGCAGGTAGAGGTGGAAGTTCCCGCCCTTCCGGAAGTTGTCGATGAAGGGGTTCTGCTCGTACCCAATCCTGAGCGCGAGTTCGATGGCTCCGGTTTCATCAGGGAAGGTCAGATGCGGGCGTAGCCGCCAGGTACCGAAGACCATCAGCAGGAACGCAGCCAGCGCAATGAGCGGCACAAACGGTTCGCGGCGGACCGACGTGCGTATGCTGTTCCACAGACTAGAGGGCATTTCCTCGTGATTGACCACTGACTGTAATAGTCTGTGCGATTTCGGGAGACAGCATCCCGATGATATAGGCCTCGGTGTTGCTTTCGGATACGTCTCTTTGTTAAGGGAGTCACAACCTAAAAACCACTCTAACGGACTAATACTCGAAATTTCTGCGGTATCGGTACAGATCGAGCAGGTAGCAAATGGCAACTGTTAATAAATGCGCACCTTGTAGCGCATACAGAGCCTTAGAATGGCAAAAACAGGGAGCCTACCGGACGGGTCGGTCGTATCAGCGACAGACACCGACAGTGACTTCCAGACATCTGTCGTGCTTCCTGCATATAACGAGTCCGAGAATCTGGAGCCGCTGATCGATGAGATTCAGTCGACGTTCCGGGACAATACGACGTACGGCCCGTATCAAATAATTGTCGTTGACGACGGGAGCACGGACGGGACGGCCGAGACGATACGGCAGATCGCGACGGACCGTGACGAAGTGACAGGGGTCTTACTTCGACGTAACTTCGGTCAGAGTGCGGCTCTGGCCGCCGGAATCGACTACGCGACAGGAGAATATATCGTGACGATGGACGCTGACCGGCAGAACAACCCGGCGGACATTCCGAAGCTCCTCACGAAACTCGAGGAGGGGTACGACTGCGTCAGCGGCTGGCGGCGCGACCGCGACGACCCGCTTTCGAAAACCATTCCGTCGGCGATACAGACACGGTTGGCGAAGCTGACCGGGCCGGATATTCACGACTTCGGATGCACGCTGACCGCCTACCGAGCTGCGGGGCTGAAAGAGATAGACCTCTACGGAGAGGGACATCGGTACATCCCGGCAAAGTTGCACAAGCGCGGGTACAAAATAACAGAACTACCCGTCGACCATCGTCCGCGGACTGCTGGTGAGACGAAGTACGGCATGAAACGGCTGGTCAAAGGGTTCGTCGACCTTCTGTTTCACGTCTTCTGGAACCGGTTTTCCACTCGGCCGTCCCACTTCTTCGGCGGTATCGGGATCGTTCTGATGACCGTCGGTAGCCTTATCGGATCACACATGGTAGTTCTCAAGTACGCCTTCGGACAGTCGCTGGCACCACACGTCCCGCGGCTCATTCTGACTGTCGCCCTCGTCATATTCGGGGTTCAGCTTGTGATGTTCGGGTTCCTCGCGGAGATGATCGTGAAACAGCAGTACCGGGACGAGGAACCGTACCGCGTCAACGCCGTTATCGGTGAAGACTGACAATGCAAGACTTCGACTCACACACTATCGAGAACGTACTGCTCGTCAGCATCGACTGTCTCCGTGAAGACGTGCTTCAGCGGGGGATATCGGAGGGCATCGTCCCGACGCTCGAACGACTCGCAACGGATGGCCTGTACTTCGATCAGGCGTACACCGTGGCGAACACCACTGATCCGAGTCTCACGTCGTTCATGACTGCCTCGTACCCCCACACGCACGGCGTGCAGGAGAACGGCTGGGGGCTTGACGAATCCGTGCCCGTCCTATCGGAGGAAATACAGGAGGCCGGGAACGACACGTTCGGCGTCGTCAGTGTCGATCACCTCAGTGACGAACACTCGGGACTCGGACGCGGGTTCGACGAGTACTGTGACGGCGGCGGCTCCTACGACACGCTGTACCCGATTCTGAGTCGAATATACGACACGAAGACGTTCAACACGGTATTCGGAGCGGTGAAAGACATCGGAACGGAACAGTGGAATTTGAAGTCGCTCCTGCGCCAGACGGGCCTCATCAGACTCCACTGTCGAACGGCCAAGAGCGTGACACAGAACGCTGTCGACCAGCTCGACCGCGTTGACAGCCCCTTCTTCGGCTGGGTCCACTACTTCGATATGCACGAGCCGCGGAACTACGACCGCAGCGATCTCGAAGCCCACGACGAGTACACAGCCGCGATGAAGCTCATCGACGAGTACGTACAACAGTTACTCGACGAACTCGAGGCGCGGAACCTCCGCGAGGAAACGCTCGTGATCCTCACCGCTGACCATGGCGAGGCGCTAGACGACCACGGATACACTGGCCATGGCCGCCAGCTCTACGACGAGGAACTCCACGTCCCGCTTGCGTTCCATCACCCGGACATCGAACCGGAGACCGTCTCCGATCAGGTCCGAACGATTGACATCGCACCGACAGTACTTGACCTGTTAGACGTCGAAGTACCGGACAAGTTCGAGGGGCGGAGCATCCGCGCGAACGACGACGGCACGCCGCCGGGAGACCGCGACGCGTTCCTGACGGCCTACCCGGAGTTTACGGAGTCGATCGGCCTCCGCACGCCGGTGTGGAAACTCATTCGTGAAGGATCCGACCACGAACTGTACGACCTGTCCGCTGACCCCGACGAAGAGAGCGACCTCGTCGCCACTGGAGCGACCGACGGAACGCCGTACGACGACCTCCGCGAGAAGCTACAGGAATGGGATAGCGCCGGGAGCGAGGTCAGCGACCAAGACGTCGATGCCGACACCCAGGAGATGCTGAAAGATCTCGGTTACGTGGACTGATCGCAGGACTCAAGTGGTTCTCAATCGGTGCTGATAGCAATGAGAGATATTATATTCGTTACCGCAGACTCTGTCCGCTACGATTTCGTGGACGCCATGGAGTTCGTTTCTACGTTCTCTCAGCACCAGGGCGTGACTGGGGCTCACTACACGCGGCCCAGCCTCGCCAGTATTCTCACTGCGTCGTACCAGGGGGCTATCGAGTCCCGTGCGATGTCTCCGACAGTCGCCGAAGCGTTCTCGCAGGCGGGATACACGACCATCGGCCTCTCCTCGTCTCCCCACACTGACCCACGGTTCGGATTTGATGCTGGGTTCTACGTGTATAACAACTACTCCGAAGCGGGCAACCGCGGCAACCCTCTTCGGCAGTTCGCGTCACAGTTCGACCTCATCCGGAAGGTCTACCATCGCTTCCGGCCGCCCCACGCGAAGCTCTCGAACCGGCTTCCCGACAACGAACTCATCGACAACGCGATCGCGGCGTTCAACGACGAGTCGGGGCCACGGTTTATGTGGCTCCACATGATGGGGACGCATCGCCCGTACGGCCTCGGCGACGACGCCGTGCCGAAAGAGATCGACCGAAAGGCGCTGTTTGCCCCTGAAAAACTCAGTGCGGACGAGAAGGAAACGATTACGCAGAAGTACCGCCAGACCCTCTCCCGGGCGGATGCCGAGATAGAGCGCCTTGTCGACTCCGTCGACTCGTCGGACCCCCTCGTCGTGTTCAGTTCGGACCACGGTGACGAGTTCGGCGAGGACGGCCAGTACTTCCACCAGCCACAGCGGCGGCGAGTGGTCGACACGCTGACCACCGTGCCCGTGGCGACGAATGACCTCTCGCTGTGTGAGCCCCTCAGCGTCCTCGACATCGCGCCGTCGCTACTGGGTGAAGTCGGCGGTGAGATCCCCTCCGAGTGGCACGGGAAAGACGTCCGTGAGACGCCACGCGACCAGACACTCACGATCGCGCCGTGGCACGGAACGACGACCGTCGCGTGGCAGGACTTCGAGACGAAGATTGTAAGCCGCGACGCGGACGTGTCGATGGTCCGGAACGGTGAAACGGTCGACGTCGAGCGCAATGACGTGGATGAAGACCTCAAACAACAGATGCGTGACCTCGGTTACGTCGAGTGATGGCCGATGACGGTAGCCTTCTAAAGGGATACATTTCGGTCTTTACAGGGGATCTCGGTCGGCTTCTGACGTTCGCCGTTTTCATCCCGTTACTGGTCCGTACCGTTGGCCAGGACGGGTTCGGGACCTACGCGCTGGTGATGGCGATTTTCCTCCCGAGTCGGAAAATACTGAACCTCGGGCTGTTCGAGGCGACCAAGACGTACGCGTCGAGGGAGACCGGCGACGACCGAACCAGCCTCGTTACCACATCGTTCGCGCTTCACGCCGCGACCCTGCTCGTCGGTATTCCGGCGCTGGTCGGACTCATTACCTGGTTTACCGACGGAACACTCCAATCGGCGCTGTACCTGATGCTCGGTGCAGTCGTCGGCGAGCAACTGTACTACTTTGGTCGCGGCGTGCTCCACGCGTACAAACGGGAGGAGCTCGCCGAACCGCTCGTCCCTGCCCGGTCTGTCATCCTCGCTGTCGTTGGGCTCTCGTTAGCCAGTGCCGGATACGGCGTGCCGGGCGTGTTTGCCGGATTCGCGACAGGGTTTCTGCTCACTGGTATCCTCTCGACGGCACTAGCGTTCCGTGAGGCCGGTGTACTCCCGTCCGTACGCAGTTTAGCTCTGAAAACGTACACGCGACCCTTGGTTCGGTTCGGGGTTCAGTCGATGGCGCTTACACTCCTGTTGACGAGTATGTACAAGATCGATGTCCTGCTCGTCAGCCACTTCTGGGATGCGACGAAAACTGGGCACTACCGGGCGGCGCTACAGGTTTCGGAGTTCATGTGGGTTGTCTCAGTGGCGATGGAGATGGTGATGATCCAGTCGACAGCGGAGCTCTGGGAAGACAAGAAGATAGACCGCCTTACGTCGCTGCTGTCACGCCTTCTCCGGTACGTCATCGTTCTCACAGTTTTGCTCGTCGCCGGCGTGTTCGTCCTAGGCGAACAGTTCCTCACCGTGTACTTCGGCGCGCCGTACGAGGCAAGCGTCCGGCCACTACAGGTACTTCTTCCGGGCGTGCTGGGCTTTGCTGTCGCACGGGTTATCTGGCCGGTGTTACAGGCAGGGGGGCACTTGCGCCAGTTACTGCTCGCAACGGGGGTGTCAGTGGTCGTCAACGTGGTCCTGAACGTGCTGTTGATACCGCGTGTTGGCATCGTCGGCGCGGCTATCGGCACCTCGACGGCATACGGGCTCATGGCGGTAACCCACATTTTAGCCGCACGCAATGTCGGTCTCAGGCCGCTCACCGGGTTCCCGGCAGTTCGGGTTCTCACTCTCGGGCTCGGTACGACCCTGTTGTTGCTCGCACTGGAACCGTACGGTCCGTGGTTTGTTGACCTGAGTGTCCTCCCGCTCGTTGGGCTAGGAGTCTACGCACTCGGGACCCACGTCTCCGGCGTCCTGACTATCAGCGAGGCGACCGAAGTCCTAGACTCAGTGCTGAATTAAATCACTGTTACAGAATCGATCGCATTCAGGAAGCGGTGGCTACCGCCAGACGTACATTCCGTAGAGATATCCCACGCCGACACTGCCGGTGAGAAGAAATAGGAAGACCAGCTGCAGGACTGCGCCGAGAGACGGGGATTCGGCGAATCCGCGGAGGCGTGACGGGAGGAACCGAAACAGGAGGTCACCGAGGAAGTCCGACTCCTCGCCGGTCGATTCCGGTACAAACACCTCCATCCCGCGTTTCGAGTACCCCTGCCAGAACGCGCGGTCGACGAGCCAGCCGGGGTCGGTCCGGTAGTCGAACACCTTGTGAGCGACCAGCGCGTCGGGGACGTAGTAGACGCCCGTGTCGTACTCGCTCCGGAGGCGGGCACACAGCTCCGTCTCGCCACCCTGGAGGTTCTTTTCGCCCTGTCGCCCGCCGATGTCGTCCTCGAACCCTCCGAGGTCGAGAAACACGTCCCGGCGAAAGGAGATGTTCGAGCCGAAGGTGTTGCGGACTTCGCCGGCCTCGTCGGGGTCGCCGTCCGGTCCGAACCCGCGGTTGGTGACGCCGACGAGCCAGTAGAACTCCTCGGGGAGAAACCGGGGCTTGCCGGCGACCCAGGCCGGGACCATCCGTCCGCCGACCGCCTGCCGGTCCCCGTCTGCCTCGTAGGCGGCGACCAGTCGCTCGGCCCAGTCCTCGGCGGCGACGGCATCGTCGTCGAGAAAAGCGACCACGTCCCCGGTCGCCCGCTCAGCGCCGTTGTTCCGGCTCTCCAGCAGGCCGATGTTCTCGTCGTTGCAGTGTGTCACCACGTCGTCGCGGTCGCCGAAGTCGTCCTCGAACTGCTCGTAGACGTCGTCGTTCCCGTCCGAGACAAGTACCAGCTCCACGTCTCGGTGGGACTGTCCGAGAACGCTCTCAGCGGCCTCCATGCAGTCATCGTACCGCTCCAGCGTGTGCGTACAGAGGACGACCGAGACGCGCATTGGCGTGGAATGCATCACCGTCGCTGTTAGGCGTTTCCATCCCGTGTCGGGCCGCTCATCGACCCGAGGTCAAAAGGCTTATGCGGGCCTTGGCAGTGTCTCTGACTAATGAGTCACTCACGGGGCACGTCTACCGATACCCCCGAACCTGAGTCCGCGCTGGACAGGGTCAAATCATGGTACCACGTGCCAGCCCTCCTCCTCGTGTTTGGGTTCATGCTGTGGAATCGGGCCCGGAACTACACGAACTTCATCGTCGACGGCGAAGTTATTTTCAGCGGGACCGACCCGTGGTATCACTACCGGTCGACGATGTTCGTCGTCGAGAACTGGCCGGCGACGATGCCGTTCGACCCGTGGACCCGCTTCCCCTATGGAAACCGTTCGGGCCAGTTCGGGACGCTGATGGACCAGGTATTCGGGACGATATCGATCGTCATCGGGCTGGGCGATCCCAGCGCCCACACCGTCGCGATGGTCGCGCTCTTTGCCCCGGCCGTGATGGGCGCCGTCGCCGCGATTCCGACCTATTACGTCGGCCGACGGCTCGCCGGTCGTATCGGCGGCGTGACCGCGGCTGGAATACTGGCGCTGTCGGCCGGACTCTTCCTCCAGCGGAGCGTCGCCGGGGTGTACGACCACCAGGTCGCCGAAGGATTACTGCAGGTGACCTCCGTCCTGGCCGTGATGGTCGCCGTCTCCGTCGCCGAACGCGACAAGCCGATCTACGAGCAGTTCCTCGACCGCGACGTACCGGCGCTCAGAGCCAGCGTCGGCTACGCCGTCCTGGCCGGGCTCGCCATCTCGCTGTACCTCTGGACGTGGCCCCCGGCCGTCCTCCTGCTCGGCATTCTCGGCGTCTTCTTCCTGCTCTGGCTTACCCTCGAATTCGTCCGAGGCAAGAGCCCGGAACACGTGGCGATCTCCGGGGCCGTGATGATGACTACGGTAGCTGTGCTACAACTTGCCGTCATCAGGCGGCTGACCATCTCCGCAACGGACCACACGCTGCTGCAGGTGCTGCTTGCGGCCGTTATCGCCGGCGGCTGTGTCTTCATGGCCTGGCTCGCCCGCTACGTGGAAGCCAACGACTACGACCGGAACCTCTATCCCGTCGTTGTCGGTGGTACTCTGGCGATACTCGCAGTACTGTCCGCGGTGCTGACACCGGACCTGTTCAGTTACTTCGTCGACCAAGTGCTTCGAGTCGTCGGCTTCACGCAGAACCCAGGTGCCACGACCACTTCCGTCGGTGAGGCGACGCCGCTTCAAGATCCGAGCCGCCTCTACCAGTACCACGGGCTCGCGCTGTTTGCCGCAATCATCGGCGCCGGTTTCGTCCTGTTCAACCAACTTGCCGACAGCGAGGCGAGCGCGGAGCAGTTCCTGATGGTCGTCTGGTTCGCGTTCATCCTGGCCGCTTCGTTCACCCAAATCCGATTCGGCGTCTATCTCGTCTTCCCGGTAGCCGCACTCTCCGCGGTCGCCGTCGACTACGTGGTCCGGTGGACCGACTTCTCCTTCGAGGACGGCGTCGAGGCCTACGAGGTCATTACTATCGTCTCGGTCGTGCTAGTTCTGTTCGGGACGCTCGTGCTGGTCTCACCGACGGCACTGGCCGTGGGCGGGGGCGCGGGCCCCGGCGAAGAACCGGCCGCCTGGACCGAGGGCATGGAATGGCTGGACGAGAACTCACCCGAGGAAGGAGTCTACGGAACTGGCGGTAACGGGACGCTGGAGTACTACGGTACCTACGCCGACCAGGAGGATTACGACTACCCCGAAGGGGCATATGGCGTGATGTCGTGGTGGGACTACGGCCACATCATCACGGTTCAAGGTGAGCGGATACCGAACGCGAACCCGTTCCAGCAGGGATCGGACGCGGCAGCAAACTTCCTGCTCGCGCCTAACGAGACACAGGCCAACGGTGTCCTTGAAACGGTGGACGAAGACGACGAAACTCCGGCCGAAACCAGGTACGTGGCTGTCGACTGGAAGATGGCCAACACCTACGGCCAGGGCGGCGGGAAGTTCTTCGCCCCGCCCCGGTTCTACGACGTCTCGAACGTCTCGGAGAGCGACTACTACGGGACGATTCGGAACCGACAGAACCCACAGCAGTACATGAACTACCGGACCCAAGACTACTACGATAGCATGGTCGTCCGGCTCTACGAGTACCACGGCAGCGCCAAGGAACCCCAGTCGGCGTCCCAGCCGTTCGTCTACGTCGTCGACTGGGATCAGGCGACCACGCGCAACGGTCAGAACATCCGGGCCTCGCCGGAGGACGGCTCGCCCGCGGTGAAGCGGTTCAGGACGATGGAAGCGGCCCGAAACTTCACCGAGTCGGACGGGACCGCACAGATAGGCGGCTTCGGCGCCCAGCCCGGCGAGCGGGTCCCGGCGCTGGAACACTACCGCTTTGTCGGCTCCAGCGAGACGAGCGCGTACAGCTCCGGCGCGCACAACCAGTTCCAGCTCATCGAGTCCGGGTTCGGTCAGCTCCCGAGCCAGCGCTCTACGACCGGGGACTGTGCGGCCAACCAGACATCGATGCCAGTCGGCAACCAGACCTACTGTATGTCGGACGCGGCCGCCGGGACGATGGACCACACCAACCCGGCCTGGACAAAGCTGTTCGAGCGGGTCCCCGGCGGGACTATCGAGGGGACCGCCCCGGCAAACACCACCGTCGAAGCGAGCGTCCCGATGCGAAACAACGTCACCAACGAGACGTTCACCTACACCCAGCGTGTCGACGTTGGGTCCGACGGCCAGTTCGAGATGACTGTCCCGTACTCGACGACCGGGTACGACGACTGGGGCACCGAAGAAGGGTACACGAACGTGAGCGTTCGAGCCCAAGGGGCCTACGAGTTCAGCGTCCCGGTCAACCCGCAGGCGTCGATACCGCTCAACGGAACGGCCGAGGTCACGGAGGGGCAGGTCGTCGGCGAGGACGGCTCGGCGACGACGGTGAACCTGTCCGCCCCCGACAACGACCAGACGACCGAGACGACAACCGACACCAGTACAAACGAAACGTCTGATGGAACCACCGACGGGTCCGCAAGCGGTGACACGTCGACAACTGACGGCGGCGAGACGGCGACGCCGAACACCGTCGCGCGACCGGCGGCCGAACCGTAGGCACTGAAGGGCGTTTTTTGCTGTAACTTCAGTCTCCCGAAAGCGCGACTCGAAAAACCCCAGTCAGAAATCGACCGGGTTGAACGTCCCGTTGATGTCCCACTCGTGGAGGCAGTGGGGGTTTCCGGACTGTTTCTCGCCGTCCACGACCGCGATTCGCCAGGTGCTGTGGTCGTCGTCCCACAGGTCGCGTCGCCCGCACCGCTCGCACTCCCGTTCGCGTGGTGAGGTAATTGCTGGCATATTTGGGAACAGCCCGTCAACGATTATCAGCGTGCCGGTCCGGGCGGGGTCTTATTCCACATAGCGTAGCGGGAGCCGGTTCCACACTGGTCGGTCGCGTTCCGGCGTGTCTGGCATACCTGATTCACCGTCCGACGAGCGGCGGAGCCGAGGCGTTCGTCGCTCGGGGACGCCCTAGAAGTCAGGAAGGTCGCCGGCGTCGACCTCCTGGGCCTCCCAGTCGAGGTAGTCGTCGGCCAACACGTCACAAACGACCTGGCCGAGTTCGGTCAGCCCGGCGTTTATCGAAGAGACTGTCTCCCAGGACTCGATATCGGGGTGGATCTCCCGCTCGCGCCAGTTCTCCGGCAGGCCGGGGGCGTGATAGCCGACCCGCCCCGCAAAGGAGTCCCAGAAGAAGTCAAACTCCGCGACAAGGTCGAGGTCGGTGACGATGGCCCACGTGTCCTCGTCGATGCCGGTGTCGGCGGCCCACCGGGTGAAAGCGTCGTCCCAGGCGCCGTCAGCGAGGGCCTCGGAGAGTTCATCGCGTCGGTATTCGTCGCCCTGTACGTCCACGTCGTCGTACTCCGCTGTCTCGACTGCGGAAGACAGGGTCGGCCGGTCGGGGACAGCAACGTCAAGTGCCATACGTCCCTTTCGGCGGCGAGAAGGATAAACGTCATCGCCCTCGCTGCGGGACGGCGGTACCCGCGCCTCAGGCCGCGACGTACTGTGATTCCCAGTCCTGTCGCGCGTCGAGTTCCCGCTGGCCCCGGCGTGTCAGCGTATAGAAGTTGGTCCGCCGGTCACGTTGCCCTTTCTCTACCAGTCCCTTCTCGACCAGCGTGTCGAGGTTGGGATAGAGCCGGCCGTGGTTGACCTCGCTCTCGTAGTACCCCTCCAGTTCGTCCTTGATAGCGAGGCCATGGGGCTCGTCCAGTCCGGCGATTACGTACAACAGGTCACGCTGGAACCCAGTCAGGTCGTGCATGTGTCTCGTGTTTTCAGTTGGTGTCCACACATATCATAGTTGCTAAAATATTGGTAAGATACTTACTATTAGGTTAGTTACCGTCGTCTTGCGGTTACCACCTCACCGACCTGTAATTTAGTAGTTATTATCGAGCAACGAGACGCGATGTGTAACCACTTCTTCTCAGATTGTCACTCTTGAGCGGGCAAACGCCGTCGGCCGACCCGACAATGGTAAAGGAAGCCGCTGTGTAGCCGGGCGTGATGACCGAACACACGGCGTCGGCGGACGAGGAGTTTCCCGAACCGAGAGGGGACGGGTCCGTCGAAGTCGTGGGGACCGCCCACGTCTCCGAGCAGAGCGTCGAGGAAGTGGAATCGACACTCGAGGAACGGCGGCCCGATATCGTGGCCGTCGAGCTCGATGAAGGGAGATACCGACAGATGCAGGGGGAGGCACCCGACGACCTGAACGCGAGCGACCTCCTCCGGGGGAACACGGTCTTTCAGTTCCTGGCCTACTGGATGCTGTCGTATATCCAGGCCCGGCTGGGCGACCGGTTCGACGTCGAGCCCGGCGCCGACATGAAAGCCGCCATCGACACCGCGGAGGAACTCGGCCTGGGTCTGGCGCTGGTCGACCGGGACATCCAGACCACGGTCCAGCGGTTCTGGGCCCGGCTGACCGCCCGCGAGAAGCTGACGTTGCTCGGGAGCCTGCTCGCGGAGATGGGGCCGCCACTGACCGTCGGACTCACCGTCGGGGCCGTCTTCGGCGGCGCCATCGCCGTCGTCGCCGGCGCGTTCACCGACAGTCTGTTGCTTCCCGCCGGCGCGCTCGGGGGCGCGATACCCGGCGGCCTGGTCGGCCTGCTGGACACGCTTCTCGTCGTCGTCGCGGTGAGCCTCGTCGTCGGGCTACCGGTCGCACTCGCGCTCGGCCGCCTTGGCGGCGACACCGAGGACGTCGAGGCGTTCGACATCGAACAGATGACCGACACCGACGTGGTGAGCGCGATGATGGAGGAGTTCCGGCAGTTCTCCCCCGGCGGGGCGGAGGCGCTCATCGACGAGCGCGACGCTTTCATCGCCCACCGGCTGGTCGAACTCCGCGAGGCGGGCTACCACGTCGTGGCCATCGTCGGCGCGGGCCACCGCGAGGGCATCGAGCGCTATCTCGACCACCCCGAGGAACTCCCGCCGATGTCGTCGCTGGTCGGCACCGAGAGCGGCGGTCGGTTCTCGCTGTACAAGCTCGTGGGCTACGCCGTCGGGCTGGCCTTCCTGGTCTTTTTCGGCCTGCTCGTGCTGGGCGGCGCGAGCCAGGCCGTCTTGCTCAAGCTGTTCGTCGCGCTCGTCGTCGTCAACGCCGTCTGTGCGGGCGGGCTGGCGAAGGTGGCGGGGGCACACTGGTCCAGCGCCGCCGCCGCCGGCCTCTTTGGCTGGCTTACGAGCCTCTTTCCCTTGCTCGCGGCGGGCTGGTTCGCCGGCTACGTCGAGTTGCGCTACATCTCCGTCAACGTCGGCGACATCGCCGACCTCAACGAGATACTGAGCGACGAGGAGGCCCCAATCGCCGACCTGATGGCGCGGATGCGAGCCGTCCCACTCTTCCGGCTCATCCTCATCGTCGCGCTGGCCAACGTCGGTAGCGCCGTGGCTTCCTACGTCGTCTTTCCGCTCCTGTTGCCCTACATCGCGGCCGACATCGGCGGTATCGACGGCGTGACGCGCCTGCTCTGGGCCGGTATCGAACAGGGGTACCAGATACTCGTCGGGGGGCTGTAATGCACCTTGAGTTCAGCCAGCGGGAGATTCGGGACCTCGCCGTCGCCTGGCTCGCACTGGGCGTCGCCTTTACCCTCCTGCTGGAGCGGGAGATCGTCGCCGCGCTCGATCTGGGCGGCCAGCTGACCGCGCTGCGCCCCGGTGTCGTCGCCGGGACACTCCTGGTTAGCCTGCTGACCGTCGGCGTGGGCTTTCTGTTGCACGAGATCGCTCACAAAGTGGTTGCGGTGCGGTTCGGCCAGGCCGCGGCCTTCCGGGCGGACTACCGGATGCTCGGTTTCGCCGTCGTCGGGGCGCTCGTTGGCTTCCTCTTTGCCGCCCCCGGCGCAGTCGTCCATCGGGGCCGCATCACCGCAAAGCAGAACGGCCTCATCGCGCTCGCGGGGCCGGTGACGAACCTCCTGCTCGCTGTCGTCTTCCTGGTACCGTATTTGGCCGTTCTGTCCGCCGGAACGAGCGGCTTCCTCGCCGAAGTCGCCAGCCGCGGCCTGCAGATAAACCTCCTGCTGGCGGGGTTCAACATGCTCCCTTTCGGCCCGCTTGACGGCCGAAAGATTCGCGCTTGGAGCACGCTCGTCTGGGCCGTCGTCGCGGTCCCGTCGCTCCTGCTGGCGGTCGGCGCGCTGTTTGTCCTCTGACGGAACGATGCTCTTTTGCCCGCCCCACGCACCGGTTTCGGTATGACCGAGGACGACGCGACTCCCGACGAAGACGAGGCGGAGGGGCTGACCTACGCCGAGACCGGCGTCGACATCGACGCGAGCGAAGCGGCGACGAAGGCACTCATCGGCGCGGCCGGCGAGTTTGAGGGCGACTACGCCGGCCTCGTGGATATCGGCGACCAGTATCTGGCGCTGGCTACCGACGGCGTCGGCACCAAACTCCTGGTGGCGGAAGCCATCGACGACTACTCTACCATCGGCATCGACTGCATGGCGATGAACGTCAACGACCTGCTCGCGACGGGCGTCGAACCCGTCGCGTTCGTCGACTACCTCGCCGTCGAGACCCCGGACGAGGCGACGAGCGAGGCCATCGGCGCCGGGCTTCAGGAGGGGGCCGAGCGCGCCGGTGTCGCCCTGGTCGGCGGCGAGACGGCGGTGATGCCCGACGTAATCAAGGGCCTCGATATCGCCGGGACCTGCGCCGGCCTGGCGCCGAAAGACGCCGTCTTCCCCGGCGAGGCCGAGGCCGGCGACGCCATCGTCGGCTGGCCCTCCTCGGGCATCCACTCCAACGGGCTGACGCTGGCACGGGAAGCCGTCACCCGGAACCACGAGTACACCGATCCGTTCCCGCCCGCGCCGGAGCGGTCCATCGCCGAGGAACTCCTGACGCCGACGCGCATCTACAGCGAGGTGCTGGCGCCCCTCCGCGAGGCCGAGACCCACGCTGCCGCCCACGTCACCGGCGGCGGGTGGACGAACCTCACGCGGATGGGGGCGTTCCGCTACGAGATTACGGACGCCTTCGACCCCCAGCCCGTCTTCGAGTTCGTCCAGGAGGAGGGGAACGTCGGCGACGAGGAGATGCATCGGACCTTCAACATGGGGACCGGGTTCGTGGCTGCGTTGCCCGAAGACGACGCCGAAACCGTTGTCGAGGCGAGCGAGGACGCACGGGTTATCGGTCACGTCGCGGCGGGCAAAGAAGCGGTCTCGATTCGTGGGCTGGAGCTACGGGACTGAGCGTACAAACGGGGCAGCGACGATTCAGACGGAGAGGCGGTCGCTTTGCGATTCCTGTTCAACGACCAGCAGCTGAAGTGCCTGCCTGATGTGGTACCTGGCGTGTTTGTCGGTCGTCTCTTGCAGTGCCGCTTCCAGATGGGTGTTGATTGACTCTGCCATGGTCTTCAGTCACATATTCTCATTCCGGTTATATATACCAGCGCTATCGTTGATCCCAGTAGGCGCCGCCTGAAGGGTGGAAAACGGAGATTGAAGCGGAGCCACGGCTGCTGGCGTTCACTGTGTCCTGGCGCGGTTCGCCAACGACCCGTATGACCGGTCAGCTAACCGTACGAGCGATGTCGGCCTCGGTGATGACACCGACGGTCCGGCCGCCCTCGACGACCATCACCGCGGCGTTGTGGTTGAGGTACGCGTCCACCTCGTCGATGGTCGCGTCGGGTTCGACGGTGGCGATGGATTCGTGCATGACCTCGGCCACGGGGAGTTCGCCGACGTTTTCCTCCGGGCGCTGGCGGATGGCGGAGTTGCCGATGAGCCCCTGGGGCGAGCCGTCGCGGATGACCGGGACCTGCGAGTACCCCTTCTCGTCCATCAGCTCCTTGCTCTGGTGGACCGAGTCGTCGGGCTCGACGCTCACGACGGGCGAGTTCATCACGTCGCGAGCGCGGATGATCCCGCCCTCGGCCTCGTCTAAGGCGTTGACGATGCGCCGCAGCGTCGAGAGCCGCGGGTCCACGTCACCGCCCTCGATGCGTGCGATAAGCGGCTGTGAGACGTCGGCGTGTTCGGCCAGTTCGCTCTGGGTCAGGTCCAGCTCGTTTCGCCGCTCCCGCAGGTCCTCGGGCGTCGGCAAGTCCATAGTTCGCCATAACTCGGGGTAATTAAAAAACCCACGGTCGGGACCATCCCCGGCCGGCTATCCCCCACAACGGCCCGTATCAGGCTTCGGCTTCGGCGTCCTCGTCTTCTTCGGTCTCGAACACTTCGATGACTTTCAGGGGGACGTCCCGCAGGGCACCGCCGATTTCGCTTTTGGCGATGCGCTGGGCGTGCTCAACGGACTCGGCGTTGAACACGTCCATCTCCAGGACGAGACCGACGAGAGCGGTGTCTGCGGCGATAAAGGCCGAGTCGAACGGCTCGCCACAGGCCGGACAGCCCGTCGCGCCGACCTCCACCTCGACGTAGTCCATATCGGCCTCGTTGAGGCGCTTGCCGGCCTCGCTGACGGCGACGCCGATGGCGTCGTCGATATCTTCTACGTCACGGACCAACCAGGCGGCTTCCATCGCCACGAGATAGTTCATGTATCGAGCATCGAGGGCTGGCTACTCGTTAGTTGCGGTTCGCGGCCGCCGCGCACGTCACCGCTACTATCGCTATAACTTATGGGAAACAGGGACCAACCTTGCCGCCGAGTTACGCGACTTCCCCGGAGAAGCTGCCTTCTTATTGACATAGTGACACCTCAGACTAAACCGCAACACGGCGGCGCCCCAGTTCATCACGAACGTTCCGACATACGGCAGTCCCGGCCCCAAGGTATATATACTGGTTTGGCCCACCGAAGAGTGAAGCGAACATGGCTGCCCGACTGCAAACCGCGACGATATTCGCACTGTACCAGCTCACCCTGCTCGCCGGCATCGTCCTGCTCCCCGTGGCGATGGTCACCGAGCGGCTCGGCCTCCGGCTCCCCATCGACCGCGCCGTCGACGGACTCAACCGAGCCTACGAACAGGCACAGGAGTAAGCAGCCTCGTCACCACAGTTTTATCAGCGCCCGACTGCTATCGGGCGGTAATGACCGACCCGAACTCACCGCTCTCCCAGCCGCCGACAGCCGACCGGTTCCAGACGGACCCCTACGAGCCCGAGGTCGGCTCGCTACCGGACCGCTCGGGCGGGGACGCGGAGAAAGTCAACAAGACCGGGACGACGACCATCGGCATCACCACCAGCGAGGGCGTCGTCATCGCCACCGACATGCGGGCCTCGCTCGGTGGCCGCTTTGTCTCCAACAAGAACGTCCAGAAGGTCGAACAGATACACCCGACGGCGGCGCTGACGCTGGTCGGTAGCGTCGGCGGCGCCCAGTCGTTCATCCGCACGCTGCGGGCCGAGGTCAACCTCTACGAGGCCCGCCGCGGCGAGGACATGAGCATGCAGGCTCTCTCGACGCTCGCCGGGAACTTCGCCCGGGGCGGTCCCTTCTTCGCCATCAACCCCATCCTCGGGGGCGTCGACGACGACGGCCATCACGTCTACTCCATCGACCCCGCCGGCGGCGTCATGCAGGACGACTACACCGTTACGGGCTCCGGGCTGACCGTCGCCTACGGGACCTTAGAGGACCGCTACGAGGACGACATGACCAACGAGGAAGCGAAAGAAGTCGCCGCCGCCTCTATCAAGGCCGCCGCCGAGCGCGACACCGGTTCGGGCAACGGCATCTATCTGGCCGACGTGACCAGCGACGGCGTGGACATCAACGGCTACGACTTCGACGAACTGCTCTAAACCCACTTTTTACTGCTGGGGGTTTCCCCGGTCGCCTTCGGCGACCTGTGGGAACCCCCTTTGCAAAAATCTACGTTAAAAGGCCGGACTCTCACTGCGTTCGAGTCCGGTAAAACGGCGCTCGCGTTCGCTCGCGCCGTATGCTCAACATTGCAGCCACAGCCTCCCCAGCCGACTGCGCTGCTCGGCTCGTGGGACTCGCCTGCGCTACTCATCCCTCGCGCGTAGTTCGCGGCCGTCGCCGCGAAGGTGCGCGCCGAGTTCTGTGTCGCAAGCATACCGCGCCGAGAGACGCGAGGCGCGGTTTCGCCGGAAGCGCGACCGCAGGTCGGGCCTTCCGGTGGTTTTTCACCACGTTTTTGCGAGTCGAGCGGGACCTTCGGTCCCGCTGACCATGCGAACGGGCGTGTAACGCCCGTGAGCAGAGAGCGGTTCCCGCAGGCCGCCGTAGGCGTCCTCAGAAGCGCGGCGCGCTTCTGATGGGCTGCGAAAATCGCGTTGCGATTTTCGAACGACCGAGGAAACCCGACGTGGTTCGAGAGAGCGCGTTGCGCTCTCTCGTCATGCAGAGACGGCCCCGCCGTCTCCTAGCAAAGTAAAAAGTGGTAAACCGCGAGCTACCACAGTACCGGTATGGAACTGTTCGGGACGGCAGGAATCCGCGGCGGGGTCGACGAGCGGGTCACGCCCGAACTGGCGCTGTCGGTCGGACGCGCGGCCGGGCAGGACGGCGGGGAGTTCGCCGTCGGCCACGACGGGCGGGTCACGTCGCCGGCACTCGCCGACGCCGTGTCCTCGGGGCTGGAAAGCGCCGGTGTGGAGGTGAGCCGCATCGGGCAGGTCCCGACACCCGCGCTGGCGTACGCCTCACGGGGCCGGCGGGGCGTGATGGTGACCGCGAGCCACAACCCCCCGACCGACAACGGCCTGAAGCTGTTCGTCGACGGCCAGGAGTACGACGACGAGGCGGAGGCCACAATCGAGCGCAGGGTCGCCGACGGCGTCGAGCCCGCGCCGTGGGCGGTGTGGGGCGATACGATAGCCGAGGACGTGCTGTCGGCGTACCGCAGCGCCGTCGTCGACTACGCCCGGGAGTTCGGGGCAGACCCCGGCCGGCTCACGGTCGCGGTCGACTGTGGCAACGGGATGGCCGGCGTGGCGACGCCGCAGGTCCTGCGTGAACTCGGCGCCGACGTGGTCTCGACGGAGGCAAACGTCGACGGCCACTTCCCGGCCCGCGAGAGCAAGCCAACGCCCGAGACGCTGGGGTCGTTCAGCCGGTTCGTCGATGACTCGACCGCCGACCTGGGGATCGCACACGACGGCGACGCCGACCGCATCGTCGTCATCGACGGGGACGGCGAAATCGTCCACGAGGACACCGTCGTGGCGATGTTGGCCGAGGAGTACACCGACGCCGCAGCCGTCGAGGACCCCGTCGTGGTGACGACGCCCAACGCCTCCGGGCGCATCGACGAGCGGGTCGAGGCCGCCGGTGGCCGCGTCGAGCGGGTCCGGCTGGGCGCGCTCCACGAGGGCATCGCCCGCGTGCGACGGGACGCTATGAGCGACACCGAGGTCGTCTTCGCCGCCGAGCCGTGGAAGCACATCCACCCGGTCTTTGGCGGGTGGATTGACGGCGTCGCGAGCGCGGCCATTATCACGCGGCTGGTCGCGGAGCGGGGGCTCGCCAAGCGCCGCGCCGCTATCACGGAACGGCCCTACCGGAAGGTGAGCGTCGACTGTCCCGACGGCCACAAGCCAGCAGTAATGACAGCGCTGGAGAGCGACCTGCCGGACGCGTTCCCCGAGACGGAGGTCGACACCGACCACGGCGTCCGCCTTACATTCCCCGACGAGGCCTGGACCCTCGTCCGGCCCAGCGGCACCGAGCCGTACGTCCGCATCTACGCCGAAAGCGACGACGTGGACGGGCTGGTCCGGCGGGTGCGCGACGTCGTCGAGTCGGCGGTCGAATCTGCCGAGAGCTGAGGCCGGCGATTGGGCGGCGGTCCCCGCCCCGTCGGCGGTGGGTATTTGCCCCCGCCGCGCGAGGGCCGGATATGGACGACCTGCTTTCCGCGGCCCGCGACGCGGCCGACGCTGCTTACGTTCCCTACTCCGAGTACGCCGTCGGCGCCGCCATCGAGACCGCCGACGGGACCGTCTACACTGGCTGTAACGTCGAGAACGCGAACTACTCCAACAGCCTCCACGCCGAGGAAGTCGCCATCGGCACAGCGGTGAGCGACGGTCACCGGTCTTTCTCGCGGCTCGCAGTGACCTCGACGAAACGGGACGGCGTCACGCCCTGTGGGATGTGCCGCCAGACGCTCGCGGAGTTCTGTGACGACGACTTCCCCGTCCGCACCGACGGCGAGGACGGTACCGAGTACACGCTGGGCGAACTGCTCCCGGCGACGATCACCCGGGAGCATCTGGAATGACCGGCGACAGCGAGGACCCCAACGACGAGGTGCAGTACCACCTCGAAGTCGGCCCCGATGACGTGGCCCCGAGCGTCCTGCTGCCGGGCGACCCCGGGCGCGTCGAGACCGTCGTCGCCGACTGGGACGACCACGAGGTCCGGGGGGATCACCGGGAGTACCGCACCGCGACCGGGACCCACGAGGGGACCCCCATCTCGGTTACGTCGACGGGAATCGGCTCGCCGTCGGCGGCCATCGCCGTCGAGGAACTGGCCCGCATCGGCGCCGACACCCTCCTCCGGGTGGGCTCCTGTGGCAGCATCGTCCCCGAGGCGAGCGTCGGCGACCTCGTCATCACGACCGGCGCAGTGCGACAGGAAGGCACCAGCAAGGAGTACGTCCGCGAGGACTACCCCGCAAGCGCCGACCCGCGGGTCGTCTCGGCGCTGGTCGCGGCCGCCGAGGAGCTGGGCTATGACTACCATCTCGGGGTCACCTGCTCGACCGACAGTTTCTACGCCGGCCAGTCACGACCCGGCTTCGACGGGTTCGAAGCGCGAGACAGCGAGGCCAACATCGACGAACTCCGGGAAGCCGGCGTCAAGAACTTCGAGATGGAGGCCGCCAGCATCCTCACGCTCGCCGCTATCTACGGACTGCGCGCCGGCGCAGTCTGTACCGTCTACGCCAACCGCGAGACCGGCGAGTTCCGGACCGAAGGCGAGGCGAAAGCCTCGAAGTGTGCCAGCCTCGCCGTGACTTATCTCGAGCAGATGGACGACGCCGTCGAACAGTCCGACAGCGACCACTGGCACGCCGGGCTGAGCATCGAGCGATAACAGCGGTATGGGCCGGAAGTGGCCTCCGTGCCACGACCCGGGGAAGGGCAGGCTGTCCGTTAAGAACGCGAGATGGAGTCGTTCGCAGAACGCATCCGGCGACGAAGTCGCCGGTTCACCCGCAGCGCGCGGACTGCCGCGCGGCGAAGCCGCGCGAAAGGAGCACGCAGCGATTTTTCCCCAAGTTTTTGCCTGAGCGAGCGCCGCGAAGCGGCGCGAGTGAAGTGCAAAAAGTGGTCTTACATATCCGGCCACGCCTTCAGGGCGCGGCCGGGGCCGGTGATGTCGTTGATCCAGCGGACGGCGATAGCCTTCTTGAGCAGCTTCGCCGGGAGGCCCCCGAACGTGTCGATGGGGACGCCCACGACGTCGTGGACGACGGCCTTCTCGCCGATGGAGATGGCGGTGCCCTTGTCCTTGTGCGTCCAGGTCTTCAGGGGCTGGCCGCGCACGGCGCGGGCGATGTTCTCGCCGGCGACCTCGGCGGCCGTCCAGGCGGCCTCGGCGGTCGGCGGCGCCGGGTTCTCGCCGGGCTGCTCGATGAGCGCACAGTCGCCGATGGCGAAGACGCGCTCGTTCGTGGTCTGGAAGTTGCCCTCCGAATGGATGCGGTGGTTGCGCTCGTCTTTCTCGAGGTCGACGTCGCGCACGCAGTCGCGGCCGGTGATGCCGCCGGTCCAGACGAGCACGTCGTAGTCGAGTTCCTCGTCGTCGCCGATGTAGACGGTTTCCTCATCGACCTCGCCGATGAACTCGCCGCATTTGATGTTGACGTCGCACTCCTCCAGTCGCTTGCGCAGCGCGCCCTGGAGTTCGGAGTCGTTGCCGGGGAAGATCTCGTCGAGGCCCTCGACCAGGTGGATGTCGATGGGCGCGCGGTGGTCGTCCCGGAACTCGGCTATCTCGCCACAGGCCTGGATGCCGGAGAGGCCGGCGCCGCCGACGACGACCTGCGCGGGGTCGCTCTGGGAGGCCTCGCGGGCGGCCTCCTGGACGGCGTCGTGGATACCAAGCGCGTCGTCGAGGCTCTTGAGCGTGTGGGCGTGCTCGCTCAGGCCGTCGATGCCGAAGAAGGCGGTCTGAGAGCCCAGACCGACGAGCAGGTAGTCGTAGTCGACGCCGTCCCGGTCGGCGAGTTCGACGACGCGGTCGTCGGTGTCGATGCCGGTGACGGTGTCCTGGATGAACTCGGTCGTCGGTTGTTTGATCTCGTGGACGGGAATCGTGATGTTGTCCTGGACGGACGGGTCCCGGATACAGCGGTGGGACTCGTGGAGGACGAGGTGATAGTCTGTATCGGAGATCCAGGTGATGTCGGCGTCACCGTTCAGTTCGTCTTCGAGGCTCTTGATGGCGCCTGCACCGGCATATCCAGCGCCGAGTACGACGACCTTGTCGGTCATACCTTCGATTCCGAACGGGGATGATACAAAGGCTACGGAATCGCTGTTGTCGAAGTGATAAATCGTGGGAGATAAGAGTGGTAGGCTCGCGGCCCCGGAGAGAGACTAGTGTTCGGGCTCGCCGGCCGGTGCCCGCATGTCGTCTATCTTGAGAATGAGCTTGTTGCTCGTGTCGTCTTTCCCCTGTAGCGTGCCGATTATCTGGAGCTTCGAGAGCGGTGTCGGCCCGACGGTGATGTCGTCGTCCTCGTGAAATCCGGTAATGGAGCCCTGTAGCTGAATCTCGGCCCGGCACTGCTCGGGGTGGTGGACGCTCGTCAGGTCGATCTCCTCGACGTTTGCGTGCTCGACCAGTTCGCCGTTGTGCCGCAGTGGCACCTCCGCGGCCTGATCCATCTCCTGAATCTGGAGCGTGTCGTAGGCGGTCGCCGTGGGCTTGTACCCGCCTTTCGGTCCGGGAACGCCTTCGACCAGCTGGAGGGCTTTCAGGCTCTGCATCTGGTTCCGTATCGTGCCGGGATTGCGGTCTACTTTCTCGGCGATATCCTCGCCTTTGACGGCGCTTTCGCTCTCTCGGTACAGGTTTACCAGCTCCTGCAGAATGTTCTTTTGGCTGGGTGTCAGCTCGATTGAAGACATGATATCTCGTTCGGCGTAGCCGGCCTTAAAAGCGACGGTGGTCCCGACCGGCAAGCCAGTGACAGTTCGTCCTGGGGCGAAGAATAGCGACATAATTTTCACCGGGCACCCGAGAGTGACGCAGTATGAACGGAGAACGCGTGTTGGTCACCGGTGGTGGCGGGTTCATCGGGTCCAACCTGGCGAACTATCTCGCCGAGGACAACGATGTCGTCGCTCTGGACGACGGCTATCTGGGGACGCCGGAGAACGTGAACGCGGAGGTCGAGTATGTCGAAGGGAGCGTGCTCGACGACGACCTGCCGACTGACGTAGACGTCGTCTTCCATCTGGCCGCGCTGTCGTCCTACGCGATGCACGAGGAGAACCCGACCAAGGGGGCTCGCGTCAACGTCGAGGGGTTCGTCAACGTGGTCGAGCAGGCACGACAGGACGGCTGTGAGACGGTCGTCTACGCCTCGACATCCTCGATTTACGGCGACCGGACCGACCCCTCGCCGGAGGACATGCCGGTGACGGTAAACACCGGCTACGAGGCCTCGAAGCTCGCTCGCGAGCGCTACGCCGAGTACTTCCACAACCACTACGACCTCTCGATGGCCGGGATGCGCTTTTTCTCGGTCTATCAGGGCATGGAGGACGGCGCCGAGGAACACAAGGGCGACTACGCGAACCTCATCGCGCAGTTCGCTGATGACATCGCCAACGGCCGTCGGCCCGAGATCTGGGGCGACGGGACCCAGACGCGGGACTTCACTCACGTCGATGACGTCGTGCGGGGCCTCGAACTGGCGGCCGACCACGAACTGACCGGCATCTACAATCTCGGTACGGGCGAGCAGTACAGCTTCAACACGCTCGTCGAGGCGCTCAACGACGCACTGGGGACCGACGTGGAACCGGTCTACGAGGACAACCCCATCCCCGAGGACATCTACGTCCACGACACCCTCGCTGACGCCTCGAAGATGCGCGAGGCCACCGGCTGGGAACCGCGGATTTCCTTCGAGGAAGGTGTCAGGCTGGTCTGTTCGCAGTACGAGCAGCCGTCCACTCGCCAGTAGACTTTATCCGCTCGGCGAGAGAATACGCGTGTGGACACTCGAATTCTCGGCGTGCCGATGGACCTGGGTGCTGACCGGCGCGGCGTCGACATGGGACCGTCAGCGATTCGGTACGCTGGGCTCGCGGACCAACTGACGGCGCTCGGGGTCGGCTGTGCCGACGGCGGTGATATCTCGGTCCCCCGACCCGAGGAGCGCGACCCCGACGCGACACAGCTCGACAGTGGACGGGCGAAGTTCCACCGGGAGACCAGAGCGGTCTGTGCCGACGTTTCGACCGTCGTCAGCTCGGCGGTCACCGACGGTGAAACGCCGCTGGTTCTGGGCGGTGACCACTCCATCGCCATGGGTACGGTAGCGGGGGCGGCCAGCGACGACGAGTCGCTCGGGATCGTCTGGTTCGACGCCCACGGCGATTTCAACACGCCCGAGACGACGCCGACCGGCAATATCCACGGGATGGCGCTTGCGGCTATCCTCGGAACGGCCTCGTTCGGTGGGAGCGCCTGGGCGCACACGCCGGCGGTCAGCGCCGAGAACGTGGCACTCGTCGGTGCCCGGGATATCGACGACGGAGAGCGGGACCTGCTCCGTGACAGCGACGTGACGGTGTACACGATGTCGGATATAGACGCCCGCGGTGCTCCGGAGATTGCTCGGGAGGCGCTGTCGGTCGCCACGGACGGGACCGACGGCCTCCACGTCTCGCTGGACCTCGACTGGCTCGACCCCGCGGAGGCACCGGGCGTGGGAACACCGGTCCGAGGCGGCGTCTCCTACCGGGAGGCCCACAGCGCGATGGAAGCCGTCGCCGAGCACCGCGACCAGCTTCGGTCGTTCGAACTCGTCGAGGTGAACCCGATTCTGGACGACCACAACCGGACCGCCGAGTTGGCGTGTGAGCTGGCCGCGAGCGCGTTCGGAAAACGGGTGTTCTAGCGACGGACCGCTCGCTCGGTGTCCCGGCTCGCCACCGGCACACGGGTCGGAGTGTCGACGAACGAAAGAGAGGGGTCGCGTGACTACTCGTCGCTGACGGCCGCCGGCACCACCGTCACACTGGCCACCGCATCGCCCTCTTCCAGTTCCATTATCGTGACGCCTTTCGTGTTGCGGCCGACCTCCGAGATGTCACCGGCGCGGATACGCATTATCTGCCCCTGTGCGGACATGATGACCAGGTGGTCGTCGTCGGTGACGGCCTTTGCCGTCGAGACGCGTCCGTTTCGCTCGTCGGTCTTGATGTCGATGAGCCCCTGCCCGTAGCGGGACTGCGGGCGGTACTCCGAGAGACGCGTCCGCTTGCCGTAGCCGTGCTCCGTGACCGTAAGCAGCGACCGGTCGTCCGCGTCGGTGGTCGCGACCATCGCGGCGACCCGGTCGTCGCCCTGTAGCTCGATGCCGTGGACGCCGCGGGCGGACCGCCCCATCTGGCTGACCTCGCTCTCGTCGAAGCGGATGGTCATCCCCCGCTCCGTGGCGATGACGAGGTCACCGGTGCCGTCCGTGACGTCTACGTCGACGAGTTCGTCGCCGTCCGCCAGCTTGGCGGCCCGAATCCCCGTCGAGAGGATGTTCTCGAACTGGTCACAGCAGGTCCGCTTGACGTAGCCCTGGCGGGTGACCATCGTGATGCACTCGTCGTCGTCGAACTCGTCCGTCGAGACGACGGCCGTCAGCTCCTCGCCGTCGTCGAGGTCGAGCAGGTTGATGGCGGACTTCCCGCGGGCGGTGCGGGACATCTCGGGCACCTCGTAGGTCTTCAGCCGGTAGACCTGTCCCTGGTTGGTGAAACAGAGCAGGTAGTCGTGGCTGTTGGCCCGGAAGACCTTCGAGACGCGGTCCCCCTCTTTGGGGTCCGCGCCGATGATGCCCTTGCCGCCGCGGTTCTGCGGGTCGAAGTTCGAGACGGGCATGCGCTTGATGTAGTCGTCCTCGGTGATGACGACGACGCAGTCCTCCTCGGGGATGAGGTCCTCGTGGGTGACCTGCCCCTCGTCCTCGATGATGGACGTCCGGCGGTCGTCATCGTACTCGGCTTTCATCTCCTCGAGTTCGTCGACGATGACCGAGTCGAGCTTCGCGTCGCTCGCGAGGACGGATTCGAGGTAGTCGATGGTCTCCTGGACGTCCTCGTACTCGGCCTCTATCTCGGCCGCTTCCATCGAGGTGAGCGAGCCCAGCTGCATCCGGACGATGTGGGCCGCCTGCTCCTCGGAGAAGTCGAACTGCTCGTGCAGTCCCGCGCGGGCGGCGTCGCGGTCCTCGCTGTTTCGGATGAGCTCGACCACGTCCTCGGCGTTTTCGAGGGCCTTCAACCGGCCTTCGAGGATGTGGGCGCGGTCCTCGGCCTCCTGGAGGTCGTGTTCGGAGCGCCGGCGGACGACCTCGCGACGGTGGTCGACGTAGTGCTGTAAGGTCTCCTTCAGCGAGAGCACCTTCGGCTGGCCGTCGACCAGGGCGAGGTTGATGACGCCGAAGGTGGATTCGAGGTGGTGGTCGAGCAGCCGGTTCTCGACCACGTCGACGTTCGCGCCCCGCTTGAGCTCGACGACGACGCGGACGCCGTTGCGGTCTGACTCGTCGCGCAGGTCCGAGATGCCCTCTATCTTCCCCTCGTTTACGTCCTCGGCGATGCGCTCGACGACGCGGGCCTTGTTCTCCTGGTAGGGCAGCTCGGAGATGACGATGCGGCCGTTCTCGCGGTCGACCTCGTACTCGGCCCGGACGCGGAGCCGACCCCGCCCCGTGGCGTAGGCCGAGTAGATGGCGTCCCGGCCGACGATGTTCCCGCCGGTCGGGAAGTCCGGCCCCTTGATGTGGTCCATCAGGTCCTCGACGGTGGCGTCGGGGTTCTCGATGAGGTGGGTCGTCGCGTCGACCAGCTCGCCGAGGTTGTGGGGCGGGATGTTCGTCGACATCCCGACAGCGATACCCGAGGAGCCGTTCAGCAGCAGGCTCGGGACTTTCGACGGGAGGACGTCGGGTTCCTGCAGGCGGTCGTCGTAGTTACTGGAGAAGTCGACCGTGTCCTTCTCGATGTCCGCGAGCAGCTCCTCGGCGATGGGGGCCATCCGGGCCTCCGTGTACCGCATCGCCGCGGCGGGGTCGCCGTCCATCGAGCCGAAGTTCCCCTGCCCGTCGACGAGCGGGTACCGCATCGAGAAGTCCTGTGCCATCCGCACCAGCGTGTCGTAGATGGCGCTGTCGCCGTGTGGGTGATAGTCACCCATCGTCTCGCCGACGATGGATGAGGATTTGCGGTGGGCGGTGTTCGAGGAGACGCCCATCTCGTGCATCGCATAGAGGATGCGACGGTGGACCGGTTTCAGCCCGTCGCGCACGTCCGGGAGCGCCCGACCCGCGATGACCGACATCGCGTAGTCGATGTAGGACTGCTCCATCTCGTCCTCGATACGGACGTGCTTGATGCGGTCGGCGGGTGCGTTGGGGTCGTCGGGAACGTCCGAACTCATATGTCGACCCACTCCGCTTCCGGCGAGTGTTCCTTGATGAACTCCTTGCGCGGTTCGACGGCGTCACCCATCAGGACGTTGAACATCTTGTCGGCCGCGGCGGCGTCCTCGATGGTGATCTGCTTCAGGATGCGGTTGTCGGGGTCCATCGTCGTGTCCCAGAGCTGCTGGGGGTTCATCTCGCCCAGACCCTTGAACCGCTGGACCTGCGTCGGGTTGCCGTCGCACTTCTCTTCGACGATGCGGTCCCGCTCCTCCTCGGTCATCGCGTCGTAGGTCTCGCCCCGGTACCGAACCCGGTAGAGGGGCGGCTGGGAGGCGTAGACGTAGCCCGCCTCGATGAGCGGTTTCATGTGCCGATAGAGCAAGGTGAGCAACAGGGTTCGGATGTGGGCGCCGTCGACGTCGGCGTCGGTCATCATGATTATCTTCTCGTAGCGAAGGTCGTCGATGTCGAACTCGTCGCCGATGCCCGTTCCCAGCGCCGTGATGAGGTTCCGAATCTCGTTGTTCTCCAGAATGCGGTCGAGGCGGTGTTTCTCGACGTTCAGAATCTTCCCCTTGATGGGAAGGATGGCCTGGAACTCGGGGTTGCGGCCCTGTTTCGCGCTCCCGCCCGCGGAGTCGCCCTCGACGACGAACAGCTCGGCGTCCTCGGGTTCGCGCGTCTGGCAGTCGGCCAGTTTCCCGGGCAGCGCCGTCGAGTCCAGCGCGGACTTCCGACGGGTGAGCTCCTCGGCCTTCTTCGCGGCCTTGCGGGCTTTGGCGGCCTCGACGGCCTTGCCGACGATGGCTTCGGCGGTGTCCGGATGCTCCTCGAAGAACGTCGAGAGCCCGTCGTGCATCGCCGACTCGACGATTCCGCGCACTTCGCTGTTGCCGAGCTTGGTCTTGGTCTGGCCCTCGAACTGCGGGTCGGGGTGTTTGACCGAGATAACCGCTGTCAACCCCTCGCGGATGTCGTCGCCCTTGAGGGTGTCGTCGAGGTCTTTCAACAGCCCGTTGTCGGTCGCGTAGTCGTTGACCACCCGCGTCAGCGAGGTCTTGAACCCGGTGAGGTGGTCGCCGCCCTCGCGCGTGTTGATGTTGTTGGCGAAGGCGTGGATAGAGCCCTGGAGGTCGTCGGTCCCCTGCATCGCGATTTCGACCTGGACGACCCCCTCGGGGATTTCCTCCTCGTCCTCGAAGTAGATGACGTCGCGGTGGAGCGGCTCTTTGGTCTCGTTGAGGTACTCGACGAACTCCTTGATGCCGCCCTCGTACTCGAAGCTCTCGCCCGTCCCGTCGCGCTCGTCCTCGATACCGATAGCCACGCCGGAGTTGAGGAAGGCGAGTTCGCGAAGCCGGGACGAAAGCGTCGAGAAGGTGAAGTCGCCGGTCTCGAATATCTCGTCGTCGGGCCAGAACCGCACCGTGGTGCCCGTCTCCTCGTCCGGTTCGAGGTCGCGGACCTTCTTGAGGTCGTACTCGGGTTCGCCGTGGTCGAAGCGCATCTTCCACAGCGCGCCGTCGCGTTTGACCTCGACTTCGAGCCACTTCGAGAGGGCGTTGACGACGCTGACCCCGACGCCGTGGAGGCCGCCCGAGACCTGGTAGGACTTGTTGTCGAACTTCCCCCCGGCGTGGAGGATAGTCATCACGACCTCGACCGCGGGTCGGCCGTGCTCTTCGTGTTCGTCCACGGGGATACCACGGCCGTCGTCACTGACGGAGACGCTCCCGTCGTCGTGGATAGTCACGTCGATAGTGTCACAGTACCCGGCAAGGGCCTCGTCGATAGCGTTGTCGACGACTTCGTAGACGAGATGGTGGAGACCCCGAGCGTCGGTCGACCCGATATACATCGCCGGCCGTTTCCGGACGGCCTCTAACCCTTCCAGGGTCTGGATCGACTTTGCGCCGTACTCTTCAGACTCTCCTGACATAGGAACTGATTTCCTGTAATAGGTGTGGACTGATAAAGTTCCCGCACGCGCGTGCGTGAGCCGAAGGTAACACAGCCCAACGGTCGGATAGCCTGGTCTTACCACACCCACGCGTCCACGACACGTCCGGGCGGACCGACCTGTCGCTCAGTTCGAGGCGCCGAGTGTGTCCGGCCGCTGTTCAGTTTCACCGTGGTGGCGATTACCTTTTAACCCCGACGGCGGTACCTACTCTACGAAATGACTTCGTTTCAGTCGCAACTCGGCGACGGGGAGGGCATCGCCGAGGAGCTGGCCCAGTCCCAGCGGGCCATCTCCATCGCCGAGTTCTTCGAGAAGAACAAGCACATGCTCGGCTTCGACTCGGGGGCCCGGGCGCTCGTCACTGCCGTCAAGGAGGCGGTCGACAACGCCCTGGACGCCTGCGAGGAGGCGGGCATCCTGCCCGACATCTACGTCGAGATACAGGAGGCCGGCGACTACTACCGCCTCATCGTCGAGGACAACGGGCCCGGCATCACCAAGGAGCAGCTCCCGAAAATCTTCGGGAAGCTCCTCTATGGCTCGCGGTTCCACGCCAGAGAGCAGAACCGCGGGCAGCAGGGTATCGGTATCTCCGCCGCCGTCCTCTACTCGCAGCTCACCTCCGGCAAGCCCGCAAAGATAACCTCGCGGCCCAAGGGTCAGGCCGACGCGCAGTACTTCGAGCTCATCATCGACACCGACACGAACGAACCGGAGATCAGCGTCGACGAGACCACCTCCTGGGAACGGCCCCACGGCACCCGAATCGAACTGGAGATGGAGGCCAACATGCGGGCCCGGTCGAGCCTGCAGGACTACATCCAGGACACCGCCGTCGTCAACCCCCACGCCCGCATCGAGTTCATGGAGCCGGGGCTGGACGAATCGCTGAAGTTCGAGCGCGTCGAGGGCGCCTCGCTGCCGGCCGAGACCGAGGAGATTCGACCCCATCCCCACGGCGTCGAACTCGGCACGCTGCTGAAGATGCTGGACGCGACCGATTCGTACTCTATCTCGGGCTTCATGCAGGGCGAGTTCACCCGCGTCGGCCAGAAGACGGCCGACAACGTCATCGCCAACTTCAACGACCGACACTTCGGCCGCGGGATGGCGTGGTCGCCGCCCGCGAGCCACGAGGACGCCGACATCGCGAGCGCTGTCGAGGACGCGGTCGCCAACAAGGGCGCGACCGCGACCGCCGACTTCGCCGCCGCCGTCACCGACGCAATCGAGGACCGGGGCCGGGTCGCCCACCACGATATCGTCGAAATCATCGACGCGGCGGCCGACGACGCCGAAGCCGAACACGACAAGACCTTCGGCGCCGCGGTCCGCGAGAACGCCGTCGCGGCCGCCTGGGCCGCCGTCACCGCCGAGCGGACCAGCGACCTCTACGAACTCGTCGACGCCGCGACCACCGTCCGGAAGGACGACGCGGCCGTCGAGGGGGTGGCCTCGCGGCTCGCCGAGAAGTTCGCCGACCCCGAAGACGCCGGCGACGACGACGACCGTCGCCACCGCCTGACACGCGACGAGTTCCGCGCGTACGTCGACCGCGCCGCGGACATGACCGAAGAGCAAGACGACGCGACCTTCGGCGACACGGCCAGGGAAAACATCGTCGAGGAGCTGTGGGGCGTTGCCGGCCAGGTTCCCGAGGAGCCGCCGAACGTCTCCGAGGTGGCGGGCGACCGCGACACCGCGAGCGAGCTGCTGACGGCGATGCGCGAGACGGAAATCATCGCGCCGCCGACGGACTGTCTGGCGCCCATCACCGACGAACTGGTCGAGTCGGGCCTCCGCAAGGAGTACGACGCCGACTTCTATGCCGCCTCGACACGGGACGCGTCGGTCCACGGCGGCGACCCCTTCATCGTCGAGGCCGGCATCGCCTACGGCGGCGACCTCCCCGCAGAGGGCAGCGTCGAAGTGCGTCGGTTCGCCAACCGCGTCCCGCTGGTCTACCAGCGCGGGGCGTGTGCGACGACGGACGTGGTCAAGTCGATCAACTGGCGCAACTACAACTTAGACCAGCCCGGCGGCTCGGGCATCCCGAACGGCCCGGCCGTCATCATGGTCCACGTCGCCTCGACGAACGTTCCCTTCACGAGCGAGTCCAAAGACGCCATCGCGAACGTCCCCGAGATGGAAGACGAGATAGAACTCGCCATCCGGGAGGCCGCCCGCGAGCTGAAGAGCTACCTCAACAAGCGCCAGTCGATGCAACAGCGCCGGGAGAAACAGGACAAACTCGCGACCATCCTCCCGGAGATGGCCGAGAAGCTCACCGAGGTCACCGACAGCGCGGAGCTACACATCGACGACTCGCTCGCCCGCATCATGAACAACGTCCTCGTCGAACGCGAGGTCGAGGGCGACACCGTCCGGCTCGTCGTCGAGAACAACGACGACACCAACGCCGACCTCGACGTGACCGACATCGTCAGCGCCGAGCCCAGCGACTCGAACGGCGCACAGGTCGTCGAGATGGACGGCGAGTGGTTCGTGAAGTGGTCGCCGACAGTTGCGGCCGGCGAGAAGGCGGTACTGGAGTACAGCGTAGACGACGAGGCCGACTTTACCGTCTCGGTCGACGGCGTCGAAGAGGAGAAACTGACGGTGGACGCCTAACATGAGTTCAGAGACACAGACACAGGAGGAGGTAGCACGCGAGAAGCTCATCGACCTCGCCGAGGAGTTCTACGACCAGTTCGCCGAGGGCGACGTGCCGACGATGTCCATCCCGACGCGGACCAAGTCGAACATCGAGTACGACGAGGACAAGGACGTCTGGGTGTACGGTGACCGGCAGTCGACCCGGTCGGCCAAGACCGTCTCGGGCGCCGAGAAGCTGCTCAAGGCCACCTACGCCATCGACTTCCTCGCGAAGCAACTGGAGGAGGACCGCTCGTCGACCCTGCGTGAGCTGTACTACCTCTCGGAGTCGTGGGACCTCGAAGAGGCGCAGTTCAACAGCCAGGACGAATCAAACGACCTCATCGAGGACCTGGAGATCGTCTCGGACGTGACCCGCGAGGACTTCCACATGCGCCCCGAGGAGTCGGGCGCGACCATCATGGGGCCGCTGAAACTGCGCGAGCAGACCCGCCGCGGAGAGCGCGAGATTCACTGCCAGAAGGATGTGGGTGAAGGGGGCTACCAGATTCCGAACAACCCCGACACCATCGAGTTCCTGGAGAACGACGCCGACTTCGTCCTCTGTGTCGAGACTGGCGGGATGCGCGACCGGCTCGTCGAGAACGGCTTCGACGAGGAGTACAACGTCATCGTCGTCCACCTCAAGGGCCAGCCGGCGCGGGCGACCCGTCGCATCACCAAACGGCTCCACGACGAACTCGACCTGCCGGTCACGGTCTTCACTGACGGTGACCCGTGGTCGTACCGCATCTACGGCTCCGTCGCCTACGGCTCTATCAAGTCGGCCCACCTCTCTGAGTATCTGGCGACGCCGGAGGCGCAGTTCATCGGCATCCGGCCCGAGGACATCGTGGAGTACGACCTGCCGACGGACCCCCTCTCCGATTCGGACATCAACGCCCTCGAATCGGAGCTGGAGGACCCCCGCTTCCAGACGGAGTTCTGGAAAGAGCAGATAGAGCTCCAGCTAGACATCGGGAAGAAGGCCGAACAGCAGGCGCTGGCTTCGCGGGGGCTCGACTTCGTGACGGACACGTATCTGCCGGAGCGACTGGAGGAGATGGGCGTCATCTGAGCTCGCGGCCAGTATCAGTGGCATCGGACACGCTTTTATTCGGAGCGGCGTTAGTGACCCTCATGCCAGTGATGTCGAGCGACGACTTCTCGTTGCACCGCGAGGACTGCGGCGAGTTCGACGACGGGATGCCGGTCTCCTCGTTCCCCGACGAGGTGTCTTCTATCGAGGACCTAGACTGTGACTGCTGGAGCGAGTTCGACTCGCTCGCGGAGGCCAGCTAGCGTTCGTCCAGTACGACCGGAACGCCGCGTTTCGCGACGTCCTCGGCGAAGGCGCCCGAATCGGCTTCGAGGGCCTCGAACGTGTTGTAGTGGATCGGGAGCACGAGGTCGGGGTCCATCGCCTCGGCGAGGTCGGCGGCGGCGTGGCGGTCCATCGTGTAGCTGCTGGCGATGGAGGGACAGAACAGCGAGACGTCCAGTTCGGCGTGGCCGTCCAGTACGTCGCTGTCGCCGGGCCAGAACACCCTGGTGTCGTCGACGGCGAGGAGGAACCCACAGCCGATACCCTTCGGATGATAGGGGCTGCCGTCGGCCCGGACGTTCGGCCCGTCCTCGCGGTTGTACGCCGGGGTCGTCCAGACGGGCACGTCACCGACCAGCACTTCGTCTTCCATCGACACCTGCCGGACCTCGTAGTCGAGGTCCGCGACCCGGTCGACGTCGCGGTCCGTCGCGTGGACGTTGATGCCCTCGAACGCGACGACCGTGGCGTCCTCGCTTGCGACCCGGCGGATGCCGTCGGGGTCGTAGTGGTGAACGTGTGTCACGAGGACGATGTCACCGTCTCGGGGCGCGTAGTCGCGGGCCGGCGGATGGCCGGCCGCCGGCGTGTCCGGCTCCCACTCGCCGGTGAGGACGCCGTACCGGCCGGGGTCGAGGTAGACGACCGTGTCGTCGCCTTCCAGACGGAGCGTCGCGTAGCCCAGCCACTCGGCGGTGATGCCGTCGTGTCTGATGGTCATACCCGGTAGTTGCGCAAGCGACGGAATACGACTGTCGGTCACGGGTCATCGGCCGTAGGCCATGGGGGTGAGACGGCCCGACCTGCCGGGGCGTCAGGACTACTCCCCGTCCGCCAGGTCGACCTCGATGGAGACGTACCGGCTCTGGCCCGAGGCCGGATAGGGCTCGTCGGTCCCGCCCGGGTTCCCGAAGTCGTAGTCCAGCCGCTGGTTGTCGTTGGTGTCCTGATGGGCGACAAGCACCAGCGGCTGGCGGTCGGGGGGCTGTTCGTCGAGCGTGATTTGTACGTCCGCATGCGTGCCGGCTGCGAGATAGCCCGACGTGCCCAGTACGGTTCCGTTCTGGTCCTGTGCGTGGACGACGATGAACCCACCGCTGGACATCGACGCCGAGTCGACGGTGAGCTGGCCCCCCTCCACGCTCGGGTTCTCGACGGTCATCGACGCCACCGGGGAGGAAAGCAGGACAAAGGCGACGTAGGCGATGCCAAGCAGGATGGCGGCGTGTTTCGCGCCGTCTTTCAGGCTCCCCTCGCCGAGCTGGCCGCCGATGAAGCCGGTCAGGACGGCCTGAACGAGCGCGATGTGGAAGAAGACGAGAGTGTAGGCGGCCTTGTCCACCCGACCCAGCCGGGCGAACTGATCGGTGTTGACGCCGAGGCGGTTCGCGTTCGACGGCGTCGGGACCGAGGAGGGCAGCGCCGGCACGAGCACCTCCTGGACGGCGACGATGATGACCAGGAAGACGAAAAAGGAGATGTAGATGACTACGAGATACGTCAGCATCTGCTGGCGCCGGCGGTTTCGCAGCCGGTGGTCGGCGCGGGCCTGGTCGGCCGCGATGCGCAACACTGGCCCCAGCTGTCCGGAGGCGTGCATCGCCTTCGTCAACAGCGTGACGACCCGGGAGAGGGAGGTCGTCCGGATGCGCCGGCCAAAGCGGACGAGCGCGTCGTCGACGTTCGCCCCCATGCTGATGTCGGCCCAGATGCGGTCGACCTCGGGGCTGAGAACGCCCACGTCGCTTCCCCGTACCCGGCGGATGCTCTCGACGAGTGTCATCCCGGCCTCGTTGAGACTGGCGAGCCGTTCGAGCAGTTCGGGCGTGGCGGCCTCGATGCGGCTGACGCGTCGGCTGTAGACGGTCCGGACGACGGCGAAGGAGCCAAGCACCACCAGCAGCGACTGGACGACCAGGTCGTCCAGCATCCGGACGTTGACCGACGCCGTCTGGAACGCCGACGGGAGGCGGACGGCAAACAGCACGAGCGCGACGGGGACCGCGAGATAGAGGACGTGTGTCGGGTTCCAGACGAGGGTGCGGGCGGGCGACCGCAGGGTCGCTTTCAGCGAGCCCAGCCGGTCGTGGAACCGGAGCCGCGCCCAGTTGGGGTCGCGCTCGCCGACGGTGCCGCCGTCGGTCAGCCCGGTCGCGTCGCTGGCATCAGAGGGTCGTCCCATCGTGGCCGTCGCCACCCGTTCCAGCGCCCGGGTCGTCCCCGTGTCGCCGATACCGAGCGCCGAGAGCTTCTGGTTGAGATACACCATGAAGCCGAGGTTGGCCAGCGGAATCGCGAGATAGCCGAGCAACTGGAGGAAAGGGAGCGTGTCGGTCGTCGTCAGCCCGAACACCATCAGGATGGTGATGAGAAAGAGCACTCCGGCGACGAAGATGGTGACGTAGGCCTCGGCGATGGTCGCCAGCGACTCCAGCAGGTCGGCCTGGCGCTCGGCGGCCTCCTCTTGGTGACGTTCGTACTGGTTGTGCAGGAACGACGAGAGCGACTGGCCGCTCTGGAGGACCGACGAGAGGTTCTCCGAGAACGTCTTGAACCGCTCGCTGGGGGTCCGCTGGTTCATCCGCTTGATGCTCGAAATCATGTCCTGGCCGAACAGGTCCATCTCGCGGACGGCGACGCCGAACTCCCGGGCGTTCTCGCCGTATATCTCCTCGTTTTTCGCCAGGACGGTCATCACGTCCGGGAACGACATCCCGCCCCGCGAGAGGGCGTACATGAACGCGATGGTGCGGGCCATCCCCGCGTCGATGTTGCGCTGGCGGACCTCCGCCCGGTTTTTCGGCATCTCCCAGCGCAACACGTAGGTCAAAAGCGCCGTGAGTGCGCCGAAGACGACGCCGCTCGTGACGAGAATCGCGAGCGTCTGGCCGCTCGAAAGCACGAGTTCGAACCCGCGAATCCCGAGAGCGTTGACCATCGTCCGGGGCAGTCCCATCATGAGGTCGATGATGACCGGAACGAACAGGAGGAACCCACCGACGACGTAGGCACCGGCGACGGCGCCGCCGACGGCCGCCAGTCCGGTGTGGAGGTACGTCCGCGTGGCGTAGGTCCGGTAAGACTGCCCGATGTAGGCCGCTTCGAGCTGGCGCTCGCGCTCGTCCGACGGCGCGACATACCGGCCAAAGAGCCGGCGGGCGACACTCGTCAGCCGGCGGTCGATCGGCTCGCTGGCCGAGGAGAGCACGACGAGTGCGAGGATTCCGGCGACGACGGCAAGCGGCGCCAGTCCCAGCGGGTTCAGCGCCATCTTACTCAGCGGAGCCGATGCGCTCCATCACTCGCTCCTTGTCCGCGTAGTACTTGTTGACCATCGCGGTAAAGCGCCGGTAGTCGGTGACGCCCCGCTCCTGGAGGAAGGTGAGAAACCGCTTCCGGTCGTTTATCTCGGTGAGTAGCTCCGACTGGCTCCAGCCGCGTTCTTCCCGTATTTCGTCGACCAGCTCGCTGTTTCGTTCCTGGAACCGGTCGCCGGTGGCCTGCCAGGCATAGGTCGTCGAGTAGTCCAGTTCCCCGGTCCGCTGGTCTATCCCCTCGATCTCGGCCAGCGTCTTGGCCCGACGGACCCGCTCGTCGCCCGAGCGGGCCAGCACCTGCACACAGAGGATATCGAGGCTCTGGACCATCGGTCGCGGGACGTTGATGGGCTCGTTTTCCAGCCGGTTGATGACCGTCTGGACCGAGTCCGCGTGCATCGTCGAGAACGTCGTGTGGCCGGTGTTCATCGCCTGGAACAGCGTGATGGCCTCCTCGCCGCGGACCTCGCCGACGATAATGTACTCGGGCCGGTGGCGGAGTGCCGACCGCAGCAGGTCGTACATCGTGATGTCGGAGTCGTCCAGCCGTTCGCGAGTCACGGAGGAGAGCCAGTTGTCGTGGTACAGCGACAGCTCGCGTGTGTCCTCGATGGTCAGGACCTTCGAGCGGGGCGGGATGAACATCGCCAGCGCGTTCATCGAGGTGGTCTTGCCCGCCGCCGTCCCGCCGGCGAAGATGAGCGACTTGTTGGACTCGATGGCGAGCCAGAGGTAGCCGAGCATCTCCAGGGAGAAGGTGCCGAAGTTCAGCAGGTCGATTGGGGTAAACGGCTCTTCGGCGTACTTACGGATAGTAAAAGCGGACCCGCGGGGCGTGACCTCCTCGCCCAGCGCCAGCTCGATGCGCGAGCCGTCGGGCAGCGTCGTCGAGACGACGGGGTCGGAGATAGAGACGTGCCGGCCCGACCGCTGGGCGAGCTGGATGACGAAGTTGTTCAGTTCCTGTTCCGCGAAGGCGATGTTCGTCTCGATGTCGGTGTACTCGTCGTGGTAGACGAAGATAGGGAGGTCCGAGCCGTCACAGGAGATGTCCTCGATAGCCGGGTCGTGCATCAGCGCGTCGATGCGGCCGTACCCCTGGAACGAGCGATAGAGATAGTAAAAGAGGCGGTAGAACGTCTCGGCCTCGATGACGACGCCGTACTCTTCCAGCCGGTCGTACAGCTCCTCCCGGAGGGCCTGTTCGGGGTCGTCGTCGACCCCATCGCGGTAGATGAGGGGGCCACGGATGTCCTCGTACAGGCGGTCAAGCAGCTCCGATTCGAAGTCCGTCAGCGACGGCTCGACCACCTGATAGCGCTTCTCGTCGGTCTCCGGGTCGCGGTTGATGGAGACGAAGGCGAAGGGGGCGTTGAGCCAGTAGCGTTCGAGCTCTTCCCAGCCCTCCATGCCGGAAAAACGGGTCAGCGACCCGTGGCGAGTCGGGTCGTAGTTCGACTCGGGCACCGCCGTCCCCGACAGGATGGTGGCAGTCCGGGAGAGCCACGCCTGTATCTGGCCCAGAGGGTTCTGGACGCGGTCACCGGGGTCGGGTGTTTCGGGGTTAGACATCGGTCAGGAGATGGGGGCGATGGATGTACATCGGGTTTGGTGGCCAGCTACTTAAATTCGCTCGCCGACTCAGTCGCCGTGCCGGCCGGCGCCTGTGCCGGTTAGGTCACGTCCGCGGTGAGCAGGGCAACGGCCAGGGCGGGTGCGACGAGCGCACCGACGGGGATGGTGGTCCCCGGGAACCCGCCGTCGAGATTCAGCAGGACTGTCCCGGCGAGCGTACACAGGCCCACGAGACCGAGCAGGCCGCCAAAGAGCCGGACCGGGTCAAGCGGGAGGCGGTCCTCGAACGCCGCCTCCCGGGCGTAGTAGTAGACACTCGCGGCGAACGCCACGGCGAACAGCGCCAAGGCGGCGGTCCAGAGCGAGCCCGCAAGCGCCGCGTTGTCGCCCTGTTGCAGTTCGGTCACCTGCCACGTCCAGAGGAAACTCAGCTCGTTCGGGACCGAGAGGCCGTACAGGTAGAGGGTCTGGAAGGGGAGAAACCGGAAGACAACGCCCGTCACCGGACCGTTCCCGAAGACGGAGACCGACCACGGGGCGACGGCCACCAGCCACGTCGACAGCACAGCCAGTTCACCTGCGTACTCGGATTTGACCCACGCCATGCTGTTTGCAGGGCCACCGTCGACCCGGTAAAAGCTACCGGTCAGCCCGTCCCGGCAGCGACAGCGCCGATACGTTCTTTGGCACGGGCGTCCAAGCGTGGATATCCGAATGAGGCGTGACTACTTCACAGTCGACATCCGGCCGGAACCGGGCGACGGCGGCATCCCAACGCTAGCCATCGAATATACGGGTCCGGAGGGCGGCCTGCGTGACCGCCTCACCGAGACAGCGGAGGCGACGCTGGATTCGAGCGAGCTAGACGTCGCCTTTCGCCACCAGGCCGAAACGGACGGCGGCGTCCTCTCGCTGACCGACCGGATGACCGGGGAGTTCATCTTCGAGGTGCCCGCCCCGGTCGAGTCGGTTGACACGCTCGTCTCGGCCGCCCAGCGACACGGCGGTGACGGGGAGTACGAGGTCCGACTGACCGACAGCAACGGGAAGTCGCTGGTGTACGAAAAGGAGACGCTGCTGGTGTACGACGAGGACGGGAATCTCCTCCGACAGCGCAGCCTCATTCCGGGCAGCGTCGAGCTCTAGAGCCGGCCTGCCAGAGACGGGAGCACCCTGGTCACGTCGGCACGGACGACGTACTCCGCCGCGTCGTCCCGCGGCGTCGCATCGAAGTTCACGACGGCGAGCGTCGCGTCCGCATCGACGGCGATGCGCGGGAGCAGCGCGGCGGGCCGGACGGAGAGCGACGAGCCGGCGGCCAGGAACACGTCGCTCTCGCGGGCCAGTCGCTGTGCCTCCGAAATCGCGGTCTCAGGGAGCGACTCCCCGAACAGGACCACGTCGGGCCGGTAGACGCCGCCACAGTCACACCGAGGCGGGAATTCAGTCGACGGGGCCCCGTCGTCCCCCATCCTCTCCGCGGCCCGCTCGAACACCGGCCCGGCCGGCTCGGTCGCCCCGCAGTCGTCACAGCGGACCCGCCGGTTCGTCCCGTGTAGCTCGACGACGCGGTCGCTGCCGGCGTCGGCGTGCAGGCCGTCGACGTTCTGTGTGACCACCGCATCGAGGGCGCCGCCGGTTTCCATGGCCGCCAGCGCGTCGTGGGCGGCGTTCGGTTCGGGGTCGCCACTGGTCAGTTCGGCCCGGAGGTCGAGCCGGTCCCGCCAGAAGCCGGCGGGGTCGGCGTCCAGCCGCCGGCGGTGGAAGGCGTTCGGATCCCACTCGTTCCAGATGCCGTCCTCCCCGCGGAACGAGGGGATGCCCGAGGCCGTCGAGACGCCCGCGCCCGTGAGCGCGACGGTCGTGTCGGCCGCCCGGACCGCGTCGGCGAGCGCGTCGATATCGGTCTCGTCCATGTACCCCCGTACCGATTCAAGCGGTCTGTCTCTGTCGGTGCCGCGTGATTTAAGCCGACAGCGGCCCCGTTCTGTCGTATGTGTTACGACCGGCTCATCAACGATGACGAGGTGGCCGAGACGAGTATGGCCGCGCTCTTCCGGTCCGAACTGCGGTGTGCGCTTCGCAACGGCGCGATGGCGGCCGGCATCGTCCTCGTCGTCCTGCTCGTCGAGGGGACACCGGCATGGCTGGTGCTCGGGAGCGCCGCCGGCGCCCTCGCCCTCGGGGCGCTGTTACATCAGGCCGTCCTGCTCGCCGGCGCGGGCGTCTTGCGGGCCAGAGCGCGCTGGCGTTCGGGCCGGAGACAGCGGGCGGCATAGCCCCCGACAACACTGCCGCCCGCCGGGCAGTTTGCGGAACGTCCGGTTCTGGTCGCTGTTTCTGTACAGATAACCGCCGGTGATACCCGGCTACGTCGTCCGCGAAAGACGGATTTAAACCGTCCCGCCCAGCACGTTCGCATGACATGCGATTGCATGAATACCAGGCGAAACAGGTCTTCGCCGACGCGGGCGTTCCCACACCGGCGTCGACGTTGGCCGAGACAGTCGACGAGGCCGTCGACGCGGCCGAGGACATCGGGTATCCGGTCGCCATCAAGGCACAGGTACACGTCGGCGGCCGCGGGAAGGCCGGCGGGATCAAGCTCGTCGAGGACAAGGCGGAGGCCCGCGAGGCCGCCGATTCCATCCTCGGGATGGATCTCAAGGGCTTTCACGTCTCGAAGGTGCTCGTCGAAGAGGCCGTCGACTTCGTCAACGAGCTGTACGTCGGCGTGACGATGGACCGCGGCGAGGGCCGCCCGGTCGCGATGGTCTCGACGAAAGGCGGCGTCGACATCGAGTCGGTCGCCGAGGAGACCCCCGAGGCCATCGCCCGGGAGCACATCGACCCCGCCTTCGGGATGCACCCGTTCCAGGCCCGGAAAGCCGTCTACGACGCCGGCGTCGATCGCGAGGTCGCAAACGACGTGGCCCGCGTGTTGACGACGCTGTACCAGCTCTGGGACGACCGCGACGGCAGCGACGTCGAGGTCAACCCGCTGATGATTACGAGCGACGGCGACGTGGTCGCGGCCGACGCCGTCATGAACATCGACGGCGACGCCCTGTTCCGCCAGCCCGAACTGCAGGAGATGGGCGAGGAGGCCGAGGAGGGCGACGCGCTCGAACAGAAGGCCGACGAGTACGGCTTCGACTACGTCCGGCTGGACGGCAACGTCGGCATCATCGGCAACGGCGCCGGCCTCGTGATGACGACGCTCGACCTCGTGGACTACTACGGCGGCGAGCCCGCGAACTTCCTAGACGTGGGCGGCGGCGCGAAGGCCGACCGCATCGCCAACGCCCTCGATATGGTGTTCTCGGACGACAACGTCGACTCGGTCGTCTTCAACATCTTCGGCGGCATCACTCGCGGTGACGAGGTGGCAAACGGCATCAACCAGGCATTAGAACAGTTCGACGAGATTCCCAAGCCGGTGACGGTGCGCCTGGCCGGTACCAACGCCGAGGAGGGGATGGAGATTCTGAACGAGGACCTCGTGACGGTCGAGCACACGCTCGAAGACGCCGTCCAGCGAGCGGTCCAGTACGCGGAAGAGGAGGAGGAAGAATAATGTCCGTTCTAGTCGACGAAGACACGCGCGTCGTCGTACAGGGAATCACCGGTGGCGAAGGGAAGTTCCACACCGAGCAGATGCTGGAGTACGGCACCAACGTCGTCGCCGGCGCAGTGCCGGGCCGGGGCGGCCAGGAGGTCGCCGGCGTCCCGGTGTACGACACCGTCCACCAGGCCGCTCGCGAGGAGGACGCCAACGCCTCGGTCGTGTTCGTCCCGCCGGCCTTTGCCGGAGACGCCTGCTTCGAGGCGCTGGACGCCCCCGGACTCGACCTCGTCGTCGCCATCACCGAGGGCATCCCGACCCAGGACATGGCTCGGGTCTACCGCAAACTGCAGGAGACCGACACGCACCTCGTCGGGCCCAACTGCCCGGGCGTCATCACGCCCGGCGTCGCAAAGCTCGGCATCCTGCCCGGCAACATCTTCTCGTCGGGCAACGTCGGCCTCGTGTCACGCTCCGGCACGCTGACCTACCAGGTCGTCGACAACCTGACCGAGCGCGGCCTGGGCCAGTCGACCGCCGTCGGCATCGGCGGCGACCCCATCATCGGGACTGACTTCATCGACGCCTTAGAGCTGTTCGAGGCCGACCCCGACACCCACGTCGTCGCCATGTGTGGCGAGATCGGCGGCGAGGACGAGGAGGAGGCCGCCCGCTACATCGGCGAGCACATGGACACGCCCGTCGTCGGCTTCATCGCCGGCCGGACCGCCCCGCCGGGCAAGCGGATGGGCCACGCCGGCGCCATCGTCTCCGGCTCCGGGACCGGCACCGCCGAATCCAAGATCTCCGCGCTGGAGAACAACGGCGTCGCCGTCGGCGACACGCCGAACGAAGTAGCCGAACACGTCGAAGACCTCCTATAGGTCCGCGGCGACCGTCGGCCGGTTCCATCCGGCCGACAAGCGGAGCCGCGGACGGATTGCTATAACTGTGGAGCGACCATCGGCCGGTTCCATCCGGCCAACAAGCGGAGCCGCGGACGGATTCTTATAGCTCTGTGGCGACCGTCAGCTGGTTCTAGCCGGTCGGCAAGCAGCGCCACAGCCGTACTGCTGTAAAGCGGCGGCGCCCGCTGGTCGGTCAATGCGCGCCGCCGACCGAGGCCGGGCAGAAACGCGGCCACTTTTCAACCGTCCGACACCAGAACCGCCCGATGCCTGAACTGTCCGGCCGACGCCTTCTTTACCTAGGTTTTCGAACTGTAACTGAATGAACGAACCGGCTCCCGAGCGGCGGGTGGTAGTGGCGGAAACAGAACCCGGCGGTAGTACCGGGGTGCCGGCGGCACTGGCCGAGCGGTCGCCTGTCACCGTCGTTACCGTCGACGCCGAGGGCCACCTCGACGAACTGGTCGACGCGGACGCCCTGGTCGTCGTCGACGACCCGCCGGCGACCGACGGCGTGGCGATATTTCGCCGTGTCCGCCGGGCGGACTGGACGCTCCCGGTCGTGCTCGTCAGCGAGGCCGTCGACCCAGACCGGGTCGAAGCGGCACTCTCGGCCGGTGTCACGGAGTACCTCACGGCGTGGACCGAAGACCGCGCCGGGGAGCTGGCCGCCCGAATCGAGGCCCACGTCAGGACACCGGCGCTGGACGGTATCGCCCAGGCCGAGCGCTGGGAGGCCATCGCCAGCTCGCTCGCTCACGACGCGAAAAACCCCCTGAACGTCGTCACCGGCCGGCTGGAACTCCTCGACGTCGAGGACACACACGGCGAGGCCATCAAGCGGTCCGTCAGGCGGGTAGAGGCGCTGCTTTCTGAACTGTCGACCATCGGGAGCGCCGCCGGCACTATCAGCGACACCGAGCCCGTCGACTTAGCCGAGATGGCCAGGCGGACGTGGACCGGTGTCGGTGGCTCGACCGAACGGCTCCGCGTCGAGACCGCTGGGACGGTCCAGGCGGACCCGGAGTGGCTGTGTCTCGTTCTGGAGCGGCTCTTCGAGAACGCTGTGGACCACGCCGGCGACGACGCTACCGTCACCGTGGGTGACACCGGGACGGGATTCTACGTCGCCGACGACGGGCCGGGCATACCCACTGGGGACCGGGAACAGGTTTTCGAGCAGGGATACGGGACAACCCCGGAAGGGGAGGGGTACGGGCTGTTCGTGGCCGAACGCGTCGCAACGGCCCACGGATGGGATATCGTCGCAAGCGAGAGCGAGGCCGGCGGCGCCAGGTTCGACATCGGTCCCCGGTAGGGCCACCGAACCGTGAGACGCGGCGCAGCCGAGCGCGACAATCTGACCGAAATTCGCGCCACAGCGCACAGAACAGGTCGAATCCACGGCTTAGTGTTCGCGTTGTGAACGTTCCGGTGTAGCTATAAGGGCGGAATCTGAATATTCTGCTATGCCCCACACTTGCCGGAACTGCAAACGGACATTCGGGACCGAACTCGAACTCGAACTCCACCTCGACACCTGCTCTGCCGGTCAGCTGTACTGTGACGAGTGTGGCGGCCGGTTCACCGAGCGAGCGGCCACGGAGGACGGGTGGCACTATCGATGCCCGAACGAGGACTGTTCGGGAAGCGGTATCGACGACGACATCCACCAAGTATCCGACGCGCGCGTCGCAAAACAGTAAGACTGAGCCGGCAGTAACACCGAAAATACGTCCCAGCTCTGACCAGTTGGCCAGCGGGTGTAAATACTAGTCTCACAAATTCATCCGGAAGTGATGGACCCAGATCGTCGCTCAGCCCGCTTGCCGGCCGCTATCCGGGGAGTTGGGTGGCTGCTCCTCGTCGTCGGTGTCGGAAACTATTTTTATTTCTCTGATTCGATTCTCCGCGACGTTTTCACAGCCGATTTCGTGGTGAGCATGCTGGCGGTCGTCCCGCTTGCAACGGCGATTATCGTCGGCGGGTTCTGGCTCGATAACTCGGACATCGCCCCGGAGCGCTACCGGCGTATTGGGGGCTGGTTCAGCGGCGGACTTGTCGGGTTCCTGCTTTTGAACGTGGTGATGATTCTGACGTGGCCGACGGGAGAGCTCGGTAACGACCTCAGCTGGGCCATGTTTGCGGCTATTGTCGGCGGCTTTGGCGGCCTCATGATGGGCATCTTTGAGGCGCGTGCGATTACGCGGGCCGTCGAGGCCGAGCAACACCGGCTCCGTCGGGAAGCCCTCAAGCAGCGCAACGAACGCCTCGACGAGTTCGCGGCCGTAGTGGCTCATGACCTCCGGAACCCGCTCAACGTCGCTTCCGGTCGTCTCGAACTCGCACGGATGGACAATGACTCGGTGCACCTGGAGACTGCTATGTCGGCGCTGGACCGGATGGAGACGCTCGTTGACCGGACGCTGACGCTAGCTCGGAGCGGGCACGTCATCAGTGATACGGAGGCCGTCGACCTCGCAGAGCTGGTCGATAGCTGCTGGGAAGCCGTGCCGACGGCGGACGCGACGTTAGAAAACGAGGCGACGGCTGTCATCGACGCCGACCCGGATCGGCTGCGGCACCTGTTTGAGAACCTGTTCCGCAACAGTGTGGAACACGGGTCCACGAGCAGTCAGTCGGAGTCCGAGGACGCCATCGAACGTGGCGGCGCTTATCTGACAATTCGTGTCGGCGAGATGGCCGGGGGGTTCTATGTTGCCGATAACGGCTCCGGAATCCCGCCCGCAAAGCGTGACGCGGTGCTCGATGACGGCTACTCGACCAGGGACGGCAAAGGCGGGCTGGGGCTGGCAATCGTCCAGCGTATCGTGGAAGCCCACGACTGGGAGATCGACGTGACCGAAAGCAGCGAGGGCGGGACACGCTTCGAGATCACGGGAGCGGACAGAATCGACGAAGACGACCACACGGAGCCGACGACCCCGGTACAGTCCTGACGGCGGACACAGTCGCTGTCTACCCATCGCATCGCTGTGCGATAGTGGCAACGCGTCGGCAGGCCCGGGCACACACCGGGGCGTAGGCGGTCGCCAGCGGCGGGATTTCGAATCCGACGACGGAGCCCGGTGGCTGTGCCTCGGCGAAGTGGCCCGTCGCGGGGAGCCGTGCAACGTCCCACGTCCAGCGGTAGGGCGTACACGCCGTCACTTCGAACGGGAGCCACACCATCCCGGCGGCCCGGACCCGGCCAGTCGTCCCGTCATCGATGTATCGACTGTCCGTCTCGACGGCAGTGACTGACGGCCCCCAGTCGGGCCAGCGGTCGGTGTCGGTCAGGACCTCCCAGACGGTATCGACCGACGCAGCGACCTCGCGTCGGACGACCAGTCGCCGCCCGTCCGCTGTGCGTTCGAGTGAGAGGCTGTTCGCGCCCAAGTCAAGCGCCATTATCAGAACGGATAGAACGGCACCAAGGTATAGGTTAGTCCGGGTATAACCGCTGTCCAGATGATAGACGCCCGCGACCTTCGCAAGGAGTACGGCGATTTCGTCGCCGTCGAGGGGAGTACCTTCTCGGTGGACCAGGGGGAGGTGTTCGGGGTCATCGGGCCCAACGGGGCCGGGAAGACGACGACCCTGAAGATGCTCGCCGGCCTGCTCGAACCGACGGGTGGCACCGCCGAGATCGCCGGCCTGGACACCGAGACGGCGGAGATGCGAAAGCAACTGGGCTTTCTCCCCGAGGAGTCGCCGCTGTACGAGGAGATGACCCCCATCTCCTATCTGAAATTCTTCGCGGACCTCTACGACGTGCCCACCGACGTCGCCGAAGAGCGGATGCACGAGACCCTAGACGAGCTCCAGCTCGAACACAAGGAGCGCAAACTGGGCGACATGTCCAAGGGCATGAAACGCAAGGTGGCCATCGCCCGGTCGCTCATCAACGACCCCGACGTGCTCATCTACGACGAGCCCGCAAGCGGGCTGGACCCGCTGACGACGAACTACGTCATCGAGTTCACCGAACAGCTCGCCGAGGAGGGCAAGACAATCGTCTTCTCGGCACACAACCTCTTTCACGTCGAGTCTATCTGTGACCGGGTCGCCATCATGAATGAGGGACAGATCGTCGCTCGGGGCGACCTGGCGCAACTCCAGGCCGAGTACGGCGAGACGCGCTATCACGTCTACACCACCGTCGATGTCCCCGACGCGGTGCGTGAGAACGGGAACTTCCGGACGGAGGTCGGGAGTATGGACGCCGTCGAGGCGACCCGAAGCGCCGCGGAGGACGCCGGCGGACAGGTCGTCGACATCCGCACCGAGGAATCGAGTCTCGAAGAGGTGTTCCTCAACGTCGCCGAGGCGGGGACGCGGGGAACGCGCTACGTCGGGGAGGACGGCGAGTAGATGCAACCCGGGAAGCTGCTGCGGGTCGCGAAGTGGGAAGTGACGAAAAACGCCGGCGGCGTCGACAGGAAGACCATCGTCGTGATGGCGCTTGCAATCCTCGCGATGGGGTCCGTCGCAGCCGTCGCCGTCAGCGGGGGCGGCCCCGGGCTGAACGCGGACATCTACCGCGTCGGCGTCGAGGAGACGAACCCGTACTACGACGTCGCCGCCGACGACCCGAGTTTCCGAATCCAGGAGCCGGACCCCGAGGCGCTCGAACGGGGCGACCAGGACCTCACCTTCTACGGGCCGAACCAACTCAGCCGGCCCCAGACGGAGAAACAGCGGGCGGCGCTGGAATCGCTCCGGAGCAGTACGGAGTCGTACAACGACCGGACGATGGCCCGTGACGACAACCGGACAGCGGCCTTCCCGGTGTCGGTAACGCTGGTCTACCAGGAGCAAAACGGGAGCAGCGCACTCGACACCCGGACCGCCGGCGACCGGAACGGCAGCGGCGGCCAGTCCGACGGCGGTACCGGCACCGACGGGGAAGGTGACGGCGCCGGCGGGTCCGAGACGGCGACCGACAGCGGGAGTGCCGGTGGCGGAGGGAGCGGCGGTGGCGGGGGAGCGGGCGGCGAACAGTCAGCAGCCGGTGGCGGCGGCGCGGACCTCGGCGGCATCGGCGCCCGGCTCACCGGCGACGTCGAGAGCGGGACGCCCGGCGACATCTCGCCGCCGTTCCCCTTCGAGTCGCTGGTGCTCGCTTTCCTCTATATCGTCCCCATGAACTTCGTCATCCAGGCCTACGGCTCCTCGATGCTCTCAGAGCGGCTCAACCGGCGGGGCGAACTGCTGCTCGTGACGCCCGCCTCGCGAGGGGACATCATCGGCGGGAAGACGCTGCCGTACTTCCTGGGCGCGATGGGCGTCGCGACGGCCATCACCGCCCTGTTGCGCTTTTCCGGTATCGCGCCGAGTGGCAGTTTCGTCGCCGTCCTCGCCGTGTTACCGATCGCGCTGCTCTTCCTCTCGGCGACGTTCTGTGGCGCGATGTTTGCGCGGTCGTTCAAGGAACTGACCTTCGTCACCGTCACCATCACGGTGTCGCTGACCTCCTATGCGTTCGTGCCGGCCATCTTCACCGACGTGACGCCGATTGCGCTCATCTCGCCACTGACCCTGGTCGTGATGGACCTCACCGGCCGGGCAATCTCGCTTGGCGAGTTCGCCTTCTCGACGCTGCCGCCGCTTTTCACCGCGCTCGTCCTGTTCGGGCTCGGTGCCGGGCTCTACCGCGAGGAGGACATGTTCACCCAGCGCTCGATTCCGCTGAAGGTGCTCGACGCGCTGGCGGGCCAGATCAAATCCCGCCGGAGCGCCCTGAAGATGAGCGCAATCCTCATCCCCTTCGTCATCGTCGCCGAGCTGGGCGCCATCGCGTTCCTGTTCGTCCTCGATTCGGTGTCGCTGAACGTCTTCGGGACGAACCAGTCGCTGGGTATCGTCCTCGTGCTGGGCGTCGTGGCCATCGTCGAAGAGCTCGGCAAGAGCCTCCACATCTACGCCGGCTACGCCCACGCCCGCTACGAGCGGACGCTGCGGTCGGCTATCGGGCTCGGCGCGCTCTCCGGGCTGGGCTTTTTCCTCGCCGAGAAAGGGCTGCTTATCGTCCGGCTGTCGGACCTGGAGAGTCTGCCCATCGGCGACGCCGCGACCATGGGGGCGACGCCGCCGACCGGCGTCCCGCTGTGGGCCGTGGCCCTGCTGTTCCTCTTTGCGCCGCTGGCCTTACACGCGGTGACGGCGGCCATCTCCTCGGTCGGGGCCCGGCGCGGTCGCTGGGCGTACGTCGCCGCCGTCGGGGTGGCGGTCGTCGTTCACTTCGCCTACAACCTCACGGTGGTGACCAGCCTTGCGTGAGGACCGCCCCTGGTACCGGGACCCCCGAATCGTGGTCGCCCGGCGGGACGTGCGCTCGCTCTCCCGCGAGAAGACCATCGTGCTGGCCCTGCTCATCCAGCTGTTCGTGGCCGGGTTTTCCTCGTTTCTCGTCGTGGGGCTGACCTCCCTGTACGACCCCGGCTCGGTCTCGTCAGGTGAGGTCGAGATGGCCGTCACCGGCGACGCCCGGGACGAGCTGCTGGCGGCCGGCGCCGAACACGAGAGCGCGGCGATGACCGAGTACGACGACACCGGCGAGGCCCGCCTGGCCTTCGAGCAGCGCCGCGTCGACGCCCTGCTGAACGCCAGGTACGTCGAGTCGAGCGACGGGCCGGGACGGAAGATATCCGTCACAGCCCGCATTCCGGAGGGGTCGATTCGCTCGACGCTCATCGTCGTCAACGTCCGGCGGGTGCTTGAGACCCTAGAGCGCCAGGAACGGTTCGAGCGAGCGGGTTCACTCGATGAGAACCCGGTTCCCCTTCCCCCAGAAATCAGCGCCAGCCCCTACTTCGGCTTCACTTACACGGTGTTGATTCCCCTCCTGCTTTTCCTCCCCGCCTTTATCAGCGGGTCGGTGGCGGTCGACACCATCACCGAGGAGATGGAGCGGGGGACGCTGGAACTGCTCCGGGTCGCGCCGGTCAGCCTGCTCGATATCGTCGACGGGAAGGCCCTGGGGATGGCGCTGCTGGCGCCCGTCCAGTCGCTGCTGTGGATACTGTTGCTCTCGGCCAACGGCATCCCCGTGGCGAACGTCGCCGTCGTCCTCCTGTTTGTCACGGCTGTCGCGGCGCTCGTCGTCACCATCGGCGTCGTGCTGGGGGTGGCGACTGGCAAACGCCGCCCCGCGCAGTTGCTGTACTCCGTGCTGACGCTGGTCGTGTTCGGCGCCGCAGTGGTGTTGCCCGAACACCCAGCGACCACTATCGCGAAACTCGCCGTCGACAGCCCGACGCTGTCGACCTACGCGACCGTCGCCGGAACGCTCGTGGTGGCGGTTCTGGGGTACGCCGTCGCCCGGAAATACGTCGGCAGCGTCGACGCCAGCGCGTTCTGAGCGAATACCCCCGGCCGGCGTCGGCGGGTACTTTTTGCCGTCGGCGCCCGCCGTTCCGATATGGAGTACACCACACTCGGTTCGACCGGAATGGAGGTCAGCCGCATCTGTCTGGGCTGTATGAGCTTTGGCTCCTCGGAGTGGCGAGACTGGGTGCTGGACGAGTCCGAGAGCCGCGAGATAATCGAGCGGGCCATCGACCTCGGCATCAACTTCTTCGACACCGCGAACATGTACTCCGTCGGCGAGTCCGAGCGGGTGCTGGGGAACGTGCTTGCGGACTACGACCGCGACAGTCAGGTCGTCGCCACGAAAGGCTACTTCGAGATGGACGAGGGGAACCGCAACTCGGGCGGGCTCTCCCGGAAGACGCTCGAACAGGAGCTGTCGAACTCCCTGGACAGGCTCGGGATGGATACCGTCGACCTCTACCAGATTCACCGCTGGGACTACGACACGCCCATCGAGCAGACCCTCGGCGCGCTCGACGACATCGTCCGCCGTGGCCAGAGCCGCTACGTGGGGGCGTCTTCGATGTGGGCCTACCAGTTCGCCGAGGCGCTGCGGACGAGCGAACTCGAAGGTCTGGAGCGGTTCGAGACGATGCAGAACCACTACAATCTGCTCTATCGGGAGGAAGAGCGCGAGATGCTCCCCCTCTGTGACCGCGAGGGTGTCGGCGTCGTCCCGTGGAGCCCGCTGGCCCGGGGCTATCTCGCCCGCCCACACGAGGAGTTCGAGGCGACGACGCGGGGCCAGACGGACGACTACGCCCGCGAGCATCCCTACTTCGCCGGCGGCGGCCGGGAAATAAACGAGCGTGTCGAGGAGCTCGCGGGGGAGTACGACGCGACCATGGCCCAGATAGCGCTGGCCTGGCTGCTGGACAAGGAGTGGGTCGACGCCCCTATCGTCGGAACGACGAGCGTCAAACACCTCGAAGACGCCGTCGAAGCGCTGGACATCGACCTCGCCGACAGCGACGTCGCGTATCTGGAGGAACCCTACGAGCCGGTGCGAGTGTCAGGGCACGAGTAGGGAGGTGTGACCGGAGGGAACACCTCCAGTAGCGAGCGGCGATAGCCGCGAGCAGTAGCGAGGTTTGCGGGAGCGAAGCGACCGCAAACCTCGAAGCGGAGCGGGGAACGAAGTGACCCGCGGAGCAGTAGCGAGGCCGACCGTCGGAAGCCCTCGACAGAAGCGGGAGCGAAGCGACCGCAAACCTCGAAGCGGAGCGGGGAGCAAAGCGACCCGCGGAGCAGTAGCGAGGCCGACCGTCGGAAGCCCTCGACGGAACAGCGCAGTCGGACCCGTCACGGTACGCCGACGTGTTGGTGGCGCCGGAGGAGATACAGCGGCGCCAGCACGACCGTAAGCGGCGGCAGCAGCATCCAGTAGTACCAGCCCGAGGGCGCCCAGTCGGAGACGGCGGTGACGTACCGCCGGTCGAGGTAGACACAGACCGGCGAGCAGACCGTGAGGACGAACCCGGCAGCGGCAAGCGGCAGGAGCGGCAGCGTCGTGACCGGGTCCGGCGGCAAGAGCGCGGTCGCCGCCGCCTGAGCGACCATCACCACGACGATACCTGCGATGGGGAGCCACCAGCGCGAGGGTGGCAGCGTCCCCTCGCCGCTGGCTGTGCCGGTCACGGTATCCGACCTCCAGCACTCCCCGGCTGGTCGGTGCCAGCCTGCTCGTGGGTGTGGTGGAAAAACCGGATGAGCGGCGTCCCGTCGTCGCCGCTGACCGGCTCCAGACAGACCCGCTGGTAGCGGTCGTTGTCGCGCATGTTCACCAGCAGCCCCTCGTCGTGGACCGACACGGAGTCGAAGTCGGCGCCACAGACCGGGCAGACGACCGGCTCCGCCGAGCCGTCAGCGTCGGCCGCGGGGTCGTCGCTCACGCCCGCACCTCCGTCGCGATCTCTCGCAGCCGCTCGAACTCGTCGTCGTCGTAGGCGATGAGGCACGCGTCCGATAGCGACTCGGGCTCGAAAGCGGCGAGTTCCTCTGAGATGATACGCACCCCCTCGTCGAAGTCGAAGCCGGCGATGCCACAGCCAAGCGCCGGCAGGATGACCGACTCGCAGTTCAGCGCGTCGGCCTCCGCCAGCGCGTTCCGGGTCGCGTCGCGGATGCTCGCCGCCGTCGCCTGGCCGCCCGCGGGCATCGCCGCGGCGTGGACGACGTAGTCGGCGTCGAGTCGGTAGGCGTCCGTCGTCGCGACGCCGCCGAGCTCGACCGGCCCCTTCGCGACGGCCTCGTCGTCGATGCCGGACCCAGCCGCCCGCTTGAGCGCTCCGGCGACGCCCGCCCCCATCCGGAGGCTGGTGTTTGCCGCGTTGACCAGCGCGTCGGCGGACTGGGCGGCGATGTCGCCCTGCATGACGTCGAACTCCATACGTGACGGTGGGACCGACGGCGACATAGGTTTACTGGCGTGTGGTGGCCGTTCTCACGACAGTCCAATAGCCGTCGAGTTCCAAACACACCGTATGGACCTGCTACGGATGGAGTGGCGGGACGTTGGCTTCTGTCACTGGCCGGTCGAGCCGAGCATCGTCGCGGCGACGCTGCCGGACGGGCTGACCGTCGATATCACGGACGGCAAAGCCTGGCTCGGCGTCGTCCCCTTCGAGATGGCCGATATCCGGCCACGGGGGAGTCCCATCGGCCGCGCCTTCGGCGAGTTGAATCTCCGGACGTACGTCACCGACGGTGACACTCCCGGTGTCTACTTCTACAACCTCGACGCCGACGACCGGCTGAGCGTCGCCCTGGCCCGCCGGCTGTTCGAACTGCCGTACTACCGGGCGTCGATGACCGTCCGGCGGACCGACGACGGCGTTCGCTTCCGGAGCCACAGGACCGACGACCGCGCCCCAGCGGCCGACTTCGACGCGACCTACGGTCCCGCCGATGGGGCCGACGTCCACGAGCCGGCGCCCCGGTCGCTCGAGTCGTTCCTGGTCTCGCGCTACCGGTTCTACGTCGCCGACGACGCGGGGACCATCTACTACGCCGACATCGACCACGACCCATGGCCGCTACAGGACGGGACGGCCGAGATCCGGACGAACGACCTCTTCGCAGCCAACGGGTTCGACCGGCCCGCGGGCGACCCGGTAGTGCACTACAGCCCCGGTATCGACGTGACGGCCGGACGGCTGCGGCGGCTGTGACCGACGTGACACTCAAGAGGGCGGAGTCCTGACAGCGGATATGTCGAGGAAGCCGCTCACGGTCCATGTCGCGGACGTCTGTTTCTGTCACTGGCCGGTCGACCCCGATGCCCTGGCGCGGACGCTCCCCGACTGGCTCACCGTCGAGCGGGCGGCCGACGACGCATGGGTGACCGCCATCCACCACACCGTCGCCGGCGTCTCCGCGTTCGGGGTCGACCTGGGGAACCCGGCCGAGTCCGTGACGGTCCGGACCTACGTGCAGGGGCCCGACGGCCAGCGCGGGCTGTACTTCTTCGCGGCCTTCACCACGGACCCGATAGCCAGCGCCGCCGGCCCGCTGTTGCGCCTCAACTACCGCGACGGCCAGGTGACCCGCCGTGACGCCGACGGCGAGGGCCGGTCCGAGCGGACGCTGGACGTCGACGGCCGGCGGGCGCTCACTGTCCGGTACACGCCCGGCGAGGAAGCCGCGACGACGGCGCCGCCGGACTCTATGGCGGCCTTCTTCGTCGAGCGGTTCCGCGTCTTCGCTGAGGGGCCGCTGGGGACCAGAGTCGTCGGACACGTCGGCCACGACCCCTGGGAGCTGGGACCGGTCGAGGCGGCCGTCGAGGGCGACTTGCTGTCGGTACTGGGCCTCCCCGAGCCGGTCGGCGACCCGCTGGTCCACTACAGCCCCGGAAACGAGCTCGGGGTCGCGCCGTTCCGGCCGCTCGCGTTCGACTGAACCTAAACTGACGCCAGTCGCGTGCCCGTTCACCGCCTGTGCCGTCCTGTCCACAGACTGTGGATGGCCTAGCCGGCCGGGCGAGTCCTGCCAGTATCAATCCCGGCAACGGGGCCGAACCAGTAAAGGGAGGACTGGCCGGTAGTTCGAGACATGGCAGCTATCGAGACGACGGGCCTGACCCGGCGCTTCGGCGAGGTGACGGCGCTGTCCGGGCTCACCCTCTCCGTCGATGAGGGTGCCCTCTTTGGCCTGCTTGGGCCCAACGGCTCCGGGAAGACGACGACCATCGAACTGCTGACCGGGCAACGTGAGCCAACGAGCGGGTCGGCCACAGTCGTCGGCCACGACCCGGTCGCGGAGCCGATGGCGGTCAAGCGGGCCATCGGCATCCTGCCGGAGCGGGAGGACCCGCCGAGTTTCCTGACGCCCCGGGAGTATCTCACCTTCGTCGGCGAGGTCCGAGAGATGGACGACGTGGACGAGCGAATCGAGACGTGGGCCGAGCGCCTGGAGTTCGCCGGTGTGCTCGATGCCCTGTCGACTGGGCTGTCGGAGGGGGAGCGCCAGCGGGTGATGCTCGCCGCCGCCTTCCTCCATGACCCCGACCTCGTGTTCATCGACGAGCCGCTGGTCAACCTCGACCCCATCATGCAGGAGCGGGTCAAGTCAGTGCTGGCGGACTACTGCGAGCGGGGCAACACGCTCTTTCTCTCGACACACTACGTCGACGTGGCCGCCGAGCTCTGTACCCACGTCGGCATCGTCGAGGACGGCGAGCTAGTCGCCGAGTGTGACCCCCGCGAGATGAGCGAAGGCGAGTTGCTGGCGTACTTCATCGCCGAGGTGGGCGGCGAGGCCGCGGAGGTACGGGCGTGATGGGGGTGACTGGTCAGACGTGACGGGGGCGCTGTTTCGCTGGATGGTCTGCGAGGAGTGGCGCCTGCACAGCCACCTCTTTGGCGGCGCTCGATTCGGGGCGTTCCCGCTCGTCGTCGCCCTGCTCACGGCCGTCGGCGCGTGGCTGTTGCCGATGACCGGCACGCCGATGGCGACGGTGGCGAGCGGGCTGGTCGCGCTCGTCGCCTTCTTCGGGCTGCAGGTCGGCACCATCGGGCTGGTCGGCCGGGACGCGCTGCGGGACGTGCTGGGCGAGATGACGCTGCTCGTCTTCTCGGCGCGGACGCTCCCGCTGTCGTTCCGGCGGCTGCTCGCTACCTTTCTCCTGAAAGACATCTGTTACTACACCGGGTTCGTGCTGACCCCGGCCGTCGTCGGCTACGGAGTCGTTGCGGTCGCGTCGGGAACGACGCCGGCGAGCGTCGCCGTGTTGTGGGTCGCCGTCGTCGCCGCGTTCGCCTTCGGCGCGTCGCTGTCGCTCGCGCTCGTCGCCGTGGCGACCCGCAGCCGGCTGGCGTTCGTGGGCGCGCTCGCCGCCGGGGCGGTGGTCGTCGTCGGGCTCGGCGTCGATCCGGTCGCGTACACGCCCTACGCGCTCTATGCCGACCCGTCGATTTTCGCGGCCGTCCGCGGCGTCGCCCCGACGCTGGCGCTCGCGGCGGTCGGGGTCGCCCTGTTCCGGCCGGTCGACGACGCCGGCTCGGCCCGCCATCGGGCGACAGAGCGGCTCTTCACCGGCGTCTCGGACCCGCTGACCAGGCAGTCGCTGCTGTCGGTCGCCCGCTCGTCGGGCTCGGTCGGCAAGGTGGTCTTCTCCATGGGCGTGCTGTTTGCCGTCACGGCGCTACTGCTCGGCCGAATCACCGCCGCGACCGGTATCCAGCCACAGCCCGGGGTCGCCTTCGGGACGCTGCTGGGGCTGGGCGCGTTCACCACCTACAGCTGGGTCACCCAGTTCGACTCCCCGCGGGCGTACCTCCGGTATCCCGTTGCCTACGCCGACGTGTTCGCCGGGACCCTGCGGGCGTATCTGGCCCTCTCGCTTTCGGCCGCGGCGGGCTACCTGGCCGTCGCGACGCTGTGGTACCCCGCGGCGGAACTGGCCGTCGGCGCGCTCGTGGTGCCCGGGGTCGCCGTCTACGTCTTCGGCGTTGCGGCCTATCTCACGGGGCTGTCGCCGAACGAGCTGCTGTTCGACACGGCGCTGTTTGCCCTCTTCGGGGCCGCGCTGGCCGCGCTGGCGGTCCCGCTACTGGTCGCGTCGCTCGTCGTCTCGGTCGCCCCGACGGCCGCCGTCGGCGGGGCAGCGGGGCTCGCGACGGGTGCCGGCGCCGTCGGCTGGTGGCTGACCGGGCGGGCCGGGCCGCGATGGGAGGGGCGACTCCGCGGATAATGGTACCGAACAGACAGTTCCCCGTAGGTACAAGTGTGGAAGCGTGTTCGAATACGGTAGACGAGGAGAGCAATGTCTAAGGGAGATATCAGGGCGCTGGTGGTCGACGACAGCGAGTTCTTCGCCGACATGACTGCGGAGACGTTGAGCCAGGAACACGACATGGAGGCGGTCTCGGTCCACAGCGGGACCGAAGCCGCCGAGCGACTGGCCGAAGAGGAGTTCGACTGCGTCGTCAGCGACTACGAGATGCCGGAGATGGACGGACTGGAGCTGCTGTCGGCCGTGCGTGAGGACGACCCGTCGCTTCCTTTTATACTGCTTACCGGGCGGGGCGACGAGGAGACCGCGAGCGAGGCGATAAACGCCGGCGTGGCCGACTACCTGCTGAAACTCGAGGTCGTCGAGGACAAGCAGTACGGCCGGCTGGCAAACCGCATCGAGAGCGTCGTCGAACAGGACCGGACCAGAAAGAAGTTCGAGTCGCTGGTTGCGAACTCGCCGGACGGTATCGCACACCTCACCGGAAAAGGGGTCCTGCTGTCGGCCAACCCGTCGATGGCCGACTGGCTCGGGACGACCCCCGAGGCGCTGTCGGGCGAGCGACTGACCGACGTTATGGACACCGAGACCGCCCGCCGACGGGTCGCCGCGGCCCGAAAGGCGATCGAGGACGGCGAGACGGTCGAGACGACGGATTCGCTGGACGGGCGCCACTACCAGAACCAGTTCGTCCCCGTCGAGAGCCACCGCCAGCGGGCCACCGTCCAGCTCGTCTCCAGAGACGTGACCGAGCAAATCGAGCGCCAGCAGGAGCTGGAACGGCAAAACGAGCGGCTAGAGGAGTTCGCAAGCGTCGTCAGCCACGACCTGCGCAACCCGCTGAACGTCGCCGACAGCGCCCTGGAACTGCTTGACGTGGACGACGATGACGACCTGGTCGGGAAGATAGACCGCTCGCTCGACCGGATGGGCGAGATCATCGAGGACGTGTTGACGTTGGCTCGCGAGGGGCGGGCCGTCGACGAGCCCGAGTGGGTCGATATCGGGACGCTGGCCGAGGCTGCCTGGGCCGACGTGGAGACCGAGGAAGCGACGCTATCGGTGGCGGCGACCGGCGAGATGGAGGCCGACCCGACCCGGGCGCGGGACCTCTTTGCGAACCTCTATCGCAACGCCGTCGAACACAACGACTGCCCCGTGACGGTGACTGTCTGCGATTTCGAGGACGGGTTCTACGTCGCCGACGACGGCTGCGGGGTCAGCGACGGGAGCAGCGTGTTCGAGATGGGGCACTCGACGGCCGACGACGGGATGGGCATCGGGCTGGCCATCGTCGCCCAGATAGCCGACGCCCACGGCTGGCACCTCGAGCTCACCGACAGCGACGCCGGCGGCGCCCGGTTCGAAATCACCGACGTGGCGCGGCGCGAGTGAGGGGCTTTTGACCCCTGACTCCATAGCGGGGGCCATGACAGTCCGGGGCGTCCTGCTGGACCTCGACGGAACGGTGTATCACGAAGACAACCCGCTGCCCGGGGCGCCGGAAGCGGTCGACCGCCTGCGCGAGCGGGACCTCTCTATCCTGTTTTTCTCGAACAATCCGCTCCACGGCGGCGAGGAGTACGTCGAGCGCCTGCAGTCGCTGGGCGTCGATGCCCGGCCCGGGGAGGCCTGCTCCTCGGCCGTGGTCACGCGGGCCTACGTCGACGACCACCACGCCGGCGACGACGTCTTCGTCATCGGCTCGGACTCGATTCGGGACCGTATCGACCGCGGCCAAGCGACCGTCGTCGACGAGCCCCGCGAGGCCGACGTGTTGCTCGCCTCCTGGACCGACGAGTTCCACTACGACGACATGGTCGACGCCCTGCGCGCGCTCGACACCGGCACCGTCTACCTGGGGACGGACCCCGACCCGACCTTCCCCGGGCCGGACGGCCACCCGGTCCCGGGGACCGGCGCCGTGCTCCGGGCCATCACGGGCGTCACGGAGCGCGAGCCGGACCGGGTGCTGGGCAAGCCGTCCGAGGTCGCCATCGAGGCGGCACTCGACCGCCTCGACCACGACCCCGAGGACATCCTCGTCGTCGGTGACCGCCTGGAGACGGACATCATGCTGGGAGAGCGCGCGGGGATGGAGACGGCGCTGGTGATGACCGGCGTCACCGACGACGCCAAGCTCGCCGCCAGCGAGGTGAAACCCGACCACGTGCTGGACTCGCTGGCCGACGTGGACGCTATTCTGGAGTAGCGTCGGTCGCTCGAACCCGGTGGACCGCGCCGCCCGAATCCCCGGTCGAACAGACAAGCAACTCGCCAGCAGGCGTCCGGCCGAACGAGAGCACCCGCGGGCCGATGCCGGAGATGGGAACCGACGACAGCGACCAGCCGTCCTCGCCCTCTGTCGCGACGAACAGCTCCCCCTCCGCGACGTAGTCGGCAAAGACGTACCGCCCCTGCAGGCGCGGGATGTCCCCCCCGTCGTAGACGTGACCGCCGATAACGGAGACGCCGGTGATGCCGTCGCCCTGGTGGGGGTACTCGATGATAGGGTCGACGAGCGGGTCGCCGTCGGGGCCGGTCGTCGGGCACTCCTCGCTTCGGAAACAGTGTGCGCCCTCGCGGACGTTCCACCCGTAGTTGCCGCCCCGCTCGACGACGTTTATCTCCTCGTAGCTGGCCTGACCCACGTCGGCGACAAAGAGGCGCCCGTCCGGGCCAAAGGAGAACCGCCACGGGTTGCGAAAGCCCCAGGCGTAGTGTTCGTCTAGGCCGGGTTCGCCGACCAGCGGGTTGTCCTCGGGGATGCCGTACGGTCGCCCGCCCTCCCCCTCCGAGGTGGTCGCGTCGCTCTCGCCGCCGTCGACGTCGATGCGGAGGAGGCTCCCCAGCAGGTTCTCGGTGACGTCCTGCCCGTTGCCGCCCTCGACCGCGTCGTACCAGTCGTCGACGTGGCCCCGGCCCTGGTCGTTGCCGCCGCCGCCGTCGCCGACGGCGACGTAGAGGTAGCCGTCCGGCCCGAATCCGATGGCACCGGCGTTGTGGTTGGCCTGTGGTTCCGGGATTTCGAGGAGGACGCGCTCGCTTTCCTCGTCGAGCCGACCCCCGGAGAGCTGGAACTCGGAGAGGACGAACGTGTGTGAGTAGTTCGACGGCATCCGCTCGCGCAGGGGCGCGCTGTAGCGGACGTACATCCGGCCCGACCCGTCGGACTCCGGGTGGAGCGCGATGCCGAGCAGCCCCTTCTCGCCGCCCGGCTCGGCCATCCGGTCGGTCAGGTCGGCGGCCACAGCGGGGGACGCCCCGGCGGATTCGACGTACGACACCTGCCCGAACTGGTCGGCGACGAAGTACTCCCCGGGGCTCGGGGCGGTCACGTCGACCGGGGCCCGAAACCCGCTGGCAACCGCGTCTCCGGCCAGTTCAACTCCCCCGAGAGGCCCTGCCGGTGTGCCGGTAGATTCGGACGACGAACAGCCCGCCAGTGCGGCCACGGAGAGGGCCGAACCGGCGAGAAACTGCCTGCGAGTCGGCGTGTACATACCGGTACGTGCGGTGGCGTAGCCTTGAACCACCCGACTCGTGGCGCCGCCGGTCCCGAAATAAACGCTGAACAACGGGAGAGTGTACCCCTGTCGAATTCTTTATTGGCCGGGTTGTGTAACCGACAGTATGGTCGACAAGGCCGAACTCCGCGAGCAGTTCACCGAGGCGTTTCAGGACGCAGATTACCCCATCTCCAGCCCGATGGACCTCGTACCGGCCCTGCCAAGCGGCCCGTCGACGAAGTTCGAGTCGGGGGAGTTCTCGATGACGGCGATGGAGCTGAACACCAAACTCGACGGGGAGTTCCCCTACGAGAGCGTCGACGACTTCGTCGACGACGTGATGGCGTCACTGGAGTCCCAGGACCTCATCTAGCGACGGTCAGCACCGCGACCGTGACGGCGATACCGAGCGCCAGCAGCGCGTAGTTCGCCAGCGTGTTGTCCGCCCGGCAGAGGTCAGCGGTGTAGTGCCGGTCCGAAACCGGCCAGAAGGGCGTGATTCCCATCGGTGTGAGGGCGTCTGCGAGCAGATGTGAGACGATAGCGGCGGTGCCGGCGGCCCCGACGACGGCGAACGCAACGGCCGCCTCGACACCCGCGCTCCGCCCGAGCAGCCAGCCGAGAGCGCCCAGCGTCGCGCCCACCGTGAGGGCGAACCCGAGCGTGTGCGTGCTCCCGCGGTGGGCCACGCCGGGGAGCCGCTGGTCGATATCGGGAAGCGAGGCGAGTGAAAGCGAGACCGCGCCGCCACCGACCGCGAGCGTGGGCCGCCCCAGCAGTAACAGCGCCAGCCCCAGCGGCGCGTAGACGACGAGTGCGGCCCCCTGATGGCCGAGCCGGTACATACCACCCGGTTGGGCTCGACAGCCCCTAACCTGTCGGTCGGTACCGGGGCTTATGTGGCCGGCGCGGCAAGTAGGCCCATGTTACTGCCGACCGTCGTCGAGACCCTCATCGCGACTTTCGGCCCGTTCCTCATCCCGGCGACGCTCTTTGCGCTGGGGGCTGTCGGCTATCTGTTCCTCTATCTGCTGACTCGGGCCCGCCGGGAGACGTACGCCGACGACGGACTCTGATACTGGTGGCAGTACCAAGCAGACGGAATTCGCCACCGCGGATGTCGCTACGAACGTCCGGCAACCAGTATGGGCCGCGACAGCGATAAATGTGGGCCGTTCAATATTTGTTTTGGACCAGTATACTTTTGAGTTAGACTAGTCTAAACCAGTGTATGTTAAGTGCGAAGATGGAGGACTATCTGAAGACGATCTACCGGCTCGAACGGGAAAACGAGCCGCCCGTGGCGACCTCGACTATCGCCGACACGCTGGACGTGACACCGCCGACGGCCACGAGCATGGCGGAGACGCTCGCCGACCGGGAGCTCGTCGAGCGCGAGAAATACAAGGGCGTCACGCTGACACCCGAGGGCGAGAAGGTCGCACTGGAGGTCATCCGCCACCACCGGCTCCTGGAGACCTTTCTCACCGAGGAGCTGGGGTACGACTGGTCGCAGGTCCACGAGGAAGCCGAAATCCTGGAACACCACATCAGCGAGGAGTTCGAGCGCCGCGTCGCCGCCGCCCTGGACGACCCCGACGTCGACCCCCACGGGGACCCGATTCCCAGCGACACGCTGGACCCAATCGACGACATCCCGGCGTCGGCGCTGGCCGACCACGGCGAGGAGAGCCGGCTGCTGGTCGCCCGCGTCCGTGACCGCGACCCCGAGGAGCTGACGTATCTCGACGGCGCGGGCATCCGTCCCGGCGTCGAACTCGTCGTCGAGGAAGTGGCGCCCATCGGGATGGTGACGGTCCGGCTGACCAGCGGCGAGACGGTGGCGCTGCCCGACCACATCGCCGACGCCATCCAGGTCTGCAACCCCGAGGACGCCGTCGAAGAGGTGACCGAGGCGTGAGCGAGGTCACGTGGCTCGGCGTCGTCGCCATCGCCGCTGGCGCACAGCTGGCCGTGCTGCCCGGCGAGAAGGTCCAGTTCATCATCGCGGGCCTTGCCACTCGATACCACCCGGCGATGGTCGTCGCCGCGGCCGGGACCGCCTTCGCCGGCTGGACGGCCCTGGAGATCTGGCTCGGCAGCGCCGTCACCGACCTCCTCCCGGGCATCTACCTCGACGCGATGACCGCCGCACTCTTTGTCTTCTTTGCCTACCTGCTGGTCAGAACCGCACCGCAAGAGGGTGCCCCCAACCAGGAGGCCGCAACGGGCGCCCTGACCGACGGCGGCGAACTCGACGTGTCCGTCCCCTACGTCGACTGGCAGGTCCCGAACAAGCTCGGTGGCTTTCTCCCCATCTTCGCGTTGATGGCCTTCGGCGAGTTCGGCGACAAGACCCAGCTCATCACCATCTCGCTGGCCGCCCAGTACCCCGCCTTCGGGACGGCTATCTGGACCGGCGAGATGCTCGCCATCATCCCGGTGAGCATCGCCAACGCGCTGTTTTTCCACAGGTTCTCTCACCGCTTCGACCTCCGGAAGGCCCACTTCGTCGGCGCCGTCCTGTTCCTCTTTTTCGCCGCCGACTTCGCCCTGAAGGTCGCCTTCGGCGTCTCGGTGTGGGAGACCGTCGTCGCCGCCGTGGCGAACGCGTTGCCGCTTTCGGTTTAGGACCGAACACAGCCACGCGACCTCACTTTCGATTCAAAGATTTCTATCGTCCAGTGTTTACCGAACAGAGGGACAAACCGCATCAACGGGCAGCCCCTACTAGAGGACAAGATGAGCGACCACACTATCCGCCTAGAGCTTACGGGGATGAGCTGTGCGAACTGTTCGGGGACCATCGAGAACCGCGTCGGCGACCTCGACGGCGTCTCGTCGGTCGACGCCAACTACGCGACCGACGAGGGAAGCGTCACCTACGACCCCGACCAGGTCTCGCTCGGCGACATCGTCGCCGCCGTGGAAGACGCCGGCTACGGGGTCGACACCGAGACGACGACAGTCGGCATCACCGACATGTCGTGTGCGAACTGCGCCGAGGCGAACACGGAGGCGCTCGTCGGCGTCGAGGGCGTCGTCTCGGCGGACGTCAACTACGCCACCGACGAGGCTCAGGTCACCTATCTGCCGTCAGTCGCCTCGCTGTCTGACCTCTACGACGCCGTCGAGGACGCCGGCTATTCGCCGGTCCGGGCGGACGCCGACTCGGGTGACGACAGCGGGAGCGGGCAGTCCGCCTCGGAGCGGCGGGACGCCGCCCGGAACGAGGAAGTGCGGAGACAGCTCCGGCTCACGCTCTTTGGGGCCGCGCTCTCGCTGCCCTTGCTCCTCTTTATGGCCGACCACCTGCTGTCGCTGGGACTGTTCGAGGCGGCGATTCTGGGCGTGCCGCTTGGCTGGGTCCAGTTCGCGCTCGCGACGCCGGTCCAGATAGCGCTGGGGAAGCCGTTCTACGAGAACGCCTACAAGGCCCTCGTGAAGAACCGGCGGGCCAACATGGACGTACTGATCGCGCTTGGCTCCTCGACGGCCTACGGCTACTCCGTCGTCGCCCTGCTCGATATCATCGCCAGCACGGGGCTGTACTTCGACACGGCCGCCTTCATCCTCGTCTTTATCACGCTTGGCAACTACCTCGAAGCCCGCTCGAAGTCCCAGGCCGGTGCGGCCATCCGCGAGCTGCTGGAGATGGAGGCCGACACCGCGACGGTCATCAGGGACGGCACCGAGGAAGAGATCCCCCTCGCCGACGTGGCGGTGGGCGACCGGCTGAAGGTCCGCCCCGGTGAGAAGATTCCCACCGACGGCGTCGTCCGGGACGGCGGCAGCGCGGTCGACGAGTCGATGGTCACGGGCGAGTCAGTCCCCGTCGAGAAGAGCGAGGGCGACGAGGTCATCGGCGCCACAGTCAACCAGAACGGTGTCCTCGAAATCGAGGCGACGAAGGTCGGCTCCGAGACCGCGCTCCAGCAGATCGTCGAGCGGGTCAAACAGGCCCAGTCGCGCCAGCCCGACATCCAGAACGTGGCCGACCGCATCTCGGCGTACTTCGTCCCGGCGGTCATCGCGAACGCCCTGCTGTGGGCGGTCGTCTGGGCTCTCGCCCCCGAGGCGCTGGCCGGCTTCGTCGAGGCGCTCCCCGTCTGGGGGCTCGCGGCCGGGGGGCCCGCCGCCGTGGGCGTCGGCGAGTTCGCCGTCGTCGTCTTCGCCTCGGCGGTGCTCATCGCCTGTCCCTGCGCGCTGGGGCTGGCGACCCCCGCCGCGACGATGGTCGGAACGGCCATCGGCGCCCGCAACGGCGTCCTGTTCAAGGGCGGCGACGTGCTCGAAACTGTCCGTGACATCGATACCGTCGTCTTCGACAAGACCGGGACGCTGACCGAGGGCGAGATGGAGCTGACCGACGTCGAGGTCGTCGGTCCGGCGGCCGACGGCGGAGCGCTGGCTGAACGCCCCGAACTCACCGAGGCGTTCGTCCTCGAACTCGCCGCAAGCGCCGAGAGCGGGAGCGAACACCCGCTCGCGAAAGCCATCGTCGAGGGCGCACGCGAGCGCGGCATCGACTTTTCCGACGCCGACACGTTCGAGAACGTCCCCGGCCAGGGCGTCCGGGCGAGGACCGAACACGGCGAGGTGCTGGTCGGGAACCGCAAACTGCTGGAGGAAAACGGCGTCGACACCGAGCCCGCAGAGGAGCAGATGGACGCACTGGAGCGGGAGGGGAAGACGGCGATGCTCGTCGCACTGTCCGCGCCGAGTGGGGATAGCTTCGAGCTGGTCGGCGTCGTCGCCGACGCGGACACCGTCAAGGACAGCGCCAAGCGAGCCGTCTCCGACCTCCGCGAGCGGGGCCTCGACGTCTGGATGATAACCGGCGACAACGGCCGGACCGCCCGCGCGGTCGCCGAACAGGTCGGCATCGACCCCGACAACGTTCAGGCCGAGGTGCTTCCCGAGGAGAAGGCCAAAGCGGTCGAGGGGATTCAGGACGGCGGGAGCCGCGCGATGATGGTCGGCGACGGCGTCAACGACGCGCCCGCGCTGGCGACGGCCACCGTCGGCTGTGCCATCGGTTCGGGCACCGACGTGGCAATCGAGGCCGCCGACGTGACCCTGCTGCGTGACGACCCTGCCGACGTGTTAAAGGCCATCCGCATCTCCGAGGCCAGCCTCCGGAAGATAAAGCAGAACCTGTTCTGGGCGCTGGGGTACAACACGGTGATGATTCCGCTGGCCTCGCTCGGGCTGCTCCAGCCGGCACTCGCGGCCGGAGCGATGGCGCTGTCGTCCGTGTCGGTGCTGGCAAACAGCATCGTCTTCCGTCGCTACACGCCCGAGGAAGACTACGAGCTACTGGGTGCGTTGCGGCCGTAAGCGACCTTCCAGTACGTTCATCTGCCCGGAAGCCTGACACCCGGTAGTGAGTCAGTCACGGGCCAGCGGCGGCGCACGCAGACAGCCCTCGGGCCTGGGTGTCCGCCTGCGGGCGCTGTGGCGCGCCCTCGTCGTCGCCTGGCAGTTCGTTCCGTTCGTCTGGGGCTGGGCCAGGGACCGCAAGCGGTTCCTGTTTTTCGGCCGCTCCCGGGAGGTTACGAGCGACCAGCGCGTCCAGCGGGCGCGGCGGCTCAAGACGACGTTTCTGGACCTGGGTCCGGCCTTCATCAAACTGGGGCAGATGCTGTCGACACGGCCGGACGCGCTCCCGCGAGAGTACATCGAGGTGCTCTCCGAACTCCAGGACAAGGTGCCGCCCGAGCCGTGGGACACGATCGAACCGGTACTCGAAGCGGAACTCGGCGCACCCGTTGCGGAGCGGTTCGACGGCTTCGACACCCAGCCTATCAGCGGCGCCTCGCTCGGGCAGGTGTACGAGGCCGAAATCGACGGGGAGCGGGTCGCGGTGAAGGTGCTGCGGCCGGGTATCCGGGAGCGCGTCGAGTCGGATCTGCGCGTGCTGGAGACGCTGACGCCGCTGCTGGCCCGCGGCGCCGACCCGGCCCAGGCCTACACGCTGGAGAACCTAAGCGAGGAGTTCGCCGCCACGATCCGGGCGGAGATGGACTACGCCCACGAGGCACGAATGCTGCGGGAAATCGGCGCGAGCTTCGCCGACAGGGGGGACGTGGCCATCCCCGAGGTCGTCGAGAGCCACTCGACGGACCGCGTGGTGACGATGACGTATCTCGACGGGGTGAAAATCGACGACGTGGCCCGAATCGACGAGATGGGCGTCGACCGCGGCGAGCTGGTCCAGCGGCTCGAAGAGGTGTACATCCGGATGATAGTCGAGGACGGCCGCTTCCACGCCGACCCCCACCCCGGGAATCTGGCAGTCCAGGAAGACGGGACGCTGGTCTTCTATGACTTCGGGATGACCGGCCGGCTCGGGGCCCGCACCCGCGAGCAGCTGATGGAGTTCTACGTCGGGCTGGCGACCGACGACGTGGACCGCGTGATGGACGCCTTCGTCGCGATGGGGGCGCTGGACCCGGCGGCGGACCGCGAGGTGATGGCCGAGGCATTCGAGATAGTCATCGAGCAGTTCCGCGGCGAGGACATCAGCGAGTACCGCGTCGAACAGCTCGTCGGGCAATTCGAGAGCCAGCTCTACGAGTTCCCGATGCGGCTCCCGCAGGACCTCGCGCTCGTGGTGCGCGTGACCACGGTGCTTGAGGGGGTCTGCCGGACCCTCGATTCCGACTTCGACTTCATCGAGGTGATAACCGACTACGTGATGGCCCAGGGCGGGACCGACGCGGGCGACGCCATCCGCGAGGAGATTCAGGAGACAGTCACCAGCGGCGCCAGGTCGCTGGTGACGACGGCACCGCGTGCGGAGCGGGCCCTCGATATCGCCCAGCGGGGGGAGCTGACACTGGAGACCGTCCTCAGGGACGGCGACGGGCTGGCCCGGCAGATGGCAAAGCGGCTGCTCGTGGGCTTTGTCGCGGCCGCCGGCATCCCCGTGGCGGCCTTCTTTTACGTCGACGCGACGCTTCCCTCGGTCGCCGTGGCGCTGGGCGTGACCGGCCTCTCGCTTTCGGTACTCGTCTGGTCGTTCCGCCGCTCGCGCGGCGACAGTCTCACCACGCCACAGTTCACGCGCCACGAGATGCGCCAGCGGGAGCGAGAGGGGTAGCTCACAGCTCGCCCTCGCGAGCCATCGCCCGAATCTCGTCGGCCCGCTCGCGGATCTCGGTCCACTCCTCGTCGCTTTTGCCGTCTACGTGGCTGTACATCAGCCCCATCCGGTGGTTCGAGCGGAGCGTGTCCTCGTTGCGCTCCAGGAAGTCCCAGTACAGCGCGTTGAACGGACAGGCTCCCTCACCGGTGGTCTTTGTCTTGTAGTACGGACAGCCCGAACAGTAGTCGCTCATCTTGTCGACGTAGTTGGCCGAGGCGGCGTACGGTTTCGTCGCGAAGACGCCGGCGCCGTACAGCCCCATCTCGACGACGTTCGGCGTCGTCACCCAGTGGAAGGCGTCGACGTAGGCCGCGTGGAACCACCGGTTGAGCTGGGCCGGCTCGACGCCGTAGACGAGCCCGAAGTTCGCCAGTAGCATCAGCCGCTCGATGTGGTGGGAGTAGCCACGCTTTCGGACCCCCTCGACCACGTCCGAGAGACAGGCCATGTCGGTGTCGCCGGTCCAGTAGAACTCCGGAAGCGGTTCGGCGGCGCCCAGCTGGTTCGCCGTGGCCAACTCCGGCATCTCGCGGCGGTAGACGTGGCGGAGGAACTCCCGCCAGCCGAGCACCTGTCGGACGAACCCCTCGACGCTGTTGAGCGGCGCCGAACCGTCCTCGTAGGCCGCGATGGCGCGCTCGATTACCTCGTCGGGCGCGAGCAAGCCCAGGTTCAGCGATGTCGACAGCAGGCTGTGGCTCATGGCCCACGCCTCGCCCCGCATGGCGTCCTGATACGGGCCGAAGTCGGCGAGCCGGTAGGTGACAAAGTGGTCAAGCGCCCGCACTGCCTGCCGCCGGGTGACCGGCCAGCGGAACGGTTCGGGATCGGCCCAGTCGCCGCCGTACGGCGGCCCGTCGTAGCCGCCGGCGAACGTCTCAGTGACCCATCTGGCGGTCTCCTCGGTCGTCTCGTCCATCTCGAAGGTGGGCGGGTCGGCCGACTCCCAGTCCTCCGGTGGCGTCTCGCGGTTTTGATCGTCGTAGTTCCACTCCCCGCCGACCGGGTCGCCATCGTCCATCAGGTAGCCCGTCTCGCGCCGCATGAACCGATAGAAGTCCTCGTGGCGATAGCGGCCCTCGCTCGCCCACGCGTCGAACCGGTCTGGCGAACAGAGGAACCGCTCGTCGGGAACGAACTCGACGGTTCCGCCCGCACCAGAGACCAGCGCTTCGATGCGCTCGCGGGCGCCGGCCGTCTGTGGTTCGGTGGTCACCAGCCGGTCGTCGGGATACTCGTCGAAATGGGCGGCGAGCCCGTCCGCGAACGTCTCGACCTGTCGGTAGTGGACGGTTCGGCCCGCCTCCCGCGCCGTGTCCCGGAACTGCCGCATCGCCGCAAACACCAGCGTCAGTTTGTGCGGGTGGTACGGCAGTCTGCGGGCGAACGACTCGGCCTCGATGAGAAGCAGTGGCTCGTCCGGCCGGCGGGCCAGAGGCCCCCGGCGCCGAACGAGGTGGTCGCCCCGGAGCCACACCGTCATCTGTGCCCTCGCATGCGTTCCGTTTCCGGTTCGACCATTATCAACCCACGTCCGAACCACGTAGGTACCGGGACCCGTCAAGAGCTGACGACGGTTTCACGCTGCGTTTTGTCTGCCCGTCACGTGTGCCCGGACCGGGAGAACGGTTGCAGCGACAGTCTGCAAAGCACGGTCACCGGTCGAGCAAGGCGCCGCGGCCGGCGGCGTACAGCGAGTACGCGATGACGGCGAACCCCGCGGCGGTGACAGCGGTCTCGAAAAGCAACGCCGTCGCCACCGAGAACCCGAACAGCTGGTCCGCGACACCGGCCAGCAGCGACCCGGAGGTGACCGTGCCAAAGCCGACAGCGAGGTACGTCAGCGCCCGGGAACCGGTTTTCCTTGCGGCCTTGGCGGCGAAGTAAGTGATGAGGCCGCCAAGCAGTAGCGTCACAGTCTTGAGTCCGATGACGATGGGCGAGATTTGACCGTTCATAGTTCCTCACTAACGCGCGACCACAGGAGCGCTAGCCGCTCGTCTGCTGATTTCCGGGGGCGGAGACACTCGACGTCGAACGCGTCTTCGCCCGTGAGCGGAACGAAGACGCCTGTCGTGTCGCGGACGTACGTGGTCGTATGGTGGCCGTCCGGACGCAGTTCCGTCTCCTCGGCCACCAGCCCCGCTTCGCTCAGTTGCTGGAGCTTGCGGTACGTGCTGGTCTGTGGGAGGTCACACGCCTCCGCGACGGCTCTCGCGGGCAGTGGCTCGTCGACGGCCGCGAGGATATCGCGACAGTCGGGGTCCGCTAACGCCTCGAACAGGGCTTGGTCGTCGGTCTCGTCTCCACTCACGGGGGCCTCCTGTGGGCGGCGGGGACAGTCCGTTTCGCGTGCTATCGGAGGGCACGGGTGTGAATCTACCGGTCACGTAGAGGGACTCCCCGGCTTGTGGTACGTGGATGAGATAGTAAGCACCGTGTCCCGATTTCCAGAATGTGGAAATCGAGGGGTGTTTTAGGCAGTATTCGGCCCTATCTGTCGGCGTGATGCAACGACCCTCCACCCGCCGCACGTTCCTCCTGAGTACAGCGGCGACCGGCGTCGCCGCCACCGCCGGTTGCCTCGCAACCGGAACCTCGGACGAAGACGAGTCGACCCCGACCGGAACGCCGGAGCGGACACCGCCCGAGGACCTCGACGCGTGGCTCGAAGACGCCAACGGCTACGACGGCGACACACGCCGGTTCGGGCCGAGCGAACGGCCGACCGTCGCCGTCGGCGAGGAGACCGACGACGGCATCGCCTTCTCGCCGGTCGTCATCGAGGTCCCGCCGATGACCGAAGTGGAGTGGGACTGGACCGGCCACGGCGGCCAGCACAACGTCGTCGCGCTCGATGGCACCTTCGACAGCGGGAACACGAACGCACAGGCCGGCACGAGCTACGAGTTCTTCTTCAAGGAACCCGGCGAGTACGCCTTCGTCAGCGAACCCGACGACGGGATGCGAGGCGCCGTCGTCGTCGCCGAACCGCCGTCGACCGGGTACGACGCCGTCGACGAGTGGCTGGCCGATGTGAGCAACTTCGACGGGACAGTCACCGACCGAACGGGCAGCGCCACCGCCACCGTCCGCGTCGGCACCGAGGGCAACGGCGGGACGTTTGCCTTCGACCCGCCCGCGCTCCGCGTCACCACTGGGTCGACCGTCCAGTGGGAGTGGACCGGCGAGGGTGGCGGCCACAACGTCACCTTCGAAGACGCCGACATCGGCTCCGGTGGGGCCACCCCGGAGCCGGACACCGCCTTCGAACACACCTTCGAGGAGGCGGGCCAGTACCGCTACTCCTGTCTGCCCCACCAGGGAGTCGGGATGAAAGGCGCTGTCATCGTCGAGTAGACGGCCGCGGCTCGTCCCGGTGCATATTGTGCGCCCGTCCGCTCGTCGCAAAACGGGCGTGGCGGGAGTGAGCGAAACCGGCGGTTTCGCGAACTACGCCACGGCCGCGAACCCACGAAGTGAGGGCGGGCGTGGCGGGATCCGGACCCAAGGCGAGACTCGCTGCGCTCGTCTCGCGTGACTAGAATCCCGCCATGCCGGTTCGCTCTCTGCGGTCGCTGCACGGGCGTGGCGGGATTCGAACCCGCGCTCTAGGGGTTAGGAACCCCTCACCCTCGTCCACTAGGCCACACGCCCGCCGGGATATAAAAGCTGGAAATCCGGTTAGTTGCTGCTGGATTCGGTCGTCGTCTCGTCGGTCGTGACCGAGTCGGTCTCGGAAGCGGTTCCGGCCTCGTCGGCGCTCGACGACTCGCTGGGGGACGCGCCCTCGCGCATCTCCTCGAGCTCCTGCTCGACTTCCTCACGCCCCTTCTGGAACTCGCCCATCGCCTCGCCGGTCGAGCGAGCGAGCTTGGGAATCTTGTTGGCGCCAAACAGGAGCACGGCGATGAGGAGGATAACTAGCAGCTCCACCCCACCGGGAACTCCGGGGAACAGTGGTACGATGGTCCCTGACATTGTGATGGGTACTTACGTGGTTGCTATTATAGTCTTTTTGTCTGGTCCCCCGGTTTCGGAACTGTCTTTTACAGGGGTGAGATCGCCGATATCGGCGTTTCGGGCGAGCAGTTCTATCCCGCGATATCAACCTTTTGTCGGACCTGGTACTGACACCGCACCGCCTCACTGCTGGACGAGCCGGGCGGTGACGTCGTCGAGCCAGTCGGGCACGTCGAGGTCCGCGAGCGTGCCGTCGCGCCAGGTCGTCACGACCTCCGTCGCGCCGTCGCGCGTGAGGTCTATCTGCCACTTGCGACCGTCCTCGGCCGTGATGTTGAAGCGGGCGCCGCCGTTGGCCAGCGTGGAGACGTGTTCGACCGTCACCTCGATGCCGGTGTAGACCTCCATCGTGTCGGGCATGGTGGTCCTATATGCCGGCGGCTATTTAAATGACACCGCGGGCGCAGGCCGGACCACGGCACTCATCCGTCTCGGACCCGGAAGCCGGGGTATGATTGCAGTCGGCGACGAGGCCCCGGATTTTACCGCACCGCTCGCAAACGGCGACGTAGCCGAACTGTCCCTCTCCGACGCCGTCGCAGACGGCCCGGTCGTGCTGGCTTTCTTCCCGGGCGCGTTCACGAGCGTCTGCAGTCACGAGATGGACACCTTCGACGACCGCCTCGACGAGTTCACCGACGCGGGGGTCACCGTCTACGGGGTGAGCATCGACACGCCGTTCGCCCAGAACGCCTTCCGCGAGGAACTCGGGCTCGGCTTTGACCTGATAAGCGACAGCAACCGCGACATCGTCGACGCCTACGACATCTCGATGGACTTCACCGCCCTTGGCGTCCACAACCTCGCAAAGCGGGCGGTGTTCGTCGTCGACGAGGACCGCACCGTGACCTACGCCTGGGCCAGTGACGATCCCGGCGTCGAACCCGACTACGACGAGGTCATCGAGGCCGTCCGAGACGCCTGAAAGCCCGGCTTTTTCTCGCTGGCCACACTTGATGAGGCTATGAGCGAGACCGACGAGGAGACGGGTGGCCGCATCTACGACCCCGGCGCCGACCACGCGTTCCCCGACGAGCGCGTCAACGACGTGCTCGACACGCTGGCCGCCGACGAGGAAGTGCAGGCGTATCTCGAAGCGCAAAACGTCAATCCCGTGGCCCGCAAACGCTACAACGACCACGGGACCAAACACATAAGCATCGTCCGCAACAGGGCGCTGTGTCTCTACGACCTGCTCAAGCGGGGCGGCGTCGAGTTCAACGGCGCGGCCCAGCAGGACCTTGCGGAGGCCGACGAAGCAGTCATCGTCGCGCTCGCGGCGACGCTGCACGACATCGGCCACGTCGTCCACCGCGACGACCACCCCTACTACTCGATTCCGCTGGCCGCCGACCTGCTCGACCGACTGCTCGAAGGGTACTACGACGTCGGCGAGCGCGTCCGGATGAAAGGCGAGGTCCTCCACGCCATCCTCTGTCACCACACCGAGGAGGAACCGCTGACGCTGGAGGCCGGTGTCGTCCGCGTCGCCGACGCCCTGGACATGGAGCGGGGGCGCTCGCGGATCCCCTATGAACACGGCGGCCGCGGCATCAACACCGTCTCCAGCCAGGCCATCGAGACGGTGACGCTCGAACCCGGCGACGACTACCCCGTGCTGGTCGAAATCGAGATGAACAACGCCGCCGGGGTCTACCAGGTCGACAACCTCCTGAAGGCGAAACTCCACGGCTCCGGGCTGGAGGGGATGATCCGCATCGTGGCGCTCAACAGCCACGAAAACGGGGACCGCATCGTCGAGCGGATCGAGCTCTGAGCGGGAGAACGTGTGAGCGACATAACTGTTTAGTACCGCCGAATCCTACCTGTGTGCATGAGTCTCATCCCCCTCGACGAGCCGCGGGGTGACGGGCCGAGCGACGGCCGAGACGGGTCGGATGATACGCCTCTCTTTGACCGGTTGCTGTCCGGGCTACGGGCCGTGGTACTGGCGTTTCCGGGCGGTTCGACGCTGGTGAACGATTCGGCCAGTGACCGGCCCGAGCCGACGGTCGAGGACGCCGACCGCGACGCCGCTCCCGACCGGACCGCGCCGGCCGCGCTTCCCGGCGGGTCAGAGAGCACGGTCGACGTGGTCAGTACCGAGACGGACGACACCCTCACCGTCGAAGCCGTCGACAACCCCGACGCCACCATCAGCTCGGACACCTGGGAACCAATCGAGCGGTAGTCACGACACGTCTTTTTGCCGCCGCCACGTTGTTGTAGTCGCTCCGTACATTTGTTCCTCGCAGGATGTGGCGGCCGGGATTTGAACCACCCGAAGACGGTCGCTGGCTTCGCTCGCGCTGCGTCTTCACTACTTCAAACCCCTTTGTACAGCATTTCCGACTCACGAATTGTTCGTCGGAAAATGCGGCGACCGGGATTTGAACCCGGGCCATGAGCTTGGAAGGCTCAGGTCCTACCACTAGACCACCGCCGCGCTCACTCCGTTCGCGCGGCGAGGTTCGCAGTTCCAAGGGAACTGCTCACCACCGCCGCTCGTCGCGTTGTCGGCGCCGGCCGCAGCTCCCGCAGGGTTGCTCACCACCAGCGCACTCTCGAACGGGTGTGCTCGGAAATAGAGCCAAGGTGATTAAGGACTTTTCCCTTCGGACCGGACGACGGCGTAGCAGTTGCCACTGGAGACCTCGAACGAGACCGTCGCCAGGTCGCTTTGGTTCAGCGTCCGTCGGAACTCCGCCGGGGCGTAGATGTGGTAGAACCGTGGCACCGTCTCGCCGCCGGGCAGCGTCCAGTCGACGGTGGTGTCGAAGCCGGTCTCGGCGTCCTCGGGGGCGTCGAAGCGGTCGTGGGCCGTGCTCCAGACGCTGACCAGCGCGCGGCCGTCGGGGGAGAGCACCCGGGCGAGTTCGTCGAGGCTCGCGCGCCGGTCGGCGGCCGACGGGAGGTGGTGCAGGGTCGCAACGTAGACAGCCAGGTCGATACGGTCGTCGGCCAGGGGCAGGCGGGCGGCGTCCCCGAGTGCGAGCGCGGCGCGGTCACCGACGCGCTCGGCGGCGGCCGAGAGCAGTGCCCGAGAAGCATCCAGCCCGACGACCCGGTCGGCCGCGTCGGCGAGCAAGGCGGCGTGGCGGCCGTTGCCACAGCCGATATCGAGCGCCGTCCCGCCTTCGGGGGCGTCCGCGACGAAGGACTCGACCTCGGGCCAGGCGTACTCGCGGGTCTTCGAGAAGTGGGTGCCGATGCGCTCGTAGGTCTCGCGGACGCCGGCCCGGGAGCGGTCCATGTGACCCCGTGTGCGAGGCGGGCGCTTACCGCTTTCCACTCACAGCCGCGCGACGGCCGACCGGATTGGCGCGATGTCGGGCGCCACCGTGTCGCGGTCCGGCTCGGGGTCCGCCCACGCGAACTCGACGCGACACCGACGGTCGACGAGAAAGGCCGCCCGCCGCGTCGAGCCGTCGGGGCGCTGGACGCCGAACTGACCGTCGACGCCGGGGTGGTCGACCAGCAGCGGGAACGGCAGGTCGAGGTCGGCGGCAAACTGGCGGTGGTCGTCCATACTCCCGGGCGCGACGCCGAGGACGGCGATGGCGTCGGTCAGGTCACCCCAGTCGGTGTCCCGGAGCGCCTCCAGATACGCGGTACAGCGTGGCTCGAAGTCCGCGGTGTAGAAGGCGACTACCACCGGAGCCTGCCGGGCGGCCGCCGAAAGCCGGTAAGCGCCGGTCGTTGCTCCGTCGGTCCCGTCGAGGTCGAAGTCCGGCGCCGGCTCACCCGTTTCGAGCATACCGTCGAAAGACGCTGCCGGGAAAAAAGCCGTTTGCCGTCTCAGTCAGCTATCGTCTCGTGGTCGGCCGCCTCTTTTCGGGGCTCGACCGGCGTCACGAGCTTGTATCCGCCGTAGAGCGCCAGCACGAGCAGCCCGGCCAGCACCAGCCCGGTCCGGAGCGCCGGATCGACCATCGGCGTCGCAACGATTTCGCCGGCATCGTTGGTCACCGGTGCCGCACCGTAGGGCGACCCGACGAGTATCTCGACGAGGCCCAGCCCTGCGATGCCAAGCAACATCAGTCCGCTGCTCAATGCCATTGCCGCTTTGTCGATAGTGTTAGTCATTTTTTGTCACCTCGTTAGCCCAGTAGGTACCGGAGCCGCGGGTGTTGCTTGACGAACTCCAGCCGCTCGATGATGGCGCCGAGACCGTAGTACCGGCCCGCACCGACCACGATGATCGTCACGAACAGCAGCAGCCCCATCAGGTCCGCGTTGACCAGCCCGTGGCCGAACTCAGCGTTCCCGATCCAGAACAGGGCCATGAAGAAGACCCCGCCGGCCGCGGCCAGTCGGGTGAGCACGCCGGCCATCACCGCGAGCCCGATGAGCGTCTCGAACAGCGGGACGCCGGGCTCGATGAGCCACGCTAGGTTGTTCCCCATCCACACCGGAATCGGGCCCAGCGCCGTTCCAGTCATCTGTTTGAGGTAGGCCGTTCCGTAGGTGTAGGACAGCCCGTCCTCGATGAGCTTGGTGACGCCGGCGTGGAAGAACCACCACCCGGTCACAAGCCGCAGGAAGGCCAGCCAGTAGGCCGTCCACGGCCCGTCCAGTGCGAGCTCGAAGTCGTCGGTCAGGGGGTTAGTTGCTTGGTAGGACATCGGTGCCTCACATGAGAACATGTGCGTCCCATCAGTATATACGGAGACGGGGGTTCCCAGAGAGTGAGAACGATTTTGAGGAGGTAAGAACGTTCATGCCGCCGGATTCGTTGTCGACTGACATCGACCTTTGAGCGGCGCTACCGGCGACAGTGGCTACCGAGAGAGCGGGTCGTGGTCGGCGTGTGTCTTCGGGGACCGGACCACCGTGAGGTTCAAACGCCCCTCGGAACTACCACGGGTAATGGCAATCGAGCTTTCGGGCGCCCACACCACGGCGCGCGTGCTGGTCGACGACGAGTCGCTGGTCGAGGAGGGGTGTATGGAGCAGATACAGACGCTCATCGACCACCCGGCGTTCACCGAGCCGGTCCGCATCATGCCCGACACACACTGGGGGGCGGGCGCGCCCATCGGCTTCACGATGCCGCTTGCCGACCGCGTCGTCCCCAACATCGTCGGCGTGGACGTGGGCTGTGGGATGGCGGCCACGAACCTGGGCCAGCGGCTCCCGCTCGACGACGCCGAACGCGAGCGCCGCGTTCGCGAGGCCGTCCCGATGGGCCGGTCGGTCCACGACTACGACGACGCGCCCCATCTGGTCTCGGAGTTCCCGTTCGAGCGGGCCAACGAGGTGTTCAAGCAGTTCGACCGGGCCTTCGCCGAGCGCTTTGGCGAACACATCGACCCCATCGAGTTCGATTTCGACGGCTACGACGCCGACTACTTCGAGTCACTCTGTGACCGCGTGCTGGCCGACCAGCGCCAGGGGATGGACCACATCATCAAGAGCGCCGGCACGCTGGGCGGAGGGAACCACTTCGTGGAGTTTGCGAAGGGCCGGGAGTCGGGCAACTACTGGCTCGTCGTCCACAGCGGCTCCCGGTACCTGGGGATGTCCGTCGCCCAGTACTGGCAGGGAACGGCCACCGACCGGCGGGCCATCGGCGATATCCGCGCCGAGATTCCCGACGAGTACACCGAGTACCTGAAGTTCGACCCCGACACCGTCGAGTCGCGTGAGCTCTACACCTGGGTCACCGGCGGGATGGGCGAATCCTACATCGACAAGGAGCGCCTGCGCCGGGAGCTTTCGGGGAGTGACATCGAGGACGCCTTCGACAGACTCGGTCGCCTTCAGCAGGCAGTGCGGGACGACCTCGGCGAGGACGACCGGGACGAGGACCTCGACTGGCTGGAGGGTCGGGAGGCCCACGGCTACTACGTGGACATGCTGTTTGCCCAGCAGTACGCTCGCTGGAACCGGGAGCTGATGAGCGACGCCATCTGTGACGTACTGGGCGTCGAGCCGGTCGAGCGGTTCCAGTCCATCCATAACTACATCGACTTCAGGGACCTGACGATCCGGAAAGGCGCGACGCCGGCCCGCGAGGGCCAGCAGCTCGTCGTCCCGTTTAACATGGCCGAGGGGTCGGTCATCGCCCGCGGCAAGGGCAACGACGACTGGCACCGGACCGCGCCCCACGGCGCCGGCCGGGTGATGAGCCGCCGGCGGGCCCACGACGTGGTCGACATGGACGAGTTCGCGGCGGCGATGGACGGCATCTACTCCGAATCGGTCGTCGAGGGCGTTCGCGACGAGGCGCCGATGGCCTACAAGGACGCCGAGCGCATCGCCACAGCGCTCGAACCGACAGCCGAGCTGGTCGAGTGGCTCGACCCGGTTCACAACCTGAAATCGACCGACTGAACGGGTCCGGCGGCGCGGCCGCGGTTTCGTGGGCCGGTGAGTGACGAACGCTCTGCACGCTTCCCCACGGCCCCGGATTGGCACGCCAGCCGACAGGCGTGCCGAGGGCCGATGTTCGGATTGGGAACGGGCTCGTTCGACCGCGCGCGACAAGCGATATTTGCGCCCGGCCCGTAGAGCCGATATGACCATCCTGGTCGCCGTCGCCGACGACGAGGCCGCGACCCGCGTCATCGAGACGGCCGTCGCGCTCGGTACGGGACTCGATACGTCGCTTTATGTCGTCCACCTGGTCGACGACGCCGACGCGGACCGGACCGCCGAGCGGATGCGCGACGCGCTCACGGAGCGACTGACCGACGAGCCGGTCGAGGCGACCGTCGCCCTGGAGTACGTGGGCCGCCACGGCCGCCGGTCCGGCGCTCGCATCGCCAGCGAACTGCTCGAAATTGCCGAGGACGTCGACATCACCCACATCGTCATGGGCCACGAGGCGAAGGGGCTGGGCGGTCGGCTGCGCAGCGGCGACGCCGCCTTCGCCGTGGTCAACGAGACGACGGTGCCGGTCACCGTCGTCCCGCCCGTCGAGGACTGAGTCGGCCCGACCCCACGGCGTGGCCGTGTCGCTGTCGGGAGTGTCGCGACAGGTGCCGCGGTGACACGGCCGTGTGGGACACAACATCTATGCGTCGGCCTCGCGTCTTTTGCCCGTGGCGTTCAGACGGCTCCTCCGCGGGACGGTCCCGTGGTCGCAACTGGAGGGCGTCAGCCGGGCGGTGCTGTCCCGGTACGACGAGCCCGCCGGCCGCGTCCGGTTTCTGGAGGCCGACAACTGGCTCTCGACGCCGATGGTCGTCGAGGACCGCTGGTTCGTGAAGGTCGTCACTCCACAGAACTCGCTGGTCCACGCGCTCCTGACAACGGGGCGTAACATCGGCGCCTTCTCGTCGGGGACCGAGGGCTTTTTCGAGCACTTCGGGACGCCCTACGGCATGGCCGAGCACGAGCTGGCGGCGACCGAGCGGATGCGCGAACTCGGCGTCAACGCGCCCGAACCTATCGAGGCGTTCGAGTACGAGGGGCTGGGCGTCATCGTCCTCGAGTATCTCGACGATTTCCGGACCCTCGATGAACTGCCGACCGAGGCAGTCGCCTCACACGCGGAGACCGTCTTCGAGTTCCTCCACCGGATGCACGAGGCCGGACTCGCCCACGGCGACTTCCGCTCGGAGAACGTCCTCGTGGCCGACGACCGGCTCTACTTCATCGACGCGACCAGCGTCCGGGAGGCGGCCATCGACGACGCCCGGGCCTACGACGTGGCCTGTGCGCTCGGCGCGCTGGAGCCACTCGTCGGCGCCCACACCGCCGTCGAGGCGGCCAGAACGTACTACACGACCGAGGAGTTACTGGCCGCAGAGGAGTTTCTGGATTTCGTCAACATCCGCCCGGACCACGACTTCGAGGCCGCCGTCATCCGCGGCGCTATCGAGCGGTCGGCCGATTGAGCGGGCTCGAAAACGGCGGGGCGGTCGGCTTACTCGGCGTCGGCCGGCACGTCGAAGTCGTGGAAGTGCTCGCCTTCCTCCTTCGAGAGGATATCGAGCGCCGCTGCGCCGCCGTCGCCGGCGGAGATGACCGCCTGCCACTCCTGGTCGCGGACCATCGCGCCAGTGGCGTAGGCGTCCTCGACGCTGGTCTCCATCGAGAGGTTCACGTCGACGAGGTCGCCGTCGAAGGCACAGCCCAGTTCCTCGGCCAGCGAGCGGTCGGCACCGGTCGCGAGCACGAGGTAGGTCGCTTCGGCCTCGCCGTCCTCGGTCGTGACGGTAAAGCCGTCGTCGCCCTGCTCGACGCCCGTGACCTCGCTTTCCGTGATGTCGACGCCGAACTCCTCGACCTGCTCGCGGGAGGCCTCGACGAACTCGGTACCGTCCATCGAGTCGATGCCGAGGTAGTTGAACAGGTGGGCCTTGTGCATCCACGTCTCGTCGGTGTCGTAGACGACTGTATCGAGGCCGTTTTTCTCCGTGAACAGTGCCGCGCTGAGGCCGGCGGGACCGCCGCCGACGACTACTACATCAGTCATATAGCATCTGTACTCGGCCGACACTGAAAGGCTTGTCCGAGGCGGCAGTATCAGCGACGCCGTTTAGGCTTCCAAGAGCTCTCTGGTCTTCCGGTGGCGGAATCGAAACATCGGCTCCATCCCGACAAATCCCAGCGGTCCGGCGACCTCGCCGAGGCGTCCGCCGGGCAGTTCGTACACTACCCGGTCGTGGACGACGGTCGCGAGGTCGCCGGCCGCGCGGAACTGATGGGTGTGTTCCCACTCCGGGAAGGGCCCCTCGCGCATCACGTCCCGGAACATCGCCCCGTCCTCGCGCTCCTCGCGGGCGACGATTTCGGAGACCCACCGCTGGCGCGGCCCGACGCCAAAGGGCCGTATCGAGGAGACGACGACCGACCCGGCAGTCAGCTCCGCCGGGTCGGGCTCGCCGTCGGGTCCACGGCTCTCCTCGACGCGGAGGTGCATCCAGTCGGGCGTCAGCGCCACGAGACCGTCGGCCGTCGCGTGAAACTCCCAGACGTCGTCGAGGGGTGCCGACACGCGGACCTCGCGCTCGAAAACGGGCATAGTATTGTGTTGGGCCGAGTAGAACAAAACTCCGGCGGTCGGCTAGTAACTGTCACAGAGTTCGTTCGTGCCGCCAGCAAGGACTCTTACAGCCAGAAAGCCCCCGCGCTCTCGACTCGCGCGGCTCGCTGTGCCCCTCGCCTCCCGCTGGTCGGCTGCGGTGCTTACTTCGCCGTGCTTCGTCGAGAGCACGGCCCCTTTCAGTCCCACCCATGCCGGCTGCCCAACCGGCTATGGGCGGGACTGAAAGGGGCGGCCTGCTAACCGACGGCGGGCGACGCAAGCACTGCAGGGAGCGTAGCGACCGAAGCGCACAGCGAGCCCCCCGAGGTTAGCAGGCCGGGGCTTTCTGGCTCTCAGTACCAGTGTATGTAGAACAAGAAACCGTTACTAGGGCCAGATACCGCTCTCCTCGGCGGCGTCGACGACGCGCTCGATGGCGACGACGTACATCGCGGTCCGGAAGTTCGGCGCGTCGGTGCGCTCGTAGGTGTCGACGAGGTTGTCGAAGGCGTCGGTGATGATGGTCTCCAGTTCGTCGTTGACCCGCTCTTCGGACCAGTAGAAGCGCTGGCGGTTCTGGACCCACTCGAAGTAGGAGACGGTGACGCCGCCGGCGTTGGCGAGGATGTCGGGGAAGACAGCCACGTCGCGGTCGGTCAGTACGTCGTCGGCCCGCGGTGTCAGCGGGCCGTTTGCGGCCTCGACGATGATGTCGGCCTCGACGTCGGGAGCGATGTCGCCGTCGATAGCGTTCTCCAGTGCGGCGGGGACCAGCAGGTCCACGTCCATCGTCAGCAGCGCCTCGTTGGACATCGCGTCGGTCGCGCCCTCGAAGTCCGCCAGCGAGCCCGTCTCGCGCTTGTGGGCCTTCGCGGCCCGGGGGTCGAAGCCGTCGGGGTTGTAGACAGCGCCCGAGGAGTCCGAGGCGGCGACGATGTTCGCACCGAGGTCGTCGATGAGCTTCGCGGCGATAGAGCCCGCGTTACCGTACCCCTGGATGGCGACGGTCGCGTCCTCGATATCTTTCCCCAGATAGTCAAAGGCCTCGCGCGCGGTGAGCATCACCGACCGACCGGTCGCCTCGACCCGGCCCGCGCTCCCGCCGGACTCGGGCGCCTTCCCCGTGATGACGCCCGGCTCCGTGGTGTTTTCCAGCGTCTCGTAGGTGTCCTTTATCCAGTTCATCTCCCGCTGGCCGGTGTTGACGTCGGGCGCGGGGATGTCCTTGTCCTCGCCGATGAGGGGCCGGAGTTCTTTCGCGAACGAGCGGGTGATACGCTCGATTTCGCTCGCGGAGTACTGACGCGGGTCGATGCGGATACCGCCCTTGCCACCGCCGTAGGGGATGCCGACGGCGGCGCACTTGTACACCATCCACCCCGAGAGGGCCTTGACCTCGTCGCGCGATACTTGGGGGTGATAGCGGATACCGCCTTTGTAGGGGCCGCGGTCGCCGTTAAACTGGGAGCGAAAGGCCCGGACAACCTCGATAGAGCCGTCGTCTAGCTCCACCGAGAGGTTCGCCTCCAGCACCCGCTCGGGGTGTTTCAGGCGCTCTAGGACGTCGGTGGGGTATTCGAGGTAGGCGGCTGCGTCGTCGATCTGCTCCTGCAGACTCTCAAACGGGTTTACCTCGTCGGACATACCCTAGCCGTGAGCGAGAACGGACAAAAGGATGCCGCCGGCCATGGGCGTATTCGCCACAGGGGAGCCGGACGCTCACCCCCCGTGGAACACGTCGTCGGCGCGAATCCGGAGGATGACCCGCTCGCTCTCGATGGGCTGGGGGTACTCGTTTTCGCCCATGTAACGGGCCGCGAGTTCGTCGATGTGTTCGCGGGCCCCCTCGGTGGTCACCGCGTCTACCTCGCCGGTGACAGCGAGGAACCGATAGGGGTCATCGGGGTCGGTCATGCTGACCGACACAGTCGGGTCCCGGTCGACGTTTTTGGCCTTCCGCCGGTGGCGCTCGGTGTTGACGAGCAGGCGGTCGCCGTCCGGGTCGTAGTCGACCCACACCGGCGTCGTGTGTGGTCGGCCGTCGGGGAGCATCGTCGTCACGTGCGCGAACGTCGGCTTCTCGAAGAGGTCGTGGTACTGCTCGGGGATCGACGCCATGTGTCAGCCATCGTGAGGGAGGGTGTTAGTTGTATGCCGCCACAATCGACGCCGGCCCGCCGCATCGTCCGCTCGTTCCGCCGTTCGAGCGGCTGAGAGGGGTCGGCGCCCGATACCGCCACATTTCGCTGCGTCCGTGAGAGTGGGGCACCGAAAGTCCCCCTCCGAGCCCGTTGACAGGCTGTGTGCCAGTGTCCGTTGGTGGAGCACAGCTTGTTTACTCGCTTGAATGGGGAAAACATCCGCTCGGTTTGTCTGTACATCTACCGATTACGCACACAAAATCACTCGAGATACCCCAAGTCCCGTAGATTCTCGACTATTTCATCGTCAGTAACTGTCTCGTCAATCGCTTCATCAAGATCGTCTCGGCGCTGTAACAGTACCTGAATCAGTTGCCTCGCATTCCGCGCCTTGTAGATGGTTTCTGAACTATCTACGTCTTCTTCGATACCCGCTAGCAGTTCGTCAATCGTTTTGAGAATTGTTTTTGGCATACCTGTATCACATACCCGGATAGTGCTGGATAATCAATGCCTTTTTGATTTTCCTCAGGAGCGAGTGTTATGTTCCATCTTTAGTAGACTATTCGTCGAGAGCGTGACACTCAGGTAAGAGGCCTCCTCGCGGACAGAAGCGCCCGACAGTGGCTTCCACACCGGACGCGTAGGATGGGGCATGATGCCGCCACTCCGTCGCCGCTGTCCGCAGTGTGGACATCGGGACTGGACGCCCCGCTTCGAGGCGGTCCGTGTCGACGGGACTCACCGCATCGTCTGTCCGGCCTGTGGGCACCGGTTCGAGCCGGTCGAGAAGCCCTGGCTCCGGTGACGGGGGCCGGCTGACCGCCGCGCCGATTGGTGTCGCTCCCGTGAGCAAGTAGCCACCGGAGTGAGTATCACCGGTAGTAACGGGGCCGGGCCATTGATAGTCGCTGCCCGGCAACTGGCGCGTATGCGAAGAGCCAGTGACGAGTGTGTGGCGGCGTCCCCGCGACGGGTTCGCGCCGCCGGCTGGCTCCTCAGTTCGCTCTGCGTGCTCGCGGTGCTGCTCGCTGTCACCGGCCCGGTGATGGCGGCCGGAACACAGCAGTCGGGGGAGAACGACACCGCGCCGCCCACCTGGGAGAACGCGACGAAGGCTGGCCCGGAGGAGATCGAACTCGCGTTCACTGACAACAGCACCATCGAACGGGGGACGGTCTCGGCTGACGACTTCACCCTCAGCGCCGGAAACGTCTCCAACGTCTCGGTCGAATCCACCGGCGAGGGAGCGACCGTGGCGTTGCTCCTCGAAGACCGACTGGACGTGAACAACGTCACGGTCGGGTTCGGCGACGGCGGCGGCATAGCAGACACGGAAGGCAACGAGCTGACGACCGGCACGAAGTCGGTAACCGGGATGGACACCGTCGTCCCGGACTTCGAGCGTTTCGACCTGACGCGCGTGAACGCCTCGGCCGTCGAGCTGCGCGTCGAGTCGAACGAGCCCCTGACCGAGTTGACTGTGGCCGTCACCGGCCCGGCGACGGACGAGCTCACGCGAGCGAATTTCACCGCCGTCGACGCCGCGAACACGACGTTTGTCACCCGGTACACGGTCCCGGAGTACGGGGCCTACAGCTTCGTCTGGGAGCGCGCCGTCGACCGCTACGACAACCAGCGGATCATGTCCCGGATGCGGCAGTTCCGCTACGAGGACTCGGCGCCCGAAATCGTCTTCGACGGCCCGGAGACGACGACAGTGGATACAACGGTCAACTTCAGCGCCGCCGAGACAGTCGACGAGGACGGCATCGAGGGGTACCGGTGGCGTATCGACGGTGGGACCGTACTCTCGGGGGCGTCGGTCCAGGTCGCGTTCGCGACGGCCGGGCGCCACGATATCACGCTGGAAGTGACCGACAGCGAGGGCCACACGGCCGTCGAGAGTAGAGCGATACGGGTGCGCAAGACCGCGGACAGCCCGGTCACCGTCGCGCCGCGCAATCAGACACACGCGAACGCGACCGTCCGGGGGACCGGGCTAGTCCAGCAGGTCCGGGCCGAGAACGGCAGCCTCGCCGGGACCGACAGCGTCACACTCGACCGGCTCAGTGCCGCGTTCCCGGCGAACACGTCGGTGTCGCTCCGGTTCCGGGCGACCGACGGCACCCCGGCGTCGTTCGACGGCCGGTCGCTCGGGCTGTTCAAGATCGGCCACGACGGGCCCGCAAACCGCGTGAGTCTCAGATTCGGCGTCGACAGAGCGACCCTGAACAACTCCGGGCTATCCCCCGGAGACGTGGCCCTGCACCGGAACGCCGACGGCTGGACGGCCCTGCCCACGTCCGTCGTCAGCCGGTCCGACGACCGAGTGGTCTATCAGGCCACGGCGCCGGGGCTCTCACAGTTCGCGGTAGGGTCCGACGCGGCGAGCAACGGTGGGGCCGACACCGACGCCTCGGCTACTGACGCACAGTCGGGCGACGACGGGCCGGCGACGGGCACCGAGCGGTCCGACATCACCGTCACGAACGTGACGGTCAACGAGACAGCGCCGACTGTGGGCGACACCGTCCGCATCGAGGTCACCGCCACGAACCGGGGCGGCGCCAACGGGACGTACCCGTTCAGCGTCCGGCTCAACGACAGTAGTGTCGCCACCCACGAGATATCGGTCCCGGCGGGGACCACGCGGACGGGTAGCTACGAGCAGAACCTCTCGACGGCGGGGGAGCTGTCGGTGGCGGGGACGCCGGTCACGAACGTGACCGAAGCGAGTGGCGGGTCGCTGCTGCCCGCGTCGGTCGCCGGCCCCCTCGCGGGACTGCCGGACCCGCTGGCCCTGTGGCCGGGCGGCATCGTCGGCACGGTTCTGGGCGCCTTCGTCGGGGTCGTCGTGACCGTCTACAGCGTGCTGAAGGCGCTGGCGATATATCTCGGCTACTGAGCCCCCGACAGTACGAAAAGCGGCGCCGTTACCGTGCGACGGACGACTCGATGCGGTCGATGAGCGCGTCGTTACCCAGATACAGTGGCGTCCGCTCGTGGAGCCCGTCGGGCTCGGCGTCCAGCAACGACCCCTCGCCGTCCGAGGAACTCCCGCCGGCCGACTCGACGATGTAGGCCATCGGGTGGCCCTCGAACTGGAGGCGGAGCTTCCCCTCCGGTCGGGACGAGAGAGCGGGATAAGCGAAGACGCCACCGTAGTTCAGGACCTGATTGAGGTCGGCGACCATCGCGCCGCCGTAGCGGAGCTTGAGCTCCTGGCGAATCTCCTCGGCGACCGACTCGAAGGAGTCGGTCCAGGAGTCGACGCCGCCGCCGAAGCCGAAGACGGTGGGGTCCTCGGGGACGGTGACGTCGTTGTCGACGAGACGCTTCTCGCCGTCCTCCAGCAGGTACTCACGGACGCGTCCGTTGCGGGCCACCAGCATCGACGTGACCGGGCCGTAGACGACAAAGCCCGACGCGACGAGGTTCCGGCCGCTCGTGGGCGGGCGCTCCGAGTACACCGAGAAGATGGTCCCCATCCCGCTGTTCGGTTCGAGGTTCGAGGAGCCATCGAGCGGGTCGACGGCCAGGTGGAGCCGCCCGGTGGAGTCGACTACGTCCTCCCGCTCCTCGCTGGCGTAGCTCGCCACACCGTCGATGGCGAGCAGCCGCTGCTGGAACAGCTCGTCCGCTCGCAGGTCCGCGGCGAGTTGCTCGTCGCCGGTCGGGTTTACCTTGTCGCTGTGGCCCCGGTCCGTGGAGATTGCCGTCCGAACGTCGGACGTGGTTTCCGCGATGGTGTCGATGACCTGTGCGACCGTGGTGTCGGCGTTCGTTGCCGAGGCGTCGAGTGATTCGCTCATTGGTTGGTGGGGGCCCCGAAGGGTCGGGTAGGGGTGTAGGGGTGCGTCGTATATCCGTTCAAGCGCCCGGCATAAGTATCTTTACTCTGACAATTACTACGAAGCGAGTAAATATCTACTCCGGGGCCACATCAGTGGGTTACAGCACGTGATTCGTTCGCGTCCGATTGAGAAGTCAGAATTCGTATATTTCGGAGTCCGGCGGTACGCCGCCCCGTTGACGGCGCTAGAGCCTGTAGCTATCGACGCCCGCAGTACAGGGAGTGCCAGTGCAGAGCGCCCGGTCGTCAGCCCTCTCCGAGGCTCTCGCGCATCCACTCGAACTGCTCGCGGAGCCGTTTTTCCCCGGCCTCGGTCAGCGAGTACTTGTCCGCGATGCCGTCGGTCCGCACCGCGACGAATCCGGCGTCTTCCATCGCGTCGAGGGCCCCGTAGAAGCTCTTGGGGTCGATGCGCGTGTCGTAGCGGGATTCGAGCCGCGTCTTCAGCCGCTGGCCGGCCAACTCGCCGTCCTCGGCCGCCGAAAGCAGGACACAGATGTCGCGTCGCCGACCGCTCTGGAGCCACTTCGCCATACGGGCCCCACGGCCGGCCCCGCCTCGGTCTTTTCGACTCACGTTTGCCCGCACCGATAGCTGCCCAGTCGATCGCGTTCGACCGTCTCCGGCCCGTCGAGGTCGGTCCGCTCGGTCACGTGCCAGAGCTCTACCGTCCGCATCCCGGTGTCGTGGCTCCGGTTCCAGCGGGCACAGAGGAACCGGGCCAGCGACTCCCGGAGCCGCGGCTCCCATTTCGCGTCGGCGAAGAACTTCCGCCAGCCGGCGCTGCCGTGGACGGCAGCGACCTCCGGCGGCCGCGACGCGTCGAACGGCTCGCCGGTGATGGCGTCGACGCGCTCGCCGGAAGAGAGCGTGGCCGGCGCGACCAGCCACCACGTCGACAGCGGCGGCGACGGCGCGAACATGTCCCAGGAGCGCTCGGTCACCTGGTCGGGAGTCCCGGCCGGCGCGCCGACCAGCCCGAGCCCGACGGCGTTGACGACTAGCAGGGCCGCGAGACAGCAGGCGGCGAGGCCGCGCGCGCCTCGTTCGAGCGGGGGCACGCGCGCCGTGAGCGGCGTCCGTGGGCGGCGTGGCAGCCGCCAGGGGATGGCCGTTCGGGCCTCGACGCGGTCCCAGACCCGTCCCGGGAGCAACGGGACCAGCGCCACAAGCGACACCAGCGGGAAGACGCCCAGTTGCATCGTCGCCAGCATGCCGGCGTGTACCGCGGCGAAGGCGCCTACCAGCGCCGCCCTGGCGCGACCGCTCAGGCCGACCAGCAGCGGCGACAGGACCAGCAGCGCGAGCCAGCCCCAGGCCGCGAGTCGGAGCGCGGGCGTCCAGCCGGCGACGGCGTTCCCGAGGCCGACGGTGAAGTGGTCGAGCTGGAAGGCATAGCGGACCGCGTCGCCCCGGAGCCAGACGTCTGCGCGAAGTTTCACGGCCGCGTTCGTCGCGTAGACGGCGACGACCTGGGCGAGCAGGCCGGCAGTTGCGAGGCCGACGACGCTGTCGGTGGGTTCGCTGTCGCGGGTCCCGCTATCGACGGCCCACCGGCTCCCAAGCGGGAGCAAACAGCCCCAAAACAGCAGGCGACGGAGGAGCACGTCGCCGCTGTTGAGGACGAGCGGGTTGCGAAGCTGGAGAGAGACCAGCAAAACGAGCGAGACGACGGCGGCCAGACGGGTCCGATAGCCGACAAGCAGCGCCAGCGCGGCGACCGCGGCCAGCGCGAACAGGCCAAGCTGGAACGGGAGCGCACCGGAGAGGGCGTGCAGCGACGCGGTCGCGTACCCGGGATAGAGCGCCGCGAGCAGCGACCGCGGGAGCACGCCGCCGTCGGTGTAGAAGGCCCGGGCGTCGGGGACGCGCCGCGCGAGGTCGGCGAGCACGACGAGCGCCAGCGCGATTCGGAAGGCCGCGAGCGCCCGGCGGTCGACGGCCAGCCGGCGGGCGAGGGCCGCACGCATCGGGCCGCGTTCGGTCACGATACCGGAGCCACAGCGGACGCGACCATAAGTCTTCCACCGCCGACCGACAGCTTTCAAGCGGTTCAGTCCCAACACCGGGCAATGACAGCGACCGAAGCGACGGCCGACGGCATCACGGCAAGGTACACGGAGACCGAAACGGAACGGCTGCTCACCTTCGAGGGCGAGACGGGTACCGCCGCAATCGCCCAGAACGTCGAGGGGTACGCGATGCTGAAGGTCCGGCCGAGTGCCGACGGGGACGAGCTCGAACGCTACTACGGCTTCGACATGGCACTGGATCACGCCGCCGAACTGCTCGGTGTGGCGCCGAACTCGCTGCCGGTTCCCGAGGCCGCGAACGACATGGGAATGTAGTCTGAGTGGAAGGAACGGCTGCCGACGCGGGGCAAGAATCAAACCGGATGGCGTGGTAGCGTTCACCATGAGTGTCGAGCAGGAGCAGGACGAACGCACCATCCGCTGTCTGGTCGCGAAAGTGGGGCTGGACGGGCACGACCGAGGAGCCCACGTCATCGCCCGCGCGCTACGGGACGCCGGCTTCGAGGTCATCTACTCGGGGCTCCACCGGTCACCCGACGAGGTGGTACAGGCCGCCGTCCAGGAGGACGTCGACGTGGTCGGCATCTCCATCCTCTCGGGAGCCCACAAGACGCTGGTGCCGCGGATTCTCGACGGGCTCAAGGAGTACGGCGCCTTCGACGACCGGCTAGTGCTGGTGGGCGGTATCGTCCCCGACGACGACCAGGGCGAGCTGCGCGAGCTGGGCGTCGACGAGATATTCGGTCCGGGCGCGTCGATGGAGGAGATGATACGGTACATCCGCGAGCAGTCCCCCGAGCGATGAGCGAGCTGGTAGCGGACCTGCTCGCCGGCAAGCACAGCGCGCTGGCCCGCGTCATCACGAAGATAGAGAACCGCTCGCCGGGCTACCGCGAGGTCGTCTCCCGGCTCCACGAACACGCCGGGGACGCCGAGGTCATCGGTGTCACGGGCAGTCCCGGCGCCGGCAAATCCACGCTCGTGGACAAGGTGGCCGCCCGCCTGCGCGAGCAGGGCCACACCGTCGGCGTCATCGCCATCGACCCGTCCTCGCCGTATTCGGGCGGCGCGGTACTCGGGGACCGCATCCGGATGGCCTCGAACGCGGGCGACATGGACGTGTTCTTCCGTTCGATGTCCGCGCGGGGCTCGCTGGGCGGGCTGTCGACGGCCACCACGGACGCTGTCACCGCGCTTGACGCCTTCGGGAAGGACTACGTCATCGTCGAGACGGTCGGCGCCGGGCAAAACGAGGTCGACATCGTCCGTACCGCTGATACCGTCGCCGTCCTGGTGCCGCCGGGCAGCGGCGACGACGTGCAGATGCTGAAAGCGGGTATCCTGGAAATCGGCGACGTATTCGTCGTCAACAAGGCCGACCTGGACGGGGCCGACCGCACCGTCCAGCAGCTCCGCGAGATGCTACAGGGCCGGTCCAGCGCCGGTCACCACGGCGCCTCGGGCACCGAGATGGTCGAGGCCGCCGGTGGCAACGGGACGGACGAGGCCGACGGTTGGGAGCCGCCCATCGTCGAAACGGTCGCGAACCGCGCCGAAGGCGTCGAGGCGTTCCTCGGGGCCATCGACGACCACGGCGACTACCTGGACCGAACCGGGGGGCGCAAACAGCAGGCCCGGGACCGCTTCGCGGCCGAGATACGGACGCTGCTGCGCGAGGACGCCAACGGCCTGCTCGCCGACGAACTCGAACGCCAGGGCGGTCTCGACGCGCACGTCGACGCCGTCATGGCCCGCGAATCGGACCCCTACACCGTCGTCGACGAGGTGCTGTCGCCACTGCGGGAGTGCTTGGACGACGAGGGAGCGTAGCCAACTGCACCGGCGGCAGATGCCGCTCAGATGGTCGCCGGACCCCGGTCGCGTTCACACACCAGGTGTCTCGTTGGCGGAATTTGACGATTTCCGGTCTGTTTTAATAACACCTCACATACATGGGACAATGACTTCGCCTTCGTCCACGTCCGGAACGCTGCCCAATATCGTCAGAGAGAGCGAAGGCGCAGTACTCTCGGCGCTAGCGGAGGCCGACATGGGCGTGTTCGTGCTCGGTCCCGACTTCTCCGTGCAGTGGGTGAACGAGACCGCGGGGGAGTATTTCGGCATCGATCCCTCGAAGGCTCTCGGCGCCGACAAGGCGTCACTCATCCAGTCCGAGATCAAGCACATCTTCGAGGAGCCCGAACGGTTCGCCGACACCGTGCTCTCGACCTACGAGGACAACAGCTACGTGGAGGAGTTCGAATGTCACGTCCGCCCTGGCGCGGATCGGCGGGAACGGTGGCTCCGCCACCAGAGCCGCCCGATAGAGACGGGTGCGCTGGCCGGGGGACGCGTCGAGCAGTACACCGATATCTCGGAGCGAAAGGAGCGCAAACGTGAGCTCGAACGCCAGAACGAGAAACTGGAACGGTTCACGTCGGTCGTCAGCCACGACCTGCGGAACCCGCTGCTCGTGGCCGCGGGCCGACTCTCCCTGGCACAGGAGACCGGTGAGAGCGAGCACGTCGCCGAAGCGCTGACAGCCGTCGAACGCGGCCAGTCGCTCATCGACGACCTGTTGACACTCTCCAGACAGGGCGATGTCGTCGGCGAGGTCGAGCCCGTCGACCTCCCGTCGCTCGTCGACGACTGCTGGCAGACCGTCGAGACGCGAACGGCGACACGCACCGTAGCGACCGAACAGACGGTTCGGGCCGACCGGTCGCGCCTCCAGCAGATACTGGAAAACTTCATCCGAAACGCCGTGGAACACGCCGGTCCGGAGGTCGAAATCACTGTCGGCGACCTCGAAGACGGCTTCTACGTGGCGGACGACGGCCCGGGAGTGCCGCCACGGGCGCGGGAGGACGCGTTCACACCGGGGGTCACTACGACGGAGGACGGCACCGGGTTCGGCCTCGCCATCGTCGAGGAGATAGTCACGGCCCACGGCTGGCAGATTCGTCTGACTGACAGCGAGAGCGGCGGCGCTCGCTTCGAGATAACGGGCGTCGAGACCGTCTGACCCCGACCCCGCTCCCCCCACGTATAAACACGTCCCGGCCCCTACAGACGGGTATGAAGCTCCGCAACGCGCTCGGCGCCGCGGTCGGTGCGGTCGGCGCGACGGCGCTCGCCAATCGAGCCCTCAAGTCGCGAGCCGGCGACTTCGAACCGTTCCTCCGTGGCGACCACCGGACCTACCGCTGGCGGGGGTTCGACGTGGCCTACACCGAGGCCGGCGACCCCGAGGACCCGGACCTCGTCTTGTTGCACGGTATCAACGCCGCCGCCTCCAGCCACGAGTTCCACACCGTCTTCGAACGACTGGCCGAAGAGTACCACGTCATCGCGCCGGACCTGCCGGGCTTTGGCCACAGCGACCGACCGCCGCTGCTGTACTCGGCATCGCTCATGACCACGTTCGTCCGTGACTTCCTCGAAGACGAGAGCGAGGACGCGACGGTCGTCGCGTCGTCGCTGACCGGCTCCTACGCCGCCATGGCCGCCCGCGAGGTCGACATCGGGGAACTGGTTCTCATCTGTCCGACTGACTCCTCGATGGGCGACCGGTCGGTCCCGCGGCGGTCACTGGTCCGTGCCCCCGTCATCGGGCAGGCCATCTACAACCTCGTCGGCTCGAAGGCCTCGATTCGGCACTTCCACGCCGACCACGGCTACTACGACATGGCGAACCTCACCGACGACGTGGTCGAGTACGAGTGGCAAAGCGCCCACCAGCCCGGTGCCCGGTTCGCGCCGGCGTCGTTCATCTCGGGCTTTCTCGACCCCGAAGAGGATCTGGGCGACGTGCTTTCGACACTGGACGTACCGGTGACGCTGGTCTGGGGTGAGGACGCCGACATCACGCCGCTTGCCGACGGCCGCGTGCTGGCCGACGAGGCCGACGCGACGCTGGTCGTCTTCGGCGACTCCCTGCTGTTGCCCCACGTCGAACACCCCGAGGAGTTCGTGGACGTGGTGCGGGGCGAGACGGTGACGGTAGAAGTCGAATAGCCCCCGCATGAACGAGGTGACAGCACAGCGTCAGCAAGACGGACTCGAAAGCGGTTTGTCGCGGGTGGTGCCTGATTCGACCCGTCGCGGTGTCGTCCGAGTGCCACCGAAGTTGCTGACACTGAAACTCGGCTGCAGATTTATCAGTAAACGTCCCGATCTCTCGACAAAATGCAGTTTGCCGTGCGTGAAACGACGGTCACACTCACGCCGCTGATGCTGATCGCGATTGTGCTCGGAGTCGGTATCGCCGGCTACGGGGGGTACGACTACGTCCGGCAGACGACCGCCGTTGATGATGCCGTTGCCGTCGAGACGACCGTCACCGACGCGAACATCGAGAGGTCGTCCGGCCGTCGACTCTACTATCGTGTCACCGTCGAGCACACCTACCGGTATCGCGGCACCGAGTACACGAGCAAACAGGTGTTTCCCGGAAGAACCAGCCCGATATACACCGTTCGGGCTGACGCAGAGCGCGTGATCGAGCCGTACGAATCCAACACGACGACGACTGCCTACGTTGATCCAAACGCCCCGGCGAGGGGATTTCTCGAACGGCAAACGACGCTGGCGCCGTTCAGATTCGTGGGCCTCGGTGGCCTCGTGGTCCTTCTGACGACGCTTCACGCCGTCGGTGCGCGTGATCCCGGCCAGAATACGGAGTTGCGCCCAGCGAGCGCACACGAGCCGACGCGCTATGAGACACTGTTTGGAGTCGACCGTGGCACTGTTTGCCGAGTCAGCAAGCGTCTCCTAGTGGTTGCACCGGCTACCCTCTTCGTCTCGCTTGTTGCGACGGTGGCGCTCCTCTATACGGCGGAGGGATCGTCAGTAGGGGCAACTGATCCGGCCGGAATCGCGTTGCTCGTCGCTCTCGTCGCCGGGTTCGCGCTGCTAGTTGCCCTCACACTCTATGGGATATGGTCGTTTACTGAGTACCGGCGACTCCGTGAGCGGATTCCGGAACCGCGACCACCGAGCCCGTTTCGGCACCCCTCCCGGCTCGTTACCATCCTCTACACCAGTGACGGACTCGATGCCTACGGGCGACGGGTGAAACTGACCGGCTTCGCGCTCGCTGTCACCGGGCTCCTCGCGGGAATGTTCGCGTATATCCTCGTCACAGCATCGTAGCCATCGACGTAGATCTGCCGGCCAGTTTGCCCGGCAAACAGCTTAGCTAGCTCTGTGCGGTGCTCACAGCGGCGCTTTCGCCGGCGGCACGCTCTCCTGGGGAGAGTGAGCGATGTGGACAGCGCAGTCACCACACCGGTCGCACTTGTTATCTCCGTCGTATCCGAGACGCGGTGTCCATACTGAGCGACAGAATTTTACGCGGTTGTAGACATGATGTGTGACATGGTCGCCCTCCGGAAGAACAGTCCCACTCCCTCGCTCCCCGAATCGAGTGTCGTCCTCATCGGCCTCGTGCTTGCTATACTCGGCCTCATGTTCCGGGATTCCTTTGGAATCATGTCGGTCCTCGCTGCCCTGGGAATCGGGCTCGTGATAGCTGGAACAGTCTATATCGCTGTCGAAGGTCCCGAGCTAGTCCGACTATCGATGGCGTTTGTCTCGCTCGTCGCGCTGCCACTGCTCTCGTATGGCAGCGTCGTCCGATGGGTGGGCGGAACCATGCTCGGCGGCGTCGTCGTCGGTGCGGTATACACTCGAATCGCGGAGTAAGCGGAGACGTGTCGCCGGTACTGAACCGGGAGAAAGCGACGAACAGGCGCGGGACGGCCCAGACAGCGACCGACTACTGCGGCCGGAAGACGACGGCTCGCTCGCCGGTCGTCTCGCGCTCGCCGACCTCGATACCGACCACATCGTCGATAGCCACGTCGTCGGCGCCACGGACCAGCCCGGTGATGGAGACGGGACCGAAATCGGCGATAGCGGTGACGTAGGGCGCGTCGTTCTCGAACTGGGGCGTAGCCACGGTGATAGTGGTGTGGGTGGCGACCGTCCCGCTGTCTGGCAGTGGCTCGTCGTGCAGTTCGCGGGAGCCACAGTCGGGACAGATGCGGCGGGGCGGGAGCCAGCCGTGGCCCTCGTCGCACTCGACGTAGTAGCCGTTGCCGTCCTCGATACTGTCGAGCCAGTCGTCGTACTCGCCGTTTCGGGTAGTCTCGGTCATTCTTTCACCTCCAGGACGTGGACCGTGGTGGAAGCGACGGTGCCGCCCGCGTTGTGCGCGACGCCGACAGAGCCGTCGGGGACAGCGTCGGCCCGCGGGTGCGAGCCCTCGAGCACCCACGCGATGGTGGCCAACTGGGCGACGCCGGTCGCGCCGACCGGGTGGCCCTTGGCCTTGAGGCCGCCCGAGAGGTTGACCGGCATCTCGCCGTGGCGGGTCGTCTCGCCGTCGGTCGCCGCGTGGATGCCCTCGCCGGGCTCGTACAGCCCGAGCGACTCGATGGCAAGCACCTCCGCGATGGTAAAGCAGTCGTGGACCTCCGCGACGTCCACGTCGTCGGGCCCGATGCCGGCGTCGTCGTAGGCCTCGTCGGCGGCCTTGTCGGCCGCCGGTGTCTGTGCGAGGTGGGGGCGGTCCTGCAGGGCGAGGTTGTCGCCGCCCTGGCCCGTCCCGCTGATAGCGACCGGGGCGTCGAGGTCGTGTTCGTCGGCGTACTCCTCGGTCGTCAGCACCGCCGCGGCGGCGCCGTCGGTGATGGGACAGGAGTCATACAGCCCGAGCGGCGACGCGATGGTCGGCGCTTCGAGCACGTCCTCGACGGTAATCTCCTTTTGAATCTGGGCGTGGTCGTTGACCAGGGCGTGCTCGTGGTTCTTGACGGCGATATGTGCCAGATCCTCGTGGGCGCCGCCGAACTCGTCGAAGTACGCCCGCGCCATCAGGGCGTAGGCGCCGGGGAAGGTCATCCCGGCGCGGATCTCGTAGAGGTCGTCGGCGGCGATGGCCAGGGCGTCTGTCGCCGCGGCGGTACCGATGTTGGTCATCCGCTCGGCCCCGCCGACGACGACGACCTCGCTCTCCCCGTTGCGCAGCGTCTTGACGGCCTCCCGAACGGCGGCGCCGGCGGAGGCGCAGGCGGCCTCCAGCCGCGTCGCGGGCGCGTCGACGCCGATGGCCTCGGCCATCAGCGGCCCCTGGTGGCCCTGGTGTTCGGCGAGTTCGCCCATGAAGTTCCCGTAGTACAGTGCGTCGACGTCGTCGGGGTCGACGCCCGACTGGTCGAGGGCTTCGAGTCCGGCCTCGGCGAAGAGGTCGCGGCCGGTCCGCTCGGGATGTTTCCCGAACTGTGTCACACCGGCTCCCGCGATACGTGGGTCTGTCATTGTCTCCGCGTGCGTTCCGAGTACTTAAAATCTTGCCGCCACTGTGGGTTTTTGCCACGATTTCACGAGGGAATAACCGCAAGACTGCGCCCGATTAGTTGGAGTTTCGATGGATGTCCACGACGGTTTCGGACCGCCGAGGGAACGGGTTCAGACTGGTGGCTGTAACAGACTGAAGTGAGTTGTCACCCCAGCGTGGCGAATCTCTGTCCGAACTTGCCGTCACCAGTATCAGTCGACGATCTCCGCGATGCGGCGCGGTTCGCCCGACAGCGACGGGTCGGGTTCGACGATCTGGAGCACCTCGTGGTCGGTCACGTCGGGGTATGACTTCTGGACGGCGTCCTCGATGAGGGCCTTCTCTAGTCTGAACTCCGTGCCGTCGTAGACGACGTCGACGCCCTGGTCGTCGAACGAGAGAACGGTCATAGCCGTACTACAGGATGTCCGGATAAAAACGTACTCGCTCGCGGGTGATTTGCCAGACCAGCACACGCGACTCGGACCGGTTCGCCGGCCTGCGTCAGACATCCGTCAGACGCCCGTCGTGCGCGGCCTCAGGCTTTAAGACCGTCGAAACACCTATGTGACGTGTGCAATTCGGCACCGACCCGCTCTCCGAACTCTCGATCCCCGACGGCACGACCGTCGAGGAACACGACCTTGTGACCGACGGAGACGTCGTGGTCGGCGGCCAGAGCACAGTCGAGTTCGGCGTCCGCGGCCGGTCGGTCATCGCCGACGAGCGGGTCCGGTTTGGCGGTCACATCGAGGCCGAGGGCGACTGTCGGCTCGACATGTGGTGTGACGTGGCCGACAACGTGCTCGTCGGCGAGGACGCCTACATCGGCGAGCGCGTCCACATCGGCGGCGAGCTCCGCGTCGCGGGCGACCTCGACATCGGCGACGACGTGGACATAGAGGAGGGGTTCGAGGCCAACGGCTGGATCGTCATCCGCAACCCGATGCCGACCGTCGTCTTCCTCTTTGTCTACCTCTCGCAGTTGCTTCGCATCGGCGAGGACGAGGCCGCCGAAGAGGTCCTCTCGGAGATGCTCGGCGACGACGACGAGCACGAGCCACTCTTGATTCCCCGCGGCGCCAGCGTCTCAGACGACGCCTGGCGGGTGTCGACGCCCGCCGTCGTCGGCGACGACTGCCGCCTGCACGGCAACATCCGCGCGGAGTCTCTGGAGGTCGGCCGTGACAACGTCGTCTTCGGCAGCCTGCGGGCCCGCGGGGACATCGTGCTAGGCAGGGGCAGCGAAATAAAGGGCGACGTGACGACCCGGGACGGCGACGTCCGCATCGGCCCCGGGGTGAAGGTGTGGGGCGACATCTCCGCCAACACTGTTGCGCTCCACGAGAACGCAACCATCGACGGGAAGATTCGAGCCAGCGAGGAGATGCGGATGCACACCGACGAGGTGCTCTCCCGCCCCGACGAGGACGCCGAGGCGATGGCGGAGATGGCCGAGGAACTCGAAGCGGACGGGGACACGGAACAAGCTGACACTGACACTACGGAGACGGACAACGCAGACGACGCCGGCGCAACTGGAGACGGCGCCGGCGACGCGGCGACCGACGACGACGCTGACACCGACACAGCGGCCGGAGACACTGCTGATGCCGAGGCGGCTGCCGACGACGCGACCGACGAGGAGCAGGCCCCGGCGGAGTAGACCGAAACCCCCTTTTCGCGGAGTGCGGTAGGTCGTCGCATGCTCTCTATCGCGCTGGCCGGCAAGCCAAACGCCGGGAAGTCTACTCTTTACAAGGCCGCGACCATGGCCGACGTCGACGTCGGGAACTACCCCTTCACGACCATCGACGCCAACCGCGGCGTGAGCCACGTCCGCACGGAGTGTCCCTGTCTCGACCGTGACGAGCGCTGCGGGGGCGACAACTGCCGCGACGGGAAGCGGTACGTCCCCGTCGAGCTCATCGACGTGGCCGGCCTGGTCCCGGGCGCCCACGAGGGCCGCGGGCTGGGCAACCAGTTCCTCGACGAGCTCACGAACGCCGACGTGATTCTGAACGTCGTCGACGCCTCGGGGGGAACCGACGCCGAGGGCGAACCCGTCGAGGTCGGCGAACACGACCCCGTCGAGGACGTGGACTTCGTCGAGGAGGAGATGGACCTCTGGCTCGCCAGCATTGTCTCCCGCAACTGGGAGTCCATCGAACGGCAGTCCCGCTCGCCCGACTTCGCGCTGGACGAGTCACTGGTGGACCTGCTTGCCGGCGTCGGCGCGAGCGAACTCGACGTGGCCCGGACGCTGCGTGAACTGGACTACCCCGAGGACCCCATCGCCTGGACCGACGAGGACCGCGAGGCGCTGGCTCGCGAGATACGCCAGCGCACGAAACCCATCGTCGTCGTGGCCAACAAGGCCGACATCGCGCCGGAGGGGAACGTCGAACGGCTGCGGGAGGCCGCCGACGTGGTCGTCCCGGCCACCGCCGACGGCGAACTCGCCCTCCGCAACGCGGCCGAGGCCGGCGTCGTCGACTACGACCCGGGCGACGCCGACTTCGACATCGTCGGCGACGTGAGCGACCAGCAGCGACAGGGGCTGGACCGGATTCGCGAGGTGATGGCCGACTACGGCGGGACGGGCGTCCAGGGCGCCATGGACACCGCCGTCTACGACCTGCTCGACCACATCACCGCCTACCCCGTCCAGAACGACACGAAGTGGACCGACGGCCAGGGCAACGTCCTCCCGGACGCCCATCTGCTGCCGCGGGGCTCGACGCCGAAGGACCTCGCCTACGCCGTCCACTCGGACATCGGCGACGGCTACACCCACGCCGTCGACGCCCGCGAGGAGCGCCGCATCAGCGACGACACCGAACTCGAAGAGGGCGCCGTCGTCAAGATTATCTCCGACGGGTAGGCGAGCGGGCGTTGTGCGGACCGGTCGGTAGGTCGGCCACGAACCGTCGGCGACGCCCGTTAGCCGGTCTCGTACAGGTCCGTCGAGAGGTATCGATCGCCCGGGTCCGGCAACACGACAGCGACCAGTTCGTCCGGGTTCTCGGTCGCGTAGTCGGCCGCGGCGGCCAGTGCCGCACCAGAGGAGATCCCGACTAGAACCCCTTCGGTACGTCCGAGCTTGCGGGCCGCCGCTTTCGCGTCGGCGCCATCGACTGACCGCACTTCGTCGACCAGTTCGGTGCGGAGCACGTCCGGGAGGAACCCGGGCCCGATACCCTGGATGTCGTGGCTGGCCGAGCGCTGCTCCGAGAGCGTCGGTGACTCGGCGGGCTCGACCGCGATAGCGGTAAACAACGTCTCGCCGCGTTCCTCCTTCATGTACTCGGCGACGCCGGTGATGGTCCCGCCGGTCCCGACGCCCGCGACGACGGCGTCGATTTCCCCGTTTGTCGCCCGCCACAGCTCCGGCCCCGTCGTCTGCCGATGGGCCGCAGGGTTGGCCTCGTTGTCGAACTGACTGGCCAGTATCGCGTTGTCGTGCTCGTCGACGAGCTCCGCTGCACGCTGGTTCGCCCCGCCCATCCCCTCCGCCGCGGGCGTGAGTTCCAGCTCCGCCCCGAGCGCACGGAGAATCGCCCGCCGCTCCTCGGACATCGAGGACGGCATCGTGAGCACGCAGTCGTAGTCCCGGGCGGCACAGACGGCCGCCAGGCCGATACCGGTGTTCCCGCTCGTGGACTCGACGACCATCCCGCCCGGTTCGAGCGCGCCGTCGTCCTCGGCGGTATCGAGAATCTCGCGGGCGATTCGGTCCTTGACCGAATACGGGTTCTGCCCCTCGACCTTCCCGAGGAGGTTATCGGCGAACGAAGAGAGACGGAGCAACGGGGTCTCCCCGATTAACTCACCTATCGACGACGTGACGTCCATCTCCGTGTGTTGTGCCATCGTAGAGAGTTGAGCGACGAGTTGGAAAAAACGGCCGCGCGATTCCCAGCGACTGAAACCCGGAATGGGCTGTCCTCGCTGTGCAGCTGGGGCGGCGAAACCGACCGTAACGCTACTCAGAGCCGTCGCACATCCAGCCCCGCGTCGTGCCAGGACTCGTCTGTCAGGCCACGAGCGTCGACCACGACGTTGTCGTCCATCTGCTCGGCCACAGCGTCGGGGTCCAGCTCGGCGAACTCGTCGTGGTCGGTCATGAACACCAGCGCGTCGGCGCCGTCGAGGGCGGCCGACTCGTCGTGCAGGTCCGCCGTGGCGTCGCTGACGTGTGGGTCGTGGACGCGCACGTCGACGGCCGGTTCGCCGCCGTCGGTGGCCACTTTCGTGGTCGGTTCGGTGACCGCCTCGACGAACCGTTTGGCCGGGCTGTTGCGGGTGTCGGCGACGTTCCCCTTGTAGGCCAGCCCGAAGACGGCGACCCGCTTCCCGGCGAGCGAACCGAGGCCGTCTTCGAGGAGCTCCCGGACGTAGTCGACCATCCCGTCGTTGACCACCCGGGCGCGCTCGATAAGGTCGACGTGGTCGGAGTGGTGCTCCAGGTACAGCGGGTCGACCGGGAGGCAGTGGCCGCCCACGCCGGGCCCCGGATTGAGGATGTCGACCCGCGGGTGTTCGTTGGCGAGTTCGAAGGCCGGCCGCGGGACGACCCCGTGGTCGCGGGCCACCTTCGCGAGTTCGTTCGCGATGGCGATCTCGGCGTCGCGGTGGGTGTTCTGGGCGAGCTTGGCAAACTCCGCCGTCGCGGCGTCGGGCGCGGCGTGAATCTCGCCGTCGACCGCCCCCGCAAAGAGGTCGCGAGCCGCCGCCGTGGCCTCGTCGTCGATGCCGCCGACGATGCGGTCGTTGTGCCGGAGCTCGTCGAGTATCGACCCCGGCAGTACGGTCTCGGGGCAGAACGCGAGGTTGAACGTCTCCCGGAGGAGGTCGCCGTTGCGTTCGAGCGTCTCGGCGACCACGTTCGCGGTCGTCCCCGGGGGCACCGTCGACTCGACGACGACGGTGTCGCCCGGCCGGAGTTTCGGGGCGATACCCTCGGCCGCCGCCCGGACGTACGAGAGGTCGGCAACGTTCCGGTCGTGGTCGAACGGCGTGGGCACGCAGATGAGGTGGTGGTCGCTCTCGGTCGGCCGCTCGCGGAGCCGCAGCGAGCCGGTGTCGAGCGCGCGGTCGACGTAGTCGTTGAGGTCGGCCTCCCGGAAGTCGGCGCCCTCGGCCCGGAGCCGGTCGAGTTTGTCGGGCTGGGTGTCGATACCGTAGACGGTGTGACCGCTGTTGGCAAACAGCGCCGCGGTCGGCAGGCCGACGTAGCCCAGCCCGTGGACGGAGACGGTGGTCATACCGTCTCCGCCGTGGACGGAGTCGGTGGTCGTACCGTCTCCGCCGTGGTCCGAACCGCTCGTCATACCGTGGCCTCCCCCGAGACGGCCGGCACGTCGACCCCGAGCGTCCCGAGGATGCGCTCGGCCGCGTGGCCGTCGCCGAAGGGGGCCTCCCAGTCGCTGGGCCCTCGCTTTACCTCCGCGGCGGCGTCGGCGATGCTCCCCGGCGTCGGGTCGGCGAGCACGTTCGACCCCACAGTCACAGTCTCGGGCCGCTCAGTGCTCTCCCGAATCGTCACGCAGGGCGTCCCCAGCACGCAGGTCTCCTCCTGGACGCCGCCCGAATCCGTAAAGACGACCGCGGCCTCGCTCTCCAGCCGGAGGAAATCCAGGAAGTTCAGCGGCTCGACACAGTCGATGGCGTCGGGGACATCGAGGTCGAAGTCGTCGATTCGCTCCCGTGAGCGCGGGTGAATCGGGTAGACGACCCGGTGACCCCGGTCGTTGGCATACTGTGCGACGCCGTCGAGCAGCCCCTGGAACCGCTCGGGCTCGTCGACGTTGCCCGGGCGGTGGGCGGTCAACAGGGCGAAGGGCGCCCCCTGGAGGTCAAGGTCGGCGAGCACGTCGCTCTTTTCGCGGGCCAGCCTGACGTGCTGGTTCACCGCGTCGACGACGGTGTTTCCGGTCACCTCGATACGGTCCTCGGGAATCGCTTCCGTGCGGAGCCGGTCGGCCGCCTCGTCGGTCGGGGCAAAGAGGTGTTCGGCGGCGTGGTCGACGAGCACCCGGTTGAGTTCCTCGGGCATCTCCCGATTGAAGCTCCGGAGTCCGGCCTCGACGTGGGCCAGGGACGTGTCGCGCTTGCTCGCGACGATGCCGCCCGCAAAGGCCGAGTTCGTGTCGCCCTGGACGATGACGACGTCGGGGGACTCCCGTTTGAACACCTCGCCCAGGCGGGTCACCATCTCGCCCGTCTGGGCCGCGTGGTCGCCCGAACCGACTTCGAGGTTGTACTCCGGCGTCGGCAACTCGAGGTCGTCGAAGAAGACCCCGTCCAGGCGCTCGGAGTAGTGCTGGCCCGTGTGCACCACGCTGTAGTCGACCGCGGCGCGGTCACAGGCCCTGATTATCGGCGCGAGTTTGACGATCTCGGGGCGCGTTCCGAGCACGAAGACGATTCGGGGCGTCATGGGAGAACCAACCCGCCCTTTTTCTATTTGTAATGGACTCTATAGCGGACAGCACCGACACCGGAGAGGAAACCGTCTGATAACACGCCAGTGTGGCACGTAGTACACGGTGACTTCTCGATTTCAGTGACGGCTTAGGATAGTCTACGTACCACTTCGGGTCAGGTTAGGGCAGACCGGGACGGGGACCGATACCGGATAGTGACCCGCTGGACCCGTTGGGCCGCGAGAGCGCACACCGGTGGCCTGTCGGTTCGTACCGGGAGGGGCCGACGACAGACAGGAACTCGCGTCACCGCACCGTCGACGTCACTCGCTGGCCGGGGCCAGGGGACCGATAGCCAGGGCGGCGCCGAGCAGCCCGCTACCGATCAGGAGGAGGACCGTGACCAGCATCGGCACGAGCGCCGACAGCAGCGTGAACCCGGTGATCGAGACGCGAGTGAGCAGCCCCCCCAACAGCAGACAGAGGGAGCCGGGCACACCGAGTACCCGGCCCGGTCGGTCCGAGAGGACGCGGCCGAAGATGTTCGAGACGAGGACGGTCCCGTGGGCGACGGGGTTGTGCGTGTTGGCTTCGGCGACGTCATAGGTCACGTCGACCGGGGTCTCGGCGAAGCTGTAGTTCTCGTCGGCGGCGTGAAACAGGATGTCGAGGCTCGCGTCCATCCCGTCGCTCAGGTCCGCCCGGCAGGCGAGCAACTCGATGGCCTCGGCGTTGTACGCCCGGAAACCGCTCTGGGTGTCGGCGACGCGCTCCGAGGAGTAGCCAAGCCACAGCGCTGCGCCGGTGAGCCCGTTGATAACGCCCAGTCCGACCCGGCGATACAGCGGCATGTCCGTCTCCGCGCCATCGACGAAGCGGCTCCCGATGACGATATCGCCGTCGGAGGAGCGCTGGGCGGCGACGAGGTCCAGCGCGTCGGTCGGGTCGTGCTGTCCGTCGGCGTCGACGACGACGAGGTGGTCTACGCCGTGGTCGTGAGCGGCCGCAAACAGCGTCCCCAGCGCGGCACCGTACCCGCGGTTCTCGTCGTGCTGGAGGACTGTCGCGCCGGCTTCGGTAGCCACTGCCGCCGTTCGGTCGTCGCTCCCGTCGTCGACCACTAGCACGTCGGCCGCCGACTCGCGTGCGGCACGGACGACACCGCCGACAGTGTCGGCCTCGTTGTACGCGGGGATACCGATTACCACGTCGCTCGTCAGCCGGCGTTCGGTCGGGTTGGAAGTTGTCGTACTCATAGCAGTTGCCGTGACGACCGACACCACGGCCGTGGAAGAACTGACAGTTCAGTAAGACATTGTTACGGGCTTCCTGCGGGCTGACCGAGCGTAGCTGACGAGCAGCCGGCGTTTCGACGGCGGTGAGTGGTCGAGTTAGCGGCCTCCAAACTGCGAGCGGTGGGTTCGTTCACAGCGAGACGCGCTCGTGACCGCTCCGCGAGCGGGACCCGTCCCGGGTCAGGTGGCACACAAACGACCACTACCGGGCGGTGAACAGTGCAAAAGAGCCGCGTTCGTTGGGGTGTCTCGCATCCGTCTGGTCCACACACGGTCGCTCGTCGGCCACTGGCGGGGCGGCGGGCGTTCAGACCCCGCCGTCGGCGTTCCCGTCGAACGGGCCCTCCCCGCTGGCCCCGAACAGGTGGCTAGCGTAGCCCCGCACCATCCCGACCACGGCCACGGCCTGGCCGACCGTCCGGAGGGCCGTCGCCGCGGGCGTCGGGCCGGTGTAGTGGCTCGGGACGAGCGCGAACCGCGCCATCCGGCGCGGGACGCTCTCCCCGCGAATCGCGTAGTAGGGGATGGCCTCGCGCCCGTGGCGGTACTGCTTCTCCAGATAGCCGCTAAGCGAGTCGGCGAAGGGGTGGTCGACGACCAGGTCGGGGCTGTACCAGACGGCGTAGCTCTCACAGAGGCGGTCGATCAGCTCCGTCTCCTCGTGACCGTAGGGGAGCCGCTCGTCGAAGCCGCCGATGTCCTCGATGACCTCGCGACGGACCGCCATGTTACAGCCGACCACGGTGTCCGTGTGGTGGCCGTCCTCGCCCTGGTCGTAGGCGCTCGACGAGACTGGCCGGATGTACCACGCGCCCGTGTCGCGAATCCGGCCCGTCACCGCCTCGTGCTCGTCGAGCAGCGCCGCGACGCGCTCGAAGTAGTCCCCCTTCGGGACGGAGTCGTCGTCGAGGAAGACCAGTTTGTCCGCAGTGGCCTCGCGAATCCCCGCGTTGCGGGCCGCCGAGGCGCTGCCGTCGTCGCGCACGATAAGCTCGGCCTCGACCGGCGAGGCCCGCAGCTTCGACTCCCACCCGAAGGTCCTGTCGGCGTCGAGCGTCGGGATGATGACCGCGATGTCCGCCATGGGAGTCCCACCGGGGCCCCGGCGTTTGGTTAGCCACGACCTGAACGCGAGTTGGGTGCCAGCTGGCGACCCGACCGCGTCGCCGCACCACAGCGCAGCGAGGTGGGGCCGCTAGCTCGCCCCTTGCAGGGGGCGGTCGTGTCGGAGTGCCCGTATCTGCTCGACGAGCCCGGTGTCGATCCCACGCTCGCCCCAGTCGCTCTCGCGTGGAATCGTCGCGACGTAGGTGTCGGTCGACCGGAGCAGGTCGGTCAGAATCCGCTCCTCGCGGTCGACGACGCGGTGGAACCGGTCGAGGGCTGACCCGCCCGGAACGAGCGAGTCGTAGGCGGCGAAGGACTCTTCGAGGCGGTGGTTCCACTCGTAGTAGTTGACCGCCCGGAGCGCCGACAGCGCCCTGTCAGCGGCCATCGGTTCGACGGTGACGCTGTCAGCCGTTGGAGCGGCGCGGAGAACGACGACGGCGTCGACGCCGGCCCGCGCTCGCTGCGCCGTGTCCCGGAACAGCGCGTCGAGGTGGACGAAGCTCCGGCCGCTGTCTTCGAGGAACTTCGCGTCGAGGAACCGGAGCCCTCTGTCGAAAACCGACGAGCCGGTGGCGAGCTCCTCGGTGATGTAGCGGCTAACCGCCGCCCGCATCCGGTCTCGCGGGCCATCGTCCCCCAGTTCTATCTCCGGGAACGAGTCGACGTTGTGGGGCTGGAGGTTGACGGCAAGCGGGAACCCGAGCGCCTCCCCGTCGGCCCCGACCCAGAGGCGGTCGTCGGCAAGGTAGTTCCCGCCGGCCCGGAGCAGGGACAGGAGCGTGTTGGTCTTCCCGGCGCCTCGCCAGGCGGGAAACAGGGTGGTGTGTCCGTCGAGTTCGACGCCGGACGCGTGGACGAGCGCCCTGTCCTGTTCGACCATGCGACTCCGTATCGCGAACTCGACTGGGTACATCGCGTAGAACGGCTCCCAGTGGGGGCTCACGTAGAGGTGGTCCCACCCCGGGTCGACGAGCATGAAATCGGACCCCTTTCGGACGACGAACTGGTCACCGGTCCACCCGTAGTGGTCCGTCGGGTCACCCAGGACCACGTCCGGGTCCGGGGCTTCCGTGGTCCGCTCGACGACCATGTCGGGGTCGGGACAGCGGTCGGTCCGGAACGTCGCGTACATCTCCCGGAACTGGGACGTAGAGCGGCCGCCGTCGCCCCTGACTTCGAGGGTGAACTCGCCGAAGAAGTCGAAGTAGCTCGACGCCATCAGTTACCCCTCGGTACGGACGGAAAGCGGGGCTGGCTGTGTCGCTGTGGCTTGTCGCTGAGTTTTGAGAGGACCATAGCGCTATATAGTGACCGGAGTGTGCTACGTCTGCCAATTAGTTATGCTGTGTTGATGGGAGTAAGAGGCCCGTAACTCGTGGCAGACGACCAACTGGCGCCACAGGCGCGTAGCGGTTCGGCAGACGGCGGACAGTGGGTGGGCGTGAACCGGTGACCGTCCGACACTCGGCCGGGACAAGACGGAACGCCGTCAGCCGCCATCGTGGTGACCGATTCGGGCGTATACGGCCCGTAGTAAGCACATACTGAAACCCGGAACCGGTGTCTGTCTATCGGAAGATGGGATACGACATCGGATTTATCGGCACGGGGGCGGACCCGGACGACCCGGACCAGGACGGGTTTGCCATGGCTTACCGGCACGCGGCCGGCTACGAGGCGCTCGGGAACTGCCGGCTGACGGCGTGTGCGGACATCGTCCGCGCGAACGCCGAGCGCTTCGCCGACGAGTACGGCATCGAACACGTCTACGAACAGTACGAACGGATGCTCGCGGAGACACAGCCAGACGTGGTCAGCGTCTGCGTGCCGCCGGGTCTGCACGCGGACATCGTCATCAGCTGTGCCGAGACGGGCGTCCCCGACGCCATCCACTGCGAGAAACCAATGGCCAAGACCTGGGGCGACTGCCGGGAGATGGTCGAGGTCTGCGAGTCCGAGGGGGTACAGCTCACGTTCAACCACCAGAAGCGCTTTGGCGGCCCCGCCCGCGAGGCCAAGCGGCTGCTCGACGATGGCGCCATCGGCGACCTGGAGCGAGTGGAGTTCGGCGAGGAACACCTCTATGACACCGGCACGCACGTCTTCGACATCTGTTCGTACCTGACCGACGACGAACCGGTCGAGTGGGTCATGGGCCAGGTCGACTACCGGGAGGAGAACGTCTGGTTTGGCGCCCACAACGAGAACCACGGGCTGGCGACCTGGACCTACGAGGACGGGACCCGCGGGCTGGCGATGACCGGGCAGGGGAGCGACTACGTCGGCTGTTATCTCCGCCTGCGCGGGAGCGACGGCTGCATCGAACTCGGGGCGGCCGACGGCCCGCCGCTTCGGGTCCGCCGAGGCAACGGGTGGAAGCGGGTCGACACGAACCGGGAGGGCATCCACAGCACGTCGCCGAGCCGACTCGGTCGCGTACGGAACCGACTCGTCGAACGGCTCCCCTTCCTCTCCCCTGACGACGGACCCAGCGCGACCTACACCGAGCGGGCCATCGCCGAGGTCGTCGGGGCCCTGGACGCGGGCCGGCCCCCCGAGATCGGCGGGCGGACCGCGCTGCGATCGACCGAGCTCATCTTCGCGAGCTGGGAGTCGGCGCGCCGCCGTGCCCGCATCGATCTCCCGCTGGACATCGACGACAACCCCCTCGAAAGCATGGTCGAGACTGGCGACCTCACCCCCCGAGCGGCCGACTGACTGTCGGTAGTACCGCCCTACTCCGGCCACAGGCGTTGTGGGCCGGTATCTGGTAACTACGCACCCGGACCTGCGCAGTAGCTGGACTCGGGGGAACCTGTCAACACAGTTTGCCGTTTTGGTAAGCAACTGCGTGTAACAGGTGAGTATCTGACGTTGACTCATGGACTTCTGGCAGTGAAAGGCCCGTACAGGGCCGGCAGCTGGTAATAATAGTTAATTAGGACTGTACTAACCGTGGGTTTGCGAATGGACGACAACAGCGAACGGAAGAAGACGGGGCTTACCGGACTGCTTGAGCGAGGTAATCAACTCCTAACCCGTGATTCGGGAGGGAGTTCGAGCGAGGATGGGCTACTGATGGACCGGCGGACGTATCTGGCGGCTGCGGGTCTGACGACCGCCGGGATAGCCGGGTGTACCGGCCTCGACGGCGGGGGGACCGTTCAGCCGGTGTCGGCCTTTGGCTACGGCGGGGGACAGACGCTACAGCAGACATCGTCGATGACCGTCTCGGAGTCGGAACCCAACGACCGCCAGGGGAGTGCCGACGCCATTTCCCCCGGAGCGACGGTCACCGGGACGCTTTCTGTCAACGACAGCGACTGGTACGTCGCCGACCTGTCGGCCGGTAGCGACATCGCTGTCGAGTTCTCGCGCGAGGCCGCGACCGGCGTCACCGCCGTGATACTGTACAATCCCGACGGGGAGTTCAGCAACCTCAGATACGTCTCGACCGACGACCAAGTCTCGATGGCCCAGACGGTCGAGACGAGCGGGACGTACTTCCTCCAGATCGTCGACACGCAGAACAGCGACGGCGGCTACACGCTGTCCGTCAGCGACGGGACGACGACGCCGACGGAAACCGAGACGGCGACACCCGTCGTGACCGACACCGCGACCCCGACGGAAACCGAGACTACGACGTCGACCCCCGAACGGACCGAGACGGCGACGCCCGTCGTGACCGACACCGCGACCCCGACGGGGACGGCCACCGAAGACGACTACGGCGAACAGGGCTATGGCGACTACGGCTACGGCGGCATCGCGACATAGGAGTATTCATGACTAATAGATACACGACCCCGAACGAAGGCACGCTAGACTGGCACGTCCCGCTGAACGAGAACTTCGAACAGCTCGACCGCGACGTCGAGCACCGCGACGAGGCGTCGAACATCGACCAGTACGAGCCGGTCGCCGGCGCGAAGTTCTTCGCGACCGACTCGGGCGCGATATACAGCGGCGACGGCTCGGCCTGGACGCTCGTCGGCTACGCCACGCGGGCGGTCGGCGGCGACATCGGCCACTACGTCAACTACGCCGACGGACTGTCCGACGAGCCCGTCAACGACTTCCTCTTCGGCGAGGGCGAGGCACTCGAAGTAACTCGACTCGCCTTCCCGGTAAAGGGAGTCCCCAACGACGAGTCGGTCGCCGACGCGGTGTTGCGCGTCTACGAGGGCGACACGCTGCTCGTCGAACTCGAAGGGAACAGCTTCAAGACGGCCGCGGAGGCCGACTCGGCGCCGTGGGTCGCGGAGAGCGGACCGGTCACCGTCACCGTCACCAACCAGTCCGGAGCGTCCATCGCGGGGGTTCCGAAAGTGTGGGCCAACATCCGGAGTAACTGATGGCGACACTCAACGTTCAGGACTACGGCGCGGCAGGCGACGGGGAGACCGACGACACGGCCGCGATAAACGACGCCATCGCCGACGCGGGGACGGGCGACACCGTCCTGATACCGGCGACAGCAGACCACTACCTCGTCAGCTCGGGGAACCGCGCGGCGGTCGATTTCACCGGCGTCGCGGACGACGTGACCATCACCGGCGAGGGGCCGGGGTCGCGCCTCAAGATGGACGACGTGACCGACGGGAAAAACCAGTGGGTCCTCGGCGCGGAGGCCGACAGCGGGACCCTCTCGGGCATCACTGTCAAGCGGCTCACGCTCGACGGGAGTCGCGAGGACAACGGGGACCAGTCCACCAGCGGCTTCAACCTCTATCCGGGCGGGGGCGGCCACGACATCCGCATCGAGGACGTCGTCGCCGAGAACTGCGCCGGCACGGGGATGAGCTTCAGCGGCGTCGGCACGGTGACGCTGCGCCGCATCACCTCGCGTGACAACGGCCAGCACGGGTTCGACCTCTCCGGCGCCGACGAGGACCCGGACTTCGACGCCCGCTCGCTGAAGTCCGTCGACAACGACGGCACCGGCATCGACTTCCACAACGGGAACCACGTCGTCGAGGACCTCTACTGTGACAGCAACCGCAGCGGGACGAAGATGGGAGACACGGGCGGTGACGCGGACAGCGTCGTCCTCCGGAACGCCAACCTCCGGAACGCCCGCGAGAACAGCGGCTTCAGGGAGACGATGCGCGACAACGCCGGCACCGACGTCACGCTCGACAACGTGCAGGTCATCGACGCGGCGCTGCACGGCTTTCGCCTCTCGAACTCGGCGAACTACACCGTCACGGAGATACTCACCGACGGGACGGGCTATGGCCCCCAGAACCGGGCGCCCATCTACGTCACCGACTCGGCGTCCGTCGACGCCGACATCGTCCGGTCACAGAACGGGCGATACGGCCCCGGCGTTCGTGACGACTCGCCGGAGTCAAGCGCCATCGCCGAGTACTACCACTACAACAACCCCGACGGCGCCGTCGACGGCGATGTCGACATCGGGAGCCAGTACAACGAGGAGTCGGAAGAACTCGACGTGCCCGGCCCGAACGACGTGGGCGCGTTCAGCTCGTCTTCGGAGCCAGTCGAGGAAGAGGAGACGGACCTGACCGCGAAACCGGCCACCTACCGGACGAACTTCTCGACCTACGAGACGGGGGCAGTCCCGGGTGACTGGACGCCGGAACACGCCTCCAGCGAGGACGACTGGGCGGCTGTCGCCGAGCAGTCGCCCGCCGGGAGCGCCGTGTTGCGCTTCGATTCGGACACCAGCGACCGCCACGCGCTGTCGTACGACCAAGTCGGAACGGCGGCGGACGCCGAGGTGCTTGGGCTGTTCCGCGTGAGCGACCTCTCACAGAGCCCGACGGCCGGCGGTCGACTCTTCCTCCGCGGTTCGGGGAGTTCGGGCGACGAGAGCGGCTACCTCTTCAACGTCCGGAACAGTCGCTTCGGGGTCTGGAAGTACGACGGCGGGAGCTCCGACCAGATCGTCGAGTGGGGCGAGCCGTCGGACGACCAGTGGTACTTCGCCCGGTTCCGCGCGACGGGCGACCGGCTGCGGGCCCGCGTCTGGCCCGCGGACGCCGACGAGCCAAGCGACTGGGGCGCCGATGTCACCGACGGCTCGCTCACCTCGGGCTGGGTCGGCGTCGGCTCCTACAGCGAGTTCGCCGACGACTGGGGCTACCTCTCGGTCGGCGTCGGCGGGGAGAGCGCTCCGATGCCCGACCTCTCGACGGCAGAGCCCGGGCTCAGCGCCGTCATTCAGACTGTCGACGGCACTATCCAGACCGGGTAGGAACGGTCAGCTCAGCGACCGGCTGAACGCGCCGACCGACGACGCCCCGGGCGTCCCGAAGATGTTGCGACCGGGGTCTACGTTCTCTATCTTGTCGAAGTTGAGCACGCCTGACTCGGCGATGAACGGCCCCTCGTCGTTCTGGAAGTGGTCGAACGTCCCGACGTTCATGACGGCATCGCTGCCGACGTAGATCCCGCCGCCGTTGTCGGTCCCGACGACGACGATGCGGCCTTCCCTCTTTTCGCCGGTGTGAGCGTTGCGGGAGAACACGACGCCGGCCCGGGAGTTGTGTACCTCCGTCTGTCTGACCTCGACGTTGTCGAAGTCACAGGCGATCTCCGTGTTGTCACCGGAGACGCGGATCCCGCTTATCTGTGGCTGCTCGACGAGGACGTTCCGCAAGACGACGTGCTGGGTGTCGGGGACGTCGTCGGTGCCCGTGTGGTTCGAGCGCCAGCCGCGGTTGCGGTCCCGGACCGAGTGGTGGTTGCGGACTTCGAGGCGCCTGACGTGGTGTTTCCACTTGTTCCCCGAGCGGTTGTTCTCGGTGTAGACGTTCTCCAGGCGAGCCGTCCCGCGGCGGTGGTCGATACCCGTCCCGCCGTTGTCGACCGCGCTGATGGACTCGCCGACGAAGCCCGGGTCGACCGCGGTGTCGCCGGCGACGGGGTTGAACCCGTGGCGACCGGCCCGGCGAGCCGTGACGTTGCGGCAGGTGACGCCGCTCTCCTCGAACCGCAGCGCCGTGGCCGAGCAGTTTCGGACGACGCAGTTCTCGAAGGCGATGTCGTGGCCGCCCCCGGCGTCGCCGCGCCGCAGGAGCACGCCGGTGACGGACTCCTCGCCGTCGAGCGCGGCGGCGCCGTCGCCGGGCGGGCGCCCGCCGTCGATAGTGAGGTTGCGAAAGCGAAGCCCCTCGAAGGCCCGCGTGGCCTCCAGTTTCAGCGCCCAGTTCGACGTGTCGGCGTCGTACGACCCCGGGTCGACCTGGAGCGTCTGAGCGCCGGCTTCGGCCCGCTCACCGAGGACGGTAATCCCGCTGAGGTCCGACTCCGTCCCGAGGCGTATCCCCGTCTCCTTGCCGGTCCCGTCGAACGACAGGAGATACGAGTCGGCCGTCGCCGGCAGGAAGACAGTCTGTCCCGACTCAGCGGCCCGAACCGCCGCTGTTATCGCCGCCGAGTCGTCGGTCTCCCCGTCGCCGACGGCCCCGAAATCGCGGACGTCGACCACGTCCTCGCGGTCGGCGAACGCCTCCCGTCCCTCGGTCTGTGTCGGCATAGCGGGGCCGTCGCTGTCGTCGGGCAACGGTGTGTCTTCACGGCCGTCGTCGCGAGAAAAGAGATACCCCAAAAGCCCGACAGAACCGATTCCTGTGGCTGTGGCGATGAGCTGCCGTCGCGTGACCATTGCCTGTGTCCGCGACCGCACAGCGTATAATTATGCCCCGACTACGGCCGACCCAACACTTGGCGGCGTTAATTTTTGCGTGACTCGTGTCTGCCGTCCCGACAGCGTGGCCGCCAGGCTGTCGCGAGCTCTGGCGGCACCCATGGCGTCGTCGCTCGCCGCCGTACTCGGGAAAGACGGGGTGGCCAGCGAGACGAAGTAGCCCGCGAGCGTGTAGAAGCTACATAACAAGGGGACGAGTTCCGCATCGGGTAACCGATGGAGTACGCAACCGAGGTGGGGTGTCTCGATACTGCTGGCTGTAGCATTTCGAAGGGCTTTGCCGCCCCGAGGTGGCGGATAGCTGCTCGAACGGACAGCCGCCAGTACGGGCCGGTGGTAGGATGAGCGGCCGGCTCGACCGACTGCTCGAGTGGATCGTCCCGTCCGGGTCGGTGCTGCAACGGACGGTCAAAAGCGGGATATGGGTCGGCATCACGAAGGTCGCGATGCGCTCGTCACAGCTGATAATGCTTGTCGTCCTCGCCCGGCTGCTGTCGCCGGCGCAGTTCGGGCTGATGGGCATCAGCCTGTTGATGCTCTCGGGGACGCGGAAGTTCTCCCGGTTCGGGCTCGACGCGGCGCTCATCCAGAAAAAAGAGTCAAACGTCGACAGCTATCTCAACACCACCTGGTGTCTGGAGTTCGGACGGGGACTGTTGCTGTTTGGCTTCCTCTTTGCCGCGGCACCGTTTGCCGCGTCCATGTTCGGGGAGCCAGACGCGGCGCCGCTCATCCGCACGCTCGGACTGGTACCGCTGATTCACGGGCTCCGGAATCCCGCCGTCGTCTACTTCGAGAAGGACCTCGCCTTCCACAAGAGCTTCCTGTACAAGGCAAGCGGCGGGCTCACCCAGCTCGTGGTCGGCGTCGGCTACGCGCTGTACTCGCCGACGGTGTGGGCACTGGTGTTCGCGTCGCTGGCGAAGCCGGCGACCAGAACGACCGTCTCTTACTTCCTCGACGACTTCCGACCGCGGCCGTTCCCGAAGCTCGGGGCGGCAAAGGAGCTCATCCAGTTCGGGAAGTGGATGACCGGCAGTTCGATACTGGGGTTTATCTCGAGCGAGGGCGACGACGCCTTCGTCGGCTGGTTCCTCTCGGCGACGGCACTTGGCTTCTACCAGTACGCCTACCGGATGGCCGACATGCCGGCGACGCAGCTCTCGGGCGTGCTCTCGCAGGTGACGTTCCCGGCGTACTCGGCGCTCCAGCGTGACCTCGGCGAGGTCAGACAGGCGGTGATACAGACGACCCGGCTGACCGCCTTCTTCGCGTTCCCGATGGCCTTTGGTATCGCGCTGGTCGCGCCGAGTTTCGTCCCGGTCGTGCTGGGCGAGCAGTGGCTCCCGATGGTGACCGCGATGCAGATACTGGCCTTTTTCGGCCTGTTCCACGCCGTCACGCGCAACTTCGGCGAGCTGTGGAAATCACAGGGCCGCCCGGACTTGCAGGTCAAGCTCGGGCTGGTTCGCATCGCCTGTCTCGCGCTTACTATCTGGCCGGCTGCGACGCTGTGGGGCATCGAAGGGGTCGCGCTGGCGGTCACCGGCATTTACCTGTGCCCGATGCTCCCGCTCGATGTCCACATCACTGCGAAGATGCTGGAGACGACGTCCGGGAGGTTCTACCGCGAGTTCCTCTACCCGCTGGTCGCAGCCGCCACCATGTTCGGGAGCCTCTGGTACGTCCGGTCGATGACGGAGTGGTCGGCGCTTGTCGAACTCGCCGTCCTCATCCCGGCAGGCGCGGTCATCTACGCCGCCCTGTCGCTGTTGCTCGAACGGCAGTTCGAGTGGGGTATCGGGCGGATCTTCGGTATGGTCGTTCGGGGAATCAAGTAAGCGACCGCCGGCCGGGGGTGTCCGGATGCCCGGCGATGTCGGACCCGTCCGACCGGCGGCGGGCGCGTCGTCGCTTCTCCTGCCACTGCTCGTGGCGGGCGAACACGCGGACAGGAATCGAATCCAGCGAGAGGAGCTTCGCGATAGCCAGTCGGTGGCGGCCGTTGAAGTTGAACAGCAGATCCCCCGAGCGGCCGATGGTGACGTCGACCTCGTAGTGTTCCGGCACCGGCAGCGGCCGGCTGTACAGCGGGACGTCGCCCTCTGACTCGCGGAGTTCGCGCTGGGTCCGGTACCCCTTCGTGCGGATGTGTTCGTACAGCGTGTCGACCTGGTCCAGGCGCTCCCGCATCCGCTCCTCGTCGGGGTACTGCCCGACGACGCCCGGGTTGTCCCGAATCCACTGGTACCAGGCAGTGTCGCGCCAGGGGACGCCCTCGCGGAAGTGGGCCGCCATCGCGCGGTACAGCGCGTGGTCTTCGAACCGGCCCCGGACCGGCTCCGCGAACTCGCGCGTGTACCAGATATCGTCGTATATCTCACAGCGGTCCCACTCGCCGCCGACGACGTGTGACCCGTACGACGAGAGGTCGAACTGCGCCCGCAGCGACGGGAGCGCGCAGTATTCGATAGCCGCCGGATCGACGTGGATGACGTCGTAGGGCCCCGGCGCCAGCCGCCCGTACGCCGTCACGTACCGGAGATGGCGGGCCGCGGTCCCGGCGGCGTGTCGGGCGAGTCGCAACCCCTGACGCGGTTTTTCCGTGAGAGACATGCTCGTATGTACGCAGAGACCCCCCAGACCCACTATAGTATAATCTAAATATCCTATATATGCGGACGGAAACCACAGTATACTCCCGAACGGGGAAAGACACTCCCGAACGGAAATCGAGGTTACTGTCGGGAGGCGGGAGTTCGATACCGGAAGCTACTGCGAACCGAACGGTGGCAGAATCGAGTGGCAGACTGTCCCACCCCGACGAGGTCAGGACTCGCCGGCCCGCGAGCGATACTGGTCGCGGTCGACGAAGACGTGGGTGTCGTACCGCAGGAAGTACACCCCCGACTCGTACCCCTCGGGGGCAGAAACCGGCTCGCCGAGGGCGTCACGGATCAGGAGGTCAAGCTCGTTGACGCCCGCCTCGACGGTGAGACACGCCGTCGACGAGAAGCGGGGGTTTATCTCGATAGTGTAGGGCGTCCCGTCGTCGGCGACTATCTGCTGGACGTTCATCGGCCCCGCCGGCGAGAGCGTCGCGGCGATGTCGCGACAGGCCTCGCGGACGGCCGCCTGGTCCCGGGTGACGCCTTTCACCGTCGACCCCTGCTTCTCAATCGCCTCCTTGGGCACGACGCTCAACAGCCGGTCGTCGGCCGTCGAGACGACGCTCGTGGTGAACTCCGTCCCCTCGATGCACTCCTGAAACAACACCTGCTCCGCCGGCCGCTCACTCTCTCGCAGCGACCGCTCCAGGTCGGCGGGCGTCTCGACCCGCTCGACACCGCGGCTCCCGCGGCCCCGCCTGGGCTTCCGGATGAGCGGGTAGGCGTCCTCGGGGACCGCGGCCGCCTCACTCGCGAGCCACGTCCGGGGCAGGTCGTGGCCGGCGGCGGCGAGCGTTCGATGGGTCGCGTACTTGTCGAGCGCGGTCTCGATGACGCCCGGCCGCGGGGCGACGACGGGCACGTCGTCGGGGAGCGCGTCGAGTTCGGACAGCTCCTCGTCGACGGTCGGAACGACGACGTCCACGCCGTAGTCGTCGACGACAGCCCGGAGCCTGGGCCCCCACTCCTCGGCGTCGGCGGGCGGTATCGCCTGCCCGGCGTCGGCGAGATACAGCCCGGCCGCATCGGCGTCCATGTCCACCCCGACGATATCGTGTGTCGTGGTCTCGCACAGCGCCCTGACAGCGCCGGTACCGCTCGCACCGCCGACACCGGTGACGAGAACAGTTGCCATGTGACAGCGTCCGTCAGACGGCCGGTTAGCTATGCCCTTGCTTCGACCGCTCGCCCGGTCGCCCGCAGCCGGCTAGTGGGCGCTTACTTTTCAATCGCGTTCGCGTTCGTCACCGCATGGGTGACAGCCCGGTCCGCGCCGTCGCGTTCGACCTCGACGGCACGCTGTTTGACGACCGGCAGTACGCCAGAGCGGGCCTGGTCAGCGCCGGCGCGGAACTGCAGCGACGGACCGGCGTCGACCTCACCGCGGAGCTGCTTGCGGCCTATTTCAGGGACGGCCACCGAGAGGCGACGTTCGACGTGGTGCTCTCGACCGCCGGCCTCGCCGACGACCACGTCCCGGCGCTCGTCAGTGCCTACCACGACTCGGAGGGGACGCTCGTCCCGTATCCGGACACCGAGAGGACACTCGAAACGCTGGCAGACGACTACCGCCTCGGCGTCATCACCGGCGGGACGAACGGTCGTGAGAAGCTCTCGCGGCTGGGGCTGGACGGCCCCGTCGAGGAGGTCATCGTCACCGCGGAGCGGGCGGACTCGAAGCGGTCACCGGAGCCGTTCGTCGAGATGGCCGAGCGCCTGGGCGTTCCCGAGCGGTCGATGGCGTTCGTCGGCGACCGACCGGGGCTCGATTTCCCCCAGCCCAACCGGCTGGGGATGTCGACGATCCGGGTCATGCGCGGTCAGTACGCGGACGCCCTCGCCCGGGACGGGGCTGTGCCCGACGCCGCCGTCGACTCGCTGGCAGCCGTCCCCGAGGTGCTCGCCCGGTTCGAGGGCCCGTCAGACCGGCTGTGACCACGCTGTCAGTGCATGTCTTTGAAGTTCGACTTGTACATGTTGTTGATACGGATGACCTGAAAGGCCTCGGCGTACGTCGAGTTGGCCTGGCGCCCCCGGAACCGCGCCAGCCCTTTCATCGCCTCGGCTTCGAGGTACTTTTTCTCCTGTTGGGACTTGTGCGAGCGGATGGCCTCTATTTTCCCCTCGATGACGCCTTCGGGGACGGAGTTGTAGTACTGGGGCCCAAAGGAGGACCGCGTCGAGGGCGCCTCGAAGGCGAGCACCTGGTTTACGTCTCTGGACGCCGTGATGGAGGCCTTGGCCGCCCGCCGGTGGTCCTGGTGGGTGTCCTCCTCGGCGTGGATGTACACCCGGTCCGGGTCGATGTCGTCGAGCTTTGTCTCTAGCTCGTCGACTGTCGACTGGTTGTACGGGACCTTCGTGTCCTCGTAGTCCAGAAAGTGGACGTCGTCGACGTTCAGTATCTCCGCCGCACGCTCCGCCTCGGCGCGGCGCTGTTCGCGCTCGGCGACCTTGCCGCCTTTCGTCAGGATGATGAAGCGAACGGCGTCACCGCGGTTCCGATGGACGGCGATCGAGGCGCCGGCCCCGATCTCGATATCATCGGGGTGTGCCCCAATAGCAGCTACGTTCATCGACTGTGACTGCCGATTGAATCCGCTTTGTTAGTATTTATCTAATGGCGGTAATACGTCGTCTTCGGACGCTCTGCTTGGACCGTCAGTTGGTTACCACTCCGACACTGCGATGTCCGCAGGTAGCCAAGCGTCACGGGGCGGCCGGGTTCGAGCGCGGCTCAGTCGTCGGCGACGGCGTCGATGTACGACTCGTACCTGTCGGCGCCGGCGGCCATCGAGAAGTGCTGGGCGCGCTCGCGGCTCCGTTCGGGCGGGGTCGGGTCGTCGAGCGCGGCACAGATCGTCCCGGCCATCCGCTCGGCGTCGCCGACCGGCGTGAGCCGGCCGTAGCGGCCGTCTTCGAGAATCTCCCGCGGTCCGTACTGACAGTCAGTCGAGACGATGGTACAGCCACAGGCGAGCGCCTCGATGAGTACCGTCGGAAGCCCTTCGACTTTCGAGGGCATGGCGAACACCGAGGCCCGGGCCATGTACGCGTAGGGGTTGTCGGTGTAGCCCGTGAACGCCACCGAGTCCGCGACGCCCAGGTCGCCGGCCAGTCCCTCCAGCCGGTCGCGTTCGGTCCCCTTGCCGACGATGACGAGCCGCGTCGCGGGGCGGCGCTCGTGGACCGCCGCGAACGCCCGCAACAGCGTCCCGAAGCCCTTCGAGGCCTTCAGCCGGCCGACGGCGACGATTGGGTCCAGCTCCGGGTCATCCAGCCACTCGTGGTCGACCGGTTCATCGGCGCCAGACCGGATGGCCCCGATGTCGACGGGGTTGTTGAGCACCGTCGTCCCGTCCGGGTCGAGGCCGGTGTGTTCGACCACCGTCTCGGCGACGCCCTCGGAGACGCCGACGACGTCGTCGGCGTACGGGTAGACGCGGGCCGCGAGCGCCGCCGTGACCCGGTCTTTCCGCGTCAGCTGGTGGGTGAAGGGGCTGTGTTCCGTTATCGCGACGTGGACATCGGCCCCTGTCAGCCGGCCCGCGGCGACGGCCGCGAGGTTGGTGTGGGTCCGGCTGGCAAACAGCACGTCAGGCCGGGCCCCATCGAGATACGACACCAGCCGCGGGATCGCGGCGAGAATGCCCGCGGCCGGCACCTCCGGGATGTCTAGTTCGACAGTGTCGACTGCCTCGTCGATGAGCGGGACGAACTCGCCCTCCAGATGGCCGGCGACGAGGTCGACCTCGTGACCCCGGGCCGCGAGGCTGTTGGCGATGTTGACCGTCACCCGCTGTGCGCCCCCGAAGTCCGGCGCGGGCGTGAAGAAAGCGACGTGCCGATTGGGGACCGTCTCCGACCCGTCGGCAGTCGTCGACCTCGCCGTTTCGGCGGTGTCACTCATCGGCTGCCGGCCCCCGCCCGCCGAAGGCGCTCTTCCGGGGACGCGAGCCACCCACTGCCCCGGTACCGTCGTCCCTGGACACTCGTATGCATACTGACGGCTCGGTGCCCGTGCAGCCAAAGTTACACAGCTACTAATCTCGGCGCGGTCACCGGCGGCAAAGCAGACACAGGCGGACACCCCGTATAACCGTGCGTAACAAAGGTCGGCGCCAGCGGACCGACCGACATGTCACAGCTATCCAGCGGCAAACGGCGGCTGTCCCCACAGCCCGCGCCGTCGCGAACGCCCGGGGTCAGAGGATGACCCGGGAGATACTGGCCATCGGGCCGCGGTCGCCGCCCATCACCGGGCCGGGGCTGAAAAACAGGTACATCCAGGCCGGGCTGGAGGCCCACGGGCTCGATGTCACGTGGGTGAACACGCTCGAAACGCATCCGCGGACAGTCCTCGAAATCCTGTCTGAGACACTGTCGTACGACGCGTACCTCCTGAGCGCGTCGACGAAAGTACGCCTGGGCGTGGCGCCGCTGCTGGCGACGAAACTCCGGTCGCCGGACGTCCACGGGGCGCTGTTCCCCGCCGGGGGCGAGTTCGCCGACGAGCTGCGGGCGCTTCCGGGCCCGGTCCGGCGGTTCTACCTGCGGACGTTCTCGGCGTTCGACGGCGTCTACCCCCAGACCGACGGGCTGAGCGACGACCTCCGGGGGCTGCTCGACGACTCGGTCCAGGTCCGGACGGTCCCGAACCTCCGGCCGCTGCCGGAGTCGGGGTCGGCGTCAGAGCGGCCCTCTGGCGCTCTCAGACTGGCGTATGTCGGGCGGATCAAGGAGTCGAAAGGCATCGACGACCTGCTTGCCGCGTACGAACGGGCCAGCGACGCCGGGGCCGACGTAGTCTTAGACATCTACGGTCACTTCCTGCCCGACGACCCCTACGAGGACCGCTTTCTCGACCGGTGCAGCCGGCTGCCCGGCGCCCGGTTCCACGGCAAGCTCCCCAACGAGGCCGTCATCCCGACCTTGCAGGACGCCGACGCGTTCGTGTTCCCGACCGTCTACGACGGTGAGGGGTTCCCCGGGGCCCTGGTCGAGGCCTTCGCCGCCGGCTGTCCCGTGCTCGCGACGGAGTGGAACTTCAACGCCGACATCGTGACCGACGGCGTCGACGGGCGGTTATTTTCTCCCCACGACGTGGCGGCGCTGTCGGACCACATACGGGCACTGGCCGCCGACCCGGCGCTGCTGTCCGACCTGCAGGACGGGGCCCGGGAGACCGGCCGGCAGTACAGCGTTGAGCGGGTCACTGCCAGTATCGTCGAGCATCTCGACGCGAGCGGCTGGGACCTCCCCGAACCGACCGTCGAGCGGTCCGAAGCCGTAGCGACGAAACAGTGAGGGCAGTCAGCCTTTGAGTCCCCGTACCCGCCGACCGAGGTCGTGGGTCCGTTCGCCGCCGAGGGCGGCCAGGAGATACGTCGCGAACTGCGGTTCGTACGGATACGCACGGACCGCGCTGTACAGCAGCGCCCGGGCGCGGTCGTACCGCCCGGCGTGGACGGCGCTCTTGCCGGCCCGGAACGCCGCCCAGGCCCGGAACTTCCGGCGGAACCGGTCGCCGTATTGTGCGGCCAGCGGCTCGAACTCCTCGACGAACAGCTCGTACCCCCGCTGAGTCTTCCCGAAGTCCTCCGTTAGCCGCCCCGGCGAGTCACAGTCGTAGACGACCAGCGGTTCCGGAACCCGGGTGAACGCGGTCTCCCGCGAGAGGTTCACGAACCACTCCAGGTCGGCCCAGCAGGGAAACCGCTCGTCCAGCGGGACCCGCTCGGCGACCTCGGTCGCGACCAGCGCGACGGACATCGAGCCGACGACGTTCGCACACAGCAGCGCCTTCGTCATGTCGCCGTCGACGGGCCGGGGAATCTCGATGCGCTCCTCGTCTGGCAGGACCCGTCTGATACCGCAGTAGGCGACGCCGGCGTCGTCGGCTTCAACGGCGTGGACCTGGCGGGCGACCTTCTTCGGGAGCCACTGGTCGTCGTCGTCGAGGAAGGCGACGTACTCGCCGTCGGCCGCCTCGATACCGGTGTTCCGGGCGGCGTTGGCCCCCCGGTTCGTCCCGTGGCGGACCACGCGATGGTCGGCAAGCGAGCCGAGGTCGATGTCCGCCAGGACCTCCCGCGCCGGCGTCTCCGAGTGGTCGTCCACGACGACCAGCTCGACGTTGTCGTAGGTCTGTTCGCGGACGCTCTCGACGGCGTCTCGGAGGTGGTCGGGTCGGCCGTAGGTCGTGACGACGGCCGTGACGAGCGGGTCGGTCACGGGTCCGTCCCCCATCGGCGATGTCGTTCATCGGTCCTGTCACACACCGTCCGGCGCCCCGCTAATCGGGGTCGAGACGTGGTCGCCATCGGCTGTACTCAGCCGTCCCGGCCCCGTAAGTATGCGACGGCTACGCCGGGGTCGAAACGCCGGCCCTGATTCGGAGGTAGACGAAGTAAGACAGCACCGCGAAACCGGCCCACGTGATGGCGTTGACGACCCGCCACCACCGCGCAGTGACAGTCCGCGGGGCAAACAGTAGCCGGTTGCACAGCAGGCCGATAAACGACACCATGAAATACAGGCGCAGGGACAGCAGGGACAGCGCGAACAGCAGCGCCAGCGTGACGGCCATCCAGAGGGCCTGCCCGTAGACCAGCAGCGTCGGGTCGCCCGCGTCGTCGCCGCCCGGACCGTGGGTGGGGAGGGTGCCTCCGGCGGGCGACTGTCGGGTAGCCCCGCTCTCCTCGCCCGACACCGACTGGACGGCCGCGACACAGCGTGTCCAGAGGGCCGTCACGTAGTTGACTACACTCACTGGCACCCCGCTCCCGTCGAGTCTACTATCTCTCCCATCGCCTGGCTTCTCGTGTGGCCGGTACTCAGTTAGTTACGTACTACGCACGCCTCCGGGTCCGGCCACAGCGCTGACAAGCCGGCCGGCGGGGCGACACCGACCGGTTCATACCGGAGGCTGTAACAAACAGCGGGAATTCGCCGCTCCGGAGTGACGACTATCGTTGCGAAGTACAGCCCCCAGTATCAGGAGCGCCCTAACAAACTGTCGGCAGGCGTATCCCCACGAGCATGGGTGAACTGCGTCCAGCCGCCACGTCGTCGGCCCGACTGCGGGCGACGGTCGGGGCGGCAGTCGGTGGCCGGCAGTCGGACCGAACGGGTGGACTCGCGCGAGCAGCCCCGAACCGAGACAGCCCAACGCGGGGCCCAGAGCGATGAGCGGCGGACAGTCCCGGCTCTCGCAGCTCACGGACGCCGAGACCGCGCCGCTGCTGTACGAGACGGTCCGGAACATGGAGGCCGGCCAGCTGCTGGGCGTCGCCGACCGGACGCTCCGGCAGCTGGTGGTCCCGTCGCTGCCGGTCGACGCCGACCAGTGGTACGAGCGACAGGTCCCGAGCGGGCTGGCGATACGACCCGAGAGTATTCGGGGCAACACGACGACGCTCCGCCGGTGTCTCGAAGCGGCGACCCGCGAGGCCTACCGCGAGCGGGCCGACGAGACCACAGACGGGACGGTAACGTTGCTGGGGCGGTCGCTGTCGGTGGCCGGCGAGGACGGCGTCGGCTGGTTCGACGACGCGGTCCTGGAGCCCCCCGCGATGTGGGCGCTCAAGTTCCACGGCTTCGAGTTCCTGTCGTGGGCGACGCTGGGCTACGACGGCCCGGCGGCGTGTCCGGCGGTCGTCGAGACGCTCGCCGACTGGCTCGCCGACTGGGACGGCGACGAGGCGACGGCTATCGGCGCGCCGGGCTATCTCCGGCGCGCCTGGACGCCCCACGCCGTCTCGCTTCGCGTCCTCAATCTCGCCCGCTTCTGTGCGTGGGTCCGCGACGACACGGCCGTCGAGGCGCTCGCCGCCCGGCTGGTCTACCGGAACGCCGCCTTCCTCGCAAACCACGTCGAACACGACGTGGGCGGCAACCACCTGATAGAGAACGGCGCCGCGCTGGTGCTGGCAGGGGCCCTCTTCGACGGCGAGGGCGAGGCGTGGCTCCAGCAGGGGGTCGACGTACTGGTCGAAGCGAGCGAGCAGTTCCTCGCCGACGGCGGCCACTTCGAGCGCAGCCCGATGTACCACAGTATCGCACTCGTGCGGTATCTGACCGCCGTGGACCTGCTTCGCCGAGAGGGCGAGTCGATACCGCCCGAACTCCGCGAGGTCGCGAGCAGAGCCACGGAGTTCCTCCGGCGACTGCGCCCGCCCGACGGCCGGATACCGCTGCTGAACGACGCGGTGTTCGGGGAGGCCCCGCCGGTTTCGGCCGTGCTCCGGTACGCCGACGCCGTCGGGGTGGACGCGACGGCGCCGGCCGGAACCTCCCTGTCGACCTCGGGCTACTACTGGCTCGGCGACGGCGACGACCGGCTGCTCGTCGACGGCGGCCGGCCCGGGCCGGCCCACCTGCCGGGCCACACCCACAACGACGCGCTCTCGGTGTCGTTCTGGGCCGACGGGCGGCGCCTGCTGACCGACACGGGGACCCCCGCCTACGCCCCGACGAACCGACGCGAGTACGCCCGCAGCGTCGCCGCCCACAACACCGTCCAGTACGGCGACACCGAGCCGATGCCTACGGGCGGGAGCTACCTGCTGGGCCGGCGGGTCGAGCCGTCGGCGACGGTGCGCGAACGCGACGGAGTTACCCTGTTCGACGGGCGCTACAGCCGCGACGCGACGCCACGATACACCCACCGACGCCGCATCTACCACGCCGACGACTGGTGGCTGGTCTGGGACACGGTCGACGCCGACGAGGCGGCGACGATGACGAGCCGGCTCCACGTCGCGCCCGATATCGACCTCGACCACGTCGACGACGGCAGCCAGCCCCGGTTTCACCTGGCCGACGACGGAGCGGCCCTGGCGTCTGTCGTCCCGCTGGGCGCCGAGCGGGCGACCGTCTCGACCAGCCAGTACTTCCCGGCCTTTGGCCGTGCCGAGAGCCGACCGAAGCTGTCGCTGCAGTCCGAGGGGAGCGCGGTGCAGTTCGGCTTCCTCCTCGGGACCGGGACCCCGCGGTCGGTCGCCGTCGACCACGACGGGGCCAGGGTGGCCGGCCTCTCCGTCGACGACGAGTACCGCACGCTCCCGCCCACAGAGTAGCGGCGCCGGGCTGGTGGCGTGTTGGTAACAAGCTCGGAATCAAGCGGTAGGCGGCATTTTCTTATGCCCCTTTCCGCGGTGTGGTCACCCAATGGCTCATGGCCGACGTTGGGGGACCAGAGTGGTATCGACACTCCTCGACCTCGCTGTCGTCTGTGGTATCGCGCTGCTAACGTATGCGGGCTGGCGGCTACAGGTGAACCCGGCGGGGCCGCTTCGCGTCCTCTTGGGGGGCGCGTTCGTCCTCCTGGGACCGGGGTATGCAGTGACCGCGGCGCTGTTCCCCCGCCGGGCGTCGGCCGTCGCTGGCGGCCGGCTTGCGCTTTCGGGGCTCGAACGGTTCGTCTGTACGGTCGGGCTCAGCATCGTCACCGTGCCGTTGCTCGTCCTGTTCCTGAACTACACGCGGTGGGGTATCACCACGTCGTCGGTCGTCCTGACGCTCGTGTGGTTCGTCGTCGCCGTGACGGGACTGGCAGCCGTCCGGCGGCTGCGCGTCCCGCCGGCGGAGCGCTACCGGGTCACGGTCGGGGACGCGCTCGCCGGACGCACCGGCGCGGGGCCGGCAACGGCTGTCATCGGAGTGCTGTTCGTCCTGTCGCTGGCCGTCGCCGGGACGGCGCTGGCGACGACGGACGGCGGCCAGCGCTACACCGAGTTCTACCTCATGGCTCAGGATGACGAGACGGGCGAACTCGTCGCCGACGACTACCCCGAGGCGATCGCACCCGTCGAGGCTGCCCCCATCTACGTCGGCATCGAGAACCGCGAACGACGGCAGATGAACTACACCGTGCTGGTCGAGTTCCACCGGGTCGAAAGCGTCGACGGCGAGCGGACCGTGACTGCCCGCTGGCGGGAGGAGCGCTACGGGACACAGCTCAGGCCCGGTGCGGTAAACGGGACCGGGGTTCGCGTCTCGCCGCCCGACGCAGCCGCCGGCGACCGGCTCCGACTGACGCTCCTCCTCTATCGGGGGTCGCTGGAAGGGAACCCCAGAATCGACGACGCCTACCGGTCCGTCCACGTCTGGATTACCGTCCCGCCAAGCGGGGGTGGCGTGTAAATGTGTCCCGCGACCGACGGAACCGGCGACCGATGGCTCGCCGCGGGCGGGTTCGCGCTCGCCTTCGCGCTCACGGTCGTCCTCGCGCTGACGCCCGAAGCCGCTGGCTACGAGCCCTCCATCTACGGGGCCTACCCGTGGTACTTCTGGGCGCTCGCCGTCGCCGCCCTGCTCGTCGGGAGCGTCGTCGTCGTCCGGAGCGCCCGGGCGGGGACGAACGACTGGCTGTTTGGCCTCCTGCTCGTCCTCACCGTCGTCGGGCTGCTCGTCTTCCTGCCGTACTTCCGCGGATACGTGATGTTCGGCCGGGCAGACGTGCTCTCACACGTCGGGTTCATCCGGGATATCCAGCAGACGGGTCGGGTCAGCCCCGGGAACATCTACCCGAACGTCCACCTGCTGGTCCTGAGCCTGGCGTATGCCACCGGGGTCGACCCGGGGACGATGCTGATGGCGGTCGCGGGCATCGGCTCGCTGTTCAGCCTGCTCTCCTTCGTGGCGCTCGTCAGCGCCGTCTTCGACCGCCGCCGGGCGCTGCTTTCGGTCCCTTTCGCCGTGGCGCTGGTCGCCGCCCAGTCGGTCCCCTACGTGTTCAGCGTCCTGCTGGTTCCCTTTGTCCTCTATCTGTTCGTCATGGAACGGCGGACGCGAGCCGTCCACGTCCGCGCCGCGCTGGGCCTTGCGCTGTTCGGCCTGGTCATCTATCACCCCATCACCGTCCTGTTTCTGGTGTTGGTCCTCGGGGTCTACGGGGTCGCCCGGCTGTTGCACGCCCGGGGCGTCCTGGCGAGCGCCGAGCCAGTGGCCGGTCCGGTGGGCCCGACGCCCGTCTCCCAGCTCCTGGTCGCCGTCTTCGCGGTGTGGTATCTGGACTTCCCCAAGATAGTCGAGCGGTTCGGCATCGTCTTCGAGACGCTCACGTCCCCCGGCGGCGTCGGGTCCTCGGCCGCCACCTACAGCGAGACGGTGGCCGAGTACAGCCCGGCGCTCGTCGATATCGTCCGCATCGCCGCTCTCAGATACGGCGCGTCGGCCATACTGCTCGCTTTCGGCGGCTGTTTCGCACTCGCCGTCCTCGTCGCGACCCTTCGCTCGCGGGCGAGCGGGACCGTCTTCCGGTCGACGTTTGTCGGCGCGCTGGGCCTCTTTACCGCCTTGTCGGCGCTGTTCTTCGTCGTCGACCTGCTCGTGGGCTTCGGCCGTCCGCTGGTGTTCGCGGAGCTGTTCGGGGCGCTACTGGCCGGCTCGTTCGTCTACTTCCTGGCCGAGCGGCTGGAGACCGGGCCGACGGTCTATGGCCTCTTGTACGTCACCATTGCGGTGCTCGTAGCCACCAGCACGATGGGGCTGTACGTCTCACCGCTGACCGTCGGCCAGAACGAGCAGGTCACCGAGGCGGAACTGGAGGGGTCGGAGTGGTACATCGAGAACCGCGACGCGGGGAACGGCCTCGCCGAGTTCGGCACCGAGACCCATCGGTTCCGGGACGCCATCCACGGCCGCGAGACCTACGCCGACGACCAGGTGGTGACCAGCGGCACCGACCGGATTCCGCGTCACTTCGGCTACACCGAAAACGACACGCTCGGCGCCAGCTACGACGGCGACAACTACCTGGTGCTGACGGCGGCCGGGCGCACCTTCTACGGGAGCGTCTACCCGGACTACCGGGAGTTCTGGAAGTACGAACCGTCCGACTTCGATCGCCTCGAACGGGACCCGACGGTGTCGTCAGTGTACGACAACGGGGGGTACGACGTCTACCGCGTGAACGCGACGGGGTGAGGGCGCCGACTCCCGTCGGTCGGGGGTGACATCGATGTCACCTGGTCGGGTCGGTGTTCGCTGAACTATATCACGAGCAGGGGTCAATACCCGATGCAACGACGACAGGTCCGGGTACTCTCGCAGTACCGCCCGCCAGCGATTGCGAACCCAACTACCACAATGAACGTACTGCTACTCGGTGCGAGCGGACGAATCGGACAGCGAACTGCCACTGAGCTCCTCTCCCGCGGGCACGCCGTCACCGGCGTCTCCCGGAGCGGGACAGTCGAGGGTGTCGACGACGACGCGTTCGTCGCCGTCGCGGGGGACGCGACCGACCCCGACGACGTGGCGAAGCTCGCGGCGGGCCACGACGCCGTGGTCTCGGCGCTCGGCCCGAGCGACGGTGACTCGCCAGATGTCCTCACGGCGATGATGGAGGCCGTGGTCGCGGGCCTGCGCCGCGCGGACGTCGACCGGCTCGTCTGGACCGGCGGCGCCGGCGGGCTCAGCGTCGGCCCGGAGACGCTGCTCATCGAGACGGACGACTTCCCCGAGGAGTGGGAACCGGTCGCGCGTGCGGCCATCGAGGCGTACGACATCCTCAGTGAGGCGGAGGACCTAGAGTGGACGTACGTCGCGCCGGCCGCGCTGATCGAACCCGGCGAGCGAACCGGCGAGTACCGGACCGCCGACCGCGAACTCGTGACCGACGAGGAGGGGGACAGCTACATCTCGATGGAGGACTTCGCCGTGGCGCTGGTGGACGAACTCGAAGCGGCAAACGCCGTCCACACCTACCTCGGGACCGGCTACTGACAGCGGCCCGGTTCCTATCGGCCATACAGGTGACTCGTCACGGCCGCGTGTGCGGCGTCCCAGCCGACGCGAACCCGTCGGCGGTCGCGAGCGCGGTCCGGAGGTCGCTGACCAGCGCCTCGCTGCGCATCGTCACGTTGTCGGCGACGTGCTGGGAGAGAGCCGCCCCCTCGTCCAGCGCGTCGTCGGTGACCGATACGAGCGTCTCGACGGTCGCCTCGTCCCACGGAATCGCGTACTCGGCGATGTCGAGCGTCCGGAACGTCCCCGGCGTCTTCGGCCCCCACTCGGACCGGTAGACGCCGATAGTGGGCGTCCCCATAGAGAGGGCGAAGATGGCCGCGTGTAGCCGCATCGTCACGAGCAGGTCCATCCCGGCGTAGTGGGCCCGGAGCGCGTCGGGATCGTAGCTCTCGACGTAGCCCACGCCGATGTCGTCGAGCCGGTCGCGGTGCCGGGCGGCCCACGCCTCGTCTATCTCGGTCTGTATCGTCAGCGTGACCTCGTGGCCCGAGTCGACGAGCCCCGCCAGATACGTCAAGAAGGTCTCCTCCATCCGCGCGCCGGCCGCGTCCAGCTCCCCGGTGTCGCCCAACGTCGAGAACCGCGGGACCGCGGCGATACGGCTCGAATCGCCGTCCGAGGGCTCGCTCGCTTCCGGAGTGCCGTTGAGGAAGGCGGTGTCGACGCCGTTGACGAGCTGTGTCGGGAGGCCAAACTCCGAGAGGTAGTCGAACGTGACCGCGTCCCGCGTCATGACGAACTCGGCGTCCGAAAGGAGGGGAACGACCAGCCGCCTTGCGACCCCCTCCAGCGCGAACGTCGTCTGTGGCAACAGGCCGTAAGGGACGCCGTTGCGGCGCGCGACCTGCAGCGGATACAGCATCGCGAGCAGGTACGGGAGACTGCCGTGGCTCGGCGAGTGGTGGATGGCGTTGCCGCCGTTGAAAAGCAGCGCGTCCCCGTCGGTTATCCGGTCGTACAGCGCCGAGTGGACCGACCGGCCCCCGGCGACGCCGGCCAGGTCGACGCCGTACTGGAACCCGTCGCGCGCCAGCGCGGCGAGCTGGGCCGGCCGGGACTGGCGCTCCGGGTCGTAGGTTATCGGGCCGCCGACGAGGGCCCCCTCCCCGAGCGTGTCGAGTTCCTCGGCCATCCGGCGGTACTCCGGCGACTCCGGGGCGAACCGCGAGACGGCGGTCACGTCGGCTCCGGGGCAGGCCCGGGAAAGCAGCGCGAGTGACCCCTCGTTTATCGCGAAATCCCCCGCGTTGCGACAGCCGTAGGCGTAGGCCAGCGTCAGTGAATCCAGGTCCATCGTGACGAGGGGTTGACGGTCCACCCAGTTTAGTAGCCAATCGGTAACGGGGTGGGGGCGCTCCCTGGCCAGTTCCTGTCCCGACAGTCGGCCCGGAAGGCGGTGCGATTCGACAGAGCGGCCGTTCCGCGGCGCCCGCAGTCGCGGCCAGTGTGCGTATAGAACCCATACTAACGTGGATATCGACGGTGCGTTTCGACGTCAATGGCACGTGTACTGACAGCGGTCGACCGCCCGCCGACGGCGTCGCGCCCGACGGGTGACGGCGAGGGAGTCCCGGCCGACTCGGAGGCGCCGAGGTGACGATGGCCGAGCGAAACAGCTACGTCTTCGTCTCGCAGCGCTATCCCCCGGAAAAAGGCGGGAACGCCTCGCGGATTCGGGACCTCGCGGTCAACGTCGCCGACGAAGCGCGCGTGACCGTGCTGGCGCCGCCGACAGCATACCCGCCGGGGAACTTCGAACGGAGCTGGGCGCGCAGCGAGACAGAGCGCGTGGACGGCGTCGTCGTCCACCGCCTGTGGTCCTGGCAGCCACAGGTCGAGAACCCCGGACTCGTCCGCCGGCTCCCGTACTACCTGCTGTTTGCGCTGCACGCCGCCCTCTGGCTCGTCTGGCACCACCGCTCGACCGATGCGGTGCTCACGTCGACCCCACCAATCACGACCGGTATTCCGGGGCTTGTGGCCGCCGCGCTGGGCACGCCCTGGGTCGTGGACGTGCGGGACCTCTGGATAGACAACTCCGTGGCGCTGGGCTACGTCGAGGCCGACAGCCCGCTGGTCCGGGCGAGTCGGCGGTTTCAGAGCCTCGTCCTGCGGACGGCGGACCGCATCACGGTCACGACCGAGTCGCTGGGGACCGCTATCACCGACACGTACGGCGAGGAGCTAGACGACCGGGTTCGGCACGTCCCCAACGGCGTCGACACCGGTCGGTTCGCACCGCGTGCGGACAGCGCCGAGACGGCGCGAGACGGTGGCGAACAGGACGCGGCGCCGCCGGTCATCGTCTACACCGGCAACCTCGGCAGCGCACAGCCACTGGAACCGTGCATCCGCGCGATGGACGAACTCGACCACGACGCAGTCCTGCGGTTCGTCGGCGACGGCGACGAGCGCTCCCGCCTGGAGGCGCTGACCGAGCGACTCGACCTGAGCGACCGGGTGGAGTTCGTCGGGCTGGTCGACCGCGAGGCGGTGCCGGCCCACATCAACGACGCCGCCATCGGGCTGGCGCCCATCAAGGACACCCCCGAGCTGGCCTACGCGATGCCGACGAAGGCCTACGAGTATCTCGCCTGCGGGGTCCCGGTGGTGGTCACCGGGCGCGGCGAAGTGCGGCGGTTCGTCGAGGCCTCCGGCGGCGGTCGCCACGCCGACGTCGACCCGGAAGCCATCGCCGCGGCGTTCGACGACATGCTCGCCGCGCCCGAGCGCCGCCGGCGACTTGGCGCGGCCGGTCGCGAACACGTGGTCGAACAGTACGGCCGCGCGGGCATCGCCGACCGGCTCGGGGACCTGTTGTCGGGACTCGTCAGCACGGACGAGGCGGACCCACCGCCCCAGCGGTCGGCGGTGCAGTCCTGACTGTCGCCGCCGGGGCGTTCATACCGGGGCTGTGCGTTCGTCAAGATACTCGCGGTAGCGAATCAGTTTGTCACCGCCACCAGTATCAGTCGATATCGTGATTCACGCCGCGCGTGACGTAGCGCCCGACCCCTGCGACGCCCGGGAACCCGTCGGCCCACCAGACGGCGATGACGAGGGCGAGAAGCGCCAGCCGACCGGGACTCGCCAGCAGGAACGCCACCGGTGTGGCGACTACCTCCGAGAGGTTCGCCACCACCGGCTCGGCCCCGTCGTACTCGGGGAGCGGGAGGAGCGGCCACAGGAGGAAAGTAAGCGAGTCGAAGTCTCCGGACGGCAGCTTCGGGATGGTGTCACCGACCAGGTGGCTCCCGTAGCCCACGACGAACGCCAGCGCCGGGCCACTGCGGCCCCGCCGAGTAGCGACGTAGAGTACGACGGCCGACAGCGGGACAGCGGTAACGACCGAGTGCGCCAGGCTGCGCCCTGCGGGCAGGACACCCAGCCCCCACGCCAGCGGTTTGTCGACGAGGTCCGGAAACTGCGTCCCGACCGCCGCGGCGACGGCCACCGCGCCGGTGACCCGGTTGGCGCGCAGCCGCCACAGGAGCGAGACGAGGAGATAGCCGAACGCGAGATGCGTCCACGGCCACATTATCGTCGCCCCCGGCGGACCCCGGCGGTCGACGCGGCGACTCGGTGGACGACCCACAGCTGCTGGCAGGGCATGAGCGGCGGGTGCCGATGCGGACGGTTTGTTACGCAGTCCGGAACCGGCCGACGGGATGCGGTAAACCGCCGCTGGAGGGCCGGCGGCAGGGCTGGGCGCGGGTTCCGGGTTCGCCCCGTGACTGGAGCGGTTAGCTGGTGGTTACTCATACCCCGCCTGGGCAAACCATGGGCCACTACACATGAGCGGGTTCAGCCACGAGCGGATCGACGCGCGGCCGCCCTGTACGAAACTCGGCTTCTGTCTCACGACGGACCTGACGGGCAACGGCCGCGAGGACGTCATCGTCGGCGGCGCCGGCGAGGGGGTCCCCGGCAAGGGTCTCGTCTGGGGCGCCGAGCGACGGGGCGTACCCACTGGCGCGATCCGGTCGGCGGTCGGCATCGAGAAAGCCAACCTCTTCTGGTACGAGAACCCCGGTTTCGAGCGCCACGAGATATCGTTCACGCCGGCCCTGGACGTGGGCGGCGCCGTCGGCGACATCACCGGCACCGGGCGGCCGAACGTCGTTGCCGGCCAGGGTATCAACAACACTGAGCTGTACTGGTTCGAGCCCCGCGCGGACCCGCGCGACCCGTGGGCGCGCCACCTCATCACAGACCGCTTCGAGAAGTACCACGACGTTGCCGTCGCCGACGTGGACGACGACGGCGAGCCGGAAGTCGTCGGACTCTCACAGGAGTCCGAGACCGTCTTCTACTTCGATATCCCGGACGCCCCGCGGCAGTCGCCCTGGGGGGAGGAACACCTCCACATCGTCGACGAGGGCCGGGAAGTCGAGGGCGTCGCGGTCGTCGACATCGACGGCGACGGGCGGACGGAACTGATCGCGGGGCCGAACGTCTACCACCGCGACCCCGACGCCCCGACCGGCTGGCGCCGCGAGGCCATCGTCACCGGCTGGGACAACACGCGGGTCGCCGTCGCCGACGTGGACGACGACGGCGACCTCGAAGTCGTCCTCTCGGAGGGGGATTCGCCCCACCTGGGGACCCACCCCGGGCGGGTCGCCTGGTTTGACCCGCCCGACTGGGAGCAACACACCATCGCTGACGGGCTGTTCTGTCCGCACTCGCTTGCCGTCGAGGACTTCACCGGCGACGGCCGGCCGGATATCTACGTCGCCGAGATGGGGCTGGGCAAGCACAGCGACCCGCGCCACTTCGTCTTCTACAACCGCGGCGGCGAGTTCGAACGCGAGACGGTCGCGACGGGTATCGAGACTCACGAGGCGAAGGTCGTCGACCTGACCGGCAGCGGGCGACCGGACCTGGTCGGGAAGTCCTACGGCCCTGACCACCACGTGGATGTCTGGTTCAACCGGCTCTGATACGGAGTCACCAGATAGCTCGGGTTCGACTATCAGATCCGGAAAACTACGTGTGGCGATACTCGAGCTGTGTCCGACAAGTCGCTCCGAAAAATTTGAAAGTTTAAATCACGGATCCGTAATGAGGTTAGTTGCTCCCGTATGGCCCGTCTGCATCCGTGACGGCAAACGTAATTTCCCCACCCGGTAAGCTAGCCACGTTGCGCGTATCGATCATCACGCCGACTAGAGTTGAGTCTCCCGAGTTGAGACCGCCGCCACTAGCGTTGGTGGTGTCGTATCCACCGAAATCGTCCCAGCTTGGATAAAAACTATCTTCGGGATAGTTCCCACTGTACTCTTCGTAGACTTCTTTGGGAACAAACTGCCATCTGTCTGGGTTGGCCAGTCCGGACTTGTCGATAGTGATATCGAGTTCATTCGGACCGTTGTTCATCATCTCGAACACGCCATCGAAAGTCGTCACGGCGTCCGCGTTCACGCCTTTGCCACCGTTACCGTTGTCACCGAAGCTCAGCACTAACTGCTTGCCGTTGTTTTTGGCGTACGGTGAGTCCGCTTCCAAGCCCAGGTACGCTTGCTGGTCGCCCTCCACGTTAACGTTGACAGTACGCGTCGCCTCGACACTTGCAAACGCACCAGTACCCACTGCAGCGGCCGAGCCAGCCGCGAGCGATCCTGCGCCGATCAGGAATTTGCGTCGTTTCATTGTTGTATCCTGCACGCCCCGTCCAGCAACGCACAGCACGTCGTCGGGGGGCGTACGCAGTCCTGTCTACCCACTGTCACCCCATTGGTATACGCCGGGGCCGAAGCGCAAACCCCGTTTGCGGGCCTGAAAAGGTTCTTTGCGTGACGACACGACTCCTTCAGACTTGTCGATAAGCGGTTACCGAACAGAAGTCGCAGTTAGATGGCGTCTAAGGTAGACGCCCTTTGCACCTAACTAAACCCGTACGACGCAAGCACAGATGCGAGGCACACTGCGGGAGCGGTGGAGGGGAGCCATGAGCGACGGAAAATTCAGAGACACCACCGGTCGACAGCAGCACCGAGCACGCCAATCGCTATCCGAGGCGACAGTTTTCGAGGTACTGAGCAACGGCCGTCGGCGATACGTGTTCCACTATCTCAAACAGGAGGGGCGGCAGGTGTATCTGCGCGAGCTGGCCGAACACGTCGCGGCGTGGGAGAACGACAAACCGATCGAACAGCTGACCTCCGCGGAGGCAAAGCGCGTGAAAACCGCGCTGCACCAGCACCATCTGCCGATGATGGACAGCAACGGGTTCGTCGAGTACGACTCGATGCGGGAGACGGTCACGCTCGACAACAGCGTCGCCGACCTAGAAGTGTATCTCGACGTCGTGCCGGGCATCGATATCCCGTGGAGCCGGTACTACCTCGGTCTCTCGGTCGTGGGCGTGCTCGCGCTCGGGTGTGCACTGGTCGACACGGGTCCGTTCGCGTGGGTTTCGGGGCTCTCTGCGGCGACGTTCATCGCCGTCGTCGTGCTCGTTTCGGCGCTGGTCCACACGTACCTCAACCACACGCGACTTCGGCTCGGCGGGACGGGCCAGCCACCGGAGGTGAGCGAGAGATGAACGTGGTGCGTGCGCTCGCAGTCGCCGGCATCGTCGCTTCGCTCGTGCTGGTGGCACCCCAGACGGGCGCGTTCACGTCGGCGACGGCCGACCGGTCCGTGTCGGCCTCCGTCACTGACGACGAGAGCGCGTATCTCGGTATTCAGCAGTCACCGGTGTCGGTCGCCGGGAACCGGAGCCAGGAGGCGGTCCTTTTGACGGTGACGAACCGCCTTCCGAGGCCTCTGGACCTGAGCGTCCACATTACAGAGCACAATCCAAACAGTGGACCGACGGTAGCGAGGGCCAACGGGTCAGCCAGGCTCGGCGCCGGTGGGGAGTCGACCGTCACCGCCGCGGTCACCTGTGGGAACAGCACCGGTTCCGAGACGGCCACGGTGACCCTCGACGCGTCGGGGGACGGCGTTTCGATGACGGCGAACCGCTCGGTCGCAGTGGACTGCGTCTGAGCGACTGCCCCGCCGGCTCAGGCCAGCGGCCGGAACCACACCGCGGCCACCAGCACGGCGAGGAAGAGATACGAGCCACGGATGAGCAGCATCGTGGCGAGTTCCGCCTCGGCCCGGTAGGCCACGGCGAGGACGGCGCCGAAGACGAGGGCCCCGCCGGCCGCGGTCAGCGGAATCCCGGGCAGCGCCACTGCCAGGGCAACGACGCCGATCATCGCGAGGGCGAACAGCCCGAGCGCGAGCTGTCTGGCCCGCCGGGGGCCCAGAACGACGGCGACGGTCCGCTTGTCGATGGAGCTGTCGTAGTCGAAGTCCGTCTCGTCGTCGATTATCTTGATGCCGGTCAGCAGACACAGGAAGACGCCGGCCAGTCCCAGCACCCGCGGGCCGAAGTCGGTCGCCTGGGCGTAGTAGCCCCCCAGCAGCGCCAGCGCGATACCGCCGGGATACCCCATCGTCGCGCCGACGGGATTGAGGTCGAGCTGTGGCGCGTGCGTGTAGCCGATGACCCAGGTTGGCGCCGTCACCAGCGCCGCGAGCGGGGAGACGAGCAGCCACAGACCGACGGTGCAGGCCAGAAAGCCCGCGGCGCTTCCGAGCAGGGCCCCGTGACAGCCGCCGACCGTCAGCGGGTGGTCGTCGTCCTCGCCACGGACGTGGAAGTCGACGTAGCCGTCTTTCACGTGGGCCGTGTAGACGGCGAAAAACATCGCCAGCACGTGCAGTCCGGCCACTGTGAGGTCGACGCTCCCGGCGAGGACGGCCCCGAACAGCGAGGTGGCAAGCGGGGGCAACATGAAGACCGGGTGGACCTGAGAGGCGAGCGCCTTCCCGGCGCCGACGACGCCGGGTTCGTGTCGGGCCACTGCCATACCGATGCGAGGGACGGCAACGACAAAAAGACTCGTCCGCCAGTGGCCAGTTACTGCCAGTTGTCCCGGTCGAGGACGAACGGCGAGATGTGAGAGGCAAGGTCGCGAGCGGCGCGCTCGGTGGGCGTGTGGAGTTCGCCCGACACCGCGCCCGCCTCGCCGCCGACCCCCTCCGTCTCGGAGACGGGGTCGGTACCGTCGGGGCTGGTTTCGTACCCGCGCCGCGAGCGAACCCGGTCGCGGAGCCGCTGGAGCGTCCGCTGTGAGAGCTGCGCGTCGAGGTGCTGGAGGTCGTACCTGACGATGTAGCCGCGGGTCGCCGCCCGGACGGCGATGACCGGCTGCCCGCGGGCCGCACACCGGTCCCAGATGCGCTGTTGCTCGGCCGTCGTCGTGTACACCGGCACGTTCGGCGGTGCGAGGTGGTCCATTGGACTCCGATAGCGGTCGGAGCGATATCTGTCCTTCGCCTGACAGCGGCTGTTAATGGTGTTTCGGGAGTGGAGTTGGACAGCCCGACGGCACACGCGGCGTCGACTCGTGCTGTGAGTCCGCCGGCCGGGACTGGTCGGTGCCGCCCCGAGGAACCGGCGGCTCAGTGTCCGCAGATTCGGGCTATTCGAGGGCCGCAGTCGCCTCGGCCATGATATCGATGGCCTCACGCAGGGTCTCGGTGTCCGTGGCGTAGGAGATACGGGCATAGCCCGCGCCGTTCTCGCCAAAGGCGTCGCCGGGGACGACGACGACGCCCCGCTCGATGACCTCGTCGACCCACCCCTCGGGCACCTTCGGCATCGCGTAGAAGGCGCCTTTGGGCGTGGGACACTCCAGCCCCATCTCCTCGAAGCCCGACAGGAGGATGTCCCGGCGCTCCTCGAAGGCGTCGCGCATCTCGTCGACGGGGTCCTGTGGACCCGTGAGCGCGGCCTCGGCGGCGTACTGTGCGGGCGCGGAGGCACAGGCCTGTGCGTACTGGTGGACGCGGAGCATCCGCTCGATGCGGTCGGTCGCGCCGGTGACCCAGCCGAGCCGCCAGCCGGTCATCGAGTAGGCCTTCGAGCAGGCGTTGACGACGACGACGTTGCCCGACTCGTCGAACTCCGCGGGCGAGCGGTGCTCGCCGTCGAACACCTGGTGTTCGTACACCTCGTCGGAGATACACAGCACGTCGTGTTCGGCGGCGATGCGGGCGAACTCGCGCATGTCCTCGGGCGACTGGACCGCCCCCGTCGGATTGGCCGGGGAGTTGACGACGAAGGCCGCGGTGTCGTCGGTGATGACGTCCTCGACGGTTTCGGGCGCCATCGTCAGGTCCTCGCGCAGCCCGACCGGCTTCGGCGCCCCGCCGGCCAGGTTAGTCAGCGCGTCGTAGGAGACGAATCCGGGGTCTGGGAAGATCACTTCCTGGCCCTCGTCGACGTGGGCTTCCAGGGCGATGTGGAGCGCCTCGCTCCCGCCGGAGGTGGCGATGACGTCTTCGGGGTCCACGTCGAGGTCGTTGTCCCGCTTGTGTTTCGCGGCGATGGCCTCGCGGAGCTCGCGGGTCCCCTTGTTTGACGTGTAGGCGTCGACGTCGCCGGCCCGTATCGCCTCGACGGCGGCCTCGCGGGCGTGGTCGGGCGTCGGAAAGTCCGGCTGGCCCAGACCGAGGTTGATGGCGTCCTCGCCGGCGGCCTCGAACACTTCGCGGATGCCCGAGATAGACACCGCTTCGACGCGACTGGAGAATCCTGTCATACCTCCTCTGGGGGCGGCCGGGCCGATAATTCTTCCCGATTCGACCGCTCTGTAGCCCGTCTCGCGCCCCAGCTACGCCTCGCGGTTCGCCGTCCGAAGCTGTTCGACGGCGCTCTCCAGCCGTCGCAGCGTCGCGTCGGCGTCCGTGTAGCCGCGGTCGTACTCCTCGTAGGCCGAGTCGGCCTCCGAGAGGAACGCTTCGACTGCCGATTCGAGGTCGTCGGAGCTGTCGCTCATACCAGCCCGGACGCGCTCGCGGTAGAAAACACCCTCACTTCGCCACGGCGTCGCGACCCCAGCGAGCTTGCGAAGTGCGTCATCGGTTTGTACACGGAGCCCGGACGACACGTCGATGGAACTGACCTACGACGGGCGGGGGGTAGTCCTCGGCGACGTGCTGGTCGTCGCGGACCTCCACGTGGGCCGGGGCACCGGCGGGGAACTCGAGTTCCCGGTCGGCTCGGGGAGCGACATGGTCGAGCGGTTCCGGGACCTCCTCAAACGCCACGGCCCCGAGGAGGTCGTACTGGCCGGCGACCTCCTGCACTCCTTCCAGACGGTCCCCAGAACCGTCACAGACACCGTCGATGGACTGCGAGCCGCCTGCCGCGAGGCCGGCGCCCGTCTCGTCGTCACCCCGGGGAACCACGACACGATGCTCGACTCGGTGTGGGACGGCCCCACCGAGCGAGAGTACCGCGTCGGTGACACGCTGGTCCTGCACGGCCACGAACCGCCGGAGGGCGACGCCGACCGCTACGTCGTGGGCCACGACCACCCGACCATCGAGATCGAGGGCCAGCGCCGGCCCTGCTATCTGGTCGGCGAGAGGCAGTATGGCGGCGGCGACGTGGTGATGGTCCCGTCGTTCAACAAACTCAACGCCGGGGTTCGGGTCAATGCGATGTCCGCAGGCGAGTTCCAGTCCCCGCTGGTGACCGACGTGGACCGACTGGCGCCCGTGGTCTGGGACGAGAGCGCGCGTGAGAGTCGAGCGTTCCCGCCGCTTGGGGAGTTTCGGCGGCTGTTGTAACGGTCGCCGGCGTGTCCGGCCGCCGTCGGTAGTGGCATAGCCGACAGTTCTTCGACAGCGGATAGCGCCGCGTCGGTGCTCGACCGGAGCGGTGCCGGAACAGCCCGGGCAGTCACCTGTGACAGGTTCGGTAAGTATTTGGGCTATCGGGGGAGAACAGCGAACATGATTCAGACAGGACCGGCACTCGCGCTTATCGCGACGACACTCGTCTGTATGGTGTTGCTGTATTTCGCGACCATCAAATACGTCTCGGACGTGTTACTCGACGACGACCACGGCGACGGCGACCACGCCGCGTGAGCTATCCCGCGTGACTCCCGGCGGGACCGTCGACTGAGCCCCGCCGGAGACCGCTGCCGAGGCTGCTGAATATTCTAACGGAACGCTGCTGGGATAGCGGCGCTTCTCCAACCGTGTTCAAGGACTGGGCATGCGTATAAGGGTAGTCTTGATTACTTCGGCATCTCACCACTCATTCGAGATGGATACTGCACATATCTCGACAGCAGAGCCAGAACAGGACAGCCTGTCAGTTCGGTCTGTGAGAGAGGCCCCGGCCCCCGATGCCGGCGGTCGACCCGCCGAGACGGATGCTCCGACCTGTCGCCGGCGGGTCGGGCCGAGAGTGCGCGCTGACGGCGGCCACAGTGGAGGCCCGAGCGATGACTGAGTCGGAGATACAGATGGTGGTCGCGATAATCCGACCGGAGAAGCTCGGCGCCGCAAAGCAGGCCCTGGCCAGGGTCAACGCCTCGTCGCTCACCGTCACCAACGTCTCCGGGCGGGGGTCCGAATCGGTCAAGACCGAGCAGTGGCGCGGCGAGGAGTACACCGTCGACCTCATCGACAAGGTGAAAATAGAGTGTGTCGTCGCGGACATCCCGGCCGAGGACGTGACCGAAGCCATCGCCGAGGCGGCAAAGACCGGCAATCCGGGCGACGGGCGGGTCTTTGTCCTACCAGTGGAGGAGGCAGTGCGGATACGGACCGGCGAGCGGGGGCCGGAGGCCGTCTGACCGCCGCGGCGGTGGGGCGACGCGGCGAGCTACTGGCACAGCGCCGCGGCAACCCGCCCGCTCTCCAAGGCGCCCTGTATCGAGGACCAGCGGGTGTAGTCACCGGCCAGGGCAACCGGTCCCGCGGGCGCGTCGGGGTCCGGGACCGATTCGCGGAAGCCGGGGGGCTGGGCGAACTGCGCCAGCGGGACGCGGTCGGTCCGAAGGAGCTCCAGCGCGTCGAAGCCGGCCGACGGGTACCACGAGGCGAGCGCGTCGTACACGTCGGCCGCGAGGTCCTCGTCGTCTGCGTCCTGTGCTCCGAGGAAGGTCGCGCTGTATAGCTCCATCCCCTCGGGGGCGTACTCCGGGGCGACCGCCGACAGCGGCGCGACGGTGTTTGGCCGGTCGTCGGCCGCGTTGAGCACGATGCGTTTACCCATGCTCGGGGCCTTACTCGTCGGCAGCGAGAAGTACTGGGTGACACAGCCAAGCGTCTCCGTCGGGATGGTGTCGACGCCGGTCAGGTCGGCGGCCGTCACGGGGTCCGTCGCCACGACACACGCGTCCGCCGTGACAGTCTCGCCGGCCGTCTCGACGGTCACCGTGTCGTGTCCGGCCGCCGCGTCGACGGTCTCGACGGTGCGGTCCGTCTCGATTGTCGCGCCGGCCGCCGCGGCCCGGTCGGCGAGCTGTTCGGGCATGGCCTGCATGCCGCGAGCGGGGACGAATATCTCGCCCTCCGAGAGCATCTTGTAGGTGTACTCGAAGACGGCGCTGTCGGTCGAGAGCGACCGGTCGAGCGTGATACCGCCGTAGAAGGGGGCGGCAAAGCGCTCGACGAATCGCTTCGAGAACCCCCGGTCGGCCAGGTAGTCGGCGATGGACTCGCCGCCGCCGTCGAGCAGCGCCTCCGGGTCTTTCGCGGTGAGTTCGCGCTGGAGTTTGAACACGCGGAGCTTGTCGGCCGTGCGAACGTCGCGGTTGAATATCGTCTGTGGGGCCGCGGTCGGGTTGCGAAGCGGGTCCGACAGCACCGAGCGGTGGTTCGGGCGGGCGATGGTCGCCCCCGGCGTGAACGGCCGCGGCGAGAGGGCTTCGACGTCGAGTTCGCGCTCGACCGCGGGATACGCCGAGAACAACACCTGAAACCCGCGGTCGAAGGTGTAGCCGTCCTCGTGGGCCGTCCGGACGCGGCCACCGACGCCGTCGCTCGCTTCCAGCAGCGTCACGTCCTGTCCCGACTCGGCGAGGTGGCGGGCCGCGACGAGCCCCGCGAGGCCGCCACCGACGACCACGGCGTCTGTCATGGCCGGGAGTTCGGACGCCCGGGCCAAGAGCGTGCTGGAATATACCGCACGACACTTGTGGGAGCCAGCCCGACGTGGGACTATGCAGACGACAGCGGCGGTTCGTGGCCTCTCCTGTACGGCGTGTGGCGAGTCGGTCGACCCCGGTATCGAGCGCTGTCCCGACTGCGGGGGCGTCCTCGTCGTCGACTTCGACGCCGACGCGGTCGATGGGCCCGCCGACGCCCACCCGTTTCCGCCCGGGACGACCGTCAGCATCGACGAGGGGGCGACGCCGCTCGTGCCCGTCCCCGAGCTGGCCGACGAACTCGGCGTCGGCGGCGTCGCCATCAAAGACGAGGGGCGCAATCCCACGGGGTCGCTCGCCGACCGGAAACTCTCACCGGCCGTCTCGGCCGCCGTCGCGGACGGCGCGGAGCGGGTCGGGACACCCTCGCCGGGCAACGGGGCCCAGTCGGCGGCGGCCTACGCCGCCCGCGCGGGCGTCGACTCGAAGGGGTTTGTCCCCTCGCGGTGTCCGTTCCTCAACAAGGCGATGGTGAACGTCCACGGCGGCGACATGTACGTCGTCGAGGGGCGCTACGCGGACGCCGTCGAGGCATTCGCCGACAGCGACGAACCGCTCACCTCGGTCGCGCCGGGCCACCCGTTCCGTATCGCCGGCGCCAAGGCGCTCGCCCTGGAGTTGCTCGCCGACCGCGAGAGCACACCTGACGCGGTCGTCCATCCGACCGGCCACGGCGAGACGGTTCTCGGGCTCGAACGCGGGTTCGCCCTCGCCGCCGACGCGGGACTCGCCGACGCAGTCCCGCGAATCTACGCCGCACAGCCGGCCGACTGCGCGCCCATCGCCACGGCGGCCGCCGACGGCGAAACCGAGCCGGGACCGGTCGACCACCCCGACACCATCGTCGGCCCGCTGGAAGTACCGGACCCCGCGGCCGGGCGCGCTGCTCTCGACGCTATCGCCGCTACCGGCGGCGACGGCGTCGCAGTCCCCGACAAGGAGATACTGCAGGCCGCTGTCGACGGCTGTGAGATGGGGCCCGAGGTCGGCGCGACCGGCGGCACCGGGATCGCCGGCGTGCGAGCGCTTGCCGACCGGGGCGCCTTCGACGCCGACGAGGAAGTCGTCCTCGTAAACCCCGTCGCCGGCAGCAAGGAGGCCGACCTCCTGCGGTCGCACTTGATGAGCCAGGGGATGTGAGCCGCGTTACCCCGCGTGCTGTTTCGCCAGGGTGTAGGCCTCCCGGACCCGTTTGAACTCCTCCTCGTCGCCGCCGTGGTCCGGGTGGACCTGCTTGACGCGGGCCCGGTAGGCTGATTTTACCTCGTCGACGGTCGCCGTCTCCCGCAGCCCGAGCTCGGCGAAGGCCTTTCGCGTGGGGTCGGCGGCGGGCTGTGGTTCCGGTTCGGGTTCCGGACCGACGGAGACGTCGGGCGTCTCGAAGGGGAGGCGCCGGCCCAGGGCGGCACCCGGCAGTTCGTGTTCGACCAGTACGGGCACCGTCGGCGAGCGCTCGATGCGGTAGAACGCCCGCGCGTCGAAGGTGATGGCGACGCCGCGGTCCGGGAGGTAGAAGGCGACGTCCTGGCCGGCGACCGGATGGTTCTCGGCAAAGGACTCGTCGATGGCCGTCAGGTACTCGCGTATCTCGGCCCGCCGGCGCTCCTCGCCGCCCTCGCGAACCCCGCTGTCCCGTCGCTTCGCGGGAAAGAGCCTGCCGGCAACGAGAAAGAGGACGACGACGACCAGACTGCCGGCTACCCCAAGGAGCAGTCCAAACACCAGCCACGCCGGAACGCCGCCCGGGTCTGCCTGCACGGGCCACCGTTAGGCCCGATGGCCTAAGAATCGTCCGCTTTCAGCGGCCCCGCTCACCCGATGTATCGGAGGTCTTCGTCGGCCGGCGACGGAGCCGACTGCTCTTCCATCTGCTGTATCTTGCGGACGACTTCCTCCATCTCGTCGGCGCGCTCTTCGAGCGGGTCAAAGGGGACCTCGAAGCCGACGACCTCCTGGAGAATCTCCAGGACCGCCTGTGCGCTCTTGGGGTCGACCAGATAGCCGGAGGTCTCGCCCATCAGACACGCGGCGGGGCGGTCGCGGCGCTCGCTCAGGCCCAGAAGCAGTCCGGAGACGCCGACGATGCCGCCGGCGGGTTCGTCCTCGCGGAACTCGACGCCGGCCGCTTCGAGGCGGTCGCCGAAGTCGTCGGTCGTCGTCGCGCCGAGCACGTCGTACTCCTCGATGAGCTCGCCCGTCGGGACCCCGCCCAGGGCGTACACCTCCTCGACGCCGAACTCGTCGCCGATGTCGAGGAAGGCAGTCGTGAGACCGTAGTGGCCCCCGTTGTCCTGGGCCTGGTGGTCGCCGGTGAGCACGAGCATGTCCCGTCCGTCCTCGGGGGTGACGGCGTGGAACTCGGCCGACGCAAGCTGGGTTCGCCCGTCCTCGACGCTGACCTGCGGGGGGAAATGCGTCGAGTACACGCGACGGACGAGCTCGCTGTCGAGCTCTTCGAGCAGGTGCTCGGCGGCGAGCTTGCCGACGTGGCCCACGCCGGGCAGCCCCTCAACCAGCACCGGCTCGTCGAGCGTCGGGTCCGCAAGTACCTCGATATCGAATTCGTCCATACCCCCTATTCCCGGCGTCGGCGCTTAAGAGAACGTCGATACTCGCCGTGGGGGTCAGCCGGGTCGAAGGGTGCCGGGGCGCTGTTTATCGCTTCGGCGCCACAGTCGGGACAGGTCTGCGAAAGGGTGTACACCGGGCGGTCGTGTTCGGCCCGCCAGACCGAACACACCCGGATGTCAGACTTCATTCGTCGTCTTCGTCGCGGTCGCGATGGAACTCGGCGCTGCCGCCCTCGGCCTCGACGACCGTGCGGGCGCGGGCGGCGCTCTCTTCGAGCGCGCCCTCCGCGGTCTTGTAGTCGGGGGCCTGCACCTGGATGCGGTACTCGGGCGAGCCGACGTAGGTGACCTCAAGCTGTATCTCGTCGGGCACTTCGCCGTTCCCCTCGGCGGCTTTCAGCGCGTCTTTGATGACGTCGACCCCCTCGCTGTCGGGACAGGTCAGGTCGACGTATCCCGTGACGTTGACGTAGGGGACCGAGACGTTCGAACGGGCCGTCTCGACGATGGCCTCGGTCTCGTCGGCGTCGAGGTCGGTGTCTTCGAGCGCCGACTCGCCGTGGATAGCGGCGGCCTCGAAGCCGTCGTACAGGGAGCCAAACTCGCTGAGCAGAGCGTTGGCGATGGCGCTGTATGCCTCGTCGGCGATGTCCTCGCCGAAGGCAAGCTCCATCCAGTTGTCGGCCTTCTGCTCGTTTTTCCACTCCTGTATCTTCTCCTTTCGCTGGTGGTCGTTGACGTCCTTGATCGAGAGGTCGATCTGCTGGGCGTCCTCGTCTACGTCGAGCACCTTGGCGACGACCGTCTGGCCGGTGTTGACGTGGTCACGGACGTTCTTAATCCAGCCGCTCGCGACCTCGGAGATGTGACAGAGGCCACGCTTGCCCTCGTACTCCGCCAGGTCGACGAAGACGCCGAAGTCCTCGATCTCGTCGACCTTGCCGACGACGAGTTCGCTCGGTTCCGGCCACCCGCTGTATTTCATGTTACCGGGCCTCGACGACGGCGGTCACTTCGCCCTCGATGTCGGCCTTGCCGCCGGTGGGGCGGGCGAGCGTGTGGCCACACACCGCACAGGCGACCTCGCTCGCGGCCTTCTCGAAGAGAGTCTGTTCGTTCTCGCAGTCCGGACAGGCGACGGTGACGAAACTACCTGCCATAGTTACTCCTGGAACTCCAGTCGGCCGGCGCGCCATCCCTCTCGGAGGTGGGCGCTCCCACACTCGGAACAGCGGTACTTCAGGTCCGTCTTCTTCGTGGGCTTGTCCCCGCCGGGGACCTTCGAGAACTTCCCGTCGTTCCCGATACCGGAGTTGCGCTCCCGCTGGCGGTCAATCCACTTCATGCCGTTCTGTCGGCCGGTCCGAACTTTCTCGACCTCGTGTTCGTGGTGCTCGTTACAGTGCGGACAGTACGTGTTGAAGCGTCGTGGCATCTCCATAGATATCGACCTTACAGGTCGGTTCGATATGGCTGCTTAAAACCCCGACGGTTCGGAGTTTCCACCCTCCGGTCGTGGTGCCCTCATGGGGTCCGACCCGTCTCTCCCGATTCAGTACAGCAGCGGCTCAGCAGTGTTAGAGAGACGGGGTAGGCCAGTCAGCGGTGACCCGCGTGTTGGACACGCGGACTGAAAGGTGCTGTCGGACCGTGCCGTCCACGTGGTACTCTCGCCCCCCGACGTAAAGCCCCTCCGGTCGACGCCCCAGCGTGGGCTCCTTCGAAGTGAATAAGTACGCCGTTTGCCAACTGGGAGGTATGAAGAAGCTCATCATCCGCGGGGACCCCGGCCTCCGGAAGGGCGGCCGCATCGAGTACGACGGCGAAGAGTACGAGGTCTTTGCGGTCGCTCGGCAGGGCGACTGGCACGGCCCCGACCGCGTCCAGCTGTGGTGTACCATCGGGAGCGAGGACGAACAGGAGACCTTCGCGAAACAGGAGTACATTCCGAACCACCTCGACACCGACAACATTGACGCCGAGGCCGTCACCGTCCTGCGCGAGCGGGCGGAAGCGTAATCCGCCGACTCGCTTGCGGCTTTTCACGACGGGCCACACCGCGGCCCTCTCACGGGCGCGGAGCCCAGTCCGAGCCATCGGCTGGACCGTCGGTTCCCCACGACGCGCGGTCACAGCCCTTGTATCGCACTGATACGGGAACTCCCGCTCACGAACACCGTCGACCGGTTCGGCTAGGCCGCCACCAGCGCGCTCTGATTGACGCGGTAGATGACGACCTGACCCGAGCGGTGTACCTCCGTCACGCCGTTTCGCTGGTTGACCGTGATGGTCCCGTAGCGGGCACGTTCGGCCGGCCCGTTGTAGACGTACTCGACGTCATACGTCCGTAGCAGCTCGCGCTGTCGGTCGGGGTCGCCCCGGTAGATGGCCTCGACGTCGTTGACACGCTCGTTGTAGATGCTGTTGTTGCGGTACTGGGCCTCGTGGACCCAGCCGGCCACCGTCGGAATCCCCGTCAGACTCGACGGGGCGCTGGCGCCTTTCCCCTCCGCGGGCACCCAGTAGTAGCCGGCCGGCGCCGCGGTGACGATGTTCGGCCGGCCGTCTATCTCGCGGTCCATCCAGCGGATGGCTTCGGCCTCCCCGGAGTGGGATTCGTCGAGGTACGCGGTCCCGTCGAGGGTCGCCTCTCCGGCGCGGCCGGCGTGGTTGGGCAACGCGATGGCGGCATACACCGAGGTCGAACAGACCAACAGGACGACAAAGACCGTCGTCCCGTTCCTGACAAGCCGGCGGGTCGTCTCGTCGTCCGGGCGCCAGCGCGTCAGCAACCACGCCAGTATCGGCCCGACGGCGGCGGCCCACAGCACCCACACCTGCATGTACGTCTTGAACACCGTGTTCATCCGCCCCACGTTCTCCTTGATGAAGACGAACTCTACGAGGATGACCAGGCCGGCACCCGCGACCAGCAACACCGTCTCGAAGCCGACCGAGCGCTCGCCGCCGTCGGCCAGCGCCGGAAGCGGCCCGGAGCTCGGCCGGCCGGTCGGCGACCGGGCGAACAGCCACGCGCCGACCAGCAGCGGGAGGACGAGCCCGACAGCGGCCACGTCGAGTATCGTCCCGAGTGCCACGCTTCCGAGAAAGCCAAGCCCGACGAAACGCGCCCGTCTGGTGTCGAGTGTCCGGCCGACCTGTGCGTACAGGTACAGGGCAAATGGGACGACGAAGAGCCCGTGAATCCCGACCAGCTCCGCGATGCTGCTGCGGTCGGGGAGATACGTGACCTCGCGGCCGCTGCCGACGCCCAGCCAGAAGGGAAGCGACCACAGCAGGCCCAAGATGGCGACGCCGGCGGCGACGGCGACGGCGAGTCCGATTCGGGACCCCTCGGCGGCCGCCCCGTCCCTCGGGAGCGGGTCACGGAGCGAAGCGGGCAGGAGCGTTCGCGGACTGGCCGGCGCCATAGCGACGGTCACCATGGTGAGCCCGGCGATAGACGGGAACGACCACGTGTTCGTCACCGCCATCAGCCCGCCGACAGCTGGAATCGCCCCAAAGAGGAGTGCCAGCCGCCGCCGGCGCTCCTCGGCCGGCGTCTGGTAGTAGCTGAAACACAGCGCCGCCGTCAGGACGAGAAAGCCCGTACTCATCATGTGAGCGTGGAGGTCCCCGTTGAGCCAGGCAAAGAGCGGGAACTCGTTGACGCTGTACCCCCTCGCGGGCGTGTACGTCGCGAAGTCGGAGGGGTCGTCCGTGATGACGCGGCTGGCGTCCCAATAGTAGAACTCGCCCGGGCCGTTTGCGAGCCCGCTGAGTTCGTAGCCGGCCGCGCCGGCGACCCACCGGGCGACGCCGTCCGGCAACAACCAGAGCAGCGCGCGGGCCGGGGTCGTGAGGTTGCTCGCGACGCCGACGAAAAAGGCCGAGAGCCCGGCGGCGAGGCGGCGGGGGATGTCCCGGGCGGCCGCGACGGCGCCAGCCAGCCCGTAGACACCCGTCACCAGCGTGGCGTAAAAGCCCGCCAGCGCGAGGTTGTAGGCGTACTGGCCGGCCGTCCCGGTCAGCCTGGTGAGAATCGCCGTCAGCAGGTGCCCACCGTAGTAGTAGGCGACCGGCTCGCCGGCGAACCACATGTCCTCCGGTGGGAGGGTATCGGTCCGCAGCAGCGACTGGACCAGCCCGAAATCGAGGAACTTCTCGCCGGCCAGCGGTGAGATGGCCGGGTCGAGTGCGCGGATCCACACCACGAACAGGAAGACGGCGGCGAAGACGGCAGCGACCTCACCGAACGAGCGGAGATCGACCGGTTCGCGGCGATAGGCCACCGCAATCGCGGCAGCGACCAGCGCCGCCACCCCGAGCCAGATGCCGGCCGTTATCGAGAACCGACCGAGGAAGTACGTAGACAGCCACAGCACCACCAGAGCTACGGGTAACCCGAACGCGATACCGCGGTCGGCAAAGCGGGGAAACAGCGCCGACGCGACAGTCGCACCGACGTAGGCCAGGAGAAGATAAAGAGCGAGCCAGAGGGCAACGAGACCGTACTCCATCAAAGGATAAGAGTTGGGGGACACCGTATACGTTTTTTGATTCACCCCGCCCCCACGCGTTCCGAACTGTTTTTACTCGCTGACGGTACAGAGTGATACGATGTCGACGACCGTCGGTGTAGTTGTCCCGGCCTTCCGTCCTGACGTGGAGGAGCTGCGGCGGTACGTGACCGCCATCAAGGAGACGCTGGACCCGGAGACGGTCGTCATCGAACTCGACGCACCCAAGGAGGGCGTCAAAGCACAGCTCAGCGACCTGCCGGCCGTCGTCGAAACCGTGCCGTACCGGCGCGGCAAGGGGGCCGCAATCACGGCCGGGTTCGAGGTCCTGGAGACGGACGTGCTGGCGTTTGCCGACGCCGACGGCTCGACCCCGGCCGACTCGCTGGCCTCGGTGGTCGACCGGGTGAGCTCCGGGACGGCCGACCTCGCCGTCGGGTCGCGCCGTCACCCCGACTCGGAGGTCGCCAGCCACCAGACGCTCGCCCGCCGGTTCCTGGGCGACGGTTTCGCGTGGCTCGCCGGCTCCCTCCTTACGGTTTCGCTGCACGACTACCAGTGCGGCGCAAAGGCCATCAGCGCCGGGGGGTGGGAGCAGGTCCGTTCGCACCTCTACGAGCCCGGCTTCGCCTGGGATGTCGAACTCGCCGCCATTGCGGGCGCGCTCGACCTCCGCGTCGCCGAGGTGCCCATCAGCTGGGAGGACCGCCCCGGCTCGACCGTCTCGCCGGTCCGGGACTCGGTAGCGCTGTTCCGGGCGTTGCTATCTGCCAGGCACCGCGCGAAACAGCTGAGCGACGACCGGCTCCACACGGTCATCGCCGCGGCCCGCGAACAGCCCACCGCCCTCATCGAACGGGACCGATGAGCGTCGGTGACCGGCTCCGCGGGCTGGTCCCCGAGCGCTTCGAAGCGCTCGTCTCCGGGGTGCGGTTCGGTCAGTTTCTCTCGGTCGGCATCGTCGGCGCCATCAGCGACAACGCGGTACTGGCGGTGCTGGGACTGGCCTTCGGCGTCCCCGACCTCTGGGCGAAAGCCGCCGGCGTCGAGACCGCCATCGTCGTGATGTTTCTGGTCAACGAGCACTGGACCTTCTCGGGGGACGGCGAGGCCGGCCTGCGACCGTTCCTCGAGCGGCTGGGGAAATCCCACCTCGTCCGGACCGGCGGTGTCACCGTCCAGCTAGTCGTCTACTGGCTGTTGACCCAACAGCTGACGGTCGAGCTGGTGGTCGCCGGCCGGGACCTGTGGTTCATCGCCGCCAGCCCCATCGCCATCGCCGCCGCCATGTCGGTCAACTACGTCTTCGAGAGCCTCTTTACCTGGCAGGTCCATCAGGACGAGTAGTGCGTCAGTAATTCACGGACGGCAACCGAATCACAAGTCTTAATGAGGGCACTCGGGTATGAACAGGTAGCGGGATGGGATAGCCAGGAGATTCCGGCGGGCTCATAACCCGCAGATCGGTAGTTCAAATCTACCTCCCGCTATTTTCTGACGACACAACGACGAGGAGCAAAGCGACGAGTCCTGTGTCGTTGATAATCGAACGGAGTAGATTTGAAGAAGACCACGAGCGACGGGCGGGAGCGACGTGGGCGTAGTTCAAATCTACCTCCCGCTATTTCTGACGGACTCACTTCACAGCGAGGCGGTTTATCGCCGAGCGATACGTGAGTCAGTCGTCGCAGCGTAGATTTGAACCCTGCAAGACGCAGCGCGAACGGCGTGAGCGACCGTCCTGCTCCGGTTCAAATCTACCGCCCGCTATATTCTCTCGCTCACAACTCCGTGAGCGACGAACCCGTTCGAAGGAGACCACGCTAGCCCAGCGAGTCACGCTCCGCTGGTGGGCTGTGTACAGTTCGGTATCACAACGTAGCTACGCGTCTCGCACGCAGCGGGCTGAGACGCCTGCGAACCGGGTGAGGGAAGACGAGCAGTCTCGTGTTGATGTTTCCGGCCGACAATGCAAAAATCCGCGACCGCGCTGGCCCCTCACCCGTCGCCGTACTCGTCCGTGATTACCACTTCGCCGTCCTCGACGACGACGTTGATGAGCGTCTTGGCCTCGTAGCCGGCCTCGTCGAGCTTGTTCTGGCCGTCGTCTTTCTTGATGACACAGACGACATCGCAGATGTCCGCGCCGATGTCCTCCAGCGCACCGGTCAGTGCCGCCAGCGTCCCGCCCGTCGAGAGCACGTCGTCGAGCACGAGCACGCGGTCGCCGTCGTAGACGTCGTTGACGTACATCTCGTTCTCCGAGTAGCCCGTGACCTGCGAGAGTGCGACCTCGCCGTCGAGACCGTACTGGCGCTTGCGGACCACCACGAGCGGGATGTCGGTCATCAGCGACACCGCCGTCGAGATGTGGATGCCCATCGCCGCCGGCGTGACGATCTTGTCTACGTCTTCGAGTTCGGCCTTGCGGATGATCTTGATGACGATCTCGCGCAGCAGTTCGGGCCGCAACATCGGCACGCCGTCGCTGATCGGGTGAACGAAGTAGTGATACCCCTCCTTCTCGATGATTGGCGCGTCGAGCAACGACTCCTGCAGCTTTTCCATATCGAGGGTTCTGCGAGGCCCTACTAAAGTTCGTCGTCAGCGGTCGGCAGGCGGCTGGGAAAACCGACAGCCGCCTGGCCTCGCCAGCGTTGCCACTGGCCGACCGATACAAAGGAAAAGCGTCGCCGCGTGCCGATTCAGGGGGTAGTTAGCTTAGCACTCGGCGACGATGTGCGAGCCACTACCGTCCGGGTTGTTCCAGCGGACTTGCTCGTCACCGCCTATAGCTACTGCTCAAGAAATGCCCACCAGCGGAGAGATATGTCGAGGGTTTTGAGACCAAGACTTTCAGCGTTCAGCAGCACCTTGGACGCCATCAACAGCGCCCTGTACGGCTGCAACTCGGTCTCACTATTGAGACAGATAGCAGGGAGCCCGACAGTCGCCCAATCGAGCCCGAGGAGTCCTCAGCGCCTGTCGTCCTCGACGAACTCCGTCAGCGTCATCTCCCGAGCCACGAGGGTGTGATACAGCGCCGACAGCGTGAGCACGACGGCAAAGAGCGTGCCCCACACGAGCGGCGGGATGAGCGTGAAGGGGTAGACGCCGACCCACAGCACGGTCACGATGGCGAGGCTGATGGCGCCAATAGAGAGGTAGTACTCGCGCCACGGGAACTCCCCTTCCGGGACAATTTCCAGGTAGACCGTCAGCTCCTCCGTGTGGTCGGTGGTCGTGATGACGCCGTCATCGCTGTCGTAGTCGACGATACCCGCCTCGTCCATCTGCGGGAGGTGGGACTGCTGGAGTGTGGTGTAGACGCGCTTGCGCTGAGCGCTGGTAACCTCCTCGCAGTCGCAGTCGTACTCCGCGGCGGCGACGTGGTCGGCGAGATCACCCAGCGAGACTGGTCCACCGTGTTCGCGGAGATACTGGAGGACGTAGCGGCGACGCTCGTTGTGGAGGACATCGAATATCTCCTCGTTCGAGAGGCCGTCGTCCGCCTCGCGGCGTACCTGCTGGCTCATCTGGCGATCTCACCTTGACCCCGCGACGGTACCATCCTACCCGCCAGTGAGAGGTATGAGATAATAATATTGGCGGTCATAAATGTATGAGGAAAGATACGTATCTCCAAGACAGGTCTTGGAAAGTAGTCCCACCATCCAAAATATGGCTATGGAGATTTTACGCGTCGGGACCGTCCCAGTTTCCGATGGTCGCGCTATTATCTCCGTTACTGTCCTGCCAGATGACCCGGACCGTGTCACCGCTCTCAACGCCCGTATACGTATACGAGCTTCCTGCAGTTATGTCTGCATCGCCCGCGGTCTCGCTCCCGTCCCAGTCAATACCTGGACCTTCATTGCTACCGGAACTCGCACCTCGCAGCGCAATTTCGGATTCGGGTATCGCGTCACCGCCTTCGTGGGTTATCGTAAGATCGTTGGCTGAGCTATCGTAGTCGAAGTCGAAGTTTGCTTGTGGTGCACTATTACTTAGTGAGTCACCGAGTCCGAGCACGAACGTCGCGATAACGGCCGCGAGGATAACTGTGATAGCGACCATCAGGATGACACCTATGACCGGCGATACTGCGTCGTCGTTCGTTAATAGTTCTTTGAAGTTCATCATTCGGGATTAGCAGCTCTCCGAACGGAGCGTTGCCGAGCTACCCTGGTCGCTCCAAGTGAGTGGTGCTTCAAAGTCGCTATCTATAGTATCGCCAGCAGTTATAGAGGTATCTGAATTGGTGACCCCATCATCATCATCGGCGTCATCCAATTTAGTACCGTCCAGCTCGTCTCCACCATCGTGAAGAAGAGTAGTACTATCTTCACACGTGAAACTAGCCTGCGGCGCGGTGTTACTCAGCGAGTCACCGAGACCGAGCACGAACGTTGCAATCACTGCAGCGAGGATGACTGTGATTGCGACCATCAGGATGACCCCAATGACCGGCGATACCGCGTTGTCGTCTTGTAGTAGTTCTTTCAGATTCATAGTCGTGTCCGACACGAACTGAAGGGTACCATGCGGATACCAGTTGCGCCCCAGCCGTGTCCCTAGCGGTGATATTGGGACAGGAGTGTATAAAGGTACAGCACTAATTATCCGCTGTGAGAATACCTTTAACACTCAGGCCAAGAACAATAAGACTACTGTCACGAAGACGGCGAGGACGAGAATACTGAGCCCGATACCCGCTCGGAGCGGGTTTGAGCTCTCGCCGCCGACCACCCGGTCGTAGACGGTATCAGGATTTGTAACCGAGCTGACCACAGTGCCCGCTCCCGCGACGGCCGCCCGGTCAGCAGCGGCGTAGAGTTCGGTGAGACCGACGACCAGACCGCGGGTGCCGTAGAACACGGCCGGGTTCGTGAGACGGTCGATGTCGGGGACCCGCCCGAGTTTCGAGAGGGGCTTTTTCGTGATAGCGAAGCCGACGAGCCCGGCCACGGCGAGGACGAGCCCCTCGACGATGTGCTCGACCGTGTAGGTCGTGTAGGCGTGCGAGACGACGGCCTCGCTGGTCACGTCGAAGGGCAGCAGTGCGAACAGGGCGCCGTCGAAGAGCCCGTAGGCGACACAGAGAGCGGCGACGCCGACCATCGCGACGGCCTGGCCGCGGTTCGCGTCCGCCACATCCCCGTCGTACTCGCCGTGGAAGAAGGCGTAGTAGCCGAACTTGATGAACGACATGAACGTGCCGACGCCGCCGATGTAGAGCAGCCACTCCAGAGTCGTCAGGCCGCCGACGTACACCGGGCCGTGGGGGAAGTCGTAGTGGCTCGCCGCGATGACGATACCCTTCGAGACGAAGCCGTTGAAGCCGGGGAAGCCGGCGATAGAGAGGGCCGCGACGGTAAAGGCCCCCGCCGTGATGGGCATCTGTCGGGCCAGCCCGCCGAGTTTCTTCAGGTTCTCCTCGCCGGTCCGGTAGACGACGACGCCGGCGGTCATAAAGAGCAGTCCCTTGTAGAGGATGTGGTTGAACACGTGGGCAAAGGCGCCGGCCTGGGACAGGGCCGACCCGATGCCGACGCCGGCTATCATGTAGCCGACCTGGGACTGGATGTGATAGGAGAGCAGCCGGCGCATGTCGTTCTGGAACAGCGCGAAGGTCGCGCCGAAGACGGCCATCCCGCCACCCATGTAGGCGATGGCGACGTGGCCGTCCGGGAACGCCCGGTACATCCCGTAGACGCCGGTCTTCGTGGTGAACACACAGAGGAAGACGCTGGCGGCGATGTGTGGCCGGGGGTAGGTGTCGGGCAGCCAGGCGTGCAGGCCGATGAAGCCGACGTTGACGCCGATGCCGACGGCCGCAAGCGCCGCCGGCAGCCCCGGCACGATACCGGCGGTCTCGGGCCCGCCGGGCACCGAACCAAACAGGAAGGTGCCCTTGATGGCGTAGTTCTGGAGGATTGCAGCCATCAGGAGAGTCCCGCCGATACCGTGGAAGATAGCGTAGCGGAATCCGGCCCGTATCGCCGCCCCGCGGTAGTGCCAGACGAGCAGCGTGCTCGTGACGGCCATCAGCTCCCAGAAAAAGAGGAGGGTGAGCCAGTCACCGGCAAAGACCGCGCCGAAGCTGGTGGCGACGTAGGAGTAAGCAAAGGCGGTCTGGACGCTCTCTGCCTCGCTGGCGTACGAATACAGCACCGCCGCGATACCGATGATGCCGAAGATGACGCCCATCAGCCGGGAGAAGTCATCGACGTTCAACAGGACCGCGTCGAAGCCCAGGAACGTCGTCCGGAGGAAGGCACCGGAGGGGACGACCCACGCCCAGGCCAGGGCGGCCCCGGAGGCGGCGATGCCAAGCGCGTGGCCGGCCCGCCGCGGCAGGACGGCGATGAGGACGGCGACGGCCAGCAGAACGACGACGGGCGGAACGGTCGTAAGGGGACCCGCCATCAGAGCGCCACCCCCGGCAGACCGCCGACAACTGTCTCAACGATGCGGAGGAAGACCGCCAGTCGCGGCGCGATACCGAGCGCCAGCGAGAGGGTCGCCGCCGTCAGGATGGGTCCGAGCATGAACCAGGTGCTCTCCCCGCCCAGCCAACCGCGCCGGTCCCAGCCGCCCTCGGGCGGCCCGCCGTGGTGTTCGTGGTCCTCCTCAAACTTCCCGAGGTGGTCGACGTGTTCGGGTTCGGGCGCCGGCTCGTCAGTTTCGACCGCCCCGTCCGTTTCCGTGACTGGCTCCTCGCGGCCCTCTCCACCGTCGGGCCGCACCGCTTCGCTCCCGCCCAGCAGGCCGCTGATGAGCGGCTTGTCGTCGTGGTGCTCGGGCGTCTCGAAGTACGCCTGGTAGACGATGGGCCAGAAGTACGCGATGTTGAGGATGCCCGAGACCAGCAGCGCGGCGGCGAAGACCGTCTGGCCGCCCTCCAAGGCCCCGATGACGAGATACCACTTGCTGACGAAGCCGGCCACGAGCGGGATGCCGGCCATCCCTGCCGCGGCGACGGCGAAGGCCGCCATCGTCAGCGGCATCCGGGCTCCGATACCGGCCATGTCGCTGATGTCGTCCGTGTGGGTCTCGACGTGGATGGCCCCCGCACAGAAGAACAGGGTGAGCTTCATGAACGCGTGAGCGGGGATGTGGAGCAGCCCGCCGATGAGGGCGTTCCCCTCCAGCAGGGCGAGCCCGAGGACGATGTAGGAGAGCTGGCTGATGGTGGAGTAGGCCAGCCGGCGCTTGAGGTTGTCCTGGCGCAAGGCGATGACGCTGGAGGCAAGCAGGGTGAAGGCAGCGACCGCAGCGAGTGGCAGCGCGACCCCGAGGTCGGCCATGAGGTCGGTGCCGAAGACGTCCAGCACGATGCGAGCGATGCCGAAGATGCCGCTCTTGACGACGGCGACGGCGTGCAGCAGTCCCGACACCGGGGTCGGCGCGACCATGGCGTCGGGCAGCCAGGAGTGGGCCGGCATCAGCGCGGCTTTCACGCCGAAGCCGGCCGCAAGCAGAGCGAATGCGGCCTTCGCCAGCGTCGGGTCCGCCGTCGCGAGCGCCTCGATACCGCCCGGCGTGAACGCAGTGGTGCCGGTCAGGAAGTAGACCAACAGGGTGCCACCGAGGACGGCGACGCCGCCGCCGAAGGTGTAGGTCAGATACTTTCGGCCGGCTGCGCGGGCCTCGTCGGTCTCGTCGTGGGTGACCAGCGGGTACGTCGACACCGTTAGCAGCTCGTAGAAGACAAAGAGTGTCAGGAGGTTCGCGCCGAAGGCCACGCCGATGGCGGAGGCGACGCTGGCCGCGAAGGAGGCGAAGTATCTGGTCTGGGCGTGTTCGCTCAGCCCGCGCATGTAGCCGATGGAGTAGAAGCTCGTGACGAGCCACAGCAGGCTCGCGAGCAGGCCAAAGAGAACACCGAGCGCGTCGGCACGCAAGACGAGCGAAAGGCCGTTACCGAAGTCGGCGATGTCGGTGACGTACACCGTCCCCGAGAGGACACCGGGGACCATGCTGCCGACGATGGCGAGCTTGGACCCGGCCACGAGAAGGGTGACGCCCTCGCGGACGTTCGGCCGGGATTTAAGCGAGAGGATGACGGGGATAGCCAGCGCGCTCACGAGTACGGCGGCCAGTGGTCGGATGGATGGTTCTATCATTGTAGGAGTGAGGGCAGCGTCTCGATCAGGAGCTGTTCGAGCGCCGGGACGGCGGCGGTCAGCGCGACCGCGAGGACGGCGGCGACGACGACGACGGCGAGCATCCCGGTCGAGACGCCCGTAGCGCCGTCGGGCTGTGAGTCCGACTCGGGCCTCTCACCGCCGTCGGCCACGGCCCCCTCCTCGCGGATGGTCGGCTCGGCGAAGTAGAGCCGCTCGCCGAGGCGGGCGAAGTAGGCGAGTGTCAGCAGCGTACTGAGCAGGAGGACGCCGACGACAGGCCACAGCTGGGCCTCGACGGCGCCCACGAGGATGTACCACTTCCCGACGAACCCGATAGCGGGCGGGACGCCGACCATCCCCAGCGCGAGGACAGTGAAGGCGCCGGCGGCGACCGGCGTCCGGGTACCCATCCCGGCGTAGCCCCCGAGCGTGGTCGCGCCGGTCTCGCGTTCGATGATGCCACTTGCGGCAAAGAGGCCGCCTTTCATCACGGCGTGGCCGACCAGGTGGACGGTCGCGCCGACGACGGCGAGAGGGGTCGCGACGGCGAAGCCGGCGATGACGAGGCCGAACTGCGACACCGAGGAGTACGCAAGCATCCGCTGGACGCTGGACTGGGAGACTGCAAGCGCCGAGCCGGCGACGATGCTGACCGACGCGACGGCGATAAGGGCCCAGCGGGCCGCGGGCACCGCCGTCAGGAACTCCACGGTAAAGACCGAGAACAGCAGTCGGGCGAGGGCATACGCCGACACCGTCGAGACGAGTGCCGAGATGAACGCGCTGACGCTGTCCGGGGAGTTCGCGTACGCGTCGGGCTGCCACGTGTGTAAGGGAAACAGCGCGACCTTGACTGTGAGCCCGCCGACCATCAGCCCGAACGCAGTCAGGACCAGCGTCGAGTCGTAGCCGACGGCGGCGAGTTTCGCGCTCATGTCCGCCATGTTGAGCGTCCCGGTCGCTGCCAGCGCGTAGCCGACGCCCAGCAGGTACAGCGACGCGCCGACGGTGCCGACGATGAGGTACTTCAGGGCCGCGACGGCCCCACTTGCCTCGCGGCCGCTGGCGACGAGGCCGTAGGCCGCGAGGCCGGTAATCTCCAGGAACACGTAGAGGTTGAACACGTCGCCGGTCACGGTCATCCCCGTGAGCCCGGTGACGAGCAGGAGGAACTGGCTGTAGAAGGTGTTCTCGTGTGGGCCGGCGTGGCGCGCGTACGCGAGTACGCCAAGCGAGATGGCGCTGATGAGGGCGACGACGGCGACGGTGAGCCCGTCGACGACGAGTTCGATGCCGTAGGGTATGGTGAAGCCGCCGACGGCGTAGCTGACGACGCCACCGGTCCGGACCTCGCGGACGAGCAGGCCCGCGAGCGCGGCGTGGACAAGCATCGTGACGGCGGCGATGGTCCAGCCGGCACGGTCGGTGTAGAGGCTCGCCACGAGCGGGACGGCGGCCCCGACTATCGGTACGACGACAAGCAGGACGGGGAGATGGTCAATCATAGTAGAGCTCCTCCAGCGTGTCTTCGTCGAGCGTTCCGTACTCCGAGTAGATGCGAACGATAAGCGCAAGCGCCACCGCAGTGAGGGCCACGCCGACGACGATGGCGGTCAGGATGAGCACGTGTGGCAGCGGACTCACGTAGGGGCCGCCACCGTCCGTCACGACCGGCGGGTTCCCGCCGGTGCGGTAGGCCAGCGTGACGAAAAACAGGAAGATACCCGTCTGGAAGATGTTCATCCCGATGACTTTCTTCACGAGGTTGGGCGACTCGATGAGGGTGTACAGCCCGATACCCAGCAACAGCACAACGGCGTAGTAGTTGTACCGGCTCGTCAGCAGGTCCAACTGGAGCGGGTCGGCCGTCATCGCTCGCCCTCCGTGTCCGTGACGTGGCCGAAGCCGGCAGCCAGCACGAAAAAGAGCCCGATGGCGACGCTTGCCACGATGCCGCCGATGCCCAGTTCGACCAGCTCGATGCCGTACTTGCTGGCCTTGTAGTAGTACGGTTCGTAGACGTTGTACTGGAGGAACTGCCCGCCCAGCGCCATCGCGCCGAGACCGATACCAGCAAAGACGAAGACGCCACCCGAGGCAAGCGCCGCGACGATGCGCACGTCGAGCCACTGCCGAGTGGAGTCTATACCGAAGGCGAAAGCGAGCATCATCACGACCGAGCCCGCGATGACGCCGCCCTGGAACCCGCCGCCGGGCGTGTCCGCCCCGTGGAACATGATGAAGAGGGCAAACGTGAGGACGAACGGGGCGACGACCCGTACGGTGGTCATGATGATGGTCGACTCGACGTACAGCCCCGGCCGCTCGTCGGCGCTCATGCGAACACCTCCCGGCGAAGCACGGAGAGGGCGACGACGCCGGCCGAGAAGACCACGACGGCCTCCCCGAGCGTGTCGAAGCCCCGATAGGCCGCGAGCACTGCCGTCACCGCGTTGTGGACCTGTGTCTCCTTGTAGGCGTTCGCCAGGTAGTACTGGGTGACCTCCCCCCCGACGACGGGTGCGGTCGGGTCGCCGATGGCCGGCAGCGACGGGACGGTCGCCCCCAGTACGAGGACGAACGCGCCGACGAGGGCGACCGTCCGCCAGCGGACCGACTCGAACAGGCTGTCGGCGTCCGGCGTGACCGTGTTAGCAAGTGCCAGCAGGAACAGGATGGTCATGATGCCGGCGCCGACGGCGGCCTCGGTCAGCCCCACGTCCGGGGCCTGGAGGACGAGCCAGATGATGGAGATGCCCAGGCTGTAGGCGGCAAAGGCGATGACCGACGCCATCGTGTCCTTCAGCAGCGCCGTCCCGAGCGCACAGCCGATGACGAACACCAGCAGGGACCCCTCCAACAGCGACAGACTCATTGGTCGTCCTCCGTGGTCCACGGTTCGATTCCCTGGTCCTCCGCGGCCCGGGCGATGGCGTGGGCCGCCGTTGGGTTCGTGAGGAACATGAACACGACAAGGAAGACTGCTTTGATCGTCGAAAGCCCCGTCTCCAGGGCCAGAGCGACCGCGGCGATGGTCAGTACCGCCCCGAGCGTGTCGCTTTTCGACGCCGCGTGTGCACGTGTGTAGATATCGGGCATCCTGACGATGCCGACGGCGGCGACGCCGCCGAAGAAGGCCCCCAGCACGGCGAGGACGACGATGGCCCACTCGACAGGTGTCATAGCACACCTCCGTGCTCGACGTTGAACTTCGAGAACGCGATAGAGAGCAGGAAGTTGAGCAAGGCATAGACGAGCGCCACGTCGAGGAAGGTCGACTCGTCGAAGGCCGCCGCGACCAGGGCGATGGCTATCACCGTGTTCGTGCCGGCGACGTTGACGGCGATGACTCTATCGTGGATGGTCGGGCCGACGAACACCCGGTAGAGGGCGACGACCGCAAAGAGTACGAACGCCGCGGCGACGGCGAGCAGGGCGGTCGAAAAGTCAACCATCGCTGTGGCCCCCGTCGTCCCCGCGTTCGCGGGGCGTGGCGATAGCGGCCGCCTCGCGGCCGTAGAAGACGAACCGCACGGCCCGTTCCAGCCCGCCGTCAAAGAGGTCCCCGCGTGCGCCTGCAGTCAGCGAGTGGATGGTAAAGGCGCGGTCGGAGACGCTTACAGTCAGCGTGCCGGGCGTGAGGGTGATGCTGTTTGCCAGCGTCGTCACGGCGGTGTCGCCCCAGACGGCAGCCCGGAGTTCGACGACTTCCGGGTCGATGGGGAGGGACGGATGCAGGACGACGTAGGCTATCTGGAGGTTCGCGACGGCGATTTCCTTCAGGAGATACGGCGCGTAGATGAGCATCCTGACGGTCTGTTTGCCGATGCGTACAAAGGAGGGCTGGTCGCTGAACGCGACCGGGGCGAGCAGGACGGCGACCAGGGCCGCAGTGAGGGTGCCGGTGGCGAAGTCGATCGGTTTCCACGACGAAAGCAGCATGTAAAACAGGAACGAGGCACCGAACACGGCGAGGTACTTCGGAAGCGACGCCGCACGGGCCACGACCGTCCGCTCGGTCCGGCGCTCGACGGGCGCCTCCTCGATATCGACCTCGCCGCGGGCGAGTTCGATAGTGAGCGGGCGCAACATGGGGGCCGCGCCGCCGGGGCTGTACTCGGGGTCCAGTACGATGCGGTCGATTCCCCGCTCGTCGGCGTACGCGAGCAACACGTCGGCGTAGTCGCCGGGACTGAACAGGTACTGGTCGGCGCCGACGACGTCGGTGACGAGTGTCAGGTTCGCGGGTCGTTCCCCGGCCGTGTCCTCGTCGACCCAGGCCTCGACGCGGTCGAGCAGGTCGCTTGCGGCGGCCAGTTCCTCGGGGGCGTCCGGGTCGACCGCGCGGGTCGAGGCGACGTCGACGACGTGGAGCTCGACCGGCCGGTTGTCGGCCGCTTCGATGGCCGCGTCGACGGCGTACGCGACGGTGTTTCGCACCGTCACGGAGTCGGCGACGGGTACCAACAGACGAAAGGCGTCGGAAGTAGTCACGATAGTTTCTGAGAGTCCTGTCTCTGTGTGTCTAAGCGGCTCTACAGTCGTTACCGGAAGCGAGCGTCGGGATACGCAAAACTATTTCGCAATCACTCGACCGCGGATGGCTGTTCGCCCAGTTTTCCGGCCAATTTCTCCGCGACGGCGAGTCCGAGGCCCCCCTTGTCGCCGGTGTACTCGTCGTGGCGCTTGCCCTCTACGAGCAGCGCCCGAGTCGTCTCGCTTCCCATCACGCTCGCGTCGTTGGCGACGACGAATGCGAGGTCGACACGCGCTCTGAGTTCGCGAGCCCGAGCGACCAGCGCATCGTCATCGCCCGCCGACTCGACCTTGAAGCCGACGATCGGCAGGTCCGGGTGGTCGGTCCGGACGGTGTCGATGAGCTTCGGGGTGGGTTCGAGTTCGAGGGTCAGCCGGGCCTGGCCGCTGCGTATCTTCTCGTCGGCGGCCTCGACGGTGTAATCCGAGATAGCGGCGGCGGAGACGAGCGCGTCGGCGTCGCCGGCGACCTCGGCGACGGCGGCGGTCATCTCCGCGGCCGACTCCACGCCCTCGACGGTCGCGTAGGGCACGTCCGGCCCGTCGTGGACGAGCGTCACGTCGGCTCCGAGGACGTGACAGGCCCGCGCGACCGCCCGGCCGGTCCGGCCCGAGGCGCGGTTCGAGAGGGTCCGCACGGGGTCGACCGACTCCGTGGTCGCCCCGGCGGTGACGACGACGTGTCGGCCGTCGAGGGGTCGGTCGCCCGCCGCCCGCGCGACCGCGGTGACGATGGCCTCCTCGGTCGCGACCTTGGCTTTCCCCTCCTCGATTCGGGGGTCGACGAAGTCGACTCCCCAGGACTCGACCCGTTCGATAGCGTCCAGCACGCCCGGATGGTCGTACATCGGTTCGTGCATCGCGGGCGCGACGACGACGGGGACGCCCGCGCCGAGTGCCGTCGTCGCCGTCGTCGTCACCGGCGTGTCGTCGACTGCGGCGGCGACCTTCCCGACGGTGTTGGCCGTCGCCGGCGCGAGCAAGAGCACGTCCCCCCAGCCGTCGGCGCCACACAGCTCGACGTGTTCGACCCGGCCCGTGAGCTCGGTCACCACGTCGTTCTCGGTGGCGAACTCGACGGCCCACGGGTGGACGATGCCCGTCGCGCTGTCGGTCATGACCGCCCGGACCTGGGCCCCCTGTCGGCGAAGCTCGTGGGCCAGTTCCACCGTCTTGACCGCCGCGATGGAGCCCGAGACCCCGAGGACGACGTTGACTCCCTCCAACATGGAATCGTCTTGGCCGTCGCGGCCTAAAAGTCCGACCGTCTCTGCGCTCTAGTCATCGTTGGCGACACTCGGATGCATCGTCGGCTCGCCCGGGTGTGGCTCGGCGAAGGCCTCGCGCATCCGCTCCAGCGACTCGGCTTCCCGCCGCTTGCGTTCGGCGTCGTCTATCTCCTCACAGCCCGGCGGGACCTCGCGGTCCCGCTCCGTGAAGTAGCCCTCGGGGACCGTCCAGTCGTGGTAGAACTTCGCGTCGCTGTCCTCGACGACGGCGATACCCACCTGGGCGCCGTCACCGGCGGCGACGACGGTCTGGTGGTGTTTTTCCGCCAGGCGACCCGCCGCGTACAGCCCGTCGACCGAGGTCGAGCCGAACTCGTCGACGCCGACGAAGGTCTTGGAGCCGCGGTCGAGGAAGTCCACGTCCAGCCCCTCCAGATACGTCGCGTCGGACCACGAGGCCGCGACGACGTAGTCCGCCTCGTAGCCCTCGCCGTCGGCGTCGACGAGTTCGAACGCCCCGCCGTCACGGGTCACGCGCTGGACTCGCCCGTCGGCGAACTCGACCCCCGCGTCGGCGGCCTGTTCTTCCAGCAGTTCGAGGAGGAGCCGGGGGTTGACGCCGGCCGGGAAGCCGGGGAAGTTCTCCAGGTGGGCGTTGCGTTCCAGTATCGACTCGCCGGTCGAGACGACGGTCGTCGCGAGGCCGGCCCGGGCGGTAAAGAGGGCCGCCGAGAGCCCCGCGACGCCGCCGCCGACGACGACGACGGAGGTGGTCTGTGATGCCATAGGTGGCCTAGCCCCGGACCCGGCAGAAAGCTACCGATTCGGCAGGTGCCACAGGAGTGCCGTGTTCGAACGTTTCCGGGCCGCTACGCCCGCTTTCGGTATGTGGCACTACCCGAAGCCTCTTAATGATTCACCTACTAATAGGGGCATAATGACCGACACCGTCGACGAGGTGGACCTGCCGTATGACGAGGGTGCCTCGATGCAACAGAAGATAGAGTCGCTGCAGGAGCGCCTGGAGGTGCTCGAATCGCAAAACGAGGAGATGCGTGACAAGTTGCTGGACGCCAACGCCGAGAACAACAAGTACCAGCAGAAGCTAGAGCGGCTGACCCACGAGAACAAGAAGCTCAAGCAGTCGCCGCTGTTTGTCGCCACGGTCCAGGAGCTCAACGACGACGGTGCCATCATCAAGCAACACGGCAACAACCAGGAGGCCCTGACGGAGGTCACAGACGAGATGCGGGAGGACCTCGCACCCGACGACCGCGTCGCCGTCAACAACTCGCTGTCCATCGTCAAACAGCTCAACGACGAGACGGACGTACGCGCACGCGTGATGCAGGTTGACAAGTCCCCGGACGTCACCTTCGCCGACATCGGCGGCATCGAAGAGCAGATGGCAGAGGTCCGCGAGACCGTCGAGATGCCCCTGACCAGCCCGGGGATGTTCGAGGACGTGGGTATCGAACCACCGAGCGGCGTCCTGCTGCACGGCCCGCCCGGCACCGGCAAGACGATGCTCGCCAAGGCCGTCGCAAACGAGACCGACGCCACCTTCATCAAGATGGCCGGCTCCGAGCTGGTTCACAAGTTCATCGGCGAGGGCGCCAAGCTCGTCCGCGACCTCTTCGAACTGGCCCGCCAGGAGGAGCCCGCCGTCGTCTTCATCGACGAGATCGACGCCATCGCCGCCAAGCGAACCGACTCCAAGACCTCCGGGGACGCCGAGGTCCAGCGGACGATGATGCAGCTGCTCTCGGAAATGGACGGCTTCGACGACCGCGGCGACATCCGCATCATCGCCGCCACCAACCGCTTCGATATGCTCGACCGCGCCATCCTCCGACCCGGCCGGTTCGACCGCCTCATCGAGGTCCCCAACCCCGACGCCGAGGGCCGCGAGCAGATCTTCCAGATCCACACCCGCAGCATGAACGTCGCCGACGACGTGGAGTTTTCCGACCTCGCCGCCGAGATCGACGACGCCTCCGGCGCCGACATCAAGGCCATCTGTACCGAGGCCGGGATGTTCGCCATCCGCGACGACCGCACGGAGGTCCGGATGTCGGACTTCCACGACGCCTGGGAGAAAATAGAGCAAGACGAGGCCGAAGACGAGGACGTCTCGAAGACGTTCGCCTAGACCCGGTTTCGACGCCCGTTCCAGAACACGGAAAGCCCTCGAATTCTCAGGTGGAGTATGGCCGTCGCAGACAGACTCCAGTCACGCGCGAGAGCCTCCCCGCGCCGTGTCACCGCCGTGTTATCGCTCGTCGGGTACGCCCTCGTCTTCGGGACCTTCGGGGGCGTCTTCCCGTTCCCGTCTATCAGCAACGAGACCGTCATCGTGCTGTCCGATGCCATCGCCGTGGTCAACACGCTGGCCCTTGGCTGTATACTCGCCGGCGTCTACTTCATCAGGACCGACCAGGTCCGCAGACACCGCGCAGCGATGCTGTCGGCGTTTGCCCTCATCGTCCTCTTTCTGGTACTGTATCTCCTGAAAGTGGGCGGGGGCTTCGAGAAGTCGATTCTGGTCGAGGGAGCCGTCTACTACGCCTACCTCGTGATGCTCGCGGTCCACATCCTGCTGTCGGCCGTCTCCGTCCCGGTCGTCGTCCACGCCGTCGTCCTGGGACTGTCACACACGCCCAGCGAACTCAGGGAGACGGCCCACGCGAGAGTCGGCCGCATCGCCGTCGCCGCGTGGGGGCTCTCGCTCTTTCTCGGCATCGTCACCTACGTCATGTTGAACCACATCTACATGTGGGAGCCACGCGGCGAGGCGGCGCTACTCCTTGCGCTCGTCGGGCCGAAACTGCAACGGTAGTCGACGGCTCAGTCCGTCCGGGGCAACAGCGCCGCGCCGACGGCGAAGCCGACGACGGCACAGACCGAAAGCACCGCAAGCGGGAGCAGCGTCTCGCCGCTCCCGGTGCTCACTGCACGCACACCGCGGGAGAAGTAGGTCAGCGGCGAGAGCCACGTCGGGAACCACGCCGGGAGCAGCTCCGGCGGGACGAACGTCTCCGAGAGGAAAAGCAGCGGCAGGGCGATACCGTTGCTCGCGGAGATGACGCCGTCCTGTGAGCTCGCGAGGCTGCCAAGCATCGCGCCGACCCCACAGAACAGCGCCACACCGAGGACGACAAAGGGGAGCAAGAGCGGGGAGAGCACGATATCGGCCCCGGTCAGGACGACCATCAGGCCGAGAAGGATGAGTCCCGCCAGCCCGATGACGACGGTGTTGACGAGCGTCTGGGCCAGCAGCCACTCCGGCCGTGTCAGCGGCGTGGTCGCCAGTTTCTCGAAGCGGTTGCCGTCGCGGTGGCGGGCCACCTCGCTGCCGACACGGGAAAGCGGCGTAAAGAGGACGACCACCGCGAGATAGCCCGGCACGTAGTAGGCCGGCTCCCGGGTGAACAGCCCGCCGCCGCCGGGCCGTGTCTGGACGAGGACGCCGAAGATGACGACGATGATGAGCGGGAAGAAGAAGGTGAAAAAGACCGCGGTACGGCGGCGCAGGAACGCGCGGCTCGCGGCCCGCGACTCCGAACGGAGCCGGCCGAGACGACTCATCGGGCCCCTCCCGCGGCCGCCGGGACGGCCTCTTTCGGTTCGCCGGACCGACCGACCCCGGTGCCCGTGAGTTCGAGGTAGACGTCTTCGAGGTCCGGCTGCTTCCAGGTCAGGCTGTCGTAGTGCAACCCCGCGGTGTCGAGCGCGTCGACGACGCCGCCGATGGATTCGGGACGGACGCCGTAGACGACGAGCCGGTCGTTGCGCAGTGTCATCTCGGCCGGGTAGTCGATGGTCTCGACGGCGGCCTCGTCGAACTCCCCGTCGATGCGGAGCTGGCTGTCGCCGCCGTGGTCGGCGACCAGCGCCTCGGGGGCGTCGAGCGCGACGAGCCGCCCGTCGGCCAGCAGCCCCACGCGGTCGGCGAGCCGCTGGGCTTCCTCCATGTAGTGGGTCGTCACGATGATGGTGACGCCGCGGTCGGCGAGCCCTTCGAGCAGCTCCCACAGCGCCTGCCGGCCGGCGGGGTCGATGCCGGTCGTCGGCTCGTCCAGCACGAGGAGGTCCGGGTCGTTGATGAGCGCCGTCGCCACGCAGGTCCGGCGCTGCTGGCCCCCCGAGAGGTTCTCGTAGTGGGTGTCGGCAGTGTCAGTCAGTCCCACGTCGTCGAGTACGTCCGCGACGGGGCGGGTCTCGTCGTAGAGCCCGGCGTAGTAGGCGACCAGTTCGCGGGCGGTCAGTCGCTCGTGCGGGGTGAACGACTGGGGGAGCAGGCCGATTCGGTCCCGGTCGACCGCCGTCGGCGACCGGCCGAACAGTTCGACGCGCCCCTCCGCGTCGGTGGTTCCAGTCAGCGCCCGAACGAGCGTCGTCTTGCCGGCCCCGTTCGGGCCGACCAGCGCCAGCACTTCGCCCGCCGTCGCCGACAGCGACACGCCGTCCAGCGCGACGGTGTCGCCGTAGCTCCGGCGGACCTCCTCGGCGAGGAGTACGTCTGTCATACTGGTGGCTGGGAATCGGGCGCCGAAAGCCGTTCCGTTCTCCGCGCGGCTACACCCGCTTGCGGACCGCCCGAACGATGCCGTCTACGTCGTAGTCGTCCTCGCTTTTCTCGTAGACCGCCTCGCCGTCGACGGTGACGCGGAAGACGCCGTGGTCACCCATCGCCAGGCTCACGCGGTCGAGGTCGCGCTCTAAGCTCGTCAGAATAGCCCGTTGCACGTCAAGCGCCCGTTCGCGGAACCCACACGGGACGCAGTACTCGATTTCGACAGTGGTCATACGAATCGGTAGGGGCGGTCGGTGACAAACCCACCGACACGGACCGCTCAGTTCCCGAACCCGTGTGCCGTCGCGGTCCGCTCGTACAGCGAGCGGACCGACTGGAGGAGGAGCAAGACACCGAGCGGGACCATGACAAGTGAGACGCCACCTCTGGCCCACAGCAGGAGCGACCCGACGCCGACGACGAGGCCGAGGAGGGCGAGCGTGCGTTCGGTGGATTCGAGCAGCGGGAGCGGGAGGTCCATGGCCATCAGTGTCACGGCCCCGTCAAAAAGCTGTGTAACTGCCGCCGTAGACGGCGTCACCGGTCCGCGACACGGCGCAGCCAGCCGACGGCGGTGATGTCGAACCGATGGACGGCATACAGCACGCCGACCGAGACGAGAAAGACAACCGTCGAGAGCCCGTAGGACTGACCGAGAGCGGCCTGATACAGCGTCCCGCCGGCACCGATGGCCCCGCCCACGACGGAGGCGACGATGGGCAACACGCAGCTGACACAGGAGAACAGGCCGATCACGCCGCCCGCGAGCCCGCCGCTGGCGTCAACGACGGTGACATAGACGAGATACGAGAGCGCGAGATAGCCCGCCACCTTCCAGGGGGTGACCACGACGGCGAGAGTCGCCCCGCTGTAGACGACCGAGGGCGCGAAGCCGGGCGGAGCCGCGAGGACGACCCGGAGTCCCGTCCCCGCCCCGCCCAGTCCGACGACGCCGCCGACGTAGCCCAGCAAGAGCCCGTACCCGACGGCGACGGCCGCGGCGACGGCCCGCCGACGGGGCGAGGCCGGCGCCGGACGGACCTGCAGGAACACCAGTCCGGCGACGTTGAGCCAGACGAACGGGAACGCAAGCAGGACCGGGTCCGTCGCGGCACCGGGGAGCAAGACGAGATACAGCAACACCAACAGAAGCTCCGTGTTCAGCACCACGGCCCACAGCGCGAGCGAGCGTCCCTCGGGAACCAGCCCGCGCCAGTCGGGTTCGAGCGTACTCATAGGACAAGCGAGTCGACGACGACGGCGACGAGCAAGAGTCCCAGGTAGGCGTTCGAGGCGTGGAACGCCCGGAACGCCGAGGCCTCGGTCTGCTCGCGGTGGAGGCGGACGACTGTCCAGAGGAAGACCCCGCCGACTGCGGCCGAGGTGAGCGCGTACAGCCACCCAAGCGAGGTCAGCGCCGCGAGCACGCCCGAGCCAACCAGCGTCGCGCCCAGGTAGTAGACGATGTGCTTGCGAGTCTCGGTCTCGCCACGGACGACCGGCATCATCGGGAAGCCGCCGGCCTCGTAGTCGTCCTTGTACGCCAGCGCGAGGTTGTAGAAGTGCGCCGGGGTCCACAGGAAGATGACGCCGGCAAGCGCCAGCCCCGGGAGCCCGATGCTCCCCTCGACGGCAACCCAGCCGATGAGTGCCGGCAGCGCGCCCGCGACCCCGCCGAGGACGGTGTTCTGGACGGTGTTGGGCTTCAACACGAGCGTGTAGATGACGCTGTAAAAGAGGATGGCCGCCAGCCCCAGCGCGGCCGCCAGAACGTTGACCTGCCAGAACAGGACGAGGGCGGCCGCCGCGAGCGCGACGCCAAAGGCCATGGCGTTGGCCACCGGAATCCGGTGGGTGGCGATGGGCCGGTCCGAGGTCCGGTCCATCCGCTTGTCGATGTCCCGCTCCAGCACGTGATTGAACGTGCCCGAGGCCCCGATAGAGAGCACACCGCCGCCAAGCGTCAACAGCACGGTCCGGGTCGTGAGTTCGGGGCCGGCCGCCAGCGCCATCCCGGCGGCGGCGACCAGACACAGCAGCCACATCAGCCGCGGTTTCATCAGCCGGAAGTACGCCCCGAGGGTGCCGAGCACACGCTGTTTCGTCGAGAGCGCGGCTACGGGCGGCGAGTCGGTCTCGTCGGTCTCGGGCATCGGCGCCGGCGTGGGGTCGTCGACCGGTTCCTCGTCGTCGCTGCCCGTCTCGAACTCCAGATGCCACGCGAGCGCGACCACGAACGAGGCGAAGATGGCCATCCCGACGCCGAGGTGCGCGCCGGGGAGGGCGCCCACGCCGGCGGTGGCGACGAACGCGCCCAGCGCTATCTGGACCGGGTACAGCGCGATGCCGACGAGCAGGGCGGCCTTGACCCGTCGGCGCGTCGCCGTCCGCAGTCCCAGCGCGACCGTCCCCAGCGCGAGCAGGCCGACGACCGCCGCGGTCAGTCGGTGGCCACGCGCGATCAACAGGTCGGGGTCGGCAAGCGTCACTGGCCCCCGACACAGGGGCCAGGAGCTACAGGCGGCGACGGCGTCGGTGATGGCCGCCGTCGCACCAGCCATGACCAGCAGATAGACGCCCACGGCCGTCGCGGCCAGCAGCCCGGTGAATGTCCGGCTCTCTGCCATTGTTCCACCCTTCGGGCAAGGACACTTAGACTCCTCGCTTTTTTCCCGCCTCCTGAGAACGGTAACAGCAGCCGAGGGTGGCCACTGGCTGTCTGGTCGGTCCTACCCGCCCAGTCGCCCCCCAAGGCGAGACAGCAGTTATTTATCCCCGAAATCCTAAGCCGCGCACATGACTCGGAGACGCGCCGGTCTGGTCGCGCTCGTCGGCGCCGCGCTGCTGGCGTTCGCCGCCGAACCTGTCGCCGCACAGCCCTCGGCATCCACGACGGTCGAGCAGATATGGAACCTCAACATGAACCTGCTCGCCGTGGCCATCCCCATCACCGTGCTGGTCGAGGCGATTCTCATCTACACCGTCTGGCGGTTCCGGAACAAGGAGGAGGCGCTGCCGACGATGGAGAACCGACGCCTCGAGATCACCTGGACAGTCGCGACGGCCGTCATCCTGCTTTTCGTCGGCATCGCGTCCTACCAGGTGATGGCCAGCCCGTTCGTGACGGCCGAATCGACCAACCAGGCTGAGCTGCAGACGGAGGAGGTAACGCACATACAGGTCGAGGCGTACCGTTACGGCTGGACCTTCTACTACAACGGGTCGAGCTTCGGCCAGGAGGCCGACGTGACTTCGACCGGAACACTCCGGTTGCCCGCCAATCAGGAAGTGAACTTACGGGTCACCTCCACCGACTGGCTCCACGCCTTCCACGTCCCCAGCCTCGGACTGAAGGCCGACGCCTTCCCGGGCCAGTACAACCAGCTCCGGACCGTCCCGACCGAGACCGGCACCTACCAGCTGTACTGTGCGGAGTACTGTGGGTCGGGCCACTCCCAGATGCTCGGCACCGTGCAGGTGATGCCACAGGACGAGTACGACCAGTGGCTGCAAGACCAGCGTTCGGGCGACAGCAGCGGGAACGAAACGAGCGCCGATAACAGCACGTCGGGCAACGCGACAGCGACGCCCGCAGGCACTCCGACGCCCGGCGCCACGGCGACCCCGGCCTGAACGAACGGTTTCTTCGGCACTGTTGGGCCGCGAGAGCCCACCGTCTGTGTGGCGTCGTTCGATAGCTGCGCTAGCTCCGGCGACGAGGCACACACGGCGCAGTGACCGGCCCGGAGACAGCGGTGTCGGGTCCAGCGGAGGTCACCAGCAACTGAAACACGGCAGCGGTGTGGCCCCCGACTGACAGCGTCGCGGAGCCATGCGCCGAGGTCTACTCGTCCCCGACGTGCCGGGCGGCTACGCGGCGGGTCAGGAAAGCGTGCGTCGACAATCTGGAGGTTATTCCGGCGGGTCCACTGGGAACGTCGGTCGCACTGTCTAGCAGACGTTCGCGGTCGCGTAGACGCTCCCGGTTCTGGTGACGGTGACGCCGACGCCGATGCGGTCGGCGTTCTCGTAGAGCAGCCGTTGGGACTGTGTCGAGAGCCACTCCTCGGTCAGTGCGTTCGCGACGGCGGTATCGTTTCCGTTGAATTTCTCGGTCCCGTTATCGGGGTACTCCTGGCCGGCGTAAGTCCGTCCGACAACCTCTAGTGCGTTATTGTCGGCTCTTTCGATGTAGCTTGCGACCTAGAACTGGCAGGTGTCATAGAGGTCGTACTGTCTGTATCGGTCAGCGCTGGTTGTTCCATCGATAGTGTGCCTGGCGAGGCCGGCCTCGGCCATGGCGTCGCTGTGACTGCTCGCCATCGTGCGGACGGTCTCGGCCGTGATACCCGTAGTTGACAGCGGTTCAACCCCTTCGTCCTCGCGTGCGTCGTTGATGTCTTCGACGATGGCGTCACCGATGTTTCGCGCGGTGAACTCACGCGCCGGAATCGGTTCGCGCTCGTCGCTCGACTCCCCCGACGACGCGGGTGTTGACTCGGGTGTCGTTGTGGCCGGCGCGTCGGCGCCTGTCGGCGTCCCGGCGGCCTGTGACCCCGTCTCGGTCGCCGTTTCGGCGGGCCCACCACCGCCGAGGCCGCCGACCTGCATACCGACGAGGACCCCTGTGCCAAACACCGCAAAGAGCACGACTGCGGCGAGACTGAGGAGAGCTTTGTTGACCATCTAGTCGCCAGTAGTGTGTACAATCATGTAAGTATGTAGTCTCCCGGAGCCGTCGGAAAAGAACATAAGTGAGGGGTGGTCACTGTCGGGCATGGTCGAGAACGTCATCTGGCCGGTCGCGTTCGACGCGGAGCGCTCACGCAGCGAGGGGCGCCGCGTCCCGACCGACCTGGCGGTGCAGGAGCCGACGGTAGACGAGATAGCGAAGGCGGTCCAGCAGGTGGGCTACGACGCCGTCATCGAGCGGGACAAGACGTATCCCCGCGAACACGAACAGCGGGGGCGCGTCATCGTCAAGGACGCCGACGACGCCACGAAGACCGACCTGCTGGGCGCCGCCGCGGCCTACATCCAGGTGCTGCGCGAATGAGGCGAGTCGGCTCGGTCGAACGGCTCGCACAGGGGCTGGCCGTGGTCCGAGCCACAGACGGGACGTACGCGGACATCGGCGCGTCGCTGGTCGACGACGAACTCACGTCGGTCGGCGAGGTCGTCGACGTGTTCGGGCCGGTCGAGCGGCCGTACATGGCCGTCTCGCCGGCGACTGGTGTCCACCTCCCGGCGCTTCTGGGGTCCCCGCTGTACGCTCGGTAACTGTCAGCCAGCTCTCAGCGGGACTCCGTAACCCTGAAATCCGGTCCTGCGAGACGGGAGATATGGACAGTCGCTGGCGTGCCGTCGCCGGATGTGCGCTCATCGGGTTCATCTTCCTGTTCGTCCAGGTCGGCGCGCTCGCGCTGGTCGAGCCGTTCAAGACGGCCGGCTACCAGGCCGTCGAGGACCCGTCCGACCCGACCAACAGCGTCCTCTACGTCGTGGCCATCCTGCTGGCGACGGCCGGGATGTTGCTCGCTTTCCGCTACGACGCCGACCAGCTGATTCGGGGCGTCATCGTCTTTTCGAGCGCGTGGCTCTCGCTGTACATCTTCCGGCTGGTCGCGCCGCCGGTGTTCGTGGTCGGCGGATTCAACGTCCTCGCACTGGCCATGGCGACCCTGCTCGGGGTCGGGCTGCTCGTCTACCCGGAGTGGTACGTCATCGACACCGCCGGGGCGGTGATGGGTGCGGCCGCGGCCGGCCTCTTCGGCATCAGTTTCGGCATCCTCCCGGCGCTACTGCTACTGACAGTGCTCGCGGTGTACGACGCTATCAGCGTCTACGGCACCGAACACATGCTGACACTCGCCTCCGGCGTGATGGACCTCAGGGTCCCCGTGGTACTCGTGATTCCGCTCTCGCTGTCGTACTCCTTCCTCGAGGCGACGACGCCGGACCCGACCGCGGAGGACGGGAGCGACGAAGCCACCGGGGAGAATACGGTCGATGACACGACAGCGGCTGAGACGAGCGAGGAAGCGACGAGCGACGAGGAACATACCGAAGACGCCGAGGTAGCGCAGGGCCCGCTGGAGCGGGACGCGCTGTTTATCGGCCTCGGTGACGCCATCATCCCGGCCATCCTGGTCGCCAGCGCCGCCTTCTTCGCGCCCGCGGGCGTCCGGACAGTACTGGGAATCCCGCTCCCGGCAGTGACGGCCATGGTCGGGACCTTCCTCGGTCTCGCGGTGTTGCTCTGGCTGGTGCTCAAGGGGCGGGCCCACGCGGGGCTGCCGCTGCTGAACGGCGGCTCCATCGCGGGCTACCTGCTGGGTGCGCTGGTGGCCGGCATCGGCCTCGTCGAGGCGCTCGGCCTGGCGCCGTACGTCTAGCGGTCCATCGCCTCGCTGGCGGGCGCGAAGTCGATTTCCTCGCCGACGCCGTCCTCGACGGCCCGGTCGTACAGCATTTTCGCGGCGGCCACGGTCTCGATGGCCGTGCCGCCCGAGTCGAAGACCGTGATGTCCTCCGGCGACTCCCGTCCGGGCGCGTCGCCGACGAGCACCTCGCCGAGTTCGGCGTGGACGTGGTCCTCGTCGACGACGCCTTCCTCGACCGCGTGGATGAACGACCCAGCGTCCCGCGTGACGCGAGCCCTGAGGTCGGGGACGTACGTCGCACGCTCGATGGTCGCGGCGTCGAGTTCGCGTTTGTCGGGATGGTACTGTCCCATCGCGGTGACGTGGGTGCCCGAGTCCAGCATCTCGCCGTCGAAGACGGGGTCGTCGGCGTTGGTCGCGGTGATGACGACGTCGGCGCCCTCGACCGCGGCCGCCGAGGAGGCGACCGCGGCGACTGTGGCGTCGAGCGTCTCGTTCATCTCGGCGGCGAAGTCCTGTCGGTTGGACTGGGTGGGTGAGTACACCTCGACGCGGTCGAAGTCCCGCACCGTCGCGGTCGCCAGGAGCTGGCCGCGGGCCTGGGTGCCGCTGCCGATTATCGCCAGGTCCGAGGCGTCGACCGGGGCCAGGGCGTCGGTGCCGACAGCGCCGGCCGCGCCCGTCTTGTGGGGGTTCATGCTCGCGCCGTCGAGCAGCGCCAGGGGGGCGCCGGAGTCGGCGTCAAAGAGCGGCAAAGCGAAGTGGGCGTCCCGCTCGCCGAAACCGGCGGCGTAGGTGTACCCGCCCATGGCGCCCGTCTCCGGGAGCACGGCGAGATAGCCCGTCAGCATCCCGGCCGGGGAATCGTTGGACAGCGTCGTTCGGGGCTCGGCCGGGGCGCCGTGGCCGCGTTCACGGTAGCCCGCACGGACCGGGTCGACGTACTCCGCTGGGCGAGCGAGCTCGGATATCTCGGCACTTGTGAGAAACAGGGCGGTCGACATACCCGACCGTAGGTCGGACGGCGACTTAATGGCGATGGGCGAACGGAAAACAGCGGGCGTCACCGCTTTACGGGAACGGGTCAGTCTGCGGTCTGTACCGGGTCCGACTGGACGGTTTCGGCAGGGACGGGGTCGACCGGAGCGTTCACGAACATCGCGTGGCCGATGAGGCCAACGGCGACGACCGACGCCAGAGGAATCGCCGTCGTCAGTGCGAAGCCAGCGAAGACGAGGGCGCCAGTGATGCCGGCCATTGCGAGCGGGATAAGTCCAAGAACGATGTCGTAATAACCCGTCATAATTGTGATTTATTGTATGGGAGAGGGGTACATAAGCGTTTCGCGTAATTTTTGCATAGGATTTCTTGTAGGCACCAGATACTTCCTCTGATTAATCGTTGTAACACTCTCATAAGTTATAGAGATACTCAATAGGCAACGAGCCCGGAGCTCCTCGACCGATGGGCGCGTATCTGGCGACACAGTGCCAGTCTGTGGCGTTTTCAGTTGTTACACTGCCGTCCGGAAAGCAAGCTCTACGGGTGGCCGTCCTCTCTCTCCCCACGACTCGGGGCCGGTCCGTCCCACCAGCCGTTTTCAGAAAATGAAGCCGCTCGTTCCCTCTTTTCAAGTGTCGGCCAATGTCATTTTATGGAATGATAACTGGGTCCGAGCGCTTATAATCGGTAACAAGGTAGCAGATACCGGAGGGAGCGACCCGGGGTTGCCCGGCGAAATCAATGAGTACGAACGCCACGGACGATACGACCGACGCCCGAAGCGAGGAACCGGCACGACGGTACGCCGAGTTGAACATCGGTGACGAGGAGTTCGTCATCTACGACCGGGAGAACCACCAGGCGTGGATTCAGTCGTCGATGGCCCTCGACGTAGCCGACCTCCGGTAGGTACGGGCCGGCCACCGGACCGAGAGCCACCACTTCTACGGCCGACTATCGATCGATGGTCAGCGCCGCGCCGGCCCGCCACAGGGTGAGAAGCAGGCCGCCGACGAGCACCGAGACCACGGCGAACGTCAGTGCGGCCCCACCGTGAAAGACGCTCGTGGCCCGGAGCCCCTGGGCGATAGCGACGGCGGCGACCCAGCTGAGCAGCGTCACGAGTGTCGCGTTGGCGAGTGTCCCGGGCGCGTCGCTGGCGTACAGCCCCGCGGCGCTGGCCACGAGTAGCCAGCCGATGAGGAACGGGGCGAAGGTCCCGGCGACCCGTCCGAAATCAAGGAGCGGATTGTAGCCGTGCGTGTACTCGCCGACGGCGACAAAGAGGAGGATGGCGCCCAGGTCACCGGCCGCCAGCAGGGCCGTCTTCGAGGAGAGGTCGATGCGGCTCCGGTCGGCCGTCGCAACGCTCATACTACCTGTTTTGCGCTCCCCGTATTTCGGTGTCCCGTTTTCCGCCCGCTTGCGGCCGGTTGTGCCGTACCGCGTACGCCGAGTGAGTGGGAACTACATGGCCGGTGGCGCTACGGGCGGTATGGAGTTCGCGCTGCTTAGCTGGCCTGAGGACGACCACCCGCTCCGGCTCGACTACCGGGAGTTTGCCTACGCCGGCAAGTTCGTCATGACCTCGACGGGGAAGGCGGTCGTCGGCGACGACGGCGTCGTGGCCGCCGCGGCGTTCGACGCCGACCGGACCGACCCGGAGACGCTGTGTATCCGCTACATCACCGTCCGGCGGGACCGCCGGGGGGAGGGACTCGGACCGCGACTGCTCCGGTTCGTCCGCGAGCGGGCCGGCGAGCGCGGCTACCGACGGGTGACTATCGGGGTGAACAACCCCTTCTCCTATCAAGCGGCCTATCGGGCCGGCTTCGCCTTCACCGGGGCGGAAACGGGGCTGGCCGAGCTCACGCTCGAATGGCCGGGCGACCGGAGCCAAGCGCAGTACCGGGCGGGACTGGCGGTGTTCCGTCAGCGAGACCTCTCCGCCGACGAGGACGCGTTTCTGGCCGAGAAGCTGGACAGCGAGCCGCCGGACGTGGTCGAAGCGCCGGGCTGAGCCCGTCCCGGGAGATTCAAGCGCCCCTCGCCCGAACGCCCCCCAATGGGAAACGCTGACCTGCGCTCGCTTGCGGCCATCGAGGACGTGGCCTTCGCGGACCTAGACGGGAGCGTCGTCGCCGTCGACGCGCACAACTGGCTCTACCGGTATCTGACGACCACGGTCAAGTTCACGAGCGACCACAAGTACACCACCGCCGACGGCGAGGAGGTGGCGAACCTCATCGGCGTCGTCCAGGGGCTGCCGAAGTTCTTCGAGCACGACCTCACCCCCGTCTTCGTCTTCGACGGCGCGGTGACCGAACTCAAAGACGACGAGGTCGCGAAACGGCGCGAGCAACGCGAGAAGTACGAGGACGAACTCGAAGACGCCCGCGAGGCCGGCGACTCGGTTCGCGTCGCCAAGCTCGACTCCCGGACCCAGCGACTCACCGACACCATCGTCGAGACGACCCGCGAGCTGCTGGAACTGCTTGACGTACCCGTCGTCGACGCCCCCGCAGAGGGGGAGGGCCAGGCGGCCTACATGGCCCGGCAGGGCGACGTGGACTACGTCGGCACCGAAGACTACGACAGCCTGCTCTTTGGCGCGCCCTACACCCTGCGTCAGCTCACCTCCAGTGGCGACCCCGAGCTGATGGATTTCGAGGCCACGCTCGAATCGACCGGGCTGACCTGGGAGCAGCTGGTCGACGCCGCCATCCTGATGGGGACGGACTTCAACGAGGGCATCTCGGGTATCGGCCCCAAGACCGCCGTCAAGCTACTGAGCGAGCACGGGGACCTCTTTGCAGTGCTGGAAGCGCGGGGCGAACACGTCGACCACGCCGACCGCATCCGGTCGCTCTTTCTCGACCCCGCCGTCACCGACGACTACGCGATTCCCGACGACATCGACCCGGACCTCGACGCTGCCCGCGAGTACGTCACCGGGGAGTGGGAGGTCGACGCCGAGGAGGTCCAACGGGGCTTCGAGCGCATCGACGAGTCCGTGGTCCAGACCGGGCTCGACCGCTGGACGTAGGGGCGGGGTAGCAGCTAGCCGGGAGACGCGGACCGGTGGATTTTACGCGGAGGCGTCCGAGCGGCCAGCCATGAGCGACGAGTTCAGAACCGAACAGGACAGTCTCGGGGAGATGCAGGTGCCGGCCGACGCCTACTGGGGGGCCCAGACACAGCGGGCCATCGAGAACTTCCCCATCAGTGACGTGACCTTCGGGCGGCGGTTCGTCCGCGCGCTGGGCATCGTCAAGAAGGCCGCCGCACAGGCCAACCGGGACCTCGAACTGATTCCGGAGGAGAAGGCCGACTGCATCGTCGAGGCCGCAGACGAGGTCATCGCCGGCGACCACGACGACCAGTTCCCGGTCGACGTGTTCCAGACCGGCTCGGGCACCTCCTCGAACATGAACGCAAACGAGGTCATCTCGAATCGAGCCACCGAGCTCTACGGCGGGGAGATCGGGACCCGCGAGATTCACCCCAACGACCACGTCAACTTCGGCCAGTCCTCCAACGACGTCATCCCGACCGCGATGCACGTCGCCAGCCTGGAGGCCGTCGAGAAGGACGTGATTCCGGCGCTGAAGACGCTGCGGGACGCACTGGCCGGGAAAGAAGACGAGTTCGACACCGTCGTCAAGACCGGCCGGACCCACCTCCAGGACGCCACGCCGATCACGCTTGGCCAGGAGTTTTCGGGCTACCGCACGCAGGTCGAGAAGGGCATCTCGCGGGTCCAGGACACCCAGGGCCGCCTCGCGGAGCTGGCACTCGGCGGCACCGCCGTCGGGACGGGACTGAACACCCATCCGGAGTTCCCCGCGAAAGCCGCCGAGTACATCAGCGAGGAGACCGGCCTGAGCTTCCGGGAGGCCGACAACCACTTCGAGGCCCAGGCCGCCCACGACGCGATGAGCGAGGCCCACGGCGCCCTGCGGACGGTGGCCGGCTCGCTGAACAAGATAGCAAACGACCTGCGCCTGCTGGCGTCCGGTCCGCGCAACGGGCTCGGCGAGATAGACCAGCCCGAGAACCAGCCCGGCTCCTCCATCATGCCCGGGAAGATAAACCCCGTCGTCGCCGAGTCGGTCAACCAGCTCCACAAGCAGGTCGTCGGCAACGACGCCGCTGTCTCGGCCGGCGCCGCCGAGGGCCAGATAGACCTCAACCTCTACAAGCCCGTCCTGGCCTCGAACTTCCTGCAGTCCGCTCGCCTCATCGCCAACGGCAGCGAGGTGTTCGCCGAGAAGTTCGTCGCGAAGCTCGAAGCCGACGCCGACCACTGCGCCGAGCGCGTCGAACAGTCGATGGCGCTGGCGACGGCGCTGAACCCCGCAATCGGCTACGACAAGGCGAGCAAGGTGGCCAAGAAGGCACTCGCCGAGGACAAGACGATTCGGGAGGTCGTCCTCGAAGAGGGGTACCTCGACGAGGACGAGGTCGACGACGTGCTGGACCCCGAGAAGATGACCGAGCGGGGAATCCTGGGCGAAGACTGAGCCGGGAGGCGTCCCATCGCCGACACCCAGTCTTTGCCCAGTAGAGGACGAGCAGGAACCGCGGGAGTCTCCTCGGAGGTGGGCGGTGGCCATCGGGAACCGCGAGTGACCGGGAAAGCGCCGCGTCGCCGACTCGCAGTCCTCGCCGAGTAAGGAGTTTGATACCGGGAACCGGCCTCGGTTACCAAGCGCCGGAGCCACAGGACAGCACCCCTGTCTGCGATGAGTGGCTGGTCCGTGTCGGCGGCGAACGCCGGGCCGCAAACGCCCAGCTATACTCGTGCAACGTTACTGGTAACTATAGGGATAAGAACAAACTACTGACAAGACACAGGGGATTTTGTATCCCGGTCCCATGGTGAACCACATGTCTCACAGCGACGGTGATGTCAGCGAGTCGGCGGCGGGCGTGTACCACGTGAGCATCTTCGAAGACGACACGGAGGAGCCGATGATGGAGCTTGTAAACTGCATCGCGGAACACAAGGGTGTCCAACAGGACGAACTGAATCCGCTGTACCAGTGGGCGGACCACCTCATCGAACATCTCTACTCGTCACCACCGCCGGCTGAGGCCCAGGGTGTCGTCGAGTTCAGTTACGAAGGGTTTCGAATCAGGCTGTATCAAGACGGCCGCGCCGTCATAATGCGTCGGAACACGTCCGAGTAAGGCGTGTGGGCGCTGTACGGACAGGATTTTGGCGTCAGTACGCCGGTCAGCAGCTCCCGGAGCTGTCGCCGATTGGATCGACATCCACACACTATTAAGCAGTATTATTACACGTATGGATTCATTATGGAGTGTATATGCAGTTAATACGGTAGTTATTTGGCACTATAGTTGAATTTTGTAGCTACAGATCCGATGACGAACCACGCAACGAGCGAGCCGATGTCGGATAGCCTGGGAGACGCGATCAAGTCGCTGAGCAGGTCAGCCAACAGCCTGGGGTCCGGGCTAAGCGAGCTACACGACTCCATCGACGAGCTACAGGCTTCGACGGAGCGCTGTTGTGTAACACAGCAGTCGGCATCGGCATCGTTGACCAGAGCTGCCGAGACGCTCTCGACGGCGGCCGATCGGGACAGTCCCGACCGTCCGGACGCCGTCGCTACTACGGCCGCGTCCGACTGAGAGTGTCGCCCGCGGAAGCGACAGTGCTCTCAGAGTCGGGACGGGGGGATTCGGCCGGGCCGTCACAGTATGAAACGTGGAGGCCCGGGCTATCCGGCTGCCGAAGGGTGCGTTTTTTGGCCCCCGGTCCCGGAGTCGACGGTAATGACTGACGCCGACTTCGACTACGAGGAGCTGGGACTCGTAGCCGGGCTCGAGATCCACCAGCAGCTCGATACGGCCACCAAGCTGTTCTGTTCGTGTCCGACCGAGCTGCGCGAACCCGAGGACGCCGACCACACCTTCACCAGGTACCTCCACCCGACCAAGAGCGAACTGGGCGAGATAGACGACGCCGCCCTGGAGGAGAGCATGGTCGACCGCGAGTTCGAGTATCTGGCCTACGACACCACCTGTCTCGTCGAGGAGGACGACGAGCCGCCGGGTCGGGTCGACCGCGAGGCCATGGAGACGGCCATGGAGATCGGCCAGCTGATGGACATGAACGTCGTCGACCAGGTGAACGTGATGCGGAAGATCGTCGTCGACGGGTCGAACACGACCGGGTTCCAGCGGTCGATGCTGGTCGCCAACGACGGCGAGATAGCGACGAGCGACGGGCCGGTCGGCATCGAGGACATGCTGCTTGAGGAGGAGTCCTGCCAGCGTATCGAGGAGACCGATTCGGGGGTCCGGTTCTCGCTCGACCGGCTGGGCATCCCGCTGGTCGAAATCGGTACCAAACCCGACATCAGCTCGCCGGCACAGGCCCGCGAAGCCGCCCAGCGCATCGGGATGTTGCTGCGCTCGACCGGTAAGGTAAAGCGCGGCCTGGGGACCATCCGCCAGGACGTCAACGTCTCCATCGCCGAGGGCGCCCGCATCGAGCTCAAGGGCGTCCAGAGCCTCGACGACATCGACGACCTCGTCCGCAACGAGGTCCGCCGGCAGGTCGAACTGGTCGATATCGCCGAGGAGTTGGGCGACCGCGACGCCGCCGTCGGCGACCCACAGGACGTGACCGAAGTGTTCGAAGGCACCGACTCCGGCGTCATCGGCGGCGCCCTCGACAGCGGCGGCGAGGTGCACGCGGTCCGGCTGGACGGGTTCGACGGCCTGGTCGGTCGGGAGATACAGCCGGACCGACGCCTGGGCACCGAGTTCTCCGACCACGCCAAGCGCCACGGCGCCGGCGGCATCTTCCACACCGACGAACTGCCGGCCTACGGCGTCACCGAGAGCGAGGTCGAGGACCTGCGGGCGGCCGTCGACGCCGGTCCCGAGGACGCCGTCGCACTCGTCGCGGACGACCCCCACACCGCCGAGCTGGCAATCGAGGCGGTCGTCGAGCGGGCCGAGACGGCCATCGAGGGTGTTCCAGAGGAGACCCGCGACGCCCTACAGGACGGGACCTCGCGGTATCTCCGACCGCTGCCCGGCGCGGCGCGGATGTACCCGGAGACGGACGTTCCCCCGGTCGAACCCGACACCAGCGAGGTCGAGACGCCAGAGCTGCTCACCGAGAAGGTCGACCGCTACGAGTCCGACTACGGCCTCGATTCGGGGCTGGCCGAGCAGGTCGCCTACGGCCAGCGGTGGCCGCTGTTCGAGTCGGTCGTCGCCGAGGGCATCGACGCGACGCTTGCGGCCGGCACACTCGAATCGACGCTGACCGAACTCCGCCGGGACGACGTGCCCGTCGACGCCCTCACCGACGCCCACCTGCGGGCGACGCTCGCACTCGTCGACGGCGGCGACGTGCCCCGGGAGGGCATCGAGGACCTGCTGTCGGCGCTGGCCGAAGAGCCCGAACTCACCGCCGAGGAGGCGGTCGAACAGGAAGGGCTGGGCGGCGTCGACGAGTCCGAAGTTCGCGAGGCCGTCGCCGAGGTCGTCGAGCGCAACGCAGACCAGGTCGAATCGGAGGGGATGGGCGCCTTCTCGGGCCTGATGGGCGAGTGTATGGGCGCACTTCGCGGGAAAGCCGACGGGGACACGGTCAGTTCCGTGCTGCGCGAGGAGATACGGAAGCGGGCCTAAATACTCCCGTCCGGTTCGGGACTCATCGGTCGCGCTCGCGCTCGATACGCTTTCGAGCCCGCCGGAACACGCCCCGGAGCGTCTTTGCCTCCCGGCCCGTAGGGTGGGCGCGACCGACCAGCCGGCGAAAGAGCCGGCGGACGCGGTGGCGTTTCTCCTCGGGGTGGTCGATGCTGTCGAGAAAGCTCCCGAACTCCTCGTACAGCCCCTCGACGGCCGCTTCGTCGGCGCGTGCGTGGAGGTCGCCGGGGTGCTGGTCGCGCTCGACGGTTAGTTCCCGCAGTTCATAGAGGACGATAGTCGCGGCCTGGCCGAGGTTCAGGACGGGATAGTCGGCGCTGGCCGGAATCGAGCAGATCTCGTCTAGGCGTTCGAGCTCGTCGTTGGTCAGCCCGACCCGCTCGCGGCCGAAGACGACGCACGTGTCGGCCGCGACGCCGGCGAGCGAGTCGGCCAGTTCGGCCGGCGTCTTCGCGGGGTAGCGGACGTGGCTGGAGTCGTCCTCGTTTGTCGTTGCGGTGCAGGCGACGGTGTGGTAGTTCTCGACGAGATAGTCGAAGCTCACCTCGCGGGCCTCGGGAAGGATGTCCTTTCGGGCCTGTCCGGCAAAGCCGTAGGCCTCCCCGTCCGGGTCGAGTTCCGGCGGGTCCACGAGCAACAGCTCCGACAGGCCGAAGTTCTTCATCGACCGGGCGATGGTGCCGACGTTGCCGGGCGTCTCGGGGTCCACGACGGCGACGGATATCATACGTCGAGGTCGTCGAGGTCGATGTCCATCCCGTCGAGGTCCTCCTCGTCGAGCCCCTCGATTTCCTCCTCGAAGCCGGGGATGGCCTCGTTCCGGCCGGGAGCCTCCGGCAGCGAGGTCGGGTCCTCGTCGACGTGTTCGAGCCCCTCGTAGTCCTCGGGCGCGCGGTTCCCATCGAGAATCCACTGGTGGAACGCATCCCGGAGTTCGAGTTCGCCGGCGAAGTCGGAGCCGCCCGCCTCGCGGAACCAGTAGAGAAAGTCCGGCTCGTGGGCCGAACACAGCACCACCTCGCCGCGTGGCTCGCCGTAGATGACCTCGGCGACGTTGCACTCCTCGATCTTGTTCTCGCCGTACTCCAGCCAGCAGGCGTCACAGGGGTCGACGACGCGGTCGGCGAGTACGAGAATGCGCTGGCGGTCCTCCGGTTCCATCGTTGCCAGCGGGCGCACCCGACCGTCCTCGCCCAGCACGTCCTCGTCGAACCGCCACCCTCGTAATCCGATGTTGACCTTGCCCATACGCTACGGTTGGGCGACTGCGCGATTAAAAGGGCGCGGTGTTCCCGCCAGTGGTGAACAGATGGCCACCATGTATACTACAGGTGTGAGTAAGAGAAAGCTTATACCGGAGGCGTCAAAACACTGGCGTGAAAGCCGGAAGGGCACCCGGGTAGGGGTACACGGACGTGCCATTTCGGCTCAACCCGCTTTATCTGGCGCCAGTTCGATAGTGATAGCTATGGACTTTCAGACGTGGGAGCCCGTCTACGACGGCCTCTTGGCGGCGTTTGGCTACCCCCGCGAGGGGGACGAACAGGCGCGCGACCGGCTCGGTGACCTGATCGACGGGGCGGGGACGTACAGTCCCGCCGACCTCGCGCTCGACGGCGAAACGGTCGCCATCGCCGGTGCCGGCCCGTCGCTGGAAGCCAAAGCGGACCGGGCGGCCGAGGCCGACGCCGTACTGGCCGCCTCGACCGCCGTCGACCGCTTGCGAGAGCGGGGCGTCGCCGTCGACGCGATGGTGACCGACCTCGACAAGAACCCCGAGACCGGCCGGGCGCTGACCGAATCGGGGACGCCGGTGTTCGTCCACGCCCACGGCGACAACGTCCCTGCCGTCGAGGAACACGTCCCGACCTACGACCCCGCCTTCGTCGTGCCGACGACCCAGGCCGCCCCGACCGACCGCGTGTACAACTTCGGGGGGTTCACCGACGGCGACCGGGCGGCCTTTATCGCCGACCACCTCGGCGCCGCCGAGTTGGCCTTCGTCGGCTGGGACTTCGACGACCCCGACGTGGCCCCCGAGAAACGCGAAAAGCTCCGCTGGGCCGAGCGGCTGCTGTACTGGCTGGAGCGGCGCCGCGGCGAGCGCTTCGACGTGCTGGCCGGTCGGCGGGCGGACATCAGCCTGCCGGCCGGGGCCGACTAGGGCGCCAGGGCCGCCACCGTCGCCTCGATGTCGGACCGCTCGGCCGCCCGCGGGAAGGAGACGTTGACGGCGTCGACGCCGTCGATGCCCGCGAAGCGAGCGAGGCGGTCACGGCACTCCTCTGGCGTGCCGGCCACGGCCAGCGCGTCCAGCAGGTCGTCGTCGATGGCGGCTATCGCCCTCCCGCGGTCGCCGCCCGTCCACTGTTCGAACACCTCGGTCGCCGTCTCCTCGTACCCCTGTCTGGCCAGCGCGTCCCGGTAGTACGTGCCCATGCCGCCGACGTAGAAAGCGAGGTGCTGGCGGGTCAGGTCGCGGGCGCGCTCGCGGTCGTCCAGCACACAGCAGGGGACCGAGAAGGTGACCCGCTGGCTGGCCCGGTCGCGGTCGCCCAGGTCGACCCCGCGGTCGAAATCGTCCAGCCGGTCGGCCATCCCATCGACGGTGAAAAGCAGGGCGTGCCAGCCGTCGGCGAAGCGACCGGCGAGTTCGACGGCCTTCGGGCCGAGCCCGCCGGCGTCTATCGGCGGCGCGGGCTCGGGCGGGTCCGAGCGAAGGCGGAACCCGGAGAGTTCGAACAGGTCGCCGTCGTACTCGACGCTGTCGCCCGACAGCACCTGCTTGACGATGTCGATAGTCTCGCGGGTCCGGCGCAGCGGTCGCTCGAAGGACTCCCCGTGCCACCCCTCGATGACGCGCGGACCCGAGGGGCCCAGCCCGACGCGCAGGCGCCCGTCGGAGACCTCCTGCAGCGTGGCGGCGGTCTGGCCGATGAGCGACGGCGAGCGCGAGTAGACGTTCAGCAGCGACGTGCCGATACCCACGTCGGTGGTCCCGTGGGCGATGCTCGTCAGCGTGGTCACGGCGTCCCGGCCCCACGTCTCGGGGAGCCAGACCCGTTCGTACCCCTCGACCTCGGCGAGTTGGCTCAGCCCGACCAGCGTCGAAACCGACGGCTGTGCGGCGACAGGGAGGTAGATGTCTCTGGCAGTCATCGGTCGGGCCGCAGTCGTGGCGGTCGAACGGTGGAAACGGCTCCTGACGGGTCGCTTCGACGTATCGCCGGCATACCTCTACTGTGACGCCGCATGGTATAAAATGACAGGCGGACGGCCACAAGCGAGTTTAAACGAGTTTCAACGGTCGATCTGTTGGCACGCTCAGTCCGGCCGCGAACCGCTAGACCGGTCGAGGGCCTCCCGCGAGGCCGCAAGCACCGCCGAAGGCGAGAGGTCGGTCGCCGTCCACGCGGGGAGCCGGTCGTCCGGGCCCGGCGCGCGGATGCTTTCGGCGTAGGACTGAGCCTGGGAGCGCTCGGACTCGGCGTCGTAGTCGAGCCCGTTTATCCCGGCGTCGGCGCCGTACTGGCGGATGAGCGTGTCGGCCGCGTCGCGGTAGGCGTCGGGCAGGCGCTCGTAGTCGGGGGCCAGCCCGCGGTCTTCGAGGACGCGAAACAGCGCCTCGCCGACCTCCTCCGCCATCGTCGAGAGCCCGCCGCGGCCGCCGACGGGGCGGTGGTCGTGGCGGTGCATCCCGAGGTCGACCTGCGCGGTCGCGGTCTCGCCGACCACGTCGTAGGCCTCCCCGAGCATCCCGACTTCGAGCCCCCAGGCCCGCTGGGCGCGAATCGAGCGGGCCGCCTCGGCCGTGAGGGCGAACTCGCCGGCCAGCGGGTAGCGAAACGCCGAGAGATAAGAGAGCAGCGGGTCATCGTGAGCACGCGACAGCGCGCGCAGAAGCGGCGCGACGAACAGCCTGGCGAGCCGGCCGTAGAGCTGTCCGTCCTCGACGCGGGCGTAGTAGCCCTTGACGAACCCATACCCCATCTCCAGCCCCGCGAGCAGGCGCGGGACGTGTTTCGGGGAGTACGTCGAGGCGTCGGCGTCGTGGACGGCAACGTAGTCGGCCCGGCTCGCGGCCAGCCCGAGCCCGAGCCAGACGTCCCGCCCTTTCCCCATCGCGCCGTCGAGCCCGTGGTCCTCAAGCAGCGGGGCCACGGTGGGCGCGTTACACCACAGCGTCGTCACGTCGAGGTCGAAGTCGGCGGCCCAGCGGTCGAAGGCGGCCGCGACTTCCCGGGGGGCCCGAAGCGGGACGACGACAGCGTCGGGACCGACGGTTTCGAGCGCATCGAAGACGTGTGTCGGCGCCACGGCCGCCTCGCTCTCCCCGGCGATGGGAACCACGACCGAGCTCTCCCCGTCCGGCATCGCCGGCACCGCGTCGGTCAGGTCGTGCAGCGTCGTGATACGCTCCTGTAGGTAGTCCATGCGTTAGCTCGTTCGGACAGCCTCGACAAGCGGTTCGAACGCGGGCCGCCCGGCCAGCTCGTCTGCCGCCGCACGGAGCGCGTCGGGTCGGCCGCCCACCAGAACGCCGCCGTCGCCGGTGGTGACGGTGAGCCCGGCCGACTCGGCGACGGCGGCCAGGTCCGATACGGCTTCGGGGGCGAGTCCGGACACCTCGAAGATGCGGCTGACGTAGGCCTCGCTGTCGTCGGCCGACGCACCGAGCGTTTCGAGGTGGCGCGCGACCTCCGTGGCCCGCCGGGCGTCGAGTTCGGTCACCGAGACGCTGTCGTCGGTGACGAAGGCCCGCTCGGTGAACGCCGAGCCGATCTTCGCCGCGTCGACGGTCTCTTCGACGTCGTGGGTCCGGACGATGTGGGCGCCCCGTTCGACGGCCAGCGCCGTCGCTGCCAGGGAGACGGGCAGGGCGTCCTCGGTCGAGCGGTCGGCGATGGTCCGCAGGAAGTTCTTCCGGTTGATCGAGACCAGGATGGGGCGGCCAAAGCCGCGGAACTCCCGCAGTCGCTCGAAGGTGGCGTGGTCGTCTTCGATGGTTTTGGCCTCGCTCCAGCCGCCGAAAGCCGGGTCGACGATGGTCTTCTCTGTGAGCCCGTTCTGTTTCAGCGACTCGTAGACCTGGTCGACGTAGTCGGCCGACTCGGCCCACCCGGGCGATTTGCGGGCAGCCCAGTCGGTCTCCTCGACGGCGCCGGGGCGTTCGAGGTCCGGCGGGCTGGCCATCTTGGCGACGGCCACATCGTACTCCCGACAGACCTCGGGCATCTCGGGGTCGGCGAAGCCACAGATGTCGTTGACCATGTCGAACCCGCCCGCAATGGCGGCCTCGGCCACCTCGGCATAGCGGGTCTCGATGGAGAAGACGGCGTCGTCGCTGACCGACTCGATAGTCTCTATGGCGATGTCCAGCCGGTCGAGTTCCGCCTCGGCCGAGAGCACGTCGAGTCGCTTGTTGGCCGACTCCAGTCCCACGTCGACGATGTCTGCGCCCTCACCGATGAGCTCCTCGTCGACGTAGGCGGCGGCCTCGGCCGGGTCGTCGTAGACGGAGGGCGAGTACGGCGACTCCTTGCTGACGTTCAACACGCCCATAACTCGTGGCGGATGGTCGTCACCAATCGACAGCCCTGCCGCGTCGACCGTTTGCATGGCCGGTTCCTGGGACTGGGGACGGTAAGCGTTGGCGCTTCCGGCACCGTTCGCTCGGGTCAGGCCGGCGCCGCGGACGGGTCGAGGGGGGCTTCGTTCTCGTATTCGATAACGTCGAACTCGTCGTACCCGTGGCGGTCGGCCACCGACCAGTTCGTCCCGAGATAGGGAAACACCCGGCTCGCGGCCTGCCGCTCGGGCAGTTCGGAGACGTAGGCCCGCTCGGCGTAGGGGAGAAACGTCGCGTAGATGGACTGGCCACCGATGACATAGCCCACCTCTCGCTGGGCCGCGACGGCGTCGACGGCGTCTTGGACTGTTGAGACGAACGTGGCGTCGGCTTCCTCGTACTCGTCGGGACTTCTGGTGACGACGACCGGGTGGGTCCCCCGAACCCGGGTCATCCCTTCGTGGGTCTTGCGGCCGACGACGACGGGATGGTCCGCGACGCGGTCCTTGTACTGCTTTTCGTCCTCCTCGTAGTGCCACGGGATGGTCTCGCCGTCGCCGATGGCGCCCGTCCGAGCCACGCCCGCGATGAGTCTGAGTTCGACCATGCCCGGTGTTCGGGAGCGGTCCCTAAGCGACTGTCGGCGCCACACAGTCAGGCGGCTGTGGGCTCCTCTCGCTGTCCGCTGTCGAACCGCCTGACACTGGGCACAGCACACCCCCTTCACCGTCGTGAGTATCAGTAACGATTTTACCCTAACAGACCCTACGGGTAACCGCTATTTTAACACCAAACAGTCTGACTACTCCCAACGTGTATCTTCTGGGCTACGTTCTCCTCTTCGGTGCCGCGGCGACGGCCTGTTTCGCGAGCCTCCCCCGCGCTCGGGCCATCGAGCACGAGGGGACACGACAGGGGCTCGTCGGTCTCCTGCTGACGAGCGGGTGCTGGTCGGTCGCCCATCTCGGCTTCCTCCTCGCGCCGACTGTCGAACTCAAGCTCGTGTTCTATCACGTCGGGCTGTTCGTCGGACTCAGTACAGTGGGGCCGTGGCTGTACTTCTGTTCGGCCTACACTGGCCGCAATCTCCATCGGTCAGCACCGATACGCCGGGCCGCAATCGGCGTGTTCGCCGTCATCTCGCTCGTGAAGTTCACGAACCCGATACACCATCGATACTTCCAGTCCGAAGTGTTGCTCACCCCGTTTCCCCACATCTCTATTGTCTCCCAGGAGCTGCACTGGCTCGCGATGGGACTGGCCTACGCCCTCTCGATTGTCGGCTATTTCATGCTGTTCGAGCTGTTCCGTCAGGTGGGCCACGACACCAGGCCGTTACTCGGGCTGGTCGTTCTCACCGGGCTCCCGATCGTCCTCGATGCGCTGGCTATCGTGAGCCCGACGATACTCAACATCACGTACGAACCGCTTGGCGTCGCCGCCTTCGCAGTCGGCGTGTTGTTCGTCTTCGTCGACGATTTCCAGACTGTCCAGCTGACCGGCGGGCACAACGACCCGGCCATCGTGCTGAACGACGAGGGGCGGATACGCGATTTCAACATGAAAGCCAGCGAGCGGTTCCCGGCGCTCGAAACCGGCAAGTCGATCGAGTCGGCGGTACCCAGACTCGCCGAGTTTCTCGGCGGCCCCGAAAACGACGACGTTCTGGAACTCGAAAGCGATGGCGGCCCCCGGTACTACCACCTCGGTGTCAGGCCGTTCACGACCGACCGGAGCCGGCTCGGGAGCTCGATTACGCTCACCGACGTGACCGAGCGCGAGGAGTACCGCAGGGAGCTAGAGCGACAGAACAACAGGCTGGAGCAGTTCGCGGGGATGGTCTCTCACGACCTTCGAAACCCGTTGAACGTCGCACAGGGGCGGGTCGCCTTCCTCCGTGAGGAGGACGACGACGAGCACCTCGCCGCGACGGCCCGCGCCCTCGACCGGATGGAGGTGCTCATCGAGGACGTCCTCGCGCTCGCCCGGCAGGGGCAACCGATAGGCGAACGCGAGAACGTCACCCTCTCCGTCGTCGCGCGGGACGCCTGGGACGTTGTCGAGTCGGACGGGGCGACGCTCGCCATCGAGAGCGACGGGACCTTCCTGGCCGACGCCACGCGACTCCAGCAACTGCTGGAGAACCTCTTCCGGAACAGCGTGGAGCATGGCTCTACGGGCAGCCGGCCGGCGGCCGACGACGCTGTCGAACACGGCAACGACATCGAAATCACCGTCGGCGTCCTGGACGGCGACACCGGGTTCTTCGTCGCCGACGACGGGGACGGCATCCCGGTGGAGGACCAGGAGGCGGTTCTGGAATCGGGCTTCTCGACGTCGAACGACGGGACGGGGCTGGGGCTGGCGATCGTGACAGAGGTCGTCGCGGCCCACGACTGGGAGATACAGGTGACCAGCAGTGCGGAGGGCGGCGCGCGCTTCGAAATTACCGGCGTCGAGTTCGAGGAGCGGGCGGCAGAGCCATGACGGCTGCGGTCCCCCATCGTCCGGCCTATGTACTTTCCCTGTGGCGAGGATTTCGAGGGTCCCGCGGCGGAGACACTGACAGTTTTATCCGGCCACCCCCCATAGCCGGTCACAGTGTCGACGCCGGAAGCCGATATCCGTGCTGTCCTCGACGAGTCGGGGCCGGACTACAGCGGGTTCACGTTCGAGACCCCGGGCGGCGGTCACCAGAGCGACGTCTACATGGTGACACTGGACCACGGCGGCGAGCAGTACGAGGTCGTAGTGAAGTTCAAACCGGCCGGTGACATCCCCTTCGACATCGAGCCGAAGCTGCACGAGTACGTCGCCAACCGGACGGACGTGCCGGTCCCCCGGATTCTCGTGTTCAAACAGGAGCCCGCGGTCGACGTGCGTCCCTACTTCGTCACCGAACGGGTCCACGGCGAGAACCTCTCACAGGAGTTTGCGACGCTCTCGTCGGGCGACCGCCAGCGGGTCATGCGCCAGGCCGGTCAGATCCTCGGCGACCTCCACTCCGAGATCGGCTTCGAGGCCTTTGGCCGCCTCGACCTCCACAACGGCCGACTCATCGTCCGGGACTGGATGGGGAACTGGCGGGAGTACTTCGAGCGGCTCACCCGGGCACACCTCTCGCGGCTCGACGAGACCCCCTTCGCTGACCTCAAGGGCCGCGCGATGGCGAAGATCGAGCCCGCCCTGGAGTCCGTCCCCGAGGACGGCGTCCCCCGGCTGGTCCACGACGACTTCCGGCCGGCGAACCTGCTGTTCGAGGCCGGCACCGAGCGGCCGATTACGGCGGTGCTTGACTGGCAGGACGTGCTCGCGGCCCTGCCCGAGTACAACCTCGCCCAGACGGAGTTTCTCTTCATCGACTCCTCGTTTACCGACCCCGATGTGCGTGAGGGGTTGCGCTCGGAGTTCCACGACGGGTACACCGAACACCGACCGATGGAGTTCGAGGACGGCTACGCGGAGCGCCGACCGCTGTATCAGCTCTCGACCCTGCTGTGGCGGATGGCCGGCTTCGACGCCGTCTTCGACGACGACTCCGGACTGGCCAGGGCCCGCGCCGAGGCCCAGTACCGCCAGCAGTTCGAGCGGCTCATCGACGGGCTTCCCGACTGAACCCCCGTCTCCGTGACCGCCGTGTGTCGCCGCCCGGGGTGTGGGGATCGCCGGTCACTGTAGCCGGTGGTCGGCCCGGTATCGTGGTACTATCACACAGTCCGTCGGGTTTATTGTATCACCTTGTCCAGTTGTGGTATGCAAGCTATCCCCGCAGAGACACCCTCCACCGGCCACAACCGAGACGTTCGAAACACGGGAGGCGCGCCGTGCGTCGACTGGTAGTCGCCGCGCTGGTCGTACTGGCGACGCTTCCGGCACTCGCCGCCGGTGCACAGGTCAACGCCTCCATCACCGGTGTGACGGTCTCGCCACAGAGCCCTGCTCCCAACGAGTCGGTCACGTTCACGCCGACGATTCGGAACCTGGAGGGGAGCGGCGACGCGATGGTAATCGATAGCGTCGAACTACGCCCCAGCGGCGGACAGGGGCTCCCCGTCTACACCCGAGCCCAGAACCTCGGGACGCTCTCGCCCGGGGCTAAGATCACGGTCCCGCTGACCCACAGGTTCGAGGAGCCGGGCACCCGCGACCTGCGGATCCACGTCGACGCCCAGAACGCCAACACCGATGAGTCAGTCGAACTCCGCTACCCGGTCTCGCTGTCCGTGCAGAAGCGGCATCCACAGATAGACGTCCAGACCAACGATTCGGTCGCCGGTGTGGCGACGAACGGGTCGGTGAGGGTCGCCAACGGACTCGATACGGGCGTCTCGAACGTCGAGGTGGCCGTCTCGGGCGACGGCGTCACCGTCTTCGACGACCGCTCGGTGTTTGCGTCCCTGGAACAGGGCGGGACGGCCACCGCGGACTTCCGCTTCCGGCCCGAGCGCGCCGGCGTCAACGAACTGACGGCGACTGTCACCTACACGCTCCCAAGCGGTACCGAGCGGACGGTGACACGGAACCAGACGATAGAGACCGAGCCCGCCCGCCGCGGGGTCGTCCTCGAAACGTCGCGGTCGGGCAGCGGCACCGAACAGACCCTCACGGTAGATATCGTCAACCAGGGGAACGCGCCGGCCGAGGACATCGTGGTCACCGGCGTCTCGGAGAACGCGACTATCAGCCAGACGATAGTCGATTCAGTCCCCGCCAGCTCGACGAGACAGGTCCGGCTCAACGCGACGCTGTCCGAACCGCGCGCCGACGTGGCCGTCACGGCCGACTACGAGAGCGGCACCGTCCAGCGGTCGGTCAACGCGACCGCCACGCTTCGGGCGACACCCGCCAGTATCGAACTGACCGGGCTCGATGTCGCCCGGGAAGACGGGCTGCTCCAGGTGACCGGCAGCACCAGCAACGTCGGCACGACGACGGCACGGAGTGTCGTCGTCCGCGTCGTCCCCTCTGAGACCGTCGAACCGGCGCCCCCCAACAGGGACTTCTTCGTCGGGGAGGTGCCGGGGAGCGATTTCAGCTCCTTCGACCTGACGGCACGGGCCACCGGTAACGTCTCCTCGATTCCGCTGGAAGTGAGCTACCTCGTCGACGGCGAGCGGATCACGGAGACGTTTGCCGCGCCCGTCGATTCGGGGCTGGCGGGACAGGAAGAACAGCAGACCGGCGGCGGTCCGGGTGTGGGCCTCTTTGCGGTCCTCGGGCTCGGTGTCGTCACCGTACTCGCCGTCGCCGGGCTCCTCTTCCGTCGCTACCGGCGCGGCGACGACGACGATGACGTGGACATATGACCGTCATCGACGCCCGCGGGCTGGTCAAACGCTACCGAACCGGCGGCCAGACCCTCGAAGCGCTGAAAGGCGTCGATTTCTCGCTCGAACCCGGGGAGTTCGTCTCCATCATGGGACCAAGCGGCAGCGGGAAGACGACCCTCCTGAACATCATCGGCCTGCTCGCGACGCCGACGGAGGGGCGGCTCCTGTTAGAGGGCCGCGACGTGACCGACCTGGGCGACCGGAAGCGGACGCTGCTTCGAAAGCGGACCATCGGGTTCGTCTTCCAGCATTTTTACCTGCTGCCGACGCTGACCGCCGTCGAGAACGTCGAGGTCCCCCGGCTGTTCGACCGGGACCCGAACCGGACCGAACGTGCCAAGGACCTCCTGACGCGGGTCGGGCTCGGTGACCGGCTCGACCACCGGCCCGACCAGCTCTCGGGTGGCCAGAAACAGCGCGTGGCCATCGCCCGCTCGCTCATCAACGACCCGAAGATCGTCCTCGCCGACGAGCCGACCGGGAGTCTCGACCGCGATACCGGGCGACAGATCCTCGACGAGTTCCGCCACATCGCCGACGAGGAAGACGTCGGTATCATCGCCGTCACCCACGACGAACTGGTAAACGAGTACGTCGACCGGACGGTCCACCTGGTCGACGGCGCGCTCGGGGAGGAGACGCCCGATGCTTGAGTCGCTCTACCGTCGGTTCCCGTCGGTGCTGATGGCGCAGCGGAACCTGACACGGACCAAGATACGCTCGCTGCTTGCCTCGCTCGGTATCGTCATCGGCGTCATCGCCATCGCCTCCCTGGGGATGTTCGGCGTCGCGCTGCAGTACTCGATCTCCGATAACCTCGGCGGGCTGGGGAACCAGGTGACGGTCTCGCCCAACGGGGAAGCGGGCGTCCAGAACCTCACCGAACGCGATGTCCGGGAGATACGGCGCGCGGCGGGGCCGGACGCGACCGTGTCACCGGTCAAACAGCGGGTCGAACCGATCGCGTTCGAGCGGGGGACAAACACCACACAGCTGGTGTACGGAATCCAACAGCCAAGACAGGTGTACAACGCCTCGGACGGGCGCATCCCCGAACCGTTCCAGAGCGGCACACTCATCGGGCAGAGCATCGCCGACGAGTACGACCTCCAGCCCGGCAACACCATCACGATCAACGGTACGTCGGTCAGGGTCCGGGCCGTCCTCGAATCGACCGGCTCGTTCTCGCAGCTCAATCCCGACAGCCGTGTCATCGTGCCGGTGGGCTCGTTCGAGGGGCGCAGCTACGCACAGGTGTACGTCACCGCCGAGTCGGGGACGGCGGCCAACGAATCGGCGATGGCGATTCGCGAGGCCCTCAACGGGCGCGAGCAACGCGTCACCGTCCAGGAACTTGGCTCCATCGTCGACCAGGTGAACCAGACCTTCCAGGTCATCAACACCGTCCTCGTCGGTATCGCCGCGATATCGCTGTTCGTCGCGGGCATCTCCATCCTCAACGTCATGCTGATGTCGACAGTCGAGCGCCGCGAGGAGATCGGTGTCCTCCGCGCCGTTGGCTACCAGAAGCGGGACGTGCTGAAGGTGATGCTCATGGAGGCGACGCTACTGGGCGTTTTCGGCGGGGTCGTTGGCGTGGTGGTCAGCACGCTCGTCGGTCTCGCGATCAACCACTACACGGTCGGCGACGCGACGGCGCTGTTCCGGGTGGCGAACCTCTGGTATCTGGTCGCCGCGTTCGGCTTCGCCGTCGTCGTCAGCGTCCTCAGCGGGCTGTATCCGGCCTGGAAGGCAGCGAGTGAAGAACCGGTCGAGGCCCTGCGGGGATAGCGGGGTCCGACACCTCGGAGCGGTCGGCGACGACGGGCCTACGGTAACGCCTCGACGCCGGCTTCGAGCCACGGCTCGGTCCGGTCGACAGTGACGGCGTCGAACTGGGCCAGCCACGCCTCGTCGCCGCGCTCGAAGGCGTCCAATGCGTCCCCGACGGTGTAGACGTGCTCGCCGTCGCTGCAGGGAAACACCGACTGCAGCCGTTTCTCGTCGTAGATAGCCAGCGAGACGACGGGGAAGACCACGACGTCGTCGACCCGGTCCATGCCGACGTAGGTCCGCGTGCGGCGCTCGAAGGCCGGTTCCAGCGACGAGCCGTTCCGGTCGGCCCAGTCGTCGAACTCCTCGTAGGTCGCAAGCGCTCCCGAGCGGGTGTCCTCGGCCATCGTCCGGATGCGCTGCCAGTCGCCGGCCACCATCGACTCGGTGAAGACGCCGTTCGCTTCCAGCCGATTGACCCGGTTCAGCACCTGCTGTTGAGCGTCGAAGGTGCCGTACGTATCACCGCGAAGATACAGTTCCGCTCGGAGGTGTGTCTTGTCGGTCATCGGGTATCTCGTCTGGAACATCACCCGAGTACAACTAAACTCTTTCCCAGCGACAAGAGTTAGCAACCGAATAATTTCGTTCGAAGGCTATTCGTCTCAATAGCGTTTTCAAGCACTCTAAATGCGTTTCTATAACTGAATAGTTATCTTTTCTTTATTTATCGCCAATGCTTTTATTTCTGCGCTGGTCGAGTTCGAGTTCGTCTATCGTCGAACCGTCTGGCCGGTTTGACCTGCGTGGCTTCCGGCTGTTGAGCTGTACGTGCGTTCTCACGTGAGAAATTGAAGCCCCACAGCACAGTTATCGGCGGGGAGACACCGCGCGACTGTCACAGTCGTTAGAAGTCGTCCGCTGGCCCGGTAACTGACTACTCGCGGACCGCTCGAACTGTCATCGTCGCACGGGTCACTCTGTTCCCCGTTCGACGTATCCGAGACGCTCCCGCTGGTCGCGTCTCGCTAGTCGTCCGCACTCGCTTCCGCACCGCTGTCGGCGACGACCTCGATCTCGCCGGCGTCGAGTTCCTGTTCGACCTCGCGGGCCGCCGTGACCATGTTTTCCATCTTGCCGCGCGCGATCTCGCGGGGCAGGAGCTTCACGCCACAGTCGGGCGAGACGGTCAGGCGCTCGGGCGGGACGACTTCCAGCCCTTTCTTGATATTGTCCTTGATCTCCTCGACGGACTCGACCTCGGCCGTGTGGGCGTCCAGCACGCCCATGGCGAAGTCCTTCGTGAACTCGTGGTCTTTGAACACGTCGAGCTGTTCGTAGTTGCCGTTTGCCAGTTCCAAGTCGTACTCGTGGACCGGATAGTCCAGAATCTCCGGGTAGATACGCGAGTAGTCTCCATAACAGACGTGCAGACCGAGTCGAACGTCGTCGGGGATCTCGTCGACGATGCGTTCGAGACACTCGCCGACGATGGCGTGGTCGTCGGGCGTCGTCGCGAGGGCCGGCTCGTCTATCTGGATGTAGCGGGCGCCGGCCTCGACGAGGGCCTCTATCTCCTCGTTGACGAGGTCCGCCAGCTCGTAGGCCAGTTGCTCCTCGCTGTCGTAGACCTCGTTAAAGGACCAGTTCGCCAGCGTGTACGGGCCGGTGATGGGGACCTTGACGGGGCGGTCGGCGATCTCGTCGGTGAACTCGAACTCCTCGACGAGCCACTGCTCGCCGTACTCGACCTCGTCGGCGACGCTGGGCTTGTCGAAGTAGTTGTGGCCCCACACCTTCACGCGGCCGTTGAACTCGTAGCCGTCGATGCGGTGGGCGAAGTACTCGACCATCTCGTTGCGGCGCATCTCGCCGTCACAGACGACATCGATACCGCAGCGCTCGTGTTCGTGGGTGATGAGCCGCGAGGCGTCGTCCTTCGACTCCTCCCACTCCTCCTGCCCGAAGTCGGCGTCTTCGTCCTCGAACATCTCGCGGGCGCGGTCGTGCCACTTGGGCTTGGGGTAAGAGCCGACGACGGTCGTCAGCAGGAAGTGGTCGTTCGGGTGGTCCTCCGGTCGGAACTGCTCTCGTGGTCCTGTCATTGGTCTGGTGCCTCCAGCTGTGCCGCGTTAGCGAGGGACCGAATCTTGTCCTCGAACTTGTTCACTGGCAGGTAGAAGGTCTCGGTGTTCGTGGTGGCGTAGACGGTGTCGTAGGCCGTGTTGGTCTGCTGTTCGAACCAGTCGATGCGGTCGCGGATGGTTTCGGGCGACTCGATACGGGTGTTCTGGCCGTCGACGACGCCCAGCGCGACGGCGTCCTTGGTGCCGTACTCCTGGACGTTGTAGACGTTCTTGTCGTGGTCGGAAACGAGGTCGAAGCCGATGGCGTCGACGTCGGCGTCCATCAGGTGCGCGTAGGTCTTCTCGGGGATCGACCCCCAGTAGGTGTGGGCCACGACCTCGGCGTCGATGGCGCCCGCGATGGCGTCGATGGCCTCGCTTGCGCGCTCGTCTTCGCCGTCTTCCGGCGGGTTCTCGACCAGCGACGGCTCAAGCAGGAACAGCGTCTCCACGTCGGGGAACTGCTCGACCTCGCGGACGAGGAAATCGGCGACGGCCTCGACGAACTCGGCCTCGTCGCCGTAGTGTTCGTCCGTCGCCAGGTCCGCAAGCGAGTACGGGCCCGGCAGGACGGCCTGCAGCCCCGAATCGACCAGCTCCGTGGCGGCGTCGAGGTCTGCGGCGACGTCGCCACCGGTGGTCAGGTCGCCCGTGACGACCGGCTCCCGGTAGAAGTTGTTGTTGTCGTAGTAGCGGACGATGCCGCGGGTCTCGACGTTCTCGTGAACCGCCAGCGGGTGTGCGAGCATGTCGTCCCAGCGCAGCTGACCCTCGCTGATCCGGTCGAGGCCGGCGTCGGTCTGGAGGGAGACAACCTCGCTGCGGGCGCGGTCGTAGGCATCCGTGATCGCCCCACCCTCGTCGCCGCTGATGAGGTCCGTTTTCTGGTGTCCTTTCAGGTCGGACAGCTCGTCTTTGGCCCAGTCCGGTAACGGGAACAGGCCGGGTGTCGTCGCTACAATCTCTGGCATTAGCCGTTGCTATGAAATGACGAGCTTTAATATTTCCTATTCAGAAAAATGCCCTTCAGTAATCCCCTGGGGAAAACCGCAGGACTACGAGCTCCTCGTAGGGATGTTTCTCGGTAGCAAGCACCTCGCTTTCGAGCCCTCGCTCGCGAGCGTACGCGCGAACGGCGTCGGGGTCGGTCAGACTGCTCACCAGCATGAGGACCTCGCCGCCCGGTGTGAGCACCCGACCCACGGTCTCCAGAAACGGGTCGACCAGCCGGCGGCCGTCCTCGCCGCCCGACAGCGCCGCTTCCATCCAGTCGTCCCACTCGGCCTCGGCCGGCGTCGGCAGATAGGGAGGGTTGAACGCCACGAGGTCGAAGGCGTCGGCCCGGAACGGAGCTACCAAGTCCCCCCGGACGACCGACACGCCGTTGTCGGCGGCCTCGCGACACGCCAGCGGGCTGAGGTCCACGCCGACGGCGTCGGCGCCAGCCTCGGCCAGCGTCGCGGCGACGTAGCCCGACCCGGTCCCCACGTCGAGGACGTGGTCGCCCGGAGCGACGCGCGCGGCAGCAGTACGAGCCAGCAGGTCGGAGTCCTCAGCCGGCTGATACACTGTCTCGACGCCGCGCCGGTCGGCCAGCGCCGGCTTGCCGCTCGACGCCGACGGCTCGTCCTCAGTCATCGGCAGCGGGCTCGCCGATCTCGTAGGCCAGCGTCGCCAGGTCGGCGAAGTCGGCCGGCGCGAGTTTCCCCGCGCGGGCGCTCATCAGGTCCTCGTCGGCAGCATCGACGACCGCGTCGGGGTCGCCCAGCCCGGAGATATGGGCCGTGTTGCGGACGGCGTTGCGCATCGTCTTCCGTCGCTGGGTGAAGACGGCCTTCAGGAAGTCCATGAAGAACTCGTCGCTGGGGACGGTGTAGTCCGGCTCGCGCGGTGTCGTCCGAACCAGCGCGCTCGTGACCCGTGGCTGCGGGTCGAACGCGCCCCTCGGGACAGTCTCGACGAGTTCGGCGTCGGCGTAGTGACCCGCCGTCACCGACAGCCGCCCGTAGTCGTCGGTCGCGGGCTCGGCGGTCATCCGCTCGGCGAACTCCCGCTGGAACATCAGGACCATGGGCTTGCCCTCGGGTAGCAGCCGGAACGCTATCTCCGAGGACGCGCCGTAGGGCAGGTTCGAGATGCTCGCCGTGAACTCGGGGAGTTCTACGTCGAGCGCGTCCCCCTCGATAACGGTCAGCCGGCCGGCGGCGACGGCGTCGGCGAACTCCTCGCGCAGATGCGCCGCGAAGTCGGGGTCCCGCTCGACCACGGTGACCCGGTCGGCGACGGCCAGCAGCCTGTCCGTGAGCGCGCCGGGTCCGCCCCCGATTTCGAGGCCGTGAGACAGGTCCATCCCCTCGGCGTAGGTCGGAATCCTGTCGAGGACGCGGTCGTCGACCAGGAAGTGCTGGTCCTGTCGCGTGTCGGCCCGCTTGCCCGCCCGGGCGACGAGCGCGTCGGGGTCGCGGCTCCCGTAGTCAGTCATACCCTCCGTAGACGGTCGGGCAGTGAAAAAGGCCGCTACTCGGCTCGGCATCGAACGAGCCGCCCCGCCTCGAGGGTTCGTTTGCTTCGCTCAGGCATCCCCGCCTCGCTCCGCGGGTCGCTACGCTCCCCGCTCCGCCTCGAGGGTTCGTTCGCTTCGCTCACTCACCCTCGCCTTGCTCCGACCGCCGCACGAAAATCCGGTACTTCAGGTCGTCGTCGCGCAGCTCCTCCTGGATGCGTTCGACGAGCACCTCTCGGGGGTTGTGGAGGCCGCTGACCCGCTCTTCGAGGTCCTCGAAGCTCTCGAAGGGCTTTCGCTTTCGCTCGTCGAGGATGGTGTTGCGCAGCTTCTTCCCGATGCCCGGAAGCAGGTTCAGCTGGTGGAGCCGCAGCGTGATAGGCTGGGCGTCGTTGTAGAAGTCGACAAAGCGCTGCTCGTCGGCATCGACGACCTCGTCGACGGCGTACTCGAGTTCCTGTCTGGCACCGCTTGGCAGGTCCTCGAAGTCGACCTCGGTCAGCCGGCCGAACTCGGTGAGATCGATGCGGTCGCCAAAGGCGATGTCGTCATCCTCGTCGAGCGAGAGCTCGTATATGTGGAACTCGTCGACTCCGAGGGCGTACGCGAGCGGCTCTTTCTGGTGCTGTGGGCGGTCGTCGTCACTCCGGCCGTGCGGGAGCACGTCGAGCACTGCCGCCACTATATCCTCACCACCGCTCTCGGTACTGCTCATGGAAAACTGTACGACAAGAGTACACTTAATGGATTGGATGACCGCAGGAGAGAACGGGCCCGACCGTCAGGCGTACTGCTTGACGACGGCGAGAATGTCGTCGAGTTCCTCGCCCGACAGGGAGTACCGCTCCTGGGCGTAGATGGCTCGCAGTTCGTCGCGGTCGAGCGGGCGCAGGTTCGCGATCTTGTAGGCGGTCGCCTCGTCGACTTTCTCCAGGTCCCGGAGCTGCTCGACGAACTCCAGGGACTCCTCGACGTCGAGCATCGCGAAGTGGTTGACGTGCTCGATGGAGCGTTTGAGCTCGTAGCGCATCTCGCGGTCCTCGTCGGCCGCTCGCTCCATCTCCAGGTCCGCCAGTATCTCCTTGGTCTCGGCCGTCGTGAGATACTCCTCGGAGACCTTCTCCTTGAATATCGTCATTCTTGCCGGCGGAGGTGAGCGGGCTTGACGATGAGCGTCTTGGTCTTGCCGCCGTCGACGATTTCGACCTTGTAGGCCGTGCCCTGCTCACCGGTGACGGTGCCGGTCTGGCCGTCGAAGCGCGGGTGGAAGCGACCCTCGGGAACCGAGGGGTCGATCTTCAGGTGGACCTTCTCGTCGACCTCGTACTGCTCGACGGCGCGCTGGGGCGGGGAGGTGCCGCGGTCGCGTGGCTTGTTTTTCAGCTTGTTCCGTGTTCCTTCGAGGGGGCCGTTCGAACTAGGCATTCTTGCTCATCGCTTGTCTACTCGCCCATATAAAACGTGCGTTCCGCGGTCGGCGGAGCGGCCGCCGGCGCTGTCGCTGACCACGTGGCGAGACGGAAAACGAACGCCGCGTTACAGACGGCCGACGGTATCGACGTCAACCGATTCGACACCCTCGACGTCGGCGAAGGCGTCCTCGACGGCGTCTGTACCGCCGGCTTCGTCCGGGATGATGACCGTCGGGAACAGCGCGACCAGCCCGAAGGCCACGTCGTCGCGCTCGAACCCTTTGATTTTCGCTCCCTCGGGAAGTGCCCCTTCGAGACGCTCCTGAAGCGCGTCGAGGTCGACTTCCGGGCTCTGCGGCATGATCTTGATCTTGGCTGCTACTTTCCCCATTGTTATGGTCCCGTGAATCCGCAGTCGGGGCACTTGTAGAGGTTGCTCTGCTTTCGGCACTTCGAACAGCGGTATATCTGCTGTCCGCAGTCCGGACACTTGAACGCGGCTGCGTTCGTGGTGGCGATGTTGATGCCACACGAGACGCATTTCTGCGCTCGTTTTTGCTGGCTCTCGCTCATACCACCCCGTACCCGACCGGCGCTTTTAACGGTTGTCAAACGCCCCGGAAAGTGTGGGGTAGTATGGCAAACGCGGCTCAGCTGCCCGGGAGGATGTCCCCGAGTGCCGCGCCGATGGCCATGGGCACGAACGCGATGGCACAGATACACAGCGATTCCCAGACGACCGCGGGGTCGCTCGACCAGTCGACCAGCCCCCAGGCAGTCAGTAAGGCGACCGAGGTAGCGAGGGGTGTCAGCGTCACGCCGACCAGACGCCGGGGGAAGACCCCGAAGATACGGTGGGCGACGCGCACGTCCTGAAAGTCGGCGACATAGAGGATACCGACGACCATCGCGACCGCGGTCGCCAGCGTCCCGGCGAAGTAGAGTGGGTGCTGTGCGATGTGGCGTCCGGCGTCGATAGTCCCGCCCTCGACGGCCATCGGGATACCAAAGAGCAAGGACCCAAGCACCGCCTCGGCGAAGTCCTCGCGGTCGAACCCCCAGATGACCCGGCCGAACACGGCGGGGTCGTCGTCCTGCGTGTCGGCCGCGGCCCGCATCGCCTCGCGAACCTGTCGGCGCTCCTCGTCGCTGTCGACGATGTCTTCCAGTTCCTCGAGTTCGTCGAACAGGCTACCGATGCCCTCCCTGTCTCCCCGTGGGTCCGCACTCATCGCCAGACCGCCCCGCGGGAGGGTGCGATCGCCCGGGTATCCATCGCTTACGACACCCCGAACGGCCGGCGTTCGTGGTTCGAGACGGCGGCGCGCGCGCTGTCGCGGACTCGTTCGACTGTGATAATCGGCCCCTGGAACGGTTGCATGTATCTACATAGCACGGCACGCATGGGGGTTAAGGCTTTACTCGCCCCCCTGCGAGCGGGATGTAGGCGGGGCGTACACCCGGTACCCACCCGTTTCGCCCAAACATTTATACGTGATTAGGCGTTCTCCGTAAAAGAACACATGGAACGGCCGACGCGCCAGCGGGACACGGAAGAGGAGGAGGCTGAGCAGTCGTCCGAGAACACGGGCCAGCAGACCTGCCCCGAGTGTGAGTCGGAGTCTATCACCAGCGACGGCGGCGGTGAGCTCGTCTGTGAGGACTGCGGACTGGTCATCGAGGACGAGAACATCGACCGCGGACCGGAGTGGCGCGCGTTCAACCACTCCGAGCGCCAGTCCAAATCCCGTGTCGGCGCCCCCACGACACAGACGATGCACGACAAGGGGCTGACGACACAGATCGACTGGAAGGACAAGGACGCCTACGGCCGCTCGCTCTCCTCGGAGAAGCGTTCACAGATGCACCGACTGCGCAAGTGGCAAGAGCGCATCCGCACGAAGGACGCGGGCGAGCGTAACCTGCAGTTCGCGCTGTCGGAGATCGACCGCATGGCCTCCGCGCTGGGTGTCCCGCGCTCGGTGCGTGAGGTCGCCTCGGTCATCTACCGGCGCGCCCTCAACGAGGACCTCATCCGCGGGCGTTCCATCGAGGGCGTCGCCACCGCCTGCCTGTATGCCGCCTGTCGGCAGGAAGGCATCCCCCGCAGCCTGGAGGAAGTGTCGGACGTCTCCCGCGTCGAACAGAAGGAGATTGGACGTACCTACCGCTACGTCGCCCAGGAGCTCGAACTGAAGATGGAGCCGGTCGACCCCAAACAGTACGTCCCCCGTTTTGCCTCCGAACTGGACCTCTCGGAGGAGGTCCAGTCCAAGGCAAACGAGATAATCGACACCACCGCCGAGCAGGGGCTGCTCTCGGGCAAGTCCCCGACCGGCTACGCCGCCGCCGCCATCTACGCCGCCTCGCTGCTGTGTAACGAGAAAAAGACCCAGCGCGAGGTCGCCGACGTGGCACAGGTGACGGAAGTCACCATCCGGAACCGGTACCAGGAACAGATCGAAGCGATGGGCATCCACTGACAGGGTCCCGGGACGCCGCAGTGTGGCGACCCAACTTGGTACCGACCGAAAACAGTGTGCCGTTCCCCTGTGGAACCGTTCTTTTCCAGCTCAGTCGGCCGTGATAGCGGCCCCGTCGGTCACAGCGTCGAGGTCCATCGTCATCCAGGCGTGGAGCGCGATAGTCCCGAAGCCGACCTTCGTCACCACATCCAGGTAGACGATGACCAGCGACGCCGTCTCGACGTCCATCAGCCCGATGCCGGCCGCGCCGAGCAGCCAGACGACGGGGTAGACCGACCAGAGGACGACGACGAAGTTCCGCAGGGTCCGGTAGAGGCTGGCCTCGACGTCTGAGAGGGTGGCGACTGCCGAGTCGGCCACGTCACCGTACAGCAGGTAGACGACGCCTGCGAAGGCGGCCGCCCCGGCCGTAAAGAGCCCGTAGCTGAGCGCGCCATTCGCCATCGCACCGGCGAAGCCAAAGACGATAGTGAGCGCCTGCAGCCCCACCAGCTTGCCGATAGTCTCGCGGTTCACGTGGGCGAGCAGCCCCAGATAGAGGACGTTTATCGGCGTCGTCAGCAGCCAGTCGACGTACCTGACCACGTAGACGGTGTGGCCGCCGCCGTCGACGGCACCGATGTCAAGCGCCAGCAGCAGATACGCGACGATGGCGATGCCGGGAATCGCCACCAGGAGTAGATACCGCTTGCGTGTCGATTCGGGGACCAGGGTGTAGCCGTAGGCCAGCAGCGCGGTCCCGAGCAGTTCGCCGAGCAGTCCCAGCGTGAACCATGTCGTTATCATCTCAGTCGTCCCCCGTGGCAGCCGCCTCGGCCGTATCGTCTCGTCCGTTCCCGTCGACATCGAACTGGCCGAGGACGGATTCGAGGTCCTCGGCGCGAGCGCGCAGCTCCCGGGCGGAGTCGGTGACCGTCTCGATGGAGGCCGCCTGGTCGTCGGCAGCGCCGGCGACGGTGTCGGCCTCGGCCGCCGTCTGCTGGGAGATGCTGCTCAGTTCGTCGATGGTCGCCTGCACGTCCTGTGCGGTGCGGGCCTGCTCCTCCGTCGCGCGGTCGATCTCCTGAATACCGGTGTCGACCTCCTCGGTGTACTCGACGATAGTCTCTAAGGCGTCGACGGCCTCCTCTACGGTCTCGACGCCCTCGGAGATGCGTTCGCTCGTCGACTCGATGGTCTCGACCGTGTCGCCGGCCTGGGACTGGATGCGCTCGATGCGGTCCTCGATGTCCGCGGCGGCCTCTTTGGTCTCCTCGGCGAGGCCCTTTATCTCGTCGGCGACGACGGCGAAGCCGTCCCCGTCCTTGTCGGCGTGGGCGGCCTCGATAGAGGCGTTCAGCGCCAGCATATTCGTCTGCTCGACGATGTTCGTGATGACGCTCACGATGTCGCCGATCTCCTCTAGATCGCCCTCCAGGGCGTTTATCTCGCGGACCGTCTCCGCGGTCTCGTCGTCGATGGCGCTCATCTCAGCGATGGCCTCCTGTGCGGCCTCGCGGCCGTCTTCACCGACCTCGGCGGCGGCCTCGGACGTGTTCGCGACCTCCTGGGCCGAGGCCGCGACCTCCTCGGCAGTCGCCGAGAGGTTGTCCATCTCGGCCGACCCCTCCTGAAGTTGCTCGCTCTGTTCGGTCGCCCCGTCGAATATCTCCTCGATTGAGTCGGAGACCTGCTGGCTGGCCATCCCGACGCGCTCGGCGTTGGTCTCGACCCGGTCGCTGGCCCCCATCACGTTGTCGGCGAAGTCCTGCATGTCCGCGATAGTCGTCTCCAGGGCGTCCAGCGTCTCGTTTATCTCGCGACCGACGTCGGCCATCGCGTCGCTCATGCTCTCGGTGTCGACGCGGGCGGTGAGGTCGCCGTCGGCCGCCGACTCCAGCGTCTGGGAGTACTCCTCGGCCTTCAGTTCGAGATGGCTGGAGAGAGCTTGCATCTCGTTGCGTTCGGCCTCGACCTCGGTCCGTGCCTCCTCGGCCTCGCGTTTCGCCGACTCGGCCTCCTCCCGGGCGGCCTCGGCGTCGGATATCTTGTCCTGGAGGTTCGACCGCATGTTGTCGAAGGCGCCATACAGCGTGCCGAACTCGTCAGAGCGGGCCGTGCTGAGGTCGACGTCGAGGTCCCCCTCGGCCATCACCTCGGCCTGCGAGGAGAGCCGTCGCAGCGAGGCGATAGTGCTTTCGCCGACGGTCACGCCGACCAGCCCGAGGTTGATGACCGCGAGCAGGATGAGCGCGATGAGGTCCGAGTTTATCTGGTCAGCGAGGGCGTAAGCCTGAGCCCGGTCGGCGTGGACCATCACCGACCAGTCGTGACCTTCGAGCCGGGAGATACCCATCAGCATCTCGTCGGTCTCGACAAACGTGCTCTGGCCGCTGTCGAGCGAGCTGAGGGGGTTTTCCTCTCCCGACGCGACCGGGGCCGTCGAGCCGATGTTGGAGACGTTCGGATGGGCGATGAACTCCCCGTCCCCGTTGACGACGGTCGTGTAGGACCCCTCACGCTGGTTCGATATCGAATCGGCCCGCGCTTCGAGGTCAGTCATATATACGATAGAGCGGTTTTCCGCCCCATTTACCGGCGAGACGACGGCGATGATGGGGTGGTCGACGATGGACACCGTGAAGGGGTCCGTGACGTGCGTGTCGTCGGGCCCGCTGAACTCGGGCGGGTCCGTCGCGAAGGGTGCGCCCTGTTCGGTGGCGTTGACGCCGACGAACTGCTCGTTCGAACTGGCGGAGATGGTCCCGTTTGCCGTGTTGACGTAGTGGACCGCCACGACGTCGGGCGGGACCTCGTCGTTCTCAACCAGGCCCGTGAGCCTGTCCTGGACGGCCGACTGTGACCCGTCAGCGAAGACCGAAAGGCGCGAAGTCGTGCGGGCGTCCCGTCTGGTTGTCGTCAGCCAGCCGTCGAGCTGTGCCGCTTGTGTGTCTGACAGCGCCGTCGTGTCGCTCTCGACGTCCTCCGAAAGCGTCGACGACGCCTGGACGCTGATGACAGCGCCGAAGGCGACGACGACGACAATAGCGAAAGCGAGCGCAACGCCGAGGCGGACGGCGTAGCTGTCGCCGACAAAACTCGGCAACGGCGAGTCGCGGTCTGTTGGCATCCTTTGTTCATCAGGCAAACACAGTGTAAAGCGTTCCTCCTCGATTTTCACCGTTGATAAATTGCGACGCCGCCGCGGGTGTCAACAACTCACCAAAACAGTGATGCCATCGGGGGGAAGATGCTTGTTCTATCGACCCATGACCTCGGAGAGAGACCCCCGTGTGCTCGTCGCCGAGGTGCTCACCGCGACCGACGTGGACCGGAACAGCATCCCGCGACTGCTCGACCTCCTCGACGACGGTGACCGACAGGTCCGCCTGGGCGCGGCGACGGCGCTGTGTGTCGTCGCCGACGCCCACCCCGGGGCCGTGGCCTCGCTGGTCGGCCGCCTCGCGGACCGAACCGACGAGAGCCTGGCCGCCACGCTCGCGCTCGAATACATCGCCGACCAGTACCCCACAGTCGTCGAGGACCGACTCGACCAGTGGGAGACGAGTCTAGAGGCCAGACACGACGTCGAGCGGTCGACACCGACGGGCCGGACCGACAGCCGCGAGATGGGGCGGACCAGGGTCGCCGGCTCGGGGACTGACTCCGACGGGCGGCAGGTATACACGGACGACGAGGACGAGGACGCCCAGCGCCAGGGGGCCGACAACGAGGACGGCAACACCATCGGTCAGCGGCCGCGGGCGGCCGACGCCGAGTGGCGGTCGCTGATCGAGTACGAGAGCCGGTTCGACAGCCTCACCGTGCTGGCGCCGCGCGAGCGCCGGCGCTACGGCGACACCTACCGTACGCTCGGCGTCGTCGACGAGACCGAACACGCCGTGGCGCTGCGCCTGCTCGACGGCGTGGACGGGACCGACGAGGCCTTCGAGGCGGCGCTCTCGACCCGGCTTGACGACTGGCGGGCCGTCTCCGAGGTCGAGAACGTGCTGACGCTGTACGACTGGCAGGACGACCCCCGGCTGTGGCTGGCGACCGAGTACACGGCGGAGACGCTGGCCGACCGCGAGCGGGTCCCGACGGCCGAGGCCGCCTGGCACGCCGAACAGCTGGCCGAGGCAGTCGCGACGCTCCACGAGCGCGGGCTCGTCCACGCCGGTATCGACGCCGAGTCGGTCGCTTACTACGGGAACGTAATCGAGGAAAGCGACAGACAGCCGCCGCTGCTTGACAACCTCGGCCTGTTGTCGGTGTACCGCCACCGGTTCGACCCCTCGGAGTTCCTCGACCCCCGCTATGCCGCGCCGGAGTACTATCAGCGCCGCTTTGGCCGCATCGACCACGCGACCGACATCTACGGGCTCGGCGCGGTCTGCTACCGGCTGTTCACCGGACAACCGCCCTATACCGGAGCGTTCGACGCGGCCCGGGAAAGTATCCTGTCGGCGGACCCGCCCGAGCCCTCGGCAGTCGCGGACGTGCCGCCCGCCGTCGACGACATCGTCGGCAAAGCGATGGCGCGGCGAAAGCTCGCCCGCTACGAGACGGCGGCCCACCTCCGGCAGGAGCTCCGGAGCCTGCGGGGTGGCGATGAATAGCGTCGCCGTCGGTCTGCCGTACGCGCCCAACAACCCCAACCTGACTTTCATCTTCTTCATCGCGCTGACGCTGCTTGCGGTGCTGGGGGTCCGCTTTAGCTACTACGCCTACCGGAACCGGCTGACGAGCGAGCTCGGAACCGGGGACGGGCTGTGGGACTTCCTCGTCCTCGCCGGGCTGCTTGCCGTCGGCTTCGCCCTGCTCGGGCTGGTCGAGCTGCTGACCGTCTACGTCCTCCCGTTCAAGATGGGGCTGTTGCTCGGGGCGGTGTTCGTACTGGCCGTTGCGCTCCGGGTGCTGTATCGCAGCGTCGCCCTGCCGTCGTCCGGCGGCGAGGCCGGCCCGGAACGGGGGGTGACGTCGGCGGCCATCGTCGGCGTCAGTGTCGCCGTCGTCGGGCTGGCACTGGTCGGCCGCCACCCGCTCTTGCTCGCGATTACGGGACTGAGCGCGCTGGGGTTCGCGCTGGCTGGCGGGCTCTACGGCCGACGCGGGGCGGCCGAGGCCCGCGTCCAGGGCACTGTCGCCGACACGCTGTTGCGCCACCTGCTCCCTGTGGTGCTGTTTGCGGCGCTGGTTCCCGCGCTCGACCTCGCCGTGCTCGTCGGCCTCGACCGCACCGTCGTCCTCCACATCCAGGTCGTCTTCGTCATCATGACCGCGACAACGCTGATGACGGCGACCATCAAGCTCCGGCAGAACCTCGCCAGCCTCTGAGCGCCGGCGGGACCGCTACCGTGGCGGCCGTGCGCAGGCGGACGCTGAGAACGGCGTTCCTGCGCCCCGACAAGAAACATATGCGTTTAAAACGGGGCAGCCGCATGCTTTGGGTACTATGTCTGACCGGGAGACGTGGGCCACGCGGCCAGGATTCATCATCGCAGCCATCGGGAGCGCAGTCGGTCTCGGGAACCTCTGGCAGTTCCCGTTCAAGACCGCGACCAACGGCGGCGCCGCGTTCGTCGCCTTCTACCTCATCGCCGTCGTCGCCATCGGGTTCCCGGCGATGCTCGCCGAGTTCGTGCTGGGTCGGCGGACCAACGTCAACGCCGTCGACGCCTTCGAAAGCCTGGGCCACCGGTCGTGGCGGGCGGTCGGCGGACTGGCCGTCCTCACCGGGTTCTGGATTCTCTCGTACTACAACGTCGTCGGCGGGTGGGTGCTGCGCTACATCGTCGGGAGCGTCCGCGGCGCGTACTTCTCGGACCCGGCGGGCTACTTCGGCGCGGTGTCGGCCGGCCCCGAAGCGGTTCTGGCCCAGGCGCTGTTCCTGGCGCTGGTTGTCGGCATCGTCTCGCTCGGCATCGAGGACGGCATCGAGGCGGCGACGAAGCTCATGGTGCCGAGCATCCTCGTGCTGATGGTGGCACTGGCGGTGTGGGTGACGACCCTGCCCGGCGCGGGTGCGGGCTATGACTTCTTCCTCTCGCCGGACCTGAGCACGATGACGGCAAACGCCGGGAGCATTATCCCCTTCGCGGTCGGGCAGGCCTTCTTCACGCTCTCGCTGGGGATGGCCATCATGGTGACCTACTCCTCCTACGTGGGCGACGACGACAACCTCCTCGTCGACGGGAGCGCCATCGTCGTGACGAACACGCTCGTGGGCGTCCTGGCCGGGCTGGTCGTCTTCCCCATCCTGCTTACCATCGGCGCCGAAATCACGACCCAGACCGGCGGCGCCGGCGCGCTGTTCGTCGCGACCGCCGCCGGCTTCGGCTCGGTCCCCTTCGGCCGGCTGTTCGGCGTCGTCTTCTTCGGCGTCGTCCTCATCGCGGCGCTGTCCTCGGCCATTAGCCTGCTCGAAGTCACGGTCTCGTACGCCAACGACAACTACGACGTGCCCCGGACGGTCCTTGCGCCCGCCGTCGGCGCCGGGCTCTTCGTGCTCGGCCTGCCATCGGCCTGGGACACGGCGTGGCTGACCTGGTTCGACAGCGTGGCCTACCAGCTGTTCCTCCCGCTTTCGGTGCTCGCAACGGCGATTTTCGTCGGCTGGGTGCTCGGGACCGACGCCGTCGACGAGTTGCGCGCGGGAACCGACGGGCTGGGCGCCGGCGGCGACGTGTGGCTCTGGACGGTCCGGGTGGTCGTCGTCGCCGCCGTCGTCGTGACCCTCGCGCTGGGGGTCAACGAGCTGTTCCTCGTCGAGGACGCCGCCTTCTTCGCGCCGCTCTGATACGGTTTATTGTAGATTATTTCCGGATATCGCCGACCCCGGGGTCGGCGAATACCGGTAAATCGCTACACGAATCCGTATGAGCCCGCACCCGACGAGCTTTTCCCCGTTCACACGGACCGGCAGACGATGACGAGAGCGACGTGGGGCACACGACTCGGGTTCGTGCTCGCGGCGGTCGGGAGCGCCGTCGGGCTTGGAAACATCTGGCGGTTCCCGTGGCTGACCGCGACCAACGGGGGGTCTGCGTTTCTCCTGTTGTACGTGGTCGTGGTACTGCTCGTGGGCGTGCCGGGACTGCTCGGGGAGATGGTCATCGGCCGCCGGAGCCGGCGCAACCCCGTCGGCGCGTTCGACGCGCTCGGCGGTCGCCACCTGCGGGCCCTTGGCGGGCTCGCGCTGGTCGCGTCGGTCGTCGTCCTCTCCTTTTACAGCGTGGTCGGCGGCTGGATACTCCGCTATACGGCCGCCAGCGCGACGGGCGCGTACTTCGAGGCGCCACAGGCGTACTTCGCCGCCGTCGACTTCGGGCCCGCCGCGGCGGGCTTTCACGCGCTGTTCCTGCTGGCGACGGTCGCCGTCGTCTACGCCGGCGTCGACCGCGGCATCGAGGTCGCGACGACGGTGATGGTGCCGGGCATCGTGCTCCTCTTTGGCGCGCTCGCGGTCTGGGTGGCGACGCTGCCGGGCAGTGCCGGCGGCTACGAGTTCTACCTCTCGCTGGACGTGGCGTATCTCCGGGCGAACTTCTTCGACGTGCTCGTCGCCGCGGCCGGGCAGGCCCTCTTTACCCTCTCGGTCGGGGCCGGCGCGATGCTCACCTACGCCTCCTACATCGACGAGGACCGCTCGCTGGCCGCCGACGGCACGCTCATCGCCGTGTTGAACACCGGCATCGGCGTCCTGGCGGGGCTCGTCATCTTCCCGCTGCTGTACTCGCTCGACGTCCCGCCGGGGTCGGGCGGGCCCGGCGCGCTGTTTGTCGGTCTCGCCGGCGCGTTCGCCGACCTGCCGCTCAGCCGGCTCGTCGGCGTCGTCTTCTTCGGCGTCGTCCTGCTGGCCGCGCTCTCCTCGGCTATCAGTATCTTCGAGGTGCTCGTCGCCTATCTGGTCGACGAGCACGGGCTCGGGCGGTCGCGGGCGGTTGCGGGCGTGGGCGGCCTGTTCCTGGTCACGGGCAGTGCCGCGGCGCTGTCGCCGTCGCTTTTCACGCTGCTTGCGGACACGATGGCGAACCTCGCGCTGACCGTCACGCTGCTTGGCTTCCTGCTGTTCTGTGGCTGGGTGCTCGGTCGGGACGCGATAGCGGAGTACGAGCTCGGGGCCGGCCGGGTCGCGCGACTGACGAGCCGGCCGTGGTACTACGCCGTCGCCGTCGTCATCCCTCTGTTCCTCGCGTTCACGCTCGCAAGCGGGGTCGGGACACTGGTCGGCGTCTCCCTGTCGGCCACGCAGTCGGCGGCCATCGCCGTCGCGGTCGTCGGCGTGACGGCCGTCGCGTTCCGATATCGGGCCGAGCCGGCCTGAGGCCGACGCGCGGATAGAAACCCCGATACGCCTCGACGCCGACCATCCCCCAATGGAACGGGGCTCGATAGACGTGGCGTCGCTGCCGGGCGGTATCGACCTGCAGGCGACCGTCGAGAGCGGCCAGTCGTATCTCTGGGACCGCGAGGACGGGCAGATGTACGAACGGACCGCCGCCAGCGGCGGGTCGGCGTGGTACTGGACGACGCTGCGGGTCGACGGCGACCCGGAGGTCGTCCGTGTGCGCCAGACCGACGGACGGCTGGAGTGGGCGGCATCGTTCGACGCCGCGGACGCCCTCCATACCCTGTTGGGGCTGGACGACGACCTGCCGGCCATCCGCGAGACCGCGCCGTCCGACGCCGTCGTCACGGAGGCCTACGACGCCTACTGGGGGATGCGCATCGTCCGGGACCCCGCCTTTCCCACGCTTATCTCCTTTATCTGCTCGGCCCAGATGCGCGTCGGGCGCATCCACGGGATGCAACAGGCGCTCCGGCGGGAGTTCGGCGAGCCCGTCGAGTTCGACGGAGAGACGTATCACGCGTTCCCGACGCCCGCGGCCCTCGCGAACGCCAGCGAGGCCGACCTCCGGGATCTGAGCCTGGGCTACCGTGCCCCCTACGTCAAGCGGTCGGCCGAGCTGGTCGCAAGCGGCGAGGCCGACCCCGAGGACGCCCGCGGGCTGGCCTACGAGGACGCCCGCGAGTCACTCACCCAGTTCGTCGGCGTCGGCGACAAGGTGGCCGACTGCATCCTGCTGTTCTCGCTTGGCTATCTCGAAGCGGTTCCACTGGACACGTGGATTCAGACGACCATCGCCGAGTTCTACCCCGACTGTGACCGCGGCAACTACGCCGACACCTCCCGGGCCATCCGGGAGACGCTGGGCGGCGAGTACGCCGGCTACACGCAGACCTATCTCTTCCACTATCTGCGTTCGGGCGGGCGGGACCTGTAGCCCGGACTCATCGGGGCGCCACAGGCCGCCGAAACACCACACACAGTGTCTCGACCCCCGAACATAACTGCCACCCCGGCAAAGTCCAATCCATGTCACGAAAGCGAGTCCACGTCTACGTCTCCGGTCGAGTACAGGGCGTCTTCTTCCGGGCGACGACGCGGGACACCGCACAGGAGCGCGGCGTCGACGGCTGGGTGAAGAACCTCGATGACGGGCGCGTCGAGGCGGTCTTCGAGGGCGACCCCGAGGCCGTCGACGCGATGGTCGATTTCTGCTACGAGGGCAGCGAGATGGCAAGCGTCAGCACCGTCGAGGTCGAAGAGGAGGAGCCCGAGGGGGTAGACGGGTTCCAAATCGAGTACTGACGGCGGGCGTCGTCCCCCACCGTTAGGAGCGTGGCGGGCCAAGCGCCGGTATGCTCACTGGCTCCGAGATGGCCGTCGTCGACGCGAACGCCGAGGCGCTCGGCGTCCCGCGCAAGCAGCTGATGGAATCGTCCGGCCACGCCGTCGCGCGGGCGGTACGGGACCACGTCGACCCGGGCGCGTCCGTCACCGTGGTCGCCGGCCGGGGGAACAACGGCGGCGACGCGCTCGTGGCCGCCCGCTTTCTCGACGAGTACGACCTGCGGGTCTGCCTGCTGGGCCGCCCGGAGACCATCACGACCGACATCTCACGAGAGAACTGGGACGCCCTGCAGTCGGCTGATTACCCCACCGAGCAGGTCCGCGACAGCGCCGGGTTCGACCTCGGCGACCCCGACCTCGCGGTCGATGCGATGCTCGGGACCGGCATCAGCGGCGCGCTCCGGGAGCCGGCCGCCACCGCCGCCGAAGCCATGAACGAGTCGGCGGCGACGGTCCTCGCCGTGGACGTGCCCTCCGGGCTCGACTGCGAGACGGGCGAACTCGCGGACAACGCCGTCGCGGCCGACCACGTCGTCACGTTCCACGACACGAAGCCAGGCCTGGACGAACTGGCAGCGTCGGTCAGCGTCGCCGACATCGGCATCCCCGACGCCGCAGAGCGGTTCGTCGAGCGGGGCGACCTCCGGCGGCTCTCGCGGGACCCCGCGAGCCACAAGGGCGACAACGGCGAGGTGCTGGTCGTCGGCGGCGGCCCCTACACCGGGGCGCCGGCCCTGGCCGGACAGGCCGCACTGCGAGCCGGTGCGGACCTCGTCCGGGTCGCCGCTCCCGAGTCAGTCGCCCGCAAGATTCAGGGGTACAGCGAGAACCTCATCGTCCGCGAGTACGACGGGGACCGACTCGGTCCGGACCACGTCGACTGGCTGGCCGACCTCGCCGCGGACCACGACACCGTCGTCCTTGGGCCGGGACTCGGGAGCGCCGAGGGGACGCTGGAGGCGGTCGCGTCGCTGCTCTCGACGTTTGCGGGGACCGCCGTCGTCGACGCCGACGCGCTTCAGGTCGGCCCCGAGGTCGAGACCGACGCCGAGCTGATCTGTACGCCCCACCAGGGCGAACTGGTCGGGATGGGCGGGGAGACCAGCGACGACTGGCGCGAACGGGCCGACCTCGTGGAGGAGTTCGCCGCCGACATCGGCCACACGCTGCTGGTCAAGGGTGCCCACGACGTGATATCCGACGGCGAGCGGACCCGTATCAGCCGAACGGGCAACGCGGGGATGACCGTTGGCGGGACCGGCGACGTACTCGCCGGTGTCACCGGGGCGCTGGCTTGCGTGCTCGACCCCCACGACGCCGCCGCCCTCGGCGCTTACGCCAACGGCGCCGCTGGCGACACTGTCGTCGAGAAATACGGTTCCGGGCTGGTCGCGACCGATCTGTTAAAAGCGGTGCCGGGCGTGCTGTGGGACTGAGTGTCAGGCGGACGCGCCGACGAGGTCGCCGGCCTTCGAGCGGGACTGCTCGACGATAGCGGGGCGGGCCTCGAACTCGATGACGACCTCGTCGCCGTAGTCGACGGTCTCGACGTGGGCGTGGTCGTGAATCCAGGAGACGACGCTCATCGTCTCGTCGGTCATCGGCAGTACCAGCCGCTCGCGCTCGTAATCGGGGAGGTCGGCGTCGATGCGGTCGGCCAGCCCCTCGATGTTCAGCCCCTCGGCGGCGCTTACGGCCACGGGGTTGGGGGCAAGCGCCGACAGCGCCTCCCGCTTGCGCTGGATCTCCGCGTCGTCGACCTTGTCGGTCTTGTTCAGCACCGTCACGATGGGGGCCTCGTTGCGCTCGTAGAGGGTGTCGTGGCTCGTCACCAGCTTCTCGCGTATCTCCTCGACCGACTCGGAGATGTCGACGACGAGCAAGACGAGGTCGGCCCGGTACACCGAGTCGAGCGTGGACTTGAACGACTCGACGAGCCAGTGGGGGAGGTCCTGAATGAACCCGACAGTGTCGGTCACCAGCACCTCACGCTTGCCGACCGAGGCGCGGCGGGTGGTCGTCCCGAGCGTCGTAAAGAGGCGGTCCTCGCTTTCGGCCGTGGTGTCGAGGTCCGGATGCAGGTCCTCGTTCTGGTCTACGTCCAGGTCCTCGGCCAGCCGGCGCAACAGCGTGGATTTGCCGGCGTTGGTGTAGCCCGCAAGCGCCACGAGGTCGAATCCGGACTCCCGGCGCTGGTTGCGCCGGTGTTGCTCGGTCTCCTCGATGGATTCCAGTTCGTCGCGGATGTTGGCGATCTGCTTTTTGATGTCCTCCTCGCGGGACTCGTCGTACTCACCGAGGCCCATGAAGCCGGGGCGCTCGTCGCGTTTCGCGAGGCTGGCCTTGGCCTCGGCGCGGGGCAGCTCGTAGCGCAGCTGGGCGAGCTCGACCTGGAGCTGGGCCTTCCGCGTCTGGGCCCGCTGACCGAAGATTTCGAGGATGAGACGGAACCGGTCCAGCACGGTCGCGCCCTTCGGGAGCTCGTTACCGATGTTGTAGGTCTGGTAGGGGCCAAGCTGGTTGTCGAAGATGACCGTCGTCGCCCCCTCGCGGGCGACCGTGTTTGCCAGCCGCGTCACCTTCCCCTCGCCCAGGTGGTAGGCGGGGTCCTCGGTTCGGGTCTGCGTTATCTCGCCGACCACCTCGTAGCCGGCCGCCCGCGCGAGGTCGCGAATCTCCTCCGTGTCGGCCTCGCCGCTGTCGACGCGTTTGGCCAGGACCGCCTTGTCTGTGGTGTGTGTCGCCGTCACTCGCTCCAACGTAGGCTGTCCGGTTATTTAATCTGCGGGGTCGGACAGAAACCACCGGACTTGGGCGGCCCAAAAAGGATATACACCGTCACGAGTAGGTGTCCAGTATGGCAGGGTTAGCGTTACAGCTGGATTTCAATCTGCAACAGATGGGGCTCGAACTCGGAACCGGCGCCGTCATCGGTGGTATCATCGGCTTTGCCGCCAAGAAGGTCGCGAAGCTCATCGCCGTCATCGTCGGCCTGGAGCTTGCCCTGTTCAAGTTCCTGGAGACGAGGGGTATCCTCGAAGTGAACTGGGACGCCATCAGCGGCGCCGCACAGAACACCACCACCAGTGCGGGGGCGGCCGCCAACCAGCCCCCGGGGTGGATCATGTCGCTGCTCTCGGCCCTGCCCGTCAGCGCCGGCTTCTCGGGCGGTTTCCTGGTCGGATTCAAGAAGGGGTAAGCCGCGATCGGTCGCTATCGCGTGCCGATATCGTCTTCGTCCTTGATGATGCGAGTCTCGGCTTCGCCGCTCGTGTGCTCGTTGACGACGTCGTAGAAGTCGTTTTGCATCCCCGCGGGGAAGGTAAGGACACCGACCCAGGAGCCGTCGGCCTGCCACTCCTCGCGTTCGAGTTCGCCGAAGGTCCGGATCTTGGCCTGTGCGCTGCCGGCGTAGTCGGCCGGGACCTGAACGGCGACGGTTATCTCGTCGAAGCGAATCGGAATCACGGGTCGCAGGGCGTCGAGGGCGTCGTCGACCTGCGTCTCGACGGGCTCCATCGGGTCGATGCGGAAGTCCGTCTCCTCTAGGGCCGACTCGATTCGCTCGGGCGGGTGGGGCGCGTCGTCCATCTGCGGGTTGACCGCGTTGCGCGTGATACGCTGGACGAGCTGTTTGTGCTTCTGCTCTTGCATCTCGCGGCGCTGGTCGGCCGTGATCTGTATCTCGCCGCGTTTGATCACCTCCGGGATGATCTCCATCGGCTCGGTGGTCTCGAACACCTCTTCGAGCATGTTCTCGGGCGGGCGGTCCCCCCGGTCGGCGTCCTCGAAGACGTCCTCGGCGGCGATGACGTCCTCGAGGTCGCCCTCGAACTCCCCGCGTTTGATTGTCAGTGCCGCGTCGGGATCGACCAGTACCTCGAACCGCTGACCGTGGGATTCGAGGCGCGCCGTAACCGCCTCGTCCAGCGATATCATACCAGGCGGTAGCGGTGGGGCAGGTAAAGTCCTTACTGCGACAGCGGGAAAGACTGATTACACAGCCGTCGGATAATGAATATACGAACGTGGCCGAGAGAAAACTATGACAGACGGGACCGATGACGGACGACTCTTCGAGTGGTATCGGACGTACATTGGCGAGCCGGACCGGGAGATAGACGTCTATCTCGGGTTCGCGCTGTTTTTTGCCGGTATCGGGTTCGGTATCGCCGCGTTCGTTATCGGGGCCATCGGCCAGTTGACGGGGGCGGGCGGCCAGTCGGCCGATTTCGTCTACCGCGAGGCGGCCATCGCAGTGGGAATGCTCGCGCTGCCGGCCACGCTGTCGAGTGTCGTTGTCCTCCTGCCGGTCAGCAGGCGGGCGGTGTACGGCGCGGCCGCCGGCTCGGCGGTGTCGCTCGTCGGACTGGGGCTTTTCATCTGGGCGTACCCCTACAGCTGGGCGGTCGGGCCCGGACCGACCTACAGCGTGCAGGTCCTGTTCATCTACGGCGTCGGCCTGGCCGCCCTGCTGGCGGCGACCGGCGGGGCCCTGGTCGCCTACCACATCGACCGGGCGGAACCCCGTCCCGGCGATTTCGCCGCCGAGGACGACAGTGCCGGCGACGAGATCACCGACGAGCAGATCGAGGAAGACATCGAGTCGGCGATGGAGGGGGTCGACCTCACCTGGGGCGGCGTCGAGCGGGACGAGGGAAGCGACCTGAAAATCACGCCCAGCGAGGGCGAGCTCGATATGGACGTACAGGGGATGGACGTCGAGGCCGAACGGGTCACCCGCAGCGGCGTCGACGAACAGGTCCAGGGGCTGGCGATGGTCAAGGGCGGCCAGAAGACGACCGACCGGTCGGAGTCGACGGTCGACGACCAGACGAACAAACTGGCGGAGCTCCGCGAGCGAAAGCGGGCGGAGGAAGCGAACCAGGAAGAGGAGACGGTTCTGGGCAGTCTGCTCGACCGCATCGCGGCCCTGTTCGGCCGGAACTGAGACGCGGTAGCGGTTCGTTTCGGCCGACCTGTGCCGGTCGGTGCCTGATTCACAAGGGTTCTATTCGTCAGCAAAAGGTCAGCTAAAAACAATAACGTATCAGGCAGATACGTACATTTATGTGTTCTATCCGGGAAATGTTAGTGAGCTACTCATGGCAAAAGGACTCGACGTTGGGACGATGAACCTCATCTCGGCACAGCAGGACGGGTCAGACACCGTGTTCGTCCAGCAGCGCAACTCCTTCGTGGAGATAGAGTACAGCGACATGGCCGAGCGGATGCTCTCCCGGTCCGACGTACTCCATATCCGGAAAGACGACGACGTGTACGTACTGGGCGACGACGCCCTGAACTTCGCGAACATCTTCAATCAGGAGACACGGCGCCCGATGTCACAGGGGATTCTCTCCTCGGACGAGCAATCGGCGATTCCGATGATGAAACTCATCATCGAGCAGGTCGTCGGCTCCCCGGACCATCCAAACGAGAAGCTGTATTTCTCCTCCCCGGCCGACCCGATCGACTCGGACCTCTCTACGCTGTATCACCAGAAAACCATCCAGTCGTTCCTCAACGACATGGGCTATGACGCAGAGCCCATCAACGAGGGGATGGCCGTCATCTACTCCGACCTCGCCGACAGGGACTTTACGGGGCTGGGTATCAGCTTCGGTGCCGGGATGACCAACGTCTGTCTGTCCTACTACGCAGTGCCAGTGATGAAGTTCTCCGTCGCCCGCGGCGGGGACTGGATCGACGAGCAGGCCTCCCAGGCGACGGGCAAGCCGGTCGACAAGATCACCTCCATCAAGGAAGACGACTTCGAACTTGACTTCGAGACCGACGTCGGCGGCGTCGAGGGTGCCCTCTCCATCTACTACGAGAACCTGCTCGACTACGTCATCGACAAAATTCAGGAAGAGGTCGACGAAGAGGACATCGAGGAAGGGCTCGACGTCCCGGTCGTCGTCACCGGCGGAACCTCCTCGCCGAAAGGGTTCAAGAAGCTCTTCGAGCAACACCTCGAAGACGCGTCGATTCCCTTCTCCATCAGCGACGTGCAACACGCCGACGAGCCGATGTACAGCGTCGCTCGCGGTGCGCTCGTGGCCGCTCGCTCCGAAGAGGAACAGACGGGTCACGGCGGCGACGACGAAGAGGAAGTCGAAGCCGACGACTAGTCGCGTCTTCCGGCCCCGGACCGGGGCCACAGTTGGACTCGTCGGTCACTCGCGTCGGCCGGCACCGCTTTTCTGGGCTATTCGGCCGCGTCGTCGTCGCGAGCGGCAGCTGTCCCCTCGTTGCCGACGGCCTCGTCGAAAACGGGCACCACCAGGTCCTCTTCGTCGACCGTCTCCGTCTCGACCCCGTTTACCAGCTCTTCCTCAGACGGCAACTCCCCGGCGGGGACCTCGGCCGGCAGGTCGTCCCGCGTCACAACGGTGACTGTCTGGCCCCGTTCGCGGAACCGGTCGATGGCGTCGTCCCACGACTCCGGCGGCCCGTGTTCGGCCGTGTGGTCGACCGAGACCCCGACGTAGGCACACGACTGGCAGCCGATCGCCTCCCGCTCGCCGAGCCGATAGCGCGTGAGCGTTCCCCCACACCGTGGACACTCCATGCGTCACGCTTTGCCACTGCGGGGCTTAATTCTATGGTCGGCACAGAAAAAACGAACCCGCCTACTCCTCGTCGTCGGCAGCGTCGTCCTCGGCGTCGGGGTCGGCCAGCAGGTCGGCGGCCTCCAGGTGGCTGCGCTTCTCGTCGTCGGAGAGCTCGCCGAACGTCTCCGTCTCGACGTCGATAGTCGCGATGCCGATACCCTCGGGGGCGAGGCCGCCCTCTGTGACCGACGCGAGCGCTTCGAGCGCGAGGTCGACGCCCTCGTCGAGGGGCATCGACTCGTCGTAGTTCGCTTCGAGGTAGTCCCGGATGTCGCTCCGGTCGGCGCCCACGGCCAGGGCTTTCCACTCGTAGGGCGTGCCCGACGGGTCCGTCTCGTAGAGGCGGGGCTCGCCGTTGGCGATGCCGGCGATGATGAGCGCGACGCCGAACGGTCGCGCGCCGCCGACCTGGGTGTACTGCTGGATGTAGTCGGTTATCTCCTTGGTGAGCGTCTCGACACCGACCGGCTCGCCGTAGCGCAGGTGGTTGACCTGGGCCTGGCGCCGGGCGAAGTCGATGAGCTGGCGGGCGTCGGCGACGTGGCCGGCGCTCGCGATACCGATGTGGTCGTCGGCCTTGTGTATCTTCTCGACGGAGGACCGCTCCATCAGCGGCGAGCGGATGCGCTTGTCGACGGCCAGGACGACGCCGTCGCTCGTCCTGATACCGATACTCGCCGTGCCGCGCTTGACCGCCTCGCGGGCGTACTCGACCTGGTAGAGGCGCCCGTCCGGAGAGAAGATAGTGATTCCGCGGTCGTACGCCTGCTGTTGGTTTTGTCCCTGCATAGTGTTAGATGTCGAGGTCTGTCGCGCCGACGAACCCGTCGTCGGTCTGTACGTCCACCCGCCCGCCGCGGGCGACCGCACGCCGGTCCCGGTTCTCGAACACGACCTGTCTCTGTTCCGGGCCTTTTGCCGGGCCGCGTATATATTTTTCCTCACACGCACGGACGGTGCCGCTGGTGCCGGCGACCCGCAGGCCCACGGGGGCGCCGTCGACGGTGTCGAGGCAGGCAAGCGCCGCTCTGGCGGTATCGGTGTGGCCACGCCGGACCCGGACGATAGCGTGACCGACGCCGTCCGCGTGGCTAAAGCGCAGGACGGTCATGTCCGCCTCGGCGCTGCCGGGGTCACCGAGCAGGTTCTGGGTGGCATACCACACCTCGCGCTGGAGCGCTCGCCGGTCGAGGTCTGCGTCGGGCCACGTCTCGATGACCACGGCGAGATACCGCCAGCGCGGCTGGAGGTGTTTGGGCAAGTGTTTCACGGGACAGGACCCCCGCTGTCAGGCTGCATACGACCCTCCTGGCGGGCCGGGGTGAAAACGGATGTCATCGACGCCTCACCGGAGCGTCGAGCCGTGGCGGGTCGCGCTGTCGTCCTCGTCGATGTGGGCCGGCTCGGTGCGCGCTACCGGGCTCCGGACCAGCAGGTAGAGCACAGACAGCGCCATCCCGACGCTCTCGACGACGATGACGGGATCGACCGCTCGAAGCGACGGGTAGCTGAGCGCGATGACGGCCAGAAACGCCGCGACGGTCATGACACGAGCGAGGACGAACGCGCCGGCCAGCGCACCGGCGACCAGCGCCAACACCACGCCCACCGCAAGCGTCACCGCCACGCGGTCGGTCACCAGTACCGAACTCACCACCGACGCGCCCGCCGCAGCCAGCGCGCCCCCCAGGAGATACTTTGTGCCCACCACACCCGCGAGGGAGGCGACGACGAGACCGCCGAACGTGGGGCTCGTGTCGGCCATATATCACGCTTTTTGCCCTCATGGTAGATAAAGGCACCACATGCCCCGAAACTGTCAGGAACCGTCGAGCCATACACCGGGCTCGACGAAAGACTCGGCCCGGCGGTCACGGTTTCGCGCGGCCAGGCGCTCCCACTCGGCCAGCCCGTTCCGAATCGCATCGGCGTCGAACCCGATTGCCCCGCCCAGGGCAGACAGCTCACGGGGTGCCCGCAGCTCCAGGTGGCTCCGCGGGTCGGCGCTGACGACGTAGGGGGCGTCGGCGTCGGCGACGAGTTCCCGGAGCTTCCGGAGGCCACGCAGGCGGCGGACACGGCTCCCGCCCTCCCCGTGGATGACCGGGTGGAGATTGAACTCGACGCGGACGCCGTTGTCGGCGGCCGCCTTCGCAAGCACGTGGTTGAAATCGCCGTCGCCAGCCATCGGATGGGCGAGCACGTCGACGGCGTCGTTCTCGACGGCAAAGCGGTTCACCGCGCTGTCCCCGCCGTGGACGACGACCACCGTCCGCTTCGAGCGGTAGTTGCCCACGAGGCCGCTTGCCTGTGAGGGGTCGTCGGCCCGGACCTCGATGCCGTAGACCACGTCGATGTCGACGCCGTCCCGGACGGCCGTGAGGTCGTCAGGACTACCCTCGTCGCCGTGGTTGCGGACGACGATGCCGTCGAACCCGTATTCGGCGGCGGTCCGGGCCTGTCTGGCGACGGTACTCGGGCCGTCGGGCCGGGCGTGGACGGCCTCGTACATCACAGTTCGGACAGCAGGTTCCGGGCGTTCTCGATAGCGTTCTCGCGTTTCGCGGGGTAGGCCTCGACCTTCGCGCGGAGCGTGATGCCGTCACCGCGTTCGATGGCACCGCCGAACGCGGCCTGCTTGTCGAGCGTGAGGAAAAACGAACAGTTGTCGTCGACGCGGTCGTCAAGCTCCGCCCGCACCTCGTCGATATCCGAGAGCGTCGCCACCTGCGAGAGGACGTGGCGGATCTCGTCGGCGTTCTCGACGCGGGCCGAGAGGACGACGATGCGGTCGCCGTAGTGGCCTTCGCTCTCGGCGCGCTCGATTGGGTAGTCCTCGGGGAGATAGGTCCGGAGTGCCGACTCGACGCGTTTCTCGTCCTCGGTGGCGTAACAGAACACCCGGAGGTCGACGTAGTGGAACGGAACCGACGGCACGTCTTACTCGCTGGCTTCGAGGTTATCCTCGGGGACGCCCTGCTCCTGGCCGTCCTCGAAGGAGACCGTGTAGTTCGCGTCGCCGAACATCGTCTCGACGACCTGCGTGACGGTGCCCGTCTCGCCGTCGTAGTCGCTGTGCTCGTCGTGGAGAATAACCTCGTCGTCTTCTTCGAATGCCATACCTGCCGGTACTCGATGGCCGCTCAAAAAGGGACTGATTCAGCGGGAACAGCGGCCCCGTGTCCACCGACACCGGCGAGCGCCCGACGCCGCCGCTTTGGAGCCTGTAAGCGAGTGTGTCGAAGGGTTATAGTGGTGCTCTTGCGTAGCCAGTCCCATGATTGGTCCGTCTCGTCCCCTTCGGTCCGCCCGCGATAGCTACGTCACAGCTCCCGAAGAGAGATGACTACCGTCGACGACCTGTGGTATCTCGCCGACGTGGCCAGTCAGCAGGCCGAACAGACCTACCACGAACTCACAGAGGAGTACGACGAGTTCGTGGAGTTTACCCGCCACCGGCGAGTCAAGCGCCCCCGGTTTCGCGCTGTCGCCGAGGACGCCCGGGACCACGGCGCGCCCTTCGGTGCCCACACGCTCCCCTACCGGTCGACGGGCGAGCTCCTGCTGGTGCGCCACGACGGCGTCGGTCGATGGGTCTTGCCCGGCGGCGAACTCGACGCCGGGGAGTCGTTCAGGGACGCGGCCCTGCGGGAACTCCGCGAGGAGAGCGGCATCGAGGCCCGAATCGAGGGACTGGGGATGCTCGGTCGGGTCGAGTTCTACTGTGCAGACAACAACACTTGGGGGATACTCCCCGTCTTCGAGGCCCGCGCCGAGACGACCGACATAGACGTCCAGGACCCGGACGGCGAGATAAGCGAGGCCCGCTGGTTCGAGGAGTTACCGTCGGACACCCGGGACCGCGAGGAGATACTGTGCTGGCGGGAACGGCGGTTCGGCCCCGAGTAGCACGGGCCGGGACAGCGTCACTCCGCCGAGCCGATCCGGTCGCCGGCTTTGGCCTTTGCCTTCTCGGTCGCCCGCTCGACCACCGGTTCGGCGTCCGTCCACTTCTCCCCGATTACCGCGCCGACGAGCGCGCCGATACCGGCGGCCGTGCTCGCGGCTTTGGGACTGACCAGCCCGCCGATTGCCCCGCCGACGGCACCGCCAGTTGCTGCGTACTTGGCGCGATTGAGCGCTCGCTTGATTCGTTTTCGCATATCGATACTCCGACACACGGAGGTAAAAAGGACGTGGCAGCCGCCGGGTGCGCTACTCGGGACCGAACGACTGGCCCTCGCGGGCGTCCGCGCCCATCCGTCGAACCGTCGCCCGGGCGTTGCTGGCGTCGTAGCCAAAGAGTACCGAACGGCCGTACTCGGCGGCCACCTCGGCGGCGTCCGCGAGGTCATCGATGTCGACGTCGACCGCGTACAGCTCGACGCTGAACGGCGTCGCGAGCCTGTCGACGAACCCCTTCGCGAGTATCTCAAGCCAGTAGGTCGTCGAGTAGGCCATGTCGTAGATGGGGACGACAAACTCGTCGACGTACGCCTCGATGTCGTCGACGGCGACGCCGGTGCGGGCTTCGAGGTGGCCCGGGTAGGGGTCGGGGTACAGCGTCAGATAGAGGTCGCCGGGGACGCGCTCGCGGGCCGCGGCGACGAACTCGGTGATGACGCTCGTGCGCCACCGGCCCCACTCCTCGAACTCGCTGTCGGCGAAGCGGCGCTCACAGCGGTCGCAGTGGCAGTACTCCTCGCGGGGAAAGCCCACGTCGTCCAGACGCACGTCGCCGTTTACCTCGGCGGCCTCCTCGATGATGTCGAGCAGCCCCTCCCGGTAGCGGTCGTGGGTCGGACAGACGTACGTCCAGTCGAAGTAGGGTTCGTTCCGGGTCGCGGCGGTGCCCTCGTCGTCGAAACAGAGCAGTTCCTGCTCGCCCTCGACGGCGTTGTCCCCGAAACACGACACCATGTTCACCGCCCCTTCGACCGGTTCTGTCGCCCGGCCGGTGACGTCTTTGACCTCGTAGAACGCCCGGTCGAACTCGGACCAGTCGGTCTCCTCCTCGTTTCGCGTGACGACGCCGTACATGGGGGCGGCTATGGGGTTACGGCGGGTAAGCGTTCTGAAAAGGGTGGTCGAAGACGATACGACAGCGGGGGTCGGATTACCTCTTGGCCACGTACGCCGCGCCGACGGCGACGAGAGCGACTAGGAGGAGTACCTTCTTTGACATCGTTTCGAGGTATGACAGCAGTTCTTAAAGAACTATCGGCGCGAGCGAGCAGCCCGGTCGCCGCTGTCGGTGGTCTGTGCCGCTTTCTCCAGTTTACTCATCCCGCTCGTGGGCCCAGAACGCCCCGTTGACCGTGACCTCCTTCTTGAACAGCGGGATCTCGTCTTTCAGCCGGTCGATGCCGTCCTGAACCGCGCAAAACGCTTCCTCGCGGTGGCCCGCCAGGACGACCACGAAGACGATGTCCTCGCCGGCCACAACGGTGCCCGTCCTGTGATGGAGCCGGACCGCGTGGACGCCGTCACGAGCTTCGAGGTCCGCCCGCAGGTCGGCCATCCGCGCCTGAGCGACGCCGTCGTAGCGCTCGAACTCAAGGCGTTCCGTGGGTCGGTCCGCCGGCCCGTCCTTCGCCCGTACGCGACCCGTGAACGTGGCGATGGCGCCGGCGCGGTCCTCGTTGGGCGAGCGCTTGACCGACTCGACGAGCGTCTCCAGGGTGACGTAAGGGTCCCGCTCGGCCAGGGCGTCCAGAGCCGCATCGAGGTCGGCGTCCTCGGCGCTGTCGAAGCGTGCGAGAACGGGGTCGGCGGCCGTCCCGTCGCCGAGCACCACCTTCGGAATCGCCGCGTCGCCGTACCCGTCGACGAAGGCGTAGTCGTAGTCGGGTGCCAGCGTGTCGAGCGTGTCGGAGAGGGTCCGGCCATCACCGGTGGCGACCCACTCGCCGTCGTCGGTCAGCGCGACCGTCTCGTCGGCGCCGGCGGTCCGGTGGCTGGCGGTGTCGTTCCCGTCGGTGCCGACGCCGGGCAGGTGGCTGCAGTGGTCGACCGTGGCGACCCGCCCCTCGCAGCGTTCGACCAGCCGCTCGACCAGCGTCGTCGTCCCGCCGTCTGTCCCGCCCACGATGCCCAGGACCTGCATGTCGACCGCTATCGGCGGCACACACGTCAGTGTTTCCGGTCGCACCGCCGGTTCGGCCATCAGACACTTACCGATATACCCGATTCATCGGGTGTGAACCGACGAGAGTATCTGAAGACGGCAGGGGTCACCGCCACGGCAGGACTGGTCGCCGGCTGTAGCGGCTCGACCGACGGCAACGGGACACCGACCTACGGCACGCTCGCGACGAGTGTCACCGACCAGCCGGCGGACATCGACGACTTCGAGTCCTGTGTCGTGACGATTCAGGGTATCTGGGTCAAGCCCGCCGGGGAGGAAACCGAGAGCGGCTCCGAGTCGACGGCGGAGACGACCGAATCGGGGACCGACGCGGACGGCCGCCGCTACATCGAGTTCGAGGAGGCCCAGGAGGCCGACCTCGTACAGTTGCAGGGAGCGAACACCCAGCTGCTCGACGAGACGGAGGTCGAGACGGGCGACTACCAGTATCTCCAGCTCGACATCAGCGGCGTCGAGGGGGCGCTCACGGACGGGAGCGACGCCTCGGTCGACACGCCCGGCAACGCCCCGCTGAAGTTCGACGCCGAGTTCGAAATCCGGGAGGGGGAAACCACCACGTTCGTCGCCGACTTCACCCCGGTCAAACGCGGCCCCAACGGCTACGTCATCCAGCCGGTTGCGTCCGGAACGAAGGTGCTGTACGGCGACGACGAGTACACCGCCGCGGACGCGAGCGCGACGCCGACCGAGAGCTGATACTGTTGGCTGTAAGTACGTGGAGATATTCGGCACCCCGGGGTGCCGAATTCTTCCGTAATGGTACAGCCGACAGTATGAGAACGACCCCGATTACTCCCGCCGTACCGACTTCGTTTTCTCGACGACGCGCACGTCCTCGATGGCCGCCGTCGGGTACCCCCCGTCGTCGTCTTTCTCGCTGGCTTTCACCATGTCCCAGACGACGTTCAGACCCGTCGTCACGCCCTCCAGGGCTTCCATCTCGCAGCCGGTCTTGCCGACCGTCTCGACGGCGACGGTACACTCGACTACCCCCTCGCCGAGTTCGAAGTCGACCTCGACGTTCGTGATGGGTATCTGGTGACACATCGGAATCGTCTCCCAGGTGCGTTTGACGGCCTGGATAGCGCCGATACGGGCCGTCGTCAGCACGTCACCCTTGCCGATGTCGTCGTCCGCGATGGCGTCGAGCGTGGCCGAGGAAAGCCGAATCTCCCCGCGGGCGACCGCCCGGCGCTCGCTGTCGGCTTTCCCACCGACGTCGACCATCTGCGCGTCGCCCTCGGCGTCGACGTGTGTGAACTCCTCTGTCATGGGTCGGCTTACCGGAACCACAGGGAAAACGATGGGGATGTTCAGCGACGGACCAGCCCGAGCAGATGGCCCACGGCCGGCGCGACGAGTTGCTCGCTGCCCGTCCGTGCGGCGTCTTCGCTGCCGGGGAGACAGAAGACGAGCCGGTCTTCGACCACGCCGGCGGCCGCCCGGGAGGCCATCGCCATCGGCCCGACGTCCTCGAAGGAGACGTACCGAAACAGCTCGCCGAAGCCGGGTATGTCGCGGTCGAACAGCGGGCCGAGGGCGTCGACGGTCACGTCGTCGGAGGCCAGCCCGGTGCCGCCGGTGGTCACCACCGCGTCGGCGCCGGCGTCCAGCGCACCAGTGACGGCCTCGGCGATGGCGACCCGGTCGTCGGTGACCAGCGTTCGGTCGGTCACCTCGTGGCCGGCCCGGGAGAGGGCCGCCTCGACGGCGTCACCGCCGGGGTCGTCGTCGAGTGTTCGGGTGGACGAGACTGTGACAACGGCAATCGAGGCCGCGGCTTCGTCGTGTGCGTGGTGGTCGTCGTGGGGGCGGTCGCCCATGTGTCACATAGCTGCGCCGCGGGGCAAAACTATCAGGGCAACTGGCCGGCCGGGGCGGCCACCGACCGAGGTCGACACGCAGGCCCGGTCCGGGTGCGCCAGAGCGCGGGTAAAAGCGGCTCAGTCCGCGAGGATGTGGGCCGGCAGATCGTCCCGGATGATGGTCTCGCAGTACTCACAGCGGACGCCGTCGTCGACGACGGCAAAGCGGGACTTCACTGGCTCGTCCTCCGTCGAGATGCAGTTGTGGTTCGGACACTCCAGGATGCCCTCGACCATCGACGGCCGCTCGACGCGGGCCTTCTCGACGACCTCGAAATCCCGGACGATGTTGATAGAGGCGGCGGGGGCGATAAGCGACAGCACGTCGACCTCGTTCTGGGAGAGCTCTTTTCCCTCGACTTTCACGATGTCTTTCTTGCCCAGGCGGTCGGAGGGCATGTTCATCGCGACCGAGACGGAGTCGCCGCTGGTGCCGTCGATGCCCAGAATGGCCAGCACGTTCAGCGCCTGACCGCCGGTGATGTGGTCGATGACGGTACCGTTGCGAATCTTCGAGACGCGCAGTTGCTGGTCGTCGTCGCTCATTCGTTTGCCTCCAAGAGCAGGTCGAGCAGCGCCATCCTGACGGGGACCCCGTTGTGGGCCTGCTCGAAGTAGGTCGCGTAGTCGGTGTCGTCGACGTCGTGTGCGATCTCGTCAACGCGGGGCAGCGGGTGCATCACGGTCAGGTCGTCCTTTGCGGCCGCCAGCGTCTCACTGTCTATCTGGTACTGGCCGGCGACCTCGCGGTACTCGCTCTCGTCGGGGAACCGCTCGCGCTGGATGCGGGTGACATAGAGCACGTCGAGTTCGGGGAGCACCTCCTCCAGTTCGGTGTGTTCGCGCACTTCGGCACCCTCCTGGTGGAGGTCATAGCGCACGGAGCGGGGCAGCTGCAGGGACTCGGGGCTGATGAAGTGCTGGCGGGCATCGACGTTCGTCAGCGCGTGGGCCAGCGAGTGGACGGTGCGGCCGTACTTCAGGTCGCCCATGATACCGATTGTGAGGTCGTCGAAGCCGGCGTTCTCACGAATGGTGTAGAGGTCGAGCAGCGTCTGTGTGGGGTGTTGGCCGGCGCCGTCGCCGGCGTTGACCAGCGGCACGTCGACGAACTCGCTCGCCATCTTCGCCGACCCCTCCATCGGGTGGCGAAGCACCAGGGCGTCGGCGTACCCCTCGACGACGCGGACCGTATCGGCCAGCGACTCGCCCTTCTTGACGCTGGACGATTCGACCGAGCCCATGTCGACGATGTCCCCGCCCAGGCGTTTCATCGCCGCCGTGAAGCTCATCTTCGTGCGTGTACTGGGCTCGAAAAAGCACAGCCCCAGCAGCGTGTCGGCGTGCCGGTCGGCGTAGGCCGACGGGTCCGCCGCGATGTCGGCCGCGTGGTCGAGGACCGTCTCGATGTCGGCCCGCGACAGCTGTTTGGCGCTGATGATGTGGTCGTGCCGCATCTTACTCCCACACCCGCCCCCGACGCTCTTGAATCTCTCGACACGCTCTAGCTGCGGTCGGTGGGCTGGTAGTTACCGGGTGTGTGAGCGTGTCATAGAACGCGTCTCACGCTCTCGCCTGTCCGGTTACTTCGGAACAGGTTCACAGAGAGCGATAATGCTAGTTGTATACTAGTAGCGCGACGCCCCCGGGGAAAACGAGTGGCAGGACAGCTCCGGCAGTCACCCGAACAGGAACCCGGGAGTCAAGACGGTAGCGACGAGGGCGCCCAGGTACACAAGTATCGCCGTGAGACGGAGTACACCAGCTGTCTGTCGCCGGCCCTCCGGACGTGACTCGGCGACACCCTGCAACGCGAATCCGGCCCCCATCAGGAGTGGAAACAATACGCCATCTTCGCTACCGAGGACCCATGCGAAATAGACGTACATGCTCAGAAAGACGACTGCTATGCCGGAGTAAAAGAGCGACACGGGGCGGCCGTCCGGCTCACTGAACACGCGTTTACTGATTGTAGAACGCATTACTGCCAGATTTTTGTCCAATCTGTAAACTACTTTCCCTCTCATCTTACCCCGTGTGGGCTGCTGTTCGACTGTGGACGATTCTGTGAATCCCTCCAGTTCAGGGCGAGAGTTCAAGACGGAGACCGAACACACCCACCCTATGCTCGCAATCGCCGGGGGGAAAGGAGGGTGTGGGAAGACGACGACGGCCGTCGGGCTCGCGCGCGGGCTGGCGGCGCTTGGGACGCGGCCGCTGGTGGTCGACGCGGATCTCGATATGCCGGACCTCCACCACCGGACCGGCGTCGACCGGCGACCGGGTATCGACGATGCCGTCAAACGGGGCGACCCACGCGGCGTTGCGCAGTCGGCCACTCGCTTCCCGGCGATAGACGTGTTACCCTGTGGCGGGGCCGACACCGCGACCGCCGCGGCGCTGTTCGAGCGACTCGCGGACGACAGCGAGCGGTCCGGCAGCCCCGTCCTGCTTGACTGTCCGGCCGGCGCGAGCCCGGACGCCGCGGCACCGCTGCGAGCGGCCGACCGGACCGTCCTCGTCTCGACGCCACGGGAGCGGAGCCTGCGGGACGCGGCCAAGACGGCGGCGATGGCCCGCGAACTCGACGCCCCGCCGGCCGCAGTTGTGCTGGTCCGCAGCGACGGCGGCGTCGACCCGAGCGAGCTGCTGGGTTGTGAGGCTGTCGTCCACGTGCCGGAGCTCTCGGAACCTCCACTCGAAACGGAGGAATCGGCCGCGAGACACCGTCAGTGTGCCAAATCGCTATCCAAGCGGAATATTTAATCGGGTGGGCCGGGTAGGTCCACTATAGCATGGTCAACCGGCTCCGTACGGGCATCGACGTCCTCGACCGGAAGCTCGACGGCGGCATCCCAGCGGGGAGCATCGTCGCGCTGACGGCCCAGCCGGCGAGCCAGGCGGAGCTGTTCCTCTATGAACTGACGGCCACACGCGGGACGCTGTGGCTCTCGCTCGACCGCACCGCGGAGTCAGTCGTCGCCAGCATCGAGCAGACGCCGGCCAACACCGGCGACCCGACGGTCCGACACATCTCCGGGGAGGCCCCGCTGGACAACGCGGGCAAACTCGTCTCGGCGCTGCCCGAGACCTCCAACCTCATCGTCGACCCGCTGGACGTACTGGAGGCCCAAGAGCCCCACTCCCGGTTTCGGGCGTTCATGAACGACCTCCAGAACCACATCGTCAACACGGGCAGCATGGCCATCCTGCACTGTCTCGACGGCCGCGCGGTCCCGCCGCTTCGGGACACCACCGAACACTTCGCCGACGTGGTCTTCCAGCTCAAAACCCACACGCGGGGCGACGAGGTGGAAAACCGGCTGGCGATTCCGAAGTTCCGGGGCGGCCGGGCGCCCAACGACATCATCAAGCTCGACCTGGTCGAGCAGGTCAGCATCGACACGAGCCGGGACATCGCGTAGCCCGGGGGTATATTTATTTCCCGGTAGCAGCGTGTGTGAGTGTATGGCGAATGCAGCCGAGCGGCTGCGGGCCATCGTCGAGGAGAGCGATGCGTCCGAGCAGTCCCTCGTCGTGGTCAACCGCACGGAAGTCGACCCGATCCAGCGGTTGCTCGCGACGACGTTCGACGAGCAGTCGGTCGATGTCGCCGAGGCAGACGTTCCCAACACCGAAGACGACATGGTCCTCCTCGTCCGGGACGGCGAAATAGTGGCGTCGTCGTCGCTCCAGTCGGTGATGGACGCCTGCCTGCTGGTCAACAGCGACCTCTACCGGTCCGGCGCGGGCGGTATCGAGCGGTCACGCGCCCCGTCGGTGATCACGGAACTCGACGAGACCGTCTTCGAACTCCGGGGGTTCCCCGCCTCGGCGAAGGAGAAGCTGATTCTGGTGCTCATCTCGCGGTTCATCGAGGGAGGCGCACTCGACCACGGCTCGGGTGTCCTCCGAGCGACGTTCCAGAAGCTCTCCCGGCTCGGGACCGAGAGCGGGACCCGGGAGGTGTACCGCCGGCTCTCCGAGACCGACCTAGAGGTCCACGTCTACGGGGTGGACGACTGGACGGTTCCGGCGGCGTTAGACGTCGAGACACACGCCGGGAGCCACCGCGGCTACCGGGACTCGTGGTGTGTCATGTTCCGGCCGTCCGAGGACGCCGTGCGACACGCGGCGCTTGTCGCCCTGGAGACCGGCCCGAACGAGTGGGTCGGTACCTGGACCTACGACGCCGGGAAAGTTCGACGGATCGACGAGATACTCGTCGACGGGTTCTGAACCGCAGAAAAGTGCGAGCGAGTCGTTACTCGCCGGCGTTTTCGAGTTCTTCGGCGATCTCCTCGGCGTCGACATCGGCGTCCTCGAGTTGCTCTTCGAGGCCGCCCATGCCGCCGCCCATCATGCCGGGCATACCCATGCCGCCACCGCCGATCTCCTCCTGGACGATGATGCGGTCGACGCCGAGCAGCTGGGTGAGCTGCTGGGCGATCTGTTGCTTGCCCATCATCCACTGCTGGTTCATCGTCAGCTGCGGCGTGGCCTCGATGTAGAGGGTGTCCTTCTCGACTTCGACGGTCTCGTACTCGGGCTCCGCGTCTTCGTCGTCCTCGTCGTCGGACTCAACGAGCTGCTCTTCCTCGACGGTCTCGTCCTCGAACCAGACGTCGAGTTCCATATCGAGCATCAGCGAGAGGATGCCCTGGGCCTTCTCCTCGCGGTCGGTGACCTCGGCGACGATCTCGTAGTCGTACTCGACGGCCTCGCCGGCGAGGGGGTGGTTGAAGTCGACGCGCGCGCGGCCACCGATGATGGTTTCGAGGCGGCCCTGCTCGCCGTCGATCTGGACCTGCGCGCCGGGGTAGCGGTCGTCCTCGTCGATCTTGTCCTTCGAGACGGTGCGGACCTCGCTCTCGTCGTACTCGCCGAAGGCGTCCTCGGCGGAGACCGTGACGGTTCCCTCGTCGCCGACCTCCTTGCCGTAGATGTCTTCCTCGACGTCCGGGAAGATGTGGCCTTCACCCAGCACGATGGTGCGCGGGCCCCAGTCCTGCTGGTCGGTGTCGATGCCTTCCTCGTCGGCCACGTCCTCGTCGGTCGTGTCGACGAGCTGGCCTTCGTCGACGGTTCGGGCGGTGTAGGCGAGTTTGACGACGTCGCCGGACTGGAAACCGCTCTCGGGCTCTTCGTCGGCCGCGTCTTCCTCGACTGCTTCTGTCTCTTCGGCCTCGGAGTCGTTGCTCATACCCCGAAGGACTGCCGTGGCACTCTTAAGAACAACGTTTCGGGCCGGCGCGCAGAGCGGTCGGTCTCACACCGCGCCGTCGTGCGCTTCGAGAATAGCGTCGAGCTTCTCGTGGTCGATGTTCCGGCCCGAGACCGGGACGACGACGGTCTCGCCGGCGATGTCGTCGGCCCCGAGCGCGGCGGCGACGCCGGTACCGCAGGCGCCCTCCATGACGATGCGCTCCTCGGTGAACAGCCGGGCGACGGCGTCGTGGATGGCGTCCTCCGAGACCAGTTCGAAGTCCGCCAGGCCCTCCCGGAGGATACCCATCGTGAGGGCAAAGGGAACCCGCGTGGCGACGCCCTCGGCGTCCGTCTCCATCCGGTCGTGGGGCGCGAGCGTGTCCTCGTGGTAGGCCCGATGCATCGCCGGAGCCGCGGCGGACTGGACACCCACGACCTCGGCGTCGGTCAGTGCGCCGACGGAGAGACAGTAGCCGACGGCGGCGGTCCCGCCGCCGATTGGGGAGTAGAGCCGGTCGACCTCGGGGAGTTCCGCGACCACCTCCAGCCCGGCGGTGCCGACACCGGCGAGCAGCTCCGGCTCGTTGCCCGAGTGGACGTAGCGCTTGCCGGTCTCGACGGCGAGCGCTTCCACGTGTTCGCGGGCGGCGTCGAAGTCGGGGCCGTGTCTGATGACTTCGGCACCCAGTTGCTCCATGGCCGCGACCTTCCCGGCGTTGGCGTCCTCGGGCACGCCGATGGTGACGGGCACGCCGAACTCCCGCCCCGCCCACGCGACAGAGAGACCGTGGTTCCCGGAGCTGGCCGCGAGGACGCCCCGCTTGCGGAACTCCTCGTCCAGCGTGGCGAGCAGATTGACTCCGCCCCGGACCTTGAACGCGCCCGTCGGCAGCGTGTCCTCGCGCTTGAGGTAGACGTCGGCGCCGGTGGCTTCCGAGAGGTGTTCGCTGCGGACCAGTGGCGTCTCGGGGAGATACCGGGAGACGGTTTTCCGGGCGCGGGCCACGTCGGCCGTCGTCGGCGGCGTCAGGTCGTGATACGGGAAGACGGTCGTCTCGTCTGGCGACTCGACCGGTTCGTAGCGACCGTCCATACCCCTACCCCGGGAGCGCGGACAGTAAAACTCGCGGTCTCTTCGCGGGCGCGTATATAAGCGGGTCGGAGCAGCCAGCGTCTCGGCTCCCGCGGCTCGCTGTCGTCCCACGGGAGCGCGACGAAGGGGGTCCATGTCACCGGGAGAGACAGCGACGGTCATTGTCGAGTAGTTCCACTTGTGCCGGCCTCGGGACCGATACAAACCGGTAGCTCGCTGCGATACGCCGTACGAGAGCGGACGGCCCGCGATACCACCGCTTTTTGTTGTCCGACCCCACGCCAGAACCATGTACGAAGTCGAAGTGAAAGTCGCCGCCGACCTGAGTGCCGTCGCCGAGCGCCTCGACGAACTGGGCGCCACGCTGACGGGCGACGTCGTCCAGGTCGACACGTACTACGACGCGCCCCTCCGGGACTTCGCCGAGACGGACGAGGCCCTGCGGGTGCGCCGCGAGAGCCGAGCGGACGACACCGAGGCCCGCATCACCTACAAGGGACCGCTGGTCGAAGCCGAGTCCAAGACCCGCGAGGAGTTCGAGACCGGCGTCGCCGACGGCGAGACCGCCGACGCCATCTTCGAACACCTGGGGTTTTCGCCGGCCGCGACGGTCGAGAAGGACCGCCGGTTCTACCGCTACGACGGCTACACGGTGACGCTGGACGCCGTCGAGGGCGTCGGGGAGTTCGTCGAGGTGGAGACCGAAACCGACGAGAACGGCGTCGAAGCGGCTCGCGAGGGCGCGTTCGCGGTGCTGCGCGAGCTGGGGCTTGACCCCGAAGACCAGACCCGGACGTCGTATCTCGGTATGCTCCTCGAAAATACCTCATAGTAATCTTTCGGCGGCCAGCGGTTCCCGTAAGTTATAGAAGCGGCCGAAGTTTAGGGGGGAGCAATGACCGAGCGGAACATCCACGTCGCCCCCGAGAGCGGACTCCCGATCGAGGAACAGAACGTCGAAATCGTCGAGCGGAAGGGCATCGGCCATCCCGACTCCATCTGTGACGGGGTCGCCGAGAGCGTCTCCCGTGCGCTCGCACAGACCTACATCGACCGCTTCGGCAAAGTGTTGCACTACAACACCGACGAGACACAGCTCGTGGCCGGCACCGCCGCGCCGGCCTACGGGGGCGGCGAGGTGCTCGAACCCATCTACCTGCTCGTGGTCGGCCGCGCGACAAAGACCTACGACGGCGAGCGCATCCCCGCCGAGACCATCGCCTTGCGCGCCGCCCGCGAGTACCTGGGCGAGAACTTCCCGCATCTGGATCTGGGCACCGACATCGTCGTCGACGTGGAGTTCGGCGAGGGGTCGGGCGACCTCCAGACCGTCTTCGGCGAGGAAGAGGTCGTCCCGAACGCCAACGACACGAGCTACGGGGTCGGCCACGCGCCCTTCTCCGAGGTCGAGCGCATCGTCGCCGACACCGAGCGCAAGCTCACCGGCGAGTACGCCGCCGACAACCCCGTCGTCGGCCAGGACGTGAAGGTGATGGGCAAGCGCGAGGGCGACCACATCGACGTGACCGTCGCCGTCGCGATGGTCGACGAACACGTCGCCGACCTTGAGGGGTACAAAGAGGCCGTCGAGGATGTCCGTTCGTACGTGGAGGAGCTCGCAGTCGAGAAGACGGACCGTGAGGTGACCGTCCACGTCAACACCGCCGACGACTACGACGAGGAGTCCATCTACCTCACCGTGACCGGGACCAGCGCCGAGCAGGGCGACGACGGCTCCGTCGGCCGGGGCAACCGCGCCAACGGTCTCATCACGCCGAACCGACCGATGAGCATGGAGGCCACTTCCGGGAAGAACCCCGTCAACCACATCGGGAAGATATACAACCTCCTCTCGACGGAGATCGCCCAGTCGGTCGCGACGGAGGTCGACGGCATCCGCCAGGTGCAGGTCCGCCTGCTCTCCCAGATCGGCTCGCCCATCGACCAGCCCCACGTCGCCGACGCGATGGTCGTCACCGAGGACGGCATCGCAGTCGGGGACATAGAGGACGAGGTCGAGGCGACTATCGACGCGGAACTGGCCGACGTGACCGAGATCACCCGCAAGGTCATCGCCGGCGAGCTCACGACGTTCTGAGACTGTCGGCTGGTCCGTCGTCCGGTAGCGACATCCGTCACGTGAGCCCAGCCGACAGTAGGTCCCGGCGAACGACACCCCTTTATTCGCGTTCGGGCAACTGCCGGTATGTCCCCGCCCGATGCCGACGTCGTCCTCGTCCGCCACGGCGAGCTAGGCGTCAAGAGCGAGCAGGTCCGCCGGAAGATGGAGGGCCGGCTGGCCGAGAACCTCCGGGCGATGCTCGACGCGCGCGGGCTCGCCGGCGACATCGAGCGCCGCCGCAACCGCCTGTTCGTCCACACCGGTGAGCCGGACGCCGTGGCCGACGCGGCCGCCGACACCTTCGGCGTCGTCTCGGCCTCGCCGGCCCGCACCGTCGAGCCCACGCTCGACGCCATCGAAGCCGGGCTCGTGGCGGCGACCGAAGCCGACTACGACGGCGGGAGCTTCGCCGTCGACGCGGCCCGCGCCGGCCCCAGCGACGCCCACCCCTTCGCCAGCACCGACATCGAATCGGAGGGCGGTTCGGCGGTCTGGTCGGCTATCGAGTCGCTGGGTGGCGACCCCGAAGTCGACCTCGACGACCCCGATTTCACCCTCTTCGTCGAGTGTCGACGCGGGGAGGCGTACGTCTTCCGTGAGAAGCGAGCGGGGCCGGGCGGGCTCCCGCTTGGAACCCAGCGGCCGGTCGTTGCCCTCGTCAGCGGCGGCATCGACTCGCCGGTCGCCGCCTGGCAGCTGATGGCCCGGGGCTGTCCCGTCGTCCCGGTGTACGTGGACCTGGGCGACTACGGCGGCCCCGACCACCGGGCCCGCGCCCGGGCGACCGTCGAGACCCTGGCGAGCTATGCGCCGAGCGAGGCGATGGCCATGCACGTCGTCGACGCTGGAGACGTGGTGGCCGACCTGGAGACCGAGGTGGGTGACCTGCGGATGCTCGTACTCCGTCGGTTCATGCTCGCGACGGCCGAGACCGTCGCCGAGGACGAGGGGGCCGTCGGCGTCGTGACGGGCGAGGCCATCGGCCAGAAGTCGAGCCAGACCAGCGCGAACATCGCCGTCACCGACGCCGCAGTCTCGCTGCCGGTCCATCGCCCGCTGGTAGCGATGGACAAGGCCGACATAACGAACCACGCCCGCGATATCGGCACCTTCGAGGACGCCACGGTCGACACCGGCTGCAACCGGGTCGCCCCGGAACTGCCCGAGACCAACGCCGACCTCGACGCGGTGCGGGCGGCCGAGCCCGACGACCTCTTCGAGCGGGCCCGGGCGTGTGCCACGTCCCGCGAGGTCGCCCCTATCGAAAGGTAAATCTCCGGGGCGCCAGTGGGTCGGGGTATGGCAGAGGTGTGTCTCGTCGGGAGCGACGACGTGAACCTCCGGTACGAGCTGCTCTCCCGCGAGACTGCCCGGAACGCGCTGGTCACCTACGACCTCCGGGAGCCCTTCGAGAACACCCTCCAGGTCGAGACGGTGAGTCTCGGCGCCGCGGTCGCCCTGCTCAACGACCTGAACTGGTATCTCGTCCGCTTTACCGACGCCGCCTTCGTGAAAGTCCCCTCCATCAGCGAGAGCGAGTGGCTCTCGCGGGAACTGGCGACAGCTATCAGGGACGACGAGATAGCGCCCGAGGAGACGGGGCGGTTCCTGACGGTGTACGGCATCGTCGAGGCGCCCGATGCGGGCGACGAGACGGGCGACGACACGGCGGCTGCGACCCAGGACCGCCCGCCACGGCTCGTAGAGCCGATGTTGCTGACACGCACCGGCGAGACGATTCCCGACTACGACCTGCGAGACGTCGACGACACGCTGGTCGTTCGGGTCACCGAGTCGGAGTTCGGAGCCTGAGCGACGGCACAGCTAGTCGAACATCCCGGTCGACATGTACCGCTCGCCGCTGTCCCAGTAGACCGTCACCACGAGCGGGTCCGTCACGCCCTCGGCCAGCAGTTCGTCGGCCACCTCGCGGGCCGCGAGATTCGACGCGCCCGAGGACTGTCCGACGAGGATGCCCTCCTCGCGGGCGAGGCGGCGACACTCCGCTTCGGCGTCGTCGAGTTCGACCGTCTTCACGTCGTCCAGCAGGTCCACGTCGAGGTTGTCGCTGACGAATCCGGGGCCCATGCCCTGGAAACTGTCCTCGCCGGTGCCCGGCTCCATCCCCGAGAGGACGGCGTTGTCGGCCGGTTCGACGGCGACGATGTCCACGTCGGGGAACGCCTCCCGGAGCCGGCGGCCGATGCCCGTGATGGTCCCGCCGGTGCCGACGCCCGCGACCAGGGCGTCGACGGTCCGGTCGCCGACCTGGTCGAGTATCTCGGGGCCCGTGGTCTCGTAGTGGGCCCGTGGGTTCGCGGGGTTCTCGAACTGGCGCAACTGGACGTGGCTGTCGCGGTCGGTCAGCTCGTCGGCCCGTTCTTTCGCGGCCGAGATGTCGCCCTCGACCAGCTCGATGTCGGCGCCGTAGGCCTGCATTATCTCGCGGCGCTCGGGCGACTTCGAGGACGGCATCACCAGCACCACGTCGTACCCCTTCGCCGCGCCGACCATCGCCATCCCGATGCCGGTGTTGCCGCTTGTCGGTTCGACCAGCGTGTCACCGGGGGTGATGTCCCCCTCACGCTCGGCACGCTCGATCATGAACCGCGCCGGCCGGTCCTTCGCGGAGCCGCCGGGGTTGAACGACTCGACCTTCGCGGCCACGGTCGCCCCCTCCGGCGCGGCGACCGACACCAGCGGCGAGCCGATAGTCTCGACAATGGAGTCGGAGAGTGACTCGTGCATTGGCGACGGCTACGCCGTCGCCGGTTAAAACCCCCCGTGGAACCGCCAAGGCCGAGGGGGAGTCGCGGGTGCCGGCAGTTCTTTCCGGCGCGAGGGTCACGCGCCCGTACGAGCGGTGCAGTGTAAGAGACGGACGTCGCGGCGATACAGCACGACCTGGCCGGCCTCGGCGGGTCCGGGACGGCGAGACGGTCGTCCTCGTCTGCTTCGAGGGTGACCGGAAGCGCTGTCACCGGAGCCTCCTGCAGGAGCGGCTCCGCGAGCGGGTCGACGCGCCCTGATAGCCGAGGGGTTCAAGCCAGTTGCACTGTTACCGGTAACCATGAGCGAAACCGGACACCTCGAAACGATGGAACCGAACCCGGTGTGGGTCGAGGACGCCTACGCCGACACGGTCGACCGTCTCGCCAGCTACCGACTCGAACTGGACTACCACATCTGGGGCGGCGACTGGTGTAAGGACTGTCGCGCACAGCTTCCGGACTTCGCCGCGGCACTGGACGCGGCGGAGATTCCCGACTCGCGGGTTCACCACCACCCGACGGAGAAAGAGGAAGACGGCTCGAAGACCGGCCCCGGCGTCGAGGAGTACGGCATCGAGTACATCCCGACGGTCGTGGTCGAACACGACGGCGAGGAGATCGCCCGCTTCGTCGAGGAGGAACGGGTTCCCATCGCGGTCTATCTCGCCGACGAGATCGAATCGGCACTCTGAGGCGGGCCAGCATCCGGCCGTTTTATCCCCTCCGAGGCGACGAGACACCGTCTGTCTGAAACGCGGTGATTGCTGTTTCCGGGGCAGTAGACGGTCGATGGACGCGGACCTCGGTAAGAACGGTATTATGTGTCGGTGTATCTATACGGGGAGTATGAACGAGATTCGCGTTCTTCATGTCGACGACGAGCCGGATTTCGCCGATGTGACGGCCGAGTTTCTCGAACGCGACGACGACCGCTTTACAGTCGAAACTGCGTTCAGCGGGCCCGACGGGCTCGAACAGCTCACGCCGGCAGTCGATTGTGTCATCTCCGACTACGATATGGCCGGCATGAACGGCCTCGAGTTTCTCGAAGTCGTTCGCGAGGAGTACCCCGAGCTCCCGTTTATCCTGTTTACCGGAAAGGGAAGCGAGGAGGTCGCAAGCGAGGCGCTGACCCTCGGGGCGACGGACTATCTGCAAAAAGGGTCCGTCCCGGACCAGTACGAACTCCTCGCGAACCGGGCCAGTCGCGCTGTCGAGCAGTTCCGCACGGAGCGGGAACTGGAACGGAAAAACGAACTGCTGGAGAAGAGCCAGAACCTCGCCGATGTTGGGGCCTGGGAGTACGACCCGGAGACGGGGGAGGCGTACTTCACCGACCAGGTGTACGACATCTACGGCGTCGACCGGGACCACGACCCGTCGCCCGAGTCGGACATCGAGCGGTTCTATCACCCGGAGGACCGGGATACGGTCCGAGACGCCGTCGCCGGGGCGCTGGAGGACGGCGAGCCGTACGACATCGAGGCCCGCATCACCGCCGCCGACGGCACCGAGAAGTGGATTCGGACCCGGGCCGACCCACAGTTCGAAGACGGCGTCTGCCAGCGCGTCCGCGGGACGATTCGGGACATCACCGACCGGAAGGAACGGGAGGAGAGTATCGCACAGACCACGGAGTGGTATCGGACCCTGCTCGACGGGGCCCCGGACGCGGTCTTCGTCGTCGACATCGAGTCGGGCAAGATACGCGAAACCAACAGGGCAGCGACCCAGTTGCTCGACCGGTCACGCGAGGAGCTTGTCGGACTCGACCAGACGAAGCTCCACCCGCCCGAGAAGGCCGAGGCGTACGCCGACCTGTTCGACCAGCACGTCGGCGCCGGCGGTGGCCGGGCCGAGACGCTCGGCCAGGAAGAGGTCTACGTCGTCGACTCGTCGGGCGAGCGAATCCCCGTGGAGATCAACGCCCAGACCGTCGAGGTCGACGGGAAACGCTACAACCAGGGGTACTTCCGTGACATCACGGCCCGCAGGGAACGCGAACGCGAACTCAAGCGACAGCGCGACCGGCTCGACGAGTTAGTCACGGTGGTCAGCCACGACCTCCGGAACCTGCTTCGGACGCTGTCCGCGTCGCTCGACCTCATCGAGACCGACGACAGGGCGTCACTCGAACGGTGTCGCCGCACCGTCGACCGGATGGAGCAACTGATGGACGACCTGGTGAACCTGGCGCGCCACGGCGAGACGGAGCCGGGGCCGGTCGGGCTCGCCCCCCTCGCGACGGCGAGTGCCCGGGCGACCGGTCTGTCCGAAGGGACCCTCTCGGTGACGACGGACGCGACCATCGTCGCGGACGAATCAGGGCTCAGACACCTCTTCGAGAACCTCTTTGTGAACGCTGTCGAGCACAGCGCCGCGAGCCGTCAGCCGGAGGGCACCGACGCTGTCGCGCGCGGACCGACGAGCGACCAGTCCCGGTCCGCCGACGCCGTCGGCCACGATTCGGGAGTCTCGCTCACTGTCGGGCGTCTCGACGACGGCTTCTACGTGGCAGACGACGGGCCGGGAATCCCAGAGAGCGAGCGTGAACGGGTCTTTCGGGTCGGCTATTCGACGAGCGACCGGGGCACCGGCTTCGGGTTGAACATCGTCAAGCAGGTCGCCGAGGCCCACGGGTGGGACATCGACGTGACGGAGAGCGCCGACGGGGGCGCCCGCTTCGAGATCACCGATGTCGAGTTCGCCGACAGCTGACAGCTCGCGGATGGGGGACCACTGACCTGCAAAAGAGGGGCGTATCGCCGCGCAGTGGGGGCAAAGTACACCATGCTGGGGAATAGAAACTTGGCTACTAATGCCCGAGATCACGGTCACCGAGACACAGCGTGAGCGACTGGCGGATATGCGAGAGGAGCTCGAAGCGGCGTACATCGACACGTACGGTCACATACGGACGACGGATGTCGTCCAGTATCTCCTCGATACGTACACGCCCCCCGAGCAGCGAGGCGACGTGGCCCACGAGCGAATCGCCACGGCCGAGTTCCAGGACCTCCAGGCGGTCGCGACCGACGTCGAGGGGGTGCCCGGAAGCGGGATCGACGCGGAGACCATGCGGGGGGAGCTGCTCTCGACGCTGGGCGTCGCGGAGTTTGCGGCCCGGCTCGCGGCCGTTGAGGACGGCGAGCCGGCGAGCAGCGACACTGGCGGCGCGGAACGCAGCGACTCCGGGGCCGACGACGCGGAGAGCAGTGGCGCGGACAGCGAACCCGACGACGCGGCAGCCGACAGCGAGGAGCCGCCAGCCGACGACGCGGACACTGCTTCGGACGGCGCGAGCGACGACGGCGGCTCCGGGCCGACGCCAAACACCGACGGCCCGGGCTCGATTCTCTCGGCGGCCAACCAGTTGCTCACCGACCACGATGACAAGTGGCGGGAGGGCGGCGGCGACGAGCCGTACGAGGTCGACCTCCCCGACGGGACGACGGAGACGGTCCGGACCAAAGACGACGTCAGAGGGCTGCTGTTCAAACACTACTGAGACTCGGGTACGACCGGGCTGTGACGGCGGACCACAGTCGGTCCCGGGAGCGAACGAAGCGGTTAGTCCTGTCCCCAGTCGAGCGCCTCGCCGAGGTCGTGTCGGGGCGGCGAGCAGGCGAAGTTCCGGCAGGCGTACACCGTCGGCTCGCCGTCGGCGGCGTCGCGGCCGGCCCAGATGGGCGGCGCGTCGGGCAGGTCGAGCGTGTCGAGCCACGAGTCCAGACCGTCGTCGGGCCGCCAGGCCAGCAGGCGCCTCGGGACGTAGCGGTCGGCGAGGGTCTCGGTCCAGTCGGCGGGCGGGTCAGTCGGGTCACAGACGAGCGTGAGTTCGAGCGAGCCCTGTTCGTAGGTGTCGGTGGCCAGGGTGAGCGAGGCGTGTTGCAGCGGGTTCGCGGAGACGCGGTCGGCGTGGCTCCGGACGACCCGCTCGGCCACGTCGGCAAAGCGGTCGCCGTCGCTGAAGTGGGACAGCTCCAACAGCAGCGACACCGCGACGCCCGTACTGGAGGGGGTGGACTGGTCGCCCAGCTCCTGTGGCCGGGCGACCAGCGACTCGCCGCCGGTCGGGGTGAAATACAGTGTCCCCGCCTCGCTGTCCCAGAAGGCCGCGACGACGGCGTCGGCAAGATCCAGCGCGAAGTCCAGGTACTCGACGTCGCCGGTGGCCTGATAGAGGTCGAACGCGCCCCGCCCGAGGAAGGCGTAGTCCTCCAGATAGCCGTCGATAGCCACATCGCCGTCCTTGAAGCGGCGCGAGAGGCGGTTTTCCGACTCGTCCCAGAGGTGCTCGCGGACGAACCCCATTGCGTCGGCGGCCACGTCGGCGTAGCCGTCGTCGAGGACGATAGCGCCCTCCGCGAGGGCGGATATCATCAGCCCGTTCCAGCCGGCCAGGACCTTCTCGTCGCGGGCTGGTCGGGGCCGGGACTCGCGTGCCTCGAAGGCCTCGTTCAGGGCCACCCGGAGCTTCTCGGTCAGTTCCGCCTCGCTCAGTTCGTACTCCTCGGCGAGCACCTCGATTGGCTTGCGGACGCCAAGCACCGTCGCCCCCTCGAAGTTCCCGCTCCCCGTGACGCCGAAGTACTCGCAGAAGATGTCGGCCGCCTTGTCATCGCTCACGGCGTCGTGGACCTGCTCGGGCGTCCAGACGTAGAAGGCGCCCTCCTCGGTGTCGGCGTTTTCGTCGCTCCCGGGAGGCCGGCTCACCGCATCGAGCGTGCTGAAAAAGCCCCCGTCGTCGTGCTGGAGTTCGCGCTGGACGAAGTCGAACGTCTCGCGGACGACCGAGGCGTAGCGTTCGTTGCCGGTAGCCTGGTAGCCGGCGAGGAAGGCGCGGGGTATCTCGGCGTTGTCGTACAGCATCTTCTCGAAGTGGGGGACCGCCCACTGCATGTCCGTCGAGTAGCGGTGGAAACCGCCGCCGACGTGGTCGTAGAGCCCGCGGTCGGCCATCGCGTTGAGCGTCTGTTCGACGACGGTCAGGTAGTCCTCCTCGCCGCCATCGGCGTGTGCCCGAAGTAAGGCGTGAATCCGCCCGGTCTGGGGGAATTTCGGCCCGCCCGACCCCCAGCCGCCGTGGTCGCGGTCGGCGCCCCGGTGGGCGACGGTCGCCGCCGTCTGTACGAGGTCGTCGGCGGGGTCGCCGGGTTCACCCACGTCTTCGAGGTCGCTCTCGATGGCGTCGGTCCACTGCCGGGCGCGGTTCTCCATCTCCTCGCGTTGCTCGGGGTCCGACCAAGAGTGTGAGAGGCGGTCGAGCAGTTCCGAGAATCCGGGCTGGCCGCGCTTCTCCTCGGGCGGGAAGTACGTCCCCACGTAGAAGGGCTTCCCGTCGGGCGTGAGCCAGGCCGACAGCGGCCACCCGCCGCCGCCGGTGACCTGCTGGCAGATGCTCATGTAGACGCTGTCCAGGTCGGGCCGCTCCTCTCGGTCGACCTTGATGGGGACGAAGTTCTCGTTCAGTTGCTCGGCGACGGCCTCGTCCTGGAAGCTCTCCTCCTCCATGACGTGACACCAGTGACAGGCGGCATAGCCAATAGAGAGGAAGATGGGCACGTCACGCTCCTTTGCGGCCTCTAAGGCCTGCTCGTCCCAGGGCTGCCAGTTGACCGGGTTGTCGGCGTGCTGGCGGAGATACGGGCTCTCGGCCTCGTCAAGTCGATTCCGGGCTGTGGGGTCGCTCATACCGGTCTCTCGGTGGGCCGGCCTCAAAAGGGGTCGGACGAACCGTCGGACGAGACGACAGTGCCGGCCGAGCCGCGTCGGGCCCTCCGCGCGGAACGCGGCGCGCGGCCGGACCCTATCTTCAACCATTATATAACAAATTATATATGACGAACGTTCGTTCGTCTCCGACGTATGCCAGAGATTACCGACCACGACCGACAGCGCCTCCGCGCGGCGTTCGACCGGCAACTCGACGCCGGCCTCCACCACGGGGCCCAGCTGGCCGTCTACGTCGACGGCGACTCCGTCGTCGACTTCGCGGGCGGGACGACCGGCCCTGACGGCGACGAGACCACACCGACGACGCGCCACGTCATCTTCTCGTGTACGAAACCGTACGCCGGGGTCGGACTGCACCAGCTCATCGAGGACGGGAAAGCCGAATACGACGACCCGGTCGTCGAGCACTGGCCGGCGTTCGCCGACGAGGGCACGCGGAAGGCCGACATCACCATCCGGCACGTGCTCAGCCACACCGCCGGTATCCCGTACGGCGAGTTCGACGACCGAGCCGAGCAGTGGGGCGACTGGGACGCCGTCGTCCAGGCGATGGAGGACATCGACCCCGTCTTCGAGCCCGGCGAGCAGCCGGCGTATCACACGCTCAACTACGGCTGGCTCGTCGGCGAGCTCGTCCGTCGACTCAGCGGCCAGCACGTCGACGAGTACGTCGGCGAGAACGTCTTCGAGCCCCTGGGGATGGACCGGACGTCTATCGGGCTCGGGCCCGAGGAGGACGACGACGTGGCCACCCTCTCCGGGTTCGAGGTGTTCGACCGCTGTCGCGACCCGGGCGAGGGGCTCGGGGACCCGGCGTCGGAGTCGGCGGCGGCGTTCAACAGCGAGGCCATCCGCCGGGCCGTCATCCCCGCCGCGAACGGCATCGGGACCGCCGGGGACATGGCGCGGTTCTACGCCTGTATGGCCAACGGTGGCGAACTCGACGGGACGCGGCTGCTGGACGAAGCGACGGTCGACCTGGCGACGGAAACGCACGCTGAGACCGAGTCGGACGGCACGCTCTCCCGGCCGGCCCGATACGGGCTTGGCTTCTGGACCGGCGGGCTGGCAAACGACATGTTCGGCTCGCTCAGCCGCGAGCGGATGTTCGGCCACGCCGGCCTCGGGAGCGTCTTCGGCTGGGGCGACCCGGAGCTTGGCGTCGGGTTCGCCTACGTCACCAACGGCATCCGGGAGGAGTCCTGGGAGCACGCAGCCCGGGTCGCGGGCATGTCCGACGCCGTCCGGCTGGCCCTGCTGGAGTAGCCGTCTGACAGCGGTCACTGAGCCACGGAAAGACAATACTTACGTCCGAGCCAATCAGGCCTTGAGGTATGACAGAGACAGTGCTGCTCGTGGGCGGCGGCGGCCGGGAACACGCCGTCGCGCGTGCGCTCGCCGATTCGGACGCCGACCTCTACGCCTGTGCCGGCAACCGCAACCCGGGCATCGTCGACCTGGCCGTCGGGTTCGAGACGCTGGAGACGACCAACCCACAGGCCGTCACCGAGTACGCCGAGGAGGTCGGCGCAACGCTCGCCGTCGTCGGCCCGGAGGCCCCGCTGGCGGCCGGCGTCGCCGACGCGCTCGACGAGGCCGGCATCTACGCGTTCGGCCCCCAGGCCGAGGAGGCCCGCATCGAGACGGACAAGGCCTTCCAGCGCCGCTTCATGGCCGAACACGATATCCCCGGCTGTCCCGACTTCGAGACGTTCGACGACATGGAGGCCGCCTGTGACTACATCGACGAGTACGACGGCGATCTGGCCGTCAAGCCCGCCGGCCTCACCGGCGGGAAAGGGGTCCGGGTCATCGGCGACCAGTGCACCGCCGAGGAGGCAAAGGCGTACCTCCGCGACTCGGACTACGACCGCGTTGTCCTCGAAGAGCGCCTCGTCGGCGAGGAGTTCACCGTCCAGGCCTTCGTCGCCAACGGCCAGCTTCGCGTGACTCCCGCCGTGCAGGACCACAAGCGCGCCTACGAGGGCGACGAGGGGCCCAACACCGGCGGGATGGGGAGCTACTCCGACGCCAGCCTCGAACTCCCGTTCATGACCGAGGACGACTACGACGCGGCCGTCGACGTGCTCCGCGCGACCGTGGACGCCCTGGACGGCTACAAGGGCGTGCTGTACGGCCAGTTCATGCTGACCGAGACCGGCCCCCGCGTCGTGGAGTTCAACGCCCGCTTTGGCGACCCCGAGGCGATGAACACCCTCCCCGTGCTCAACACGGACTTCCTCGACGTGCTCGTGGCCGCCCGCGAGGAGCGCTCGATTCCACAGCTTTCCTTCCAGCCCAAAGCGACGGTCTGTAAGTACGCCGTCCCAGACGGCTACCCGACCGACCCCGAGGCCGGCGCCGAGGTCACCATCGACGCCACCAACGCCGGCGACGCCCTGCTGTTTTACGCCTCCGTCGACGACCGCGAGGACGGCGTCTACACCACGACCTCCCGCTCGTACGCCGTGGTCGGTATCGCAGACAGCATCACCGAAGCCGAGGCGATCGCCGAGGGCGCGCTGGAGCGGGCCGGGACCGAGGGCCTGCGCGTGCGCCACGACATCGGCAAGCCCGACCTCGTCCAGCAGCGCATCGACCATATGGACGAGATCCGCGACTCGCAGTAGGTCCCGTTTTACGCGTTCGCCATCTGCCGGCAGCTTTCGGCACACTCCTGTAACACGTCGGCACAGACCTGACAGTGGTCGGCATCGTGGGTGGCACACTCCTCGGCACAGGCCTCACACGCCTCTGCACAGGCCTCTGCGAGCGTGGCGCTGTACGCCGAGCCACGGGCCATAAACCGGGCGTGCAGCGACGTGAGGTCGGCGACGTCCCGACAGAGGCGGGCGCACGCTTCCATGTCGGCGTCACCGAGACACTCGTCGGCACACCACTCACACACCTCGGTGGCCTCGTTGCAGTTCTCGATGCACTCGCGTTGCTCGTCGCTCAGGCTCTCGATTTTCTCTACTGTCTCTCCAAGTGACATGACGGTTCGGCGTTCGCATGGGATGAGTGTAAACAGCGCGCCTGCCTCTGCAGGGTGGACTGGCAGTGGCTAGCGGGGCGTTCAAGGCAGTCGCCGTCGTACCGACGGGCGTGAGCGACGCGACAGAACCAGACAGCGAGACGGAGCGGCGACACGACCGGCTGGACCGCGTCGCAACGCCCGGCCCGCGCAACTCGCTGTTCCCGTGGCCGGATGGGAAAGGACGGCTGCGGGTGATGGTGAACTACGTCGTCATCCTCGTCTGTCGTATCTCCCCGAGTCTCCGGCTCAAGAACTGGCTCCTGGGTCGTCTCGGTGTCTCCGTCGGCGACGGCGTCGCCTGGGGGCTCGAATCGACGCCGGACGTGTTCTGGCCCGAACGCATCACCGTCGGGGCCGACGCGATAATCGGCTACGACGCGACGCTGCTCTGTCACGAGTTCTTACAGGACGAGTACCGCACCGGCGATGTGGTCGTCGGCGAGCGGGCGATGATAGGCGCGGGCGCTATCGTCCTCCCGGGGGTCGAGATCGGCGCGGACGCCCAGGTCGCGGCGAACTCGCTGGTCGTCAAGGACGTCCCACCCGGGACGACGGTCGCCGGAGTGCCGGCGGAACCGGTCAGCAGCGGCGGGGACTAGTCCCGCACGCGGACCATCCCGCTTTGCATCACCTGCTGATTCGGGATGATGTGCTCTTTCCCGTCGCTTTCGACGTGTGTGACGAACATGTCCACTTCCTGGACGATGCCGCGCTGGTCGTCGATGACGACCTCGTCGCCGATGCTGTAGGGCTCGGTGAGCAACAGGTAGAGCCCGGCGGCGGCGGCCGCGAGCAGGTCTTTCAGCGCCAGCCCGGTGAGAAAGACGAGCCCGAAGGAGTACGCCGCAAGCAGAATGAGCAAGGCGAGGGTCGCGACCCCGAGCTGGCCAAGCGCGATGAGAACCGCGAGATAGAAGATGCTGTACTTGACGAGTTCGGGGAGGACCGTCGCCTCGGGTAGCTTGACGCTCCGCAGCTTTTCTGAGACGACCAGTTTCGCCTTGTCGCCGGCGATGAGGCCGATGATGATGGCGAAGACGGCGATAAAGAGATTCGGGAGGAAGGCGGTAAATCGGGTCCAGTACGCCTGTGGCTGGACGAGCTGGGCGATGTTCAGCGCGACAGTGATGGCGATGATGTAGACAAACAGCGCGGCCAGGTTCGAGACGATACCGACCGTCGAGGTCCCAAGGCTTCGGGCAGTCCGCTCGAACGGCGTCCCCTCGACGGCCTCGGGAACCCCCATCTCCTCCATGAACTGGCGGGCCGCCCGCCAGACGATGAAACCGGCAAGCAGGCCGACACCCAGGACGATAAGGGAGACGACGAAGGTCCCCTGCGGGGAAAACAGCGTCCGGACGATGTCCGGCCAGTCGGATACGGACTGCATTGTCAGTACTCCTCGGGGTCGATTTCCATGACGAGTTCCCCGCCCTTGAACGCGCGTACCAGCCCGTCGCTCTCCGAGAGGACGATAGCCGTCGCGTTCGTGTCGCGGGTGATGGCCCCGCCGGCCATGTGTCGGGCGCCCAGCCCCTTCGGGATGTCCACGCCCTCGGCGGAGGGTTCGAGATAGCGGTACGCGGAGACGATCTTCCCGGCGTCGGAGATGACGAAGGCGCCGTCGAGCCGCGAGAACTCCTTCAGCATGACGTTGACAATCGGGTCGCCGACGTGGACGTGGGACTTCTCGAAGGGGTTGTACGACAGGGGCCGGGACTTGTTCATCACCTTGCCGGCGTCGCCCACGACGAAGAGGGCGCCGACGGGCTTGCCCTTCTGACCTTTCTTGCCCAGCTCGATGGCCACCTCGAAGACGTCCCGGACGACACCGGGTTCGGCCCGGGAGTTGACAAAGAGGTCGTAGACGCCCGAGGGGGAGAACTCGTTGGTCTGGATGCGGGCCACGGCGTTGGCCGTCCCGGTCATGAAGTCGCTCACGCAGGCCACCTCGTCGCCTTCCTCGACGAGTTCCTGTTCCAGCGCCCCCTCGATGCCAAAGCGGATACGCCCCTCAAGGTCGGTGAAGTCGATGGGTAACTCGACGAACTTGTCGGCGTCGACGGTGTTCTCCGGTCCGACCACGACCACGGTACCGTCGGCCGCTTCGAGCGGTTCGAAGTCGCTCATGCTCGGCGAGAAGAGGAAGACGGCGTCGACATCTGCGACCAGTCCCTCGGAGAGGTCGCGCAACTCGTTCATTGTTCGTATCACGACGGCAAGCAGGAAAAAACCTTCCGGGCAGTCAGCCGCCCGTCAGCGCCGCGTCTGACGGTGCTCTCACGCCGCCCGACGGGTCATCCTGACAACAGATCGTCGAAGGCACCGCTTGCCGGGTGGGCGTGACAGTACGTGCCCACGGTGGCGTACTCGGTCAGCCCGTCGTGGTCGCCGTCGATACCGTCGCCCCGCTCGACGTCGAACGCGAAGCTCGCGTCCCCGTCGACGGTCGCCGCCGAGTAGTGAAACTCGTGGCCCCGCCGCCGGCTCCCCGCGGGCGCGACCGACGAGTCCCGGCTGGCGGTCAGTTCCACGTGGTCCAGTGCCTGGTAGCGCTCGCGCATCTCGACGGTCGCCGGGAGGACGCCAGCCATGTCGTAGCTGTCGCCCTCGACAGTCGTCAGCGACTCCGAGAGCGCCATCAGCCCCCCACACTCGCCGTAGACCGGTAGCCCCTCGGCCGCCCTTGCCGCGAGGTCGTCCAGCGTCGCGGACCCGGAGAGCGTCTCGGCGTGCAGCTCCGGATAGCCGCCGGGGAGGTAGACGGCGTCGACCTCGGGCACCGGGTCCCCGGCCAGCGGCGAGAACGGCTCGATGCGACCCTCGAAGCGGTCACGAAGTGCGGGGTAGCGAAAGCAAAAGGCCGCGTCGCTGGCGACGGCGAGCGTGTGGGTGTCGGCCGAGTCACCGGCGTCGAACGGGCGCTCGGGGGCCGCCGCCGGCGGTTCACGCGCGATGTCGGCGATGGCCTCGGCGTCGATAGCCTCGGCCGCCGCGTCGAGCGCGCCGGCGTCGAGGGGCGACTCCGTACCCATCTCCAGGCCGAGGTGCCGGTCGGGTATCTCTAGGTCCGGTGTCGGCGGCACCCGCCCGAGATAGGCGATTTCGTCGGGCAGGGCCTCGCGGATGCCGTCGGCGTGGCGGCCGCCGTGGGCACGCTGTGCGATGACGCCGGCGACATCGATGTCGACGCCGGCGTGAGCGGCGTACTCCCTGAACCCCAGGGCCGTCGCGCCGACGCTTTGCATTCCCGCCTTGGCGTCGACCACGAGGACGACAGGGAGGTCGAGCACCTCGGCCACGCGAGCCGTCGACACCTTCGTCCCGTCGTACAGGCCCATCATCCCTTCGACGACACAGATATCGCCCTCGCCGCGGTGGTAGGTCCGAAGGGTGCCGTCCTCGCCGGCCAGCCACGGGTCCAGCGACCGCGACGGTTTGCCCACGACAGCCGTGTGGTGGCTCGGGTCGATGAAGTCCGGCCCGGCCTTGGCCGGCTGGGGGTCGTAGCCCGCCGCGTCGAGTGCCCGGAGCGTGGCCAGCGTCGCCACGGTCTTGCCGACGCCGGAGGCCGTCCCCCCGAGGACGACGCCCCTCATCGGGACCCGGCGCCGGACTGGGGCGCCGTGGTGTCGCTCGCCGGGTCGCCGAGCAAGTCGTCGTACACGGCCCCGAACCGCTCGCGGACGTCGGCCATGCCGACGCCGGCGCGGTCGGCAAGCGCCAACGCCCCGCCCATGCCGACACCCTCCTTGGCCTCGCCGGCGACGAACCGCTCCATTGCGATGTGGTCGCTCGCGCCGAAGCCGGGGTCGGTGACAGTCAGGTCCAAGTCGAGGGCAGCCGCGCCGGCCCGGAGGTCCGCCGTAGCGTCGTCGGCGACGTAGCTCGTCGCCGCCAGCCCGAGCCGCCCCTCGTAGCCGCCCGCCCGCACGAGCGCCGCCACTGCGAGTTGCTGTGTCCCACCGGCGAGCGTCACGGCGGTGTCGGTCTCGACGGCGCCGGCGGTGAGCCCCGCGAGCGTCGCCAGAACGGGGTCGCCCATCCGACGGACCGCCCGCTTTGGCTCGCCGGCCGCGTCACCCGGGCCCATCGAGCTCGCCGAGAGCCCCTCGCTGACAGCCTCTTCCTTCCGCTCGATGGGGTTTGACGGCAGCGACGAGGAAACCATCCCGTCCTCCCCCAGCGCCCGCAACACGCCCAGTGCCGTCGTCGTCCCGCCGGGGACCGTCTCGGCCAGCCACAGCTCGTCGGTCGGGAGCGTCCGACCGAACTGCCGGGCCGCCTCGAAGGCCCCGTAGGCCGTCGGCACCGGGTCCTGCTCCCCGATGTCACGACCGACGCCGGCGCCGACCGAGACCGTGGGTGCGGCCGTGGGTTCGGCCAGCCCGCCGTCGACCACGGTGACCTCGAAGCCGAGCAGTTCCCGCACTGCGCGTGTCACCAGCGCCGGCGTGGGACAGCCGCTCGGGCTCACCGGGACCGTCTCCGTCCGGACCGGCCGACCGTAGGTGAGCAACTCCGCGTCGGCCGCGGGCGTCGTCGAGAGCAGGTCCGGGTCCGCGCCGGCGGCGCTTATCCCGTCCCGACGGGCCGTCTCCGTCGTACCCGCGACCAAAATGAAGCGTCTCGTCTCTGGGGACCGTTCCATGCTAGTTTGAGTTACTGCAACCGGACTTTAACGCACCGGTCGGCTGTGAGCTCGTGGCTAACTTCGCTCGCCGGGGCACGTCGAAAGCGACTATGACCCAGAATTTAAGCGACACCGGCCGGGAGTGTCGGTATGGAAGATTTCGACGAAATCGTCTCCTCGCTGACCCCCCGCGAGGACAACGAGGCCATCAAGTCCTACCAGAACACGACGGCCGTCGCCTGCCCCGCCTGTGAGCAACCGTTCGACGACATGGTCGTCTGCAAGGACCCGCCGACATCGCTGAACCTGGACTTCGAGATGGACCTGTGTACCGCCATCCACGACGACCGCGTGGTCATCTTCACACACCGGTAGCGTCGCAGACAGCCGCCCGGGCCCCGTCCCGGGTGGCCGGAGCCAGTGACCGGCGATTACGTCTCGACAGCCGTGTGGCTCTTTCCCCACACATCACAGTCACTGTTTCCCGACCGCACGGCCGGACCACTCCTGAATCGAGAGCGCCCACACGTTGGGGTTTTCCTGAAGTTCGTACTCCGAGAGGAGATTCGACTGATACGCATTGTCGGCCATGGCCCGACGTGCCGCGTCCCACTCGTCGATCGTGATTCGCTCAAGCGGTCCGGAGACGATGACGCTCTGCCAGGAGCCGTCAGGGTCGACATCGAAGGCGGTAAAGCTCGCCGTGTCGGCCTGTTCGGCGTACATCTCTTTCCGGAGCTCGCCGCTGGCACCGAGGAACACGAAGTACAGCCTGTCGTCGCCGTTGTACCCGAACGACAGCGGCACCCCATACGGCACTCCCTCGGCACTCATCGAGAGCACTCCGACGCCGACCTGCGTCAACACGTCGTCGATCTCAGCCGCGTCCATGTCGATTCCCAGTAAGGACTGGAACTCCGTCATACGGTAGAGGACACCCACAGTCGTAATAAAAACCGTGAGATTTCTCACATACTTGGAACACAAGTCGTTTTCTACAACACGTGTGATGTGTATGGAGTAGGTCTACAGGAGATACCGGCGATAGCGATACGACCGCAACCACCATTTACGCACTCACCGCTCACAGGTTCTTCGCGGAGACTCACGGCTCGCGTCGCTCGCCGTTCGTCTTTTCGAGGCGCTCACTCCGTTCGCGCCTCGCTATGCGCGGGACCGGATTCGAACCGGAGGAAGACGGTCGGCCTCACACCGTTCGGCCGCTGCGACTTCCAGAGTTCGAATCAGTCCTGCTCTTCGCTCACCTCGTTCGCTCATGCGCGGGACCGGATTCGAACCGGCGGACCCCTACGGGATAGCGTCCTAAGCGCTACGCCTTTGGCCTGGCTCGGCAACCCGCGCTCACTTCCTCGTTTCCACGAGGTAATCAAGAACCCTTCGCTTGCGGGCGAGTGTTTACGGTCCCCGGGGTCCACCTTCGGGTATGTACCGCGCGAGCGACCGGATCGAACAGGACGAGTGGCTGGGCGAGATAGAGGCCACGGCGGAGACGCTGGACCTGGGGACGCAGGCGCGCTCGCACGCGGTGGACCTGTTTCTCTCGACGCTGCCCGACGAGGACCGGTCGAAGCGGGCGTCGATGGCGGCGAGCATCTACGTCGGCGCGCTTGTCGCCGGCGAGGAGCGCTCCCAGACGGCCGTTGCCGACGCCGCCGGGGTCTCGCGGCTGACCATCCAGCAGCGCTGGAAGGAACTCATCGAGCGGGTCGGGCTGGACGCCCCGGACTGGTAGCACAGGGGGCCTCGCGGACGGTGTGAGAACGCGGGCCGACAGCCTCACGTCGACTGTTCGCGGCCGTCGCGCTCGGGGGTGAGGTTGCCGTACTCGTCTATCTCCCCGTTGACGATACGGGTCGAGGAGATGATGTCGCCGTCGTCGGCCCGCACGTGGGGGACGACCTCCAGTTCCAGTGGGTCGAGCCCGCGCTCGCGGCGTATCTCGTTGATTCGCTTGCCGCCGGTCTCGGTCTCGGGCGAGACGACGAGAGTGTCGAACTGCGGTTCGGTCGCGATACCGGTGGGTTCGGCCAGCTCGCGGATGTCCCACGAGCGGCCGTGCGTCTCGGCCACCCGTTCCAGTTCGGCCGCGAGGTCGGCGCGGCGCTCGTCGAACGAGCGGATGTGGCGTTCGTCCTGTCGGGTGTTCGGGGCGAGGTCGTCGCTGGTGAGTCCCACAGTTACGTCCCCGAGTTCGAAGGCGCGCTCGAACAGCGCCCGGTGTCCGTCGTGGACGGGGTCGAACGTCCCCCCCAACGCCACGTTCATATCCGCGCTAATGGCAGCGCCCGATTTAGTAATGTCGTCTCGGGCACCCCGCGGTAGCTCGTCACACAGCGCCGCCGTCGACCGGTACCACGGCTACTCGTCGTCGGTCGCGTCTTCGACCGAGATGGTGACCGGTTCGTCCGCGTCGTCGGTCGAGCCGACGTCACCGAGGTGGGCGTCCAGATTGAACACCGTGTTCAGCTCCGCCTGCACGTCGCCCACGACGGTCTCTACGAGTTCACTCGGCGCGATAGCGCTGTACTCGTAGGGGTTGTTGCCGGCGCCGTCGCTCTCGCGTTTCTCCCGGGTCACCTTCCCCTCCTCGTGGAGCGCGGCCAGGGCCTCCCGGACGGTGCTGGGGTACAGCCCCGTCAGGTCGGCGAGTTCGTCGCTCGTACTCCCCGAGTGCTGGCGGAGGGCCACGTAGATGCGAGCCCGCGTCTCGGTGTCGAGCACCCACGCGAGCATGTCCACGATGCCTTCGTCGAACTGTTCGACGGCCCGGTCTGCCTCCTGTTCCAGGCGATTCCGTACGTCATCGGCGTCGTCGAGGGCGTCGCCCTCGTCCTCCGGCTCGTCTGCAGACATGTGTTGTCTCTGTGGGGACGAAAGCGGTAGGCGGATAAAAACCTTGGCTCGGGGAGATACCGAGGCCGAGAGCAGGCCGGTGACGCCGATACGTCGCCGTGTCTGGCGGACGAGCGTCCGCCGTTGTCTCTCGCTCGGAGAGACACTTAAACAACCCCGGAATTCGGGGGCTGCTATCGCGTGTGAGAGTGACCCTCTGGTATTTTATTGACACACTCGGTACGAGTACGTGTTGCCGGGCAGAGCCGTACCGTCGACGCTCGGTGTCCGACAATCAATGTGGCCGCCGTTTGGGGACGGCGCCGCTGTCGGTCCGCAACGCGACATGCGAATGGGGAACACGACTCAGCGGGAGGGGAGGTAGTGGCAGCCAGAGCTTTCGTCGCCGCAGTCGCCGCGGCCTTTTAGTACTGGAGTTCGAGCGCACCAGCGAGCGCCGGGACGCCCGCATCCGTTCGGAGCCGGCGCTGTTTCTCCGCGCCGCTTTCGGCCTCGAACAGCCGTGCGATTCCGTCGATGCCCAGGCGGTCGCACTCGGCCTCGACTATCTCCCCCAGCGACAGCGTGTCGTCGCCGGCCCTGGTCAGCAACGACGCGGACTGGCCGTGGCGAATCGCACGCCACTTGTTCTCGTCGAGCAGCTCCCGGCGCAGGTCCGTCCCCGACTCGCCGTCCTCGTAGCGCGCTGCGAGGTCTTCGACGAGCGCGTGGACGTACTCGACAAAGGCGAGCACGCGCTCGGGGTCGGCCTGGCCGTCCGGGGCCCGCACCTCGACGGTGCCATGGCCCGAGTGGGGCCGCACGTCGAACCACAGCTCGCCGCGGTCGTCGATACTCCCGTGTTCGACCATCCGCCGCTCGTAGGCCTCGAAGGCCGCGTAGTCCTCGAAGGCCGTCGGAATGCCGGTGTTGGGGAGCGCCTCGAATATCTTCGCTCTGGCCGACTGGAGCCCGGTGTCGAAGCCGTTCCAGTACGGCGAGTTGGCCGACAGCGCCAGCATGACCGGGACGTGCCAGCGCAACTCGTTTGCCACCCACACCGCCTTGTCGGGGTCGTCCACGCCGACGTGGACGTGCAGGCCCGCCGTCGTGTTTCGGTGCTGGGGGTACTGGATGCGGTCCAGCTGGGCGCGATACCGGGGTTTCTCCGCGTGTTCGAGTTCGCGCCACTTCGCGAGCGGATGCAGCCCGGCTGCGGCGACGCCAAAGCCCTCGCTGTCGGCGTACTCCACGAGGGCCTCACGGACCGCCAGCAACTGCTCACGGGCACCGGCCGGGTCCTCGATGAGCGGCGTCTGCGTCTCGATGACGCATTTGAACAGCTCGTGGTCCAGCCGCTCTTCGAGCAGTTCCGGCGGTTCGCCCTCGTAGACGAGTTCGTCCGTTCCCGACGTGGGGCGGCCGTGCTCGTCTACGACGTAGAACTCCTCTTCGATACCGAGTGTACCCATCCGGGTGAAGTTCTCGGGAGACCCCGTCTCGTCCATTGACCAAAACGTCGCAATCGACCCGCTAAAGCCTTGCGTCCCCAGGCCAGGAAGCGTTGGAAACTCCGAAACGGTTGGTGCCCCGGGAGCTGTGACTCCCTGCGGGACCCGGCGTAGCCGGAACGGCCCCGCCCGTGGTAATTGGTTACACAGTACGTTCCGCGTGACGGGGTGCCATGGGCTGGATTTCCTATTCCAGCGGCCGCGCCACGACGCCGAGATGGTCCTCGTGGTAGGGGTCGAGCCGCTCGGTATCTAGAATCTCGTAGCTTTCCGCCAGTTCGGTCACCACGTCCTCGAAGACGTCTTCCGGGTCGGCGGTCACGTCCTCGCTGCGGGCCTTGATGGCAGCGAGCAGGCGGCCGTCGCCGTCGAGGAACCGGCGGTTCAGCGCCGCGACGCGGGCCTGGCCGCGGGTGGCCACGTCCTGGACGATGACGTCAACGGGCTCGACAACGTGGGCGTACGTTTCGGGCTTTCGCGCGTCCTTGAGCAGCGGAAAGAGGTTCGGCCGGTGGTCGGCCACGTCGAGCAGCTCCCGGGTGGGCCGTGGCGCGAACTCGACCGCGTAGGTCGGCCCGCCGAAGTCGGCGACGTGACTCACGGTCGTCCCGGCGGCGGCGCCCAGATACAGAGTTTTCTGGTCGGCTTCCAGCCCGGTCTCCATCCCCAGGACGAGCATCGCGCCGAGCTTCGAGCGGTGGGGGTCCCAGCGCCGGTACTCGCCGTCTGTCGCTTCGCCGTACTCGGGGTGGCCCCGCGTGGCGATGCTCGTCTCCCCGCCGAAGCCGTGGCGGGAGACGCCGTCGGGCAGCCGAGGCGTCACTCGCCGTCACCTCCGCGCGAGCGGATGCGCTCCATGCGCTCGTCCAGCTCCCGCTGCAGGTCGGGCCGGCGGTCGCCGCTGTAGTGGTCGATGCGGGCGGCGATAGCGAGTTTCCCGGCGAGGGCGCGAGCGGCCGACCCGCGCTCCTCGCGGCGGGTGCCGCTGACGTACTCGTGGGTGAAGATGATGCCGTGCTTGGGAGAGGGCGCGCCCCCGCTGAGGTGGGCAAAGAGGGCGTCCTCCGCGCCCAGCACCTGAACGGTGCCGCTGGGTTGCTTCGCGAGCGACTCCAGCCCGCCCGAAAGCGAGATGAGCCGTGCCGCGAGGACCGGGCCGGCCAGCATCGAGAGGTTCGGCGCGACGGCGGGCGCTGTCCGTTCGATGTACGCCCGCAGGCCGTCGGCCTCCTCGCTTACCGCCACGACCCGCTCGGCCAGCCCGCGGAGCGCCCGGTCGCCGCGGTCGCCGCGGTCGTCGCCCTCGCCCAGTTCGCCCTCGGCGACGTGGCGGGCGAAACCGACGCCGCTGCCGTCCTCGCCGTAGCGACTGTTGCCCCACTCGGCGACCCGCTCGGCCAGCTCGTTTGCGGTGCGCTCGCAGTCGGCCATCGCCCGGACGGCGTGGACGAGCTGCTGGTCGTCGGCTGTCTCGCGCTCGGTGACGGCCGCCTCGGTGGCTGCCGTCGTCGCCGCGTGGAGCCGGTCGTAGTAGTCGTCGATATCTTCGGCGAAGCCCGCGTCGACGGCCGTGGCGGGCCAGTCGTCGGGAGCCTCGGCCCGGCCGCTCGCGATGCGTTCGGCCGCGGCGGCCTCGTCGTCGGGGTCGAGGTCGGCGAACCACCCGTCTGTCATACTCGCCGGTGGGCACCCGACGCGAAAAAGCCCCGCGGTTGGTGTGTCGGCAAGCGGTGTGGCCACAGCCGGATAGCTGCTATCACACGTCTATATCTGTTTATATACTCTCTCGACTAATATAAGGTTGTTATGAGAGAACAGCGACACCCCTTCGACGGCATGGACCGGTTCTTCGACCAGATGCGCCGGGAGATGTTCGGTGCGTGGCGTCCCCAGGGTCGCCAACTCGGCGACGGCCAGCACGACGACGGGTCCAGAGAGCCGACCCAGTACGACGCCGGCGGGTGGGACGCCGGCGTCTCCGTCGAGGAGACCGACGACGGCTTCGTCGTCCTCGCTGACCTCCCCGGCTTCGACCGGGACGACCTCTCGGTTCGCCTCCACGGCGACTACCTCCACCTCAGCGGCGAACACGAGGTCGGGGACGGGATGAGCTACCGGAGCCGGCGGGTCGACGAGCGGATCGCGCTCCCGAGCCACACCGACCCGGACGCGGTGACCGCGAGCTACCACAACGGGGTACTGGAAGTCCGGTTTGCGGTGACGGCGTCCGAGGACGCGGGCACGGACATTCACATCGAGTGAACGTCGGGGTGCTATCGGGTCCGGCAGTTGCTATCCGGTTTTGAAACGGTTTCCAACGTGTAGTGTGTTAACATCCACTACCTACTTGTCCATCCTCGGTGAACTAACGACAAAATGGGCGCGACACCTGGCTGGTACGAGGCGGAGGCCGCCTACGACGACGCGGTCACCGAGATGGACACGCTCGGCGAACTGTTGGCGGCGACGGCGGCGCGCAACGCCGACCGGGACGCCCAGCGGTACAAGGGCGGCATCTACGACCGCTCGCTGACCGGCGAGGTTCTCCCGGGGCCGCCCGACGGCGAGTACGGCGCCGTCAGCTACGAGCGGCTGGGCGAGCTGGTGCGGTATCTGGCCGCCGGTTTCCACGACCTGGGCGTGACCGCCGACACCCGCGTGGGGCTGTTCGCGTCGACGCGGATGGAGTGGGCGCTCGCTGACTTCGCGGTGCTTTCGGCCGGCGGCGTCGTGACGACAGTGTACACCGACTCCTCGGAACAGCAGGTGCAGTACCTGCTCGACGACCCGGACGCCGAGCTGGCGGTCGTGGGCACCGAGGACCAGCTGGATCGCGTGCTGGCGGTCGAGGACGACCTCTCCCTCGACGCCGTCGTCACGATGGACGACTGCGCGCCCGACCGCGGGGACGTGCTCACGCTCGCGGAGGTCTACGACCGGGGCGAAGCGGCCTTCGAGGCCAGCGCCTACGAGTCGTGGCTGTCCGACCGGTCGGTCGACGACCTCGCGAGCATCATCTACACCTCCGGCACCACCGGGCGGCCGAAAGGGGTGAAGCTGACCCACCGGAACTTCCGGGCGAACGTCAACCAGACCAGGCGGCGGCTGGGTCCCCGTCCGGACAAGGACCCCGACCTCCCGACGGTCGCGGCCGGAAAGCGCTCTATCGCTTTCCTCCCGCTGGCGCACGTCTTCGAGCGGCTGGCGGGCCACTTCTTCATGTACGCCTCTGGCGTCACCGTCTGCTACGCGGAGAGCCCGGATACGCTCGCCGACGACCTCCGGCAGGTGCGCCCGCACATGGGTGCAAGCGTCCCCCGCGTCTACGAGCGCATCTTCCGGCGGATGCGCGAGCAGGCCGGCGAATCCACGGTAAAGGAACGCATCTTCGAGTGGGCGGTCGGCGTCGCTCGGGCGTACGCGCGGGCCGACGACCCCGGGGCCGCGCTGTCACTCCAGCACGGGCTGGCCGACCGCCTCGTCTACAGCACAGTCCGTGAGGGGCTGGGCGGGGAGGTGGAGTTCATGGTCAGCGGCGGCGGGAGCCTCTCGAAGTCGCTGTGTGAGACGTTCATCGGGATGGGCGTCGACATCGTCGAGGGGTACGGCCTCACCGAGACGGCGCCGGTCGTCGCCATCAACCCGCCGGAGGACCTCAGACCGGGGACGCTTGGCTACCCCGTGACCGAACTGGACACCTACATCGACGAGGGCGTCGTCGACGCCACGGAGTTCGACGAGGCCAGCGGCCGCCTGGGCGAACTGCTCGTCGACGGTCCGAACGTCACCGAGGGGTACTGGAACGACCCCGGCGGGACGACACGCGGCTTCACCGAACGGGACGGCCGTCGCTGGTTTCGCACCGGCGATGTCGTCGAACAGACCGGGGACGGCTTTCTGGTGTATCATGACCGCATCAAGCAGCTGCTGGTCCTCTCGACCGGGAAAAACGTCGCGCCCCAGCCCATCGAGGACCGGTTCGCGACGGTCGACGTGGTCGACCAGATACTGGTCGTCGGCGACGACCGGAAGTTCGTCGGCGCGCTCGTCGTCCCCGACTTCGAGGAGATAGAACGCCTCGCAGCGAAGGAGGGGGTCGACCTGCCGGAGGATCCGGCGGCGCGGTGTGACCACGAGGCCGTCCGCGGGTGGGTGCAGGCGGCCGTCGACGCGGTCAACGCCGACCTCGAACGCACCGAACGCATCAAGGCCTTCGAGCTGGTCCCCGAGGAGTGGACCACGCGCAACGACCTGCTGACACCGTCGATGAAGAAGAAGCGCCGCAACATCCACCAGGAGTTCGAGGCCGCAGTCGACGCCATCTACGACGAGCGGTCGTGATGGCCACCGGCACCGTCAGCCCGCCGGGCGAACTAGTCCCAGCCCCGCGACAGTATGTCCGAGCGGGACACAGCACCGCCGCACTGAAACGGCTCGGCCGGATAGAGCGAGCATGACCGACGACTACGCCGAGCAGCTCCGCCGGAACCGCGCCGAGAAGGACGACTTCTTCGCCGACCACCCCCAGTCCCCGATACCACCCGAGGAACGGGACGACTTCGACGGGCTGTCGTACTTCGACCCCGACCCGGCCTACCGCGTCGAGGCAGCGGTGACCAGCCACGACGACCCCGACCCCGTGGAGATGGAGACGACCGACGGCCGCGTCGTCCGCTACCTCCACGTCGTCACCTTCGAGTTCGATATCGACGGCGAGACCGCGACCCTCCAGGGATACCGGCAGGCCGGCGACGACCCCGGGCAGCTGTTTGTCCCGTTCCGGGACAAGACCACGGGCCAGCAGACCTACTCGAAGGGCCGGTACATGGAGCTCGAACACGAGGGGGAACTGGCCGACGGCGACACCGTGACGCTCGATTTCAACCTCGCCTACGCTCCCTTCTGTGCCTACAGCAACACCTTCTCCTGTCCGCTCCCGCCCGAGGCGAACTGGCTTGACGTGGCGGTCGAGGCCGGCGAGCGGACGGCGTGATACGGATTCGTGTAGCGATTTACCGGTACTCGCCGACCCCGTGGTCGGCGATATCCGGAACTAATCTACGATAACCCGTATGAGAACGGCTGCCGGAGGGAACGGCTTTTGAGGCCGTCGTTGCTACGGATAGGTATGTCAACCGCGTCGCGCGAGCGTCCCCGCCTCCAGTCGGCTATCGCGCTGGTCTCCGCGCTGAGTCTCGGGGCCGGCGGACTCGCACTCGGGTTCGCGTTGCTCGTCCTGACGGTCGTCGGTATCGGGCTCGTCACCGGGGCGGAGCTTTCGGGCTTTGCCTTCCTCGTCCTCAGCCTCGTGTTCGTCCAGGGCATCGGCTGTGGCGGTGTCGCACTGAGTTACTACAAGCTCAGGCCGGTCATCGCCCCGCGCGTCCGGGACGCGCTGAACATCGGTGGGGACGGGGAGCCGTTCGGAATCCCCGTCTCGGTGCCGAGCCTCCGTCAGGTCGGTGTCGTCCTCGCGGGCTACGCCGCGGCCATCGTCTGGGTGATGCTCTCGGGCGTCGTGCTGACCGTCGTCCAGAACGTCCGGGGCGAGCCGATACAGACCGGGAACAACGCCGCCGCGGAGCTCGGACAGACGAACCCGGAGCTGCTCTTGCTGTTGATTCCGGCGTCGGTCCTCCTCATCGGCCCGGGCGAGGAACTGCTCTTTCGGGGCGTCGTCCAGGGGCGCATCCGCGAGCGGTTCAGCCGCGTGCCGGGCATCGCCATCGCCTCCCTCTTCTTTGCGGCGCTGCACATCGTCGCCCTCGTCGGCGGTTCGCTGCTTGGCAACCTGGTCGTCGTGGCCATCCTCTTTGGCACCGCGACGGTCTTCGGCGTCGCCTACGAGTTCGCCGACAACATCGTCGTCCCGTCGCTGATACACGGGCTGTACAACGCAACGCTGTTTACCATCCTCTATGTCAGCCTGACCGTCGGCGAGGAGCTCCAGCAGGGGCAGGCCCTGCTCGGGCTGGCCGGCTGATACTGGTGGCTGTACCGAACTGACGGAATTCGCCCCCGCGAATGCCTTTCCGACCAGTATGACGACGTTACTCGCGGACGGCCTCCACGTGGGCCGTCGCCTCCTCGGGGGTCATCCCGCGGACGCCACAGACACAGGAGAGCAGTTCCGGGTCCGCGAGTTCGTCGACCTGTTCCCGGTCGGCCCGCTCCAGTGACCCGCTGTCGGGGTCGTACTCGAAGGAGACGCGGTAGCTGACCTGCGAGACGCCCTCGATGCGGTGGTCCTCGTCCGGGTCGGGACTGTGGATGGCCTCCTCGTGTTCGGCCTGCATCGTCTCCTTCCACTGCTTGAGGTTCGACCCGGGGTCGGTGTCGTCGGTCATGCCGAGAGGGTCGCGTGAGACGGACAAAAAGGGTGGCGACGCGACGCGTATAAGGGGCCTTGATTCGCCGGCAGCACCGCTAATCCCGTAACCGCCCTTTCCCAGCCCGGGGCCACGCGTGTGGCCGCCCGAAATCGCCGGCAGTCGGCGGGAGACACACCAATGGCGACACCAGAACCACAGAACGAACAGGAGCGACACCGGGACGGGACGCGCGCCGAACGCGAGCTGCTCCCGAAGACACTGACACGGGGCGGACAGCTAGTACTCGGGGCCGCACTGATCGACCACGGCCGCAGACGGCGCTCCCGCCGCGGGGCGGCCACGGCGCTGGGCGGCGGCGCCCTGGTGTTCAGTGCCCTGGGCGGTGTGTCCCGGGTGAAGCGGGCGTTCACAGACGGGACCGACAGCGAGCGAGCGGCGCCCCGCGAGACGGCCGTCCGCCGCTCGATAACGGTGGACGGGACGCCCGACGAGGTCTACGACCGGTGGCGCGACCCCGGGACCTTCTCGGAGATACTGGGGCACTTCGCCGACGTGAGCCCAGTCGACAGGGACCGGTTCCGGTGGACGGTCCACGGGCCGTACGGCCAGAACATCGGCTGGGAGACCAGCGTCGTGGCCGACGAGCCCGGCGAGGTCGTCCGCTGGGAGACGCCGACGGACGCCGTCCTGCCCAACGAGGGGGCAGTCCGCTTCGAGGAGGCGCCCGGGGACCGGGGCACCGTTGTCACGCTCTCGGTCGCCTTCGACCCGCCGGGCGGGACGCTCGGCAGCGCCGCCCTCGAACAGTTCGATATCGCGCCGGAGGCGCTTGTGGGAGCCGCGCTGGACCGGTTCAAGAGCCTGGTCGAGACCGGCGAGGTGCCGACGCTCGACCGGAACCCCTCGGGCCGCGGGTCAGGTGAGACCGTATGAGAGCGCTCACGTGGCACGGGAAGCAAGACGTCCGCGTCGAGGAGGTCCCCCGCCCGGAGGTCGTCAACCCGACGGACGCCGTCATCGAGGTGACGGCCACCGCCATCTGTGGCTCCGACCTCCACCTCTATCACGGCAGAGTGCCGTCGATGCGGGAGGGCGACGTGCTGGGCCACGAACCGATGGGCCGGGTCGTCGAGGTCGGCGAAGAGGTCGAGACCATAGAAGAGGGGGACCGCGTCGTCGTCCCCTTCACTATCAGCTGTGGCGCCTGCTGGTTCTGCGAGAACGACCTGTACTCGCTGTGTGACAACACCAACCCGAACGCCGAGCTCGCCCGCGAGGTGATGGGTCACTCGCCGGCCGGCCTCTTTGGCTACTCCCACATGATGGGCGGCTACGCCGGCGGACAGGCCGAGTACCTCCGGGTCCCCCACGCTGACGTGGGGCCGGTGAAAATCGAGTCGGACCTCACCGACGAGCAGGTGCTGTTCCTCTCGGACATCTTCCCGACGGGCCACATGGCCGCCGAGAACGCCGACATCGACGAGAACGACACCGTCGCAGTCTGGGGGTGTGGTCCGGTCGGACAGTTCGCCATCCAGAGCGCCGACCTGCTCGGGGCGGACCGCGTCGTCGCCATCGACCGGGTTCCCGAACGGCTGGAGATGGCCCGCGAGCACGGCGACGCGGTGACCATCGACTACGAGGACGAGGACGTCTACGACCGCCTGATGGACCTGACCGGGGGGCGCGGCCCGGACAGCTGTATCGACGCCGTCGGGACGGACGCCCACGGCACCGGGGTCGTGGCGACCTCCGACCAGGTGAAACAGCGGCTGAAACTGGAGGACGACCGTCCGACCGTGCTGCGCGAGGCGATTCGGTGCTGTCGCAAGGGCGGGACGCTCTCGGTCCCCGGGGTCTACGTCGGCCGCGCGGACAACTTCCCGATGGGGCCGCTGATGAACAAGGGAATTACGGTCAAGACCGGCCAGACCCACGTCCAGCGGTATCTCGGGCCGCTGCTGGACCAGATCGAGTCGGGCAACGTCGACCCTTCTTTCGTCGTTACCCACGACGCGCCCCTGGAGAAGGGGCCGGAGCTGTACGAGACGTTCAACCACAAGGAAGACGACTGTATCAAGGTGGTCCTGCGGCCCTGAGCGGCCGAGCGCTGTGGCTGGGGTTTGGGCCGTGAAATGTGCGCCCGGAACACTAACGTCCGGCATCATCCTCGGCGGTGTGCCACGTCAGCCGGCAAACCCTCGTGCCGGGCGGGTGGCGACGAAGTCGCCACCGATTGCCAAGCCGGCGGAAGCCGACGAGGCGCGCGGTTTACGACCGCAATCGGGCGGTTTTCGACGGCCAGTCGAGCGGCTTACGGCCGCTACGCGGACGGTTCGGGCCGTCAGTCCTGGCGGTAACGCCGCCGGATGTACCGCGCCCGGGTTCTCCGGTCTCTCATCGTCCCCCGAGGGGGGCCTCGGCCGGGGATTAAAGGCACGCACCGGCGCTAGACGCCGCCGGTATCTAAGGGTGGCGCTCGGCCGGCCAGGAGTTCAGATGGCGTAGTCGGCTTCCCGGAGCTGGACGTAGCGGCCGTCCCGGTAGCCGAACTTCCCCCACTTGTACTGGGCGACGAGCTGGAGCCCGTGCAGGCCGCCGCGAAGCGCCGCGTCGGCCTTGATGCCGCGGGCGTCCATCAGGTCGTTGGCGGTCCTGAACGCGCGGTCCCAGTCGCGGGGCCGCCAGTCCCGGACCAGATCGGCAAAGGTGACGTTTCTGAGTACCTCGTCGCCGATGGCGGCGTGCCACTCGCGGTTGTAGCGCTCCATGGACTCGTCGGCCGCGAGCCGCCCCGCTATCTTGCCGGTACGGACCGCGACGTGGTCGCCGCCCTCGTGGAAGGCGGAGGTCGCGCCCATCGCGCCGCCGACGACGGCGATGCCGGCGCCGGCGGGCGATTCGATGGGGCGCGTCGAGGAGATGGGATAGGTCTCGGTCCCCTTGGCCTTCCCGCGCTCCTCGACGACGGGGAAGTCCGCGAGGTCGTAGCCGGGGAACTGCTGTTCGAGCAGGCGCTCGATGTACTGGGCGCCGCGGGGAATCCCCTCGTCGTCCGCGCGCAAAAGCGCCCACTCGCTTTGCTCGTAGTCGTCGATGTCGAGCCCGATGGGCATCGTCAGACCGATGCGGGCGACGTTGTCGTCGTTCGGGAATATCCACGGGTAGGCCGTGTGGCCGGGCATCATCCCCCACCAGAACTCGATGAACTCGGGGTCGAACAGCTCCTCGGGCATCCGGCGGTGTTCCTGGTAGGCGATGTGGTTGGCCTCGTTGGATGGCATGATATCGCCCATGGTCCGGTCTAACAGGAACTGGTCCAGCGTCGGTCCGGTGACGGTCCGCTGTGGGCCGTCGGCCAGCACGACGTAATCCGTCCGGATGTCCTCGCCGTCGGCGAGGTGGACGGTGTGGCGAGGCGACGTGGCGAGTTCGGTATCGATGCCCGTGACGGAGACGCCGACCCGGTAGTCGGCGCCGGCGTCTTCTGCCCGGCCGCGGAGCCAGTCGTCGAACTTCGCGCGGTGGAACGTGAAGCCGAAGCCGTCGTACTCGGCGTCGATACCGGTCTCGGTCAGCGCCAGCTCCGAGTCGGGGCCGTAGAACTTCGCGCCCGCCAGTTCGCTGAGGACGATGTCGTCGGGGATCTCGTCGGGCGCATAGCCCATGATGTCGAGCCAGTAGTCGAGCAACCCGGCGGCGTCCGTCGAGTCCGGTCCGCGGCCGGCGCGGTCGGCCCGGGGGACGCCTTTCTCCAGCACGACGGCCTCGGCGCCGCGGGCGGCGGCCGCTTGCGCGGCCGACGAGCCCGCCGGACCACCGCCGACGACGGCCACGTCTACGTCTTCCATACCCGCTACGGTGCCCCCCGGCGGCTAAAACCTATTGTCTCTGTCGCGCGGTGGCGACCACGGCGTCGCGGCTGCCGCCGACTACTGCTCCGCGTTCGCGGCGGTCGGAACAGCTTTCCGGGCCTGTTCGAGTTCGGGACTGTCGCCGTCGAGCCGGTCGACGGTGCGCTGGTATTGCGGGTTCCGGGCGAGTCTGTGCTCTGACACGGCGGACTCGACAATCTGGCGGCGCCTGTCGAAGGCAATAAGCCGACGGTGCCGGTCCGAGCACTCGGCGATGGCGGCGGCGCGTTCGATGTGCGCTGTGACCGTCTCCCGCGACGACGGTTTCTGGAGGTAGTCGTCGACCGGGATGTCGAGGAGGTCGACGTCCGGCTCCACGCCGCTTATCATCACGACCGCCGCGTCTGTATCCCGCTGTTCCAGTTCGTGTGCGACGTCTACACCGTCTCGCCTGGGCATCTCCCGGTCCAGCACGACGACATCGACCGTCTCGTCGAGTTTCCGGAGCGTCTCATCGCCGTCGGCCGCCAGCCGAACGTCGTATGACGGCGCCAGCCAGCAGCGGTACAGCGAGCGCATGTCGCTATCGTCGTCGGCTGCCAGCACCGTCCCGGCGGTCCCTGTCATACCAGAGTAACTGGGCGGCTATCGCATATACACCGCCTACCGTTTAGACGATTCAAAACCGTTTAATCTGCCGTTTATCGGCCTCTCGGCAGCAATTTGGGAATTTCGCTCGCGACGCTGCGCCACCGTTTTGACGCCGCCGGTCGACGTCACTGCTATGCCCGATATCGTCGTCCGCCGTCACAGCGTCCACGGTATGCCCACCGCGGAGTACGCCACAGCCCTGCGCGAGCGCCTCCCCGGCCGCGAGGTCGCAGTCGCGCGGACACCGGCCGCCGAGCGCGACCTCGTAGCCGACGCGGCGGTCGTCACGGGCAGTGCCATCGACGAGTCGCTGCTGGAGCAGGCCGACGGGCTACGGCTGTTCGCCAGCACCTACGCCGGCTACGACCACCTGCCCCTGTCGGCGCTGGCCGAGCGCGGCGTCGCCCTGACGACCGCCTCGGGCGTCCACGGGCCAAACATCGCGGAGTACGTCGTCGGCGCGTGGCTGTCGATGGCTCGGGGGTTCCCCCAGGCGCGCCGCCAGCAGCGCCGGAGCGTCTGGCAGGCCTTCCAGGCCAGCGACTTCGCCGGGAGCCGCGTCTGTGTCGTCGGCGTCGGCGCCATCGGAGAGGCCATCCTCGACCGGCTGGACGGCTTCGGCGTGGAGACCGTCGCCGTGCGCCACTCCCCGGCGAAAGAAACGGCCGCGGACGAGGTGTTCGGCTACGAGGAAATCCACGAGGCGGTCGCCGACGCGCGATACGTCGCGCTGGCCTGCCCGCTCACCGCCGAGACGCGCGGGCTCGTCGACGGGTCGCTGCTGCGGACGATGCACCCGGACTGCGTGCTGGTGAACGTCGCCCGCGGCCCGGTCGTCGACACCGACGCGCTGGTCGGCGCCCTCCACCGCAACCACGTCGGCAGCGCCGTCCTGGACGTGACCGACCCCGAACCGCTCCCCGGCGACCACCCGCTGTGGGACTTCGAGAACGTCCTGCTTACGCCCCACAACGCCGGCCACACGCCGAAGTATTACGAGCGACTGGCCGACATCGTCGCGGAGAACGTCCGACGGGCCGAGGAGACGGGGTCGTGGGACGGGCTGCAAAATCAGGTCGACCTGTAGCTACGGCCCGCGGCTCGTCCGATAGCCGTCGCGGGCCTCGTAGGCGACGTAGGCGCCGAAGACGACCGCTACGAGCGCCCAGACGGCTGTCGAAAGTTGCCAGTTGCCCAGCTCGACCCCGCTGTAACTGTTGCCAACCAGTACGGCAGCGACGGCGAAACTGACCACCGCGACGAACCGCCAGCGGGCGGCGACTGGGACGGCCTCGCCGTCGCCTCGCGTGGCCAGATACGCGTGGGAGCCGGCAAAGAGGAAGACGTAGCAGGCGGCGACGAAGAGCCCCGACGAGACTGTGTCCGTCGTTCCGAAGCGTACCCAGAGCGTCGCGAGCGCCATCGTGGCGACGACGACGGCGACTTGGACCTTGCTATCGCGGGAGACCATCGCCGCCCTTTTGGTGCCGGCGAAAAGAGTGTGCCGGCCTACAGGTAGCCGCGCTTGTCGAGCAGCTCGCCGTTCAGGATGCTCGCGCCGGCGGCGCCCCGCATCGTGTTGTGGGCGAGGCAGTTGAACTGGACGCCGTCGGTCGTCTCGCGGAATCCGCCGACAGCGACGCCCATGCCGCCCTCGGTGTTGCGGTCGAGGCGGGGCTGTGGGCGGTCTGGCTCCTCGAAGACCTTGATGAGCCGGTCGGGCGAGGAGTGGAGGTCGACGCCGGTGACCGCTTCCATCGCCTCGGCGGCGTCCTCGGGGGAGATGTCCTCGGCCGTGTCGGCCCAGACGTTCTCAAGATGGCCGTCGAGTGTCGGGATGCGGTTGCAGGAGGCGGCCACGTCCATGTCGTGGAGTTGGACCTCGGCGCCGTCGAAGCTACCCAGCAGCTTCCGGGACTCGGTCTCCATCTTCTGTTCCTCGCCGCCGATGTGGGGGATGGCGTTGTCGATGATCTCCATCGAGGAGACGCCGTTGTACCCCGCGCCCGACACCGCCTGCAGCGTCGAGACGCGCACGTCCGTCAGATCGAAGGCGCGGTCGAGCGCCTCCAGTGCGGGGACCATCGTAATCGTCGAGCAGTTGGGGTTTTTCAGCAGGGCGCCGTCCCAGCCCCGTTCGTCGCGCTGGACCTCGATGAGGTCGACGTGGTCCGCGTTGACCTCCGGGATGGTGAGGGGGACGTCGTCGTCCATCCGGCCGTTCGAGGAGTTCGAGGAGACGACGTAGCCGGCCTCACAGAACTCCGGTTCGACCTCCGCGCCGACACCCGAGGGAAGCGAGGAGAAGATGAGGTCCACGTCGTCGGGCACGGACTCCGGGGTCGTCGCGCCGACCTGGATGTCCGCGACGTCGTCCGGGATGGGCGCGTCGACGCGCCATTTGGCGGCCTTCCGATACGGCTTCCCGGCGCTGGATTCGCTCGCGGTGAGTGCGGCGATCTCGAACTCCGGATGCGGGTCGAGTAGCTGGATAAGTCGCTGTCCGACTGCCCCTGTGGCACCGAGGACGCCTACGCGTACAGACATTGAGTCACCGTCTGCTTCCGGTACTCAAAACCGTTTGGGTATTGTCCCGCGTTGGCACGGCCGTCGAACCCGGGCCGACGTGTGCCCGTGCCCGGCAACCGTCGGGAGAAAAGCGTAGTTTCAACTATGAGATTGTTTTAACATGATTCCCACATATACTACAGTAGATGGACCAGTCAGCGTTGTTTGGCGTCCTGATCGACCACGTGCGTGATAAGATTCTCCTCGTGGACGAGCGGGGTGAGGTCACGTACGCCAACGACGCGGTGAAACGTCGCCTCGGCTACGACCCGGCCGCGCTTGTCGGCGAGCCCATCTTCGACTACATCCACCCGGAGGAAGTCGAGAAGACGAGAGACGCTTTCGAGCGGACCATCGCCGCCGAGAGCTACACCGAGATCACGGTCGAGTACCGGTTCCGCACCGCAGACGGGTCCTACGTGTGGCTGGAGAGCCGGATGTCGAACCTCACCGACGAGCGGTTGGACGGCTACGTCGTCAGTTCCAGAGACATAGACGACCGCGTCGCCGCCGAACGCGAGCGCGAGGCGACGGCGACCCGGCTGAAAGAGATCGCCGCCACGGCCGGGGACGTCCTCTGGATGTTCTCCGCTGACTGGTCCGAGCTCCTCTTTGTCAACCCCGCCTACGAGTCCGTCTACGGGAAACCGATCGACCGGCTCCGCGAGGACCCGTCGGCGTTTCTGGCGACGGTCCACCCCAAGGACAGACCCTGCGTGGAGGAGGCGATGGACCGGCTCACAGCGGGGCAGTCCGTCGACATCGAGTACCGCGTCAACTCCGTGGACGACGACGTCTGGGTGTGGGTACAGGCCGAACCCATCGTGCAGGACGGCGAGGTCGTCCGTATCACCGGCTTCACCAGGGACATCACCGACCGAAAGCGCCGCAGCCGCCAGCTCTATGTCATGGACAAGCTGTTGCGACACAACCTCCGCAACGACCTCACGACCATCCTGGGACAGGCGGAGTACATCGGGGAGACGGCGCCGGAGACGAGCGAGCGCGTGGCCGTCATCCGCCGGACCGGTGAGGACCTCTTGGCGACGGCGGAGAAACAGCGTGACATCATCGACGTGCTGACCAACGACGTCCGCTTTGAGACCCGGGACATCCGTGACATCGCCGACCGGAGCGCCACGATTGTCACGGAGCGGTTCGACGCGGCGAGCATCGACGTCACCGGACCGGCCTCGGTGCCCGCGTACGCGATACCGCACCTACAGCACGGTATCACCGAGCTCCTCGAGAACGCGGTGCGCCACAGCGACCGGGACCGCCCCCACGTCGACGTGACCGTGCGCCCGGAGGGCGAACGCGTCGTCGTCGAAGTGCGTGACGACGCACCCCCGATCCCCGACAACGAGGCGCAGGTGCTGACAGGGGAGTACGAGATGAGCGACATCTACCACAGCACCGGCCTCGGACTGTGGCTCGTCTACTGGGTGATAGAGCTGATGGACGGCTCGATAACGGTCGACAGCGAGGCGGCGGGCAACCGGATACGGGTGCAGTTCTCGGCCCGGCCCCGGACCACGCCGGTCGACAACTCGGCGTCGGACACCGACTAGCCCGGACCGCGACGCGACACCGGGCGCTCAGGCCGACGCCTCGGTGTCCTCGAAGGCCCACTGAATCACGCGTGCCTCGACGACATCGCGCTCGTCGACGTACGGGTCCTCGCGGTTTTCGAGGACGCGCTCGGCGTCGGCGCGCATCTCGGCTTCCAGGTCGGAGTGGTCGGGTTCGTCGCGGACCTCGTTGAGCAGCGCCTCGAAGTCAGAGCGCAGGTCAAAGGAGGCCCGGGCGACGTTGCACCGCGACAGCGGGCTCATCCCGGTTTCGAGGACGAGCTCCCGGACCGTCTCCCAGTCCGACGCACAGAAGTAGATGGACACCTCGCCGACGATGTCCCGCCAGGCGATGGCCCCCGAATGACGCATCAGCGGGACCGCTCTCGGCGGCAGGTCCAGCCGGCTGCTGGTGTCGGGGTTCCCACAGAGGCAACACGCCTTCTCCGTCTTGCCGGTGTACATAGTCGAGGGTAGGACTCGACGGACTTGGGTACTCCGTTCGGGACTGAAAGGTTTTAATCGCCGGCCCCGGGAGTCGAGGTATGAACACGGCCGAGCGAATCGACCTCGTGAGCAGACACACACAGGAGGTCGTCAAAGAGGCGGAACTCGAGGAACTGTTCGAGGCCGGCGACCCGACGGCCTACATCGGCTACGCGCCCACTGGCGAGATGCACATCGGTCACTTCACCACGATGCGCAAGCTCGCGGACTTCCTGCGGGCGGGCGTTGAGGTCACCGTCCTCATCGCCGACCTCCACGCCCATCTTGACGACAACAAGAGCCCGTTCGACCTGCTCGACGCCCGCTCGGACTACTACGAGACGGCTATCGAAGGGATGATAGACGCGGCCGGCGCCGACCCGGAGGACGTCGAGTTCGTCCGGGGCACCGACTTCCAGCTAGACGAGGAGTACACCCTGGAGATGTACCGGATGGCCGCCGAGACGACCATCGCGCGCAGCCAGCGGGCCGCAAGCGAAGTCGTCCGCGAATCGGAGAGCCCCAACCTCGGCGGGCTCATCTACCCGCTGATGCAGACCCTGGACGTGAAGGCCCTCGATGCGGACATCGCCTACGGCGGGGTCGACCAGCGGGGCATCTACATGCTCTCGCGCGAGGTCCTCCCCGACCACGGCGGCGACGCGCCCGTCTGCGTGTTCGCGCCGCTGCTCTCGGGCCTGTCGGGCGGGAAGATGAGCGCCTCTGACGCGGCCTCGAAAGTGAACCTGACCGACAGCCCCGAGGAAGTCGAAGAGAAGATCGGACAGGCGTACTGTCCCGCGGGCGAGGTTGAGGACAACGGCGTCCTCGAATACCTCGAGCACCTCGTCTTCCCCGTCCTCGCGGTCGACGACGAACCCTTCGTCGTCGAGCGACCCGAGGAGTACGGCGGCGACCTCACCTACGAGAGCTACGAGGAGGTCGAGGCGGACTTCCTCTCGGGCGAACTCCACCCCGCGGACCTCAAACCCGCCGCCGGCGCGGCCATCTCCGACGTCATCGACCCGGTGCGCGAGCGCCTGACCGACGAGCCCGAGCTGCTGGCCGAGGCCTACCCCGACGAGTACGGCGCGGAGTGACGGCCGGTACGCGCCGGCGACTCGGAGCGTTCGGACGGTCCCGGCCGGGGCCGGCCGGTCGTGTGTGTGGCCGAGTGGGACGCAAGTTCGGCGTCGTTTTGGAGTAGTGTTATATCTCCGAGGGAGGATATGGTGGGTGCGAGAATGTCACGAGCAGGTGTGTCGACGGGGCGGTGGCGGACGACAGTCGCGCGGCCGGGAGCCACAGGCGGGACCGCCCCAGTCGCTGCCGACCGCGAGGTCGGATGAGACCGGGGCTGGTCGGTATCGGGGTAATCGCCGCCTCGATAGCCGCTGGCCTCGGCGCGGTGTACCTGCTGCAGTATCTCTATGGCTACCGCGAGAAGCCGGGGGCGGCGTGGTTCATGGGCAACATCGCCAATGTGGCGGCGTTCTGTCTCACCTACGGGCTCTCGCTCCTCGTCTTCGACCCCGCGCTCCGGGTCGTCTTCGAGACGGCGGCGTTTATCAGCATGTGTTTCATGGGCCCGTTCTTCCTGGCCTTTGGCCTCGATTACACCGGCCGCGCGGACCTCATCCGGAGCCCGCTGTTTGCCGTCGTCATGTTCGTGCCGCTCCTGACTGTCGCGCTGACCGCGACAAACGCCGCACACGGGCTGGTCTGGACCCAGTTCGGCCTCGACCCGGTGTTCGGTCTGGCGACGGTCCAGTACGCCATCCAGCCGTGGGGGGTGTTCGCCATTCTGTTCTGTGTCGGGACCGCCGCCGTCGGGTCGCTGTTGCTCGTGGGCGCGATTATCAGCTACGGGCCGCTGTACCGCCGGGAGGTGACCGCGGTCATCCTGAGTACGGTGCCCCCGACCGTCGGCGTGTTGCTGTGGCTGTTCGAACTCGGACCGGTGCCCCAGTTGCATCTCACGGCGCCGCTGATGGTCGTCCACGTCTCGCTCGACGTCTATGCCTTCGTCGGGACCCACATGTTCGATACGAACCCGGCGACACAGCGGGTCGCCGAGCAGACGGGGCTGGACTCGCTGACCGAGCCGGTCATCGTCCTCGGCACACAGGAGGAGGTCGTCAAGCTGAACGACAGCGCCGAGGCGGTGTTCGGAGAGACGGCTGCCCTCCCGGTGGCGCTGGAGCGACTGACCGGCGTCACGCTGTCGACGCTGAAAGAGACCGGTGAGGTGGACATAGAGGGCGCACGCGGCGGGACGTTCGCCGTCTCCTACACCCCGCTTTCGGACCCGGACGGCGGCCCGGTCGGCGGGATGCTCGTCCTGTACGACCTCCAGGAAGAGCGGCGGCGCAAACAGCAGCTGTCCGTCCTCAACCGCGTGCTCAGACACAACCTCCGCAACGAGATGACCGTCATCCAGGGGTTCGCAGCGTCGCTGGAAGACAGCGTCGAGGAGCCGGCGTTACAGACACAGGCCGGGACAATCGTCCGCGCCGGCGACCGGTTGCTCTCCATCGGCGAGAAGGTCCGCGAGTTCGACCGCCTGCAGGAACAGGTCCGCCATGCCGGCCCGGTCGCGCTCGACGAGGTGGTCGCGACGGTGCGCGAGGAGTTCCTGTTGCAGTACCCAAACGCCACGATAACGACCGAGGTCGCCATCGCGGACCCGACGGCCCACGCCCAGCCGGAGGTGCTGGAGCTGGCGCTGTCGAACCTGACGGAGAACGCGCTGAAACACGCCTCGGGGAGGGACCCCCGAGTGTGGATTACCGTGGGGGCGGGGCCGGAGGACGACTCGGTGACACGGATCGAAGTCCGCGACGACAACGACCGGATCGCCGACGGCGAGATCGCAGTGTTGCGCGAGGCCGACGAAACCCCCCTGCAACACGGCCAGGGTATCGGGCTCTGGGTCGTAAACTGGTGTCTCAACGCGCTGAACGGCGACATCGAGTACCGGTACGAGGACGGGAACGTGTTCACGCTGGTCCTGCCCCGAGAGTGAGAACGATAACCCAAAGGTCCGCGGTCCACAGGCAGCGGTATGGGAACACCGCTTGCCAGTCGCCAGGAACAGGCCGAGGCAGTCGTCGACCGACTGCACGAGGCGTACCCGGACTCGACTATCTCGCTGAACTACGCGAACCGGCTGGAGCTGCTCGTCGCGGTCGTCCTCTCGGCCCAATGTACCGACGAGCGCGTCAACGAGGTCACACAGGAGCTCTTCGAGAAATACGAGACGCCCGAAGACTACGCCGAAGCGAGCGAGGAGCAGCTCGCGGAGGACATCTACGGGATCACCTTCCACAACAACAAGGGCGGCTACCTGAAGGGCATCGGCGAGCAGATCGTGGCGGACCACGACGGCGAGGTACCGGACACCATGACCGACCTGACCGACCTGCCGGGCGTCGGCCGCAAGACCGCCAACGTCGTCCTCCAGCACGGCCACGACATCGTCGAGGGCATCGTCGTCGACACCCACGTCCAGCGCATCTCCCGCCGGCTGGGCCTGACCGAGGAAAAACGGCCCGAGGCCATCGAGCAGGACCTGCTCGATATCGTCCCCGAGAGCGAGTGGCAGCAGTTCACACACCTGCTCATCGACCACGGGCGGGCCGTCTGTGGCGCCCGCTCGGCCGAGTGCGGGGAGTGTACGCTGGCCGACATCTGCCCCTCCGAGCAAGGCGACAGCGACGTCGACCTCGCCTCGGGCGAGGCGTGGTGAGTCTCAGATCACGTACCGGATGACATAGCGGGCCGTGCCGACGACGTAAGCGAGCATCCAGAAGATGACGTAGCCGAAGACGCCGATGCGAAGCCGAGAGCGCCAGTGGTCCATCTGCTCGCCCCCGATCTCGTCCATGAGCAGGTCCTGGTCGTAGTCGTTGTAGAGGTCGTGGCGGCGTTTCGCCCGGAAGATGCGGACGATACCCGTCCCGCCAAACAGCAACAGGGCGTACGCCTGCAGGCCGAGATAGGCGTGGACGGCGGAGAGTCCGCCGAGCTGGTCCGGGAGCCGCGGCACCATCCACAACAGCATCGGCACCGTCGTCAGCGTGAGCCCGGTGCCGACGAACTTCAGGTGGTGGACGAGCACACCCCACGTGACCGGCTCGGTCTCGATGATGTAGTACGCGCCGTACAGGAAACACGGGAAACTGAGACTCACCGACACGAACACGACGGATGCGATCAGCGCGTCCGACACCATGCGCGGCGTTAGGGCAGGACCCGCTAAAACGTGCCGGATACGCCGACCAGCCGCCGGTTCCGTGGTCGTCCGTGCGGCCCACATAGTAGCCACTTCGACCAACTTTTTCGGCGTATAGTATCCATATAACTGCTAATATCGCTGAAAAACCGTGCAGATATAGACTTATCCCGGTAGAACCGATACGTATGATCAGACAATGATTGGATCGGCAAGCCGTCGAGACGTTGGCACGGGTGGCATGAACACCCCGACGAAACGGAGCGAATTCTACTACGGCGAACTCGCGACCTGTGAGATCTGTGAGGTCGAAAAGCAGTGTTTCGACCGCTTCGGGATGCTGACCTGCCAGGCCTGTCAGACCGAGTACCTGCCCTCCGGCGGCGGCGTTCTCTACTTCGGCTAGTCGACTCGCGGGGCCGGCAATCGTCACGCTAACGGGCACGCCCCACGTAGGTCGGGCCGATGAGCGATTCCTCGGACGAGCAGGTGCGAGCGGGACAGGACGACGGGAGTCCCACGGAAACCGATTCCGAGGACGTCGAGGCGCTGCGCAAGCAGGTCGAAGAGAAGTACGACTTCGACGACTTCGGCCCGGCCGATATGGCCGAGATGACCGCAGAGGAGTGGGACGTCGCCTTCGACGAGGACTCCTGGATAACCGGCGAGGACCTGCTTTCCCGCGTCGAGCGGGACCTCCGGAGCCGGGTGGCCAACCGGGACGTGTTCGCGCGCATCGAACGAAGCGAGAACCCCCCGCGCGTGCTGGCCTACTCCGACGAGGGGTACGCCATCGTCTACCCTGACGGCTCGGTCGAGGGCGAGGGGACCGTCCTTCGGGACGTGAAACCGACCGTCGCGCTGTGTTCGATGGACAGCTACGACGTGCCCGAGTCGGTGCCGGACAACCCGCTGCCCGAGCCCGAGGCGGTCCCACAGGGCGGGGGCGAACTCGGTAACCGCATGCTACAGGTCATCGCCGGCGTGCAGCTGCTCGCCGGCCTGGCGATGCTTGCGGGGGCAGTGTTCGCACTGGTCGGTGTGTTCGGACTGGGGGGCCCGGGGACGAACATCGAGTTTCTGGTCGTGGGCGGGCTCGCGTTCATCGGTGTCTCGCTGGTGCTGTTTTTCACCGTCGCGAACGCGCGCCTCTCCGATAAGTTCCGGGCCGAGGAGTACCGCGACCGGCTGCGCGCTATCGGGCTGGAGGACGGCGAGCGCCCCGACTTCGTTCCCGAGCTCGGAGCCGAGGACGACCGGGGAGAGTGAGGCCGACCATGGAGGCCTCAGAAGACACGAGCGGCGACGCCGCGAGTGAGGCCGACGAGGAGCGCGAGGACGCCGACGAAGTCGGTGCGTAACGGTTCCTGCGGGTGGTATCCGGTGGGTTTATACAAACACAGTCCTGAAATCCGGATGAACATGAACAGGCGGGAATTCGTCCAGACAGCCGGGGGTGCCACGGCCGGCGTGGCGGCCCTCGGCGCTGCCGGCCCGGCCGCGGCCCAGGAGGAGGGCACCGAGTCCGGCGGCGGCGACACAGCCCCGGATTACGGCGGTTTCCTCGACTCCGTCGGGAACTTCGGCGGTCCCGGAAGCACCGTCGACGCGACGGGACAGGACTCAGTGACAGTCGAGGTCGGCGTACAGGCAAACGGCGGGGCCTACGGGTTCGGTCCGCCCGCAGTCCACGTCGACAACGGCGCGACGGTCCAGTGGGAGTGGACCGGCGAAGGCGGCGGCCACAACGTCGTCTCCGACGGCGACGGACCGCTCGACTCCGGGGAGGCAACGAGCAGTGCCGGTGTCAACTACGAACACACCTTCGAGTCCGACGGCATCTACAACTACATCTGTGTCCCCCACGAGGGGCTCAACATGAAGGGCTCCATCGTCGTCGGCGAGGACTACCCGACCCAGTCGCTGGGCGGCGGCGGCCCCGTCGAGGTCGACCCCCACTACGCGGGCGTCCCGATCCAGCCACACTACGTCGGCTTCGGGGCGGGGCTTGCGGTCATCATCCCGCTCATTTTCACCTTCTTCCAGCTGAAGTACGGTGAGTCGCCCCACACCAGCGGAGGGAACAACTGATGGCCTCGGAAGGCTCCACCTACGGCGATATCCACCGGTACGAGCCCCCGCGCGAGAGCACGGCCGCGGCGGTCGGCATCGTCCTGCTGACCATCATCCAGGTCGGGCTCGTCGGGCTCTTCACCTACGGGATGATCTCCGGCTGGGCGTCCGGTATCGGGCCGACGCTGACGGTCAGCCTCATCGAGGCCAACATGTTCCTCGGTGGCGTCCTGACTGCCATCTTCATCGACCTGGCGTTCATCATGTTGCTGTATCGCAAGGAGTTCCTCCCTGACGTGATGATCGTCAAAAAGCGCCGACGCAAGTGGGAGGACCTCTACATCCGCCAGGACGATGTCGACGGGACCAGCATGGCCGATAAGGACCAACTCGTTGAGACAGTCAAACGCGCTATCTACCCCTACTACAAGAAATAATGCCACTAGACGAAGACAAGTATCCGGCTGAGACAGGCAGACGACGGTTCGTATCGGGTGTCGTGGGTAGTGCAGCCCTCTCTGCCGTCGGCGTCGGCGGCGCGGCGGCGGCGGACTCACTGACCAGTTCCTCCGGTGAGGGTGGCGGGACCACGACGTTCATCGGCGTGGAGAACACCGACGGCCCCGCCCCGCGCGGGATGCCGATAATCCCCATCGAAATCGACGGCGGCGAGCTATCCGGTGTCTGGCCGGAGTACGACGAAGAAGAAGGACTCGCTATCAGCAAGGACTTCGCCGGGAGCGGCATCGACTACTCCTCGGCGTGGTTTCAGTACTGCGGCGTCCAGAGCAAACCGCCGGTCTACCCGCAGACCGAAGCCGACAACGCCTTCCTCAACAAGTCCGGGACGTTCGAGTGGCAGGGAGAGTACGAAGATGGCGAGCCCCTGACTGTCGACATGTTCGACGACTACCAGGAGTGGGGCAACGGTATCGGGAAGGACGGAATCGGCAAGCCCGCGGCCGTCGACTGGCGTACGACCGAAGATGACAGCCTTCAAGTTCAGGTAATCCGCTCGAAGCGAATCGAGGAGATGGCCAACGGGAACACCGACCTCCCCGGTCCCGTCCAGGACTTCATCTCCGAAGCGACGGACCAGGGCTTTCTCGCCTGGCTCAACAAGTGTACGCACTTCTGCTGTGTCCCCGGCTTCAAGACACAGGAGGGGAGCGCGAACTTCGGTGGCGCCAACGGCATCTACTGCCAGTGTCACCAGTCGGTGTACGACCCGTTCAGCCCCGTCCAGAAACAGTTCGTGGCGCTGCCCCGCCCGCCACAGACCGATGGATAACCAACCATGAGCCTAGAACGCAAAGACGACCACGACCACAAAGGGTGGATGGAATCGCGCGAGCTATCCCCGCTCGAGAGCATCTACCTCACGACACTCATCTGGCTCGACAAGCGCCTGCGCGTCGTTGACTACCTGGAGATCCTCGAGGACCTCTACTACAAGGTCAACATGCAGATGCCAAAGAGCCACACCGAGCAGTACAACCTCGACAACAAGTTCTGGTACTGGTATCCGCTGTACGCGCTTGGCTCCTTTTCGACCATCGCGTACATCGTCGCCGCCATCTCGGGCGCGCTGCTTGGCTTTTATTATGCCCCCGCAGCGGCGGCCGCCGACGGCTCGCCGACGGTGGCGTACGACTCGGTGATGCTCATCATGGGCCAGCTCAACCTCGGCTACTTCCTCCGGTCGGTCCACCGCTGGGCCGCCCAGATCATGGTCGCCGCGGTGTTTCTCCACATGCTCCGTGTCTACTTCACGGGCGCGTACAAGGAACCCCGCGAGCTCAACTGGCTCATCGGCATCATCCTCATCTCGCTGACGCTCGTCTTTGGCTACACCGGCTACCTGCTCCCGTGGAGTCAGCTCTCCTACTGGGCGGGCCAGATCGGCGTCGAGATGTCACTCTCCATCCCGCTCATCGGCGAGTGGGTCGCACAGCTGATGTTCGGCGGGTTCACCCTGTCACAGGCCACGCTGCAACGGATGTACATCCTGCACGTGTTCTTCCTGCCGTTCATCACGACCGCCGTCATCGCCCTGCACATCGGCATCGTCTGGATGCAGGGCATCGCGGAGCCACACTAAGACAATGAGCGACACCGAATCAGACGACGACGTTCGCACCGACGGCTCGGGCTCGGGTATCGTCGCCCCGGACGACGAGACCCCATCGTGGTCCGAGCGCAAGCAGCGCACGCAGGGGCTCTCCCGGCTCACCTACGAGTACTTCGAACGCGGCCGCCGGGAGGACCAGGACCTGCGCCAGCAGTCCGACTACGTGGAACGGGACGTGCTGGCGTTCCCGGCCTGGCCCCACGAGATGATGCGCAACCTCGCCCTGACGAGCTTCTTCGTCGGGATGATCCTGTTCGTGGCGGCGGCGCTCCCGCCGGAGATGCCAAACCCCGCAAACTCCGGCGTGACGCCGGCTATCATCCTGCCCGACTGGTATCTCTACTGGTCCTTTGGCCTGCTGAAACTCGGTCCGCTGAACCCCGACCTCGCGATACTTGGCGGCCAGAAGATAATGGCCGACCGGACCTACGGGGTGCTGGCCAACGTCGTGGTCGTCGGCTTCGTGGCCATCGTCCCCTTCCTCAACAAGGGGTCGGCACGACGTCCCGTCGAGCAGCCGTTCTGGGCCGCCGTCGGGATGTCCGGCGTCGTCTTCAGCCTCACGATCGCCGCCCTGTCGATCAAGAACCTCATCCCGATGGACTCCCATCTCCTCTTTGACCTGACGTTCCTGGTGCCCATCGTCAGCGCGACGATCACCTACGCGGTCTTGAAGACGATGCGTGAAGGCTACATGTTCACGCTCAACCGCCGCTACTACCGGCTGCGACCGCCGAAGTAATCGCAGCAGATTTTCTGGCCGTTCTTGCCAGCGCCGGTTGTCCGAGCGACTAATGCAGTTACTACAGTCAGCAAGCCCCGATCGCCTTCGGTCGGTCGAGAGACTCGCTGCGCTTCTCGTCGACCGCGTCGCTCACCCCTGTGTGTTGACGCAAGTACCGCAGGCCGTAGGCCGAGGAGCACAGCGAGGCGCCCGAGTCGGGCGGGACTTGCCGGCTGTTCTGCGTCGCAACGAAAACAGCACCGACACTCTGTAGCCATCTCGCCGCAGTCAAGTAGCTGTATCACCTAGGAACGACAATGAGCGAGGCCGACAAGGAGACCGAGGACCCGCCCCAGATAACCAGTTCGGGCGAGGGGAAACAGCGGGAGGTCGTCGTCCCGCTTCGCCTCTACAAGACGGTGACCGTGTTCTCGACGCTGTTTGCGATACTCAGCGTCGTCGGCGGGTTCATCCTCGTCGACGTGGCGACTGACAGAGCGTCGGCCCCGGCCTCCGAGATTGACATCCCAATCGCCGTTCTGGGTATCGGGCTCATCCTCGCGGGGACTGTCGTCTACGCGTTCTCGACGCGGTTTCGAACCGAGGAGATGGGAAAGTCTAAAGACGACGCTGACGAACCCTCTAGTAATGGCTGACGAGTTCATGAAAGGGTTCGCCGCCCTCATGGTTGGCGGCCTGGGCTGGATGACCATCGCGGGCTGGTACCGGACGCCGAGCTTCGAGGGGGCACAGCTCATCGGCGAGTTACCGCCAGCGGAGTCGCTGACGGTGTTTGACTCCGCCGCACTGCTGTTGATGGATGCGTTCTTCTGGTTCGCCGTCTTCGGCGCGCTGACGTTCTGGGTCGTCATCCCGCTGGTCAGCGAACTGCGCGAGTACCTCGACGAGCGCTCGGCCTGAGCGCGGGCGATCTTCTGCGGGACCGTCTTCCAGAATGTACGAACGGGTACCAGTCGTGACTGGGTGTGCCGCTGACGGCGAGTCGGGAACGGTGGTCCAGCCGTCCGGGCGGACAGGACACTGCCGTGGCACAGTCGCTTGCAAACTACCCCGAGGGCGATAATCGAGAAGGAGACCGCGTCAGATAACCGCGGACCAGGGGCCCTTGATGACCCAGAACAGCGCCTGGTAGCCGGCGTACATCGCGAGGAGCACGACGGCGGCGATGGCGCCCTTAGGTCGTTCGAGCGGGATGTCCCGGCGCGCTTCGACCTTGCGGGACTCGAACTCGAAGAAGTCGGTGATGACGGCTCCGAGGACGAGCACCGACATGACCATCCCGCCGTGGTGGGCGATGGTCATATAGAGGAACGAGGTGAGAATCAACAGGACGTTGCTCGCGACGTGTGCCGGATGGCGGGTGATCTCCTCCGCACCGCCCTCCTCGTACTGGGACTCGTGTCGTCGGTGGGCCAGCAGTCGCGTCCCGAAGTTAGCGAGGACGAGCGCCAACAGGACGTACTCGATGACGAGCACGCCACCGGGTCCCTCGCTCCCGAAGACGGTGTCCAGCGGCCCGAAGAGGATGACGTCTGGCTGCATACCTGATTCTGTGTCCGACGGCCATTAGTGTCTTTCCAATTTCCGGAGGGCGTACGGAGCGTTGGAAATTACGCACGGACGGTGCCGACACTGCGGTCGGGACCGCGCTGTAACACCCCGGTATCAGCGGAATCGGGACCGGCTCTCCCCGAGGACTGCGACCCGCAGCGACCGGTCCCGCCGCAGTCGGGCCGTCTCGCCACGGGCCACCGTCGCCGCCTCCTCGCCGTCGACGTACAGCGCGACGGTGGCCTCGTCGCGCTCGACCGAGAGAGAGAGCCCGTCGAGCGAGACCACCCAGTGGTCCGGGTTCGTCTGGAACGGGGCGATGGGGGCGACCACGCCGACCGAGTCGGCCGGCGCGAGCACCGGGCCGCCGATGCGGCGCGCGTAGCCCGTCGACCCCGACGGCGTCGCCAGTGCCACCCCGTCAGCACGGAACTGTCCGACAGTGTCTGTGGTCGTCTCGACGGCGTACTCGGAGATGCGAGCGGCCTCCACGGTGACGGCTGTCACGTCGAACAGCGCTGTGCCGGCGTCGACACCGGCGACGGACACGTCGAAGACCGGGTGCAGCTCCGTGTCAGCCTCGTCAAGCCCCGCGACGGCGGCCGGAACGGACTCCCGGGCCACGGAGCGGACGCCTCGGCCGGCGTCGACCGGGAGCACCAGCGGGTCAGCACTGGCGGTCGCGACGGCTCGCATCGCCTGCCGACCGACGGCGACGACCCGCTCCGTCGGGGGGACGGTACCAACGGTACCCGTTTCGACGGCGACCCCCGCCTCGCGGAGTCGGTCGGCCACCGCCGGGTCGCCGACCACGCCCACGGGGCTGTCACTCATTGGCTGAGGGTCCCCGCCGGTCGGAGAAAAAGTTGCCGCACTCGGACCGGCAGCGAGCCACTTGCGGACCGACGGCGACTCGCCGGACATCCCAGAGAGCGTGTCACTAGAGCGCGCTGACAGCTTATTTCGACCCGAACTCGACACCGGTGATCTCGAATCGCGCACCGCCGGCAGCCCCCTCTGTCACCTGAATGTTCCAGCCGTGGGCTTCGGTTATCCGCTTGACGATGCTCAGCCCGAAGCCGGTCCCTTCGTCGGCAGTCGAATAACCGGCGGTAAACACGTCGGTGCGCCTGTCTTCGGGGATACCGGGACCATCGTCTTCGATGTAGAACCCGTCGTCCACCGTCCCAACGGTGACAGTGACGTCCTCCCCGCCGTGTTCAATCGCGTTGCTCAGCAGGTTTTCGATGAGCTGGCGGAGTCGGTCACTGTCCGCTTCGACCGTGGCTGTCGGGGCCGCCTCGTCGGCGTAGCGTAACGCGGTGTGTTCGTCGCGGTCTGCCACGATGTCCCACGCGTCGTCGACCGTCCCGGCCAGGGGAACGTCCGCTACCGAGCCGATGTCCCGCCCCTCCCGGGCTAGCCAGAGTACGTCCTCGGTAATACGGCTGATACGGTCCAGTGCCGTCGAGATGGTGTCGAGATGCTCACTGTCACACTCCGCCTGTGCGAGTTCGACCCGCCCCCGCGCGACGGACAGCGGGTTCTGGAGGTCGTGGCTGACGACGCCCGCGAACTCGTCGAGGCGGTCGCGTTCCTCCCGGAGCTCCTGCTCGCGCTCTTTCAGCTTCGTTATCTCGCGGGACACCCCGACGATACCTTCGACTGTTCCATCGACGAGGAGCGGCGTCAGCTGATACTCCAACACCGCGTCGCCATGCGTGGGAAATTCGACCTCTATTTCGGTCGAATACTGGTCGCGCTCGCCATCGAGCAGCGCTCGATACGGGTCAGTGTCGGTAGCCCGCTCCCGGACCAACGGGAGGAGGGTGCTCTTCTGGCCTGTGAGGTCCTCCCGTGTCGTGTCGTACCAGTCAGCCAGGTGTTCGTTGACGACCACGAACCTGCCATCTTCATCGTAGATACAGGCGGCATCCTGCATCGAGTTGACCATATCCTTGTACCGACGGAGGTCCTTGTTCCGTTCGGCCAGCTTCTGTTCCGACCGGTACGACTCGACGACGTTGGTGATTCGGTTGGCCAAGACCGTGTATTGGTCGGCACCGCCGCCCTTTTGCAGGTACTCGGTAACGCCTGCGGAGATCGCGTCCATAGCGACTTCCTCGGACCCCTTGCCCGTGTACAGGATAAACGGGAGGTCGGGACACTCCTCACGAACAGCCCGCAGGAACCCGATGCCGCTCTGTCCCGGCAGATCGTAATCGGAGACGACACAGTCGATGTCACGCCGCCGAACGATCTGCAGCCCGTCGTCGGCGCTGGTCGCGGTTTGCACGCTGATTCGGTCGTCTTCACGTTCCAGAAACGTCGTCGTCATATCAGCAAACGCCGGGTCGTCGTCCACGTGCAGAACGTGGACAGGATCAGGCATGCGGTCCATCCATAGTCCAGCATAAGGCAGTCTAAGCTTAAGTAAACGGATGGAATTCACGCCGGCAGAAGCCCCCGGCCCGACACCGCGATATCGTCAACCTGGAGCCCCGGGTTCGAGCCCGCTAGCGGGACAGGCGCCGCTTGGCGTACTTCGCGAGCAACGAGAGGTCGGAGAGGTGGGTGAGCTCCAGGATGGCGCGCCGGTCGCCACGGTTTATCTGTTCGAGGGTGTCGCTGTCGGTCTCTCTGAGGTCGTCCATCAACTCGTCGTAGCGCTCGTTGGGGGCGAGATACAGCAGCTCGGTCATCATCAGCCGGGCGTTGTGTTTCGGGGCCACGTCACGGTGCCAGAGCTGGTCGTACACCGAGAGGGTGTCAGCGTCGGTCTGGGGCTCGTCGGGGGTCAGCGCCGCGTCGACGGTGGCAGCGGCGGCGCGGGCCGACTTCATCCCCTTGTGAATGCCCTCGCCCCACAGCGGGTCGATGGTGGGGACAGTGTCGCCGATGGCCATGAAGTTGTCCGTGCTCATGGATTTGGGCGGCTGGATGTGGGCCGAGCCGCGGTGGGCCTGGGTCCCTCCGATGCGCTCGGCGTCGGCAAATCGGGGGTCCGAATCGAGCCAGTATTCGAGGTAGTCGTCGATACCCATCCCCTCCTTGGCGTACTTGTGATGCGAGCCGTTCTGGATGTAACACAGCCCGACTTTCGCCGTGTCCTCGCCGGTGTGGAAGATCCAGGAGTACCCCCCTGGCGCGAGGTCGTGGTCCAGACGGAGCATCATCGCGTCCCGCAGGTCGGCGTAGCCGTCGTGGTTCACTGCGACGTTCTCGAACTCGTACTCGATGCCGATGGCCTGGTGTTCCCGTTCCAGGTTACAGACGTCGAGTTCCTTCGCCAGCGGCGCGGCGGGGCCGGTGGCGTCGATGACGATATCGGCGTACACCTCCCGGTCCCCGTCGTAGCGGACGCCGACTATCTCGCCGTCCTCCATGATGGGTGCCGACACCCGCGAGTCGAATCGGTAGGTTGCGCCCAACTCCTTGCTGTCCTCGACGAGGAACTGTTTGAACTCGGCGAACTCCAGGACCGCACCCGTCTGGGTGCGGGTGTAGTGGTCGTTGGGCGACTCCAGGACGACCTTGTCGGTGTACTGCATCACGACCTCGTCGGGGATGGCGAAGGCGGTCATCGCCGACGGGAAGGTGCCAGCAGTGGACTTGTTGCTCTGACGCGGGAACCCCTCTTCGGACTCGGTTTCGAGGACCAGCACGTCGTAGTTCCGCTCGGCCAGGTCACGAGCACACTGGCCGCCGGCGGGACCAGCCCCGGCGATTACCACGTCAAAGCGGTCACGCATTACTCATGGGTTTGCCGTATACGTAATCAGTCTTGCTTTCTCGGCTCCCGGCTCCGTCTCTCGAAAGGGTAAAGAAGCCGCCAGTCACAGCAGTGTCCATACCGGGACACGACAGATGGTTCTCAAAACAGGCGCGGCCGCGCTCGCGGAGAGACGCCGGCTGCCGACGGCGCTCCGCTCGGTGCTTGGCTACTACGCCGACACGGGCGTGTTCGACTACGGCAGCCTCTCGCTGAAATCAGAGATAGACGACCGGACCGAACGGATGCTCGACGACGTCTACGGCCGCATCGAGGCCGCACTCGCCGAGGAGTTCGGCCGCCCCGTCGACTTTAGCTACGACACGAAGCTCGTCTTGCCGGCGCGGCTGACGCTTGGGTACGTCTACCGCGCCGCCCGACAGGACGCCGACATCGACCCCGTCGGCGACGGCCTCGCTGACGGGGTCCCGCCGGTCGAGGACGCCGCCCTCGACGGCGAGTCGCCGACGCTGTCCCCCCGCGAGCGGGTCGTCCGCGCCGAGCAGATGACCCGCCTCGCCATCGAGGCACTCGTCGACGGCGACATGCGCGACGCCATCAACGACGCCGAGTTCGAGGACTTCCAAGTTGATTTTGACGCAAGCGAGACCGACCGCCGTCGCGTGGCGGAAATCGCACAGGAGACACTGCAGTCCCATCTGGACGGGCTACTCGCTGACCTGCCCGACGCGGTCGCCGAGGCCTACCAGTGGGCGGTCGACTACAGCGAGGCCCACCAGGACCGCGACGACCACTTCCGGGAGCTGATGCAGCGGGCCGAAGGCGGCGACGGCGACGCTGTCGACGCCATCCGCGAGGAGTACAAGTTCGCCGACTACGAGGAGCCCCCGGCGACGCTGTCGGCCGCCGAGCAGGAGCTTCCCTACAGCAAGACCCAGTACGCCCGCGTGGGCGTCATCTACGACGGAATGCTTGACCTCTACCGGCTGGCCGGGCTGGACATTGACGACGACTTCGCGAAAGCCATCGTGTTGGCCATCATCGGCGCACAGGTCTGGCTGGACGACGTAGACGACTACGCCGACGACCGCGCGGAGGGCCAGCTCACCCCCGTGACGGCCGAGTACCTGCTCCGGCCGGACGACCGGGCCGCCTACAGTCACGTCGTCGACATCACCGAGCGGTATCTGGACCTGGCAAAGGAGTACGCCACGGCCGCGGACTCGCCGCTGACGGGCGTGGCCGTCGAGTACATCTACCGGTCGGGCGAGCCCGACGTGTTGCCCGGTCACCGCTGAGTTCGTGCTAGCGGCGCGTCACTCGACGATGAACGGCGACGCGATGTCCAGAACTTCCGACCGGGACCGCGGGTCGTCGTAGGCCTCGGGGAACGGGATCTGCCCGTTCAGCGCCCGGAGGTAGGCGGCGTGTCGCGCCTCGACGCTGTGGATGCTGAGTGCCGGCGGGACCAGCGAGTCGTCCTCGATGAAGGGCGCGGCCCCGGCGTAGGCGGAGACGCCCGTGTCCTCCAGCTGGACGGCCGTCGCGATGAACTCGTCGGGCTCCTCGACGGCGGAGCCGAAGTCGAACTCCGGTTCGTCGACCGGCTCGCCGTCGAGGCTCTCGATGACCGACGCGAGCGTCTCCGCGTGGGTCCGCTCGTGGTCCCGTATCGTTTCGAGGTTCTCGTACACACTGTCGGTTATCGGGTCGCCAAAGTCCGCGAGCGGGCCGTCGTCGACGAGGTCCTCCTCACAGACGTTGTCGAGGGCCGCCTCGTAGAACGCCGCTTCGAGGTACTCCAGCGTCAGCGCGTAGTTGAAGATGTCGACGTCGTCCTCGAACTCGTTTTCGACCGCTTCCGGGGGACCGCTGTCCTCCTCGTCGCTGTCCGTGTCGTGTTCCTCCGCCAGGGCCGGTGTAGCGAACGCGCCACCGAGGGCGACGCCGCCAAGTGCCCCAGCGGTCCCGGCGAGGAACCGCCGTCGAGTGTCCGAATCTACGTTGGTATCTTCGTTGGTCACGAGCCCACATTATGTCAGTGTTCTATTAGTTATGCGCAAGCAAGCCCGGCCTCACTGCGTAGCGCTCGAATCAGTCGTCAGTATGCGGTGGTATCTGGCCGTTCCAGACTGCCGTATGCGTGTCGCCTGGGCGATAAGACCACAGTAAACGGAGTAAGTCGGCTCACTCGGCCTCGACAGGCCGGACTGCCTCGTCGCGCTCTATGACCTCGCGATCGGGCAGGTCCGTATCAGGTTTCCGCCCCACCGTGAGCAGGCGCTCGGTCAGCGTTAGCTCCTCGGGGCTCGGGCTGGGCTTCTGGATGGGTTCGTACTCGACGGCTACGCCCGCTGCCTCCGGTGCGATGCGGACGGCACAGAGCTGGTAGGAGGGGTAAAACACCGGCGGGAGCAGGCCGATGATGCCGTCGCGCCGATGGAGACGCTTGAGCCACGTCCCGGTGTTGACCATGACCCCGCCGTCGACGGTCCGCATCGTCGGGCGGTGGGTGTGGCCGTAACAGTAGATAGAGGCCCGTGGCTCCTCCGCGAATATCTCCTCGGCGGCCGCCACATAGGGCGACTCGGCGTCGACGGTGAGCCCGGTCTCGAAGATGCCAAACCGGTTTATCGTCTGGCGAACGTCCCGACGGAGGAAGTAAAGCGGGACGGCCACGAGCAACAGGAGCCCGGTGATGGCGACGTTTATCGCCAGCAGGGTCCGGACAGCGGTGCCGGCGGGGCCAAACTGGCCGAGGAACGCAGTGGTGACGTCGACCGGCATCGACCAGACACCCAGAACGTCGAGGCCGGCCACGACCGCGAGGACGGCGCTGACGTTGAAAAGCAACAGGAAGGGGAGCAAGGCATACCGGATAAGGGGGTTCATCTCCCTGTAGAAGTACTTCGAGAGCAGCCACACCGGCATCCGCTCGGTGGGCGTCACCGCCTGGACGTCTTTCAGCCAGTTGTACCGGCCCCTGTCCGAGAGCTGGCCGGCCCGGCTGGTGACCAGGGTGTTGTAGTAGTAGCCAAGCGGCGTCGCGTTGGGGTCGCCCCAGGCCTCGATCCGGTTGTTCGGGTCCTGCTGGTGGCCGTGTTCGAAGTGGACGACCTGGTCGCCCACGGTGCGCCTGAGCGACTGGCCCTGTACGAGGTCGACGTTGTACTCGGCGAACCGCTCGACGTACTCGTCGTAGGCCGCCAGCTCGTGGTCGTGGTTGCCCGGCAACAGCGTGATGTCGACGTTCTCGCCGGTCGCACGCAGCTGTGCGAACAGCTCCGGATACGTGTCGGCGAGTACCTCGAATTTTCCCATCCCGTCGACCATCGTGAACTCCCACAGGCCGAAGGCGTCGCCGTTGATGACGAGTTCGGCGTCCTCCTCGGTGGTTTCAAGCCGACTGAGAAACTCAAGCAGCTCGTCGAGAAACTCAACTTCCTCCAGTTGCTCGTCGCCGCCAATATGGAGGTCGCTGATGACATAGCAGACCCGGTCGTCGCTCTCCTCACCCATTGGAGTGGAGTGGTCGGTCAACGGTTATGGTCTTTGGGGGGTCGTACCCTCAGCCTTCCCATCCCGTCTGTCGGTTTCGGCGACGCCGTGGTGGGCCACCCGCTATCGACGGCCCAGCGCGCGCTCGAACACCCGCTGGGCGCGCTCGTAGGCACTGTCCCGGTCGACGATAGGGGCGGGGTACTCCGGCGCGAGCCGCTCGCGTTCCGTCCGCGGGAGCGTCGGCCAGTCGACGATTGTCGCAGGGTCGACCCCTTGCAGTTCCGGAACGTACTCGGTGACGTAGTCGGCGCCGTCGTCGTATTTGCTCATCTGGGCGACCGGGTCGAAGATGCGCACGTCGACGGAATCGGTCCCCGTGGAGGCGGTCCACTGCCAGTTGGCGGCGTTGTTCGCGGGGTCGTGGTCGAGGAGTTGCTCCTCGAAGTAGGCAAGCCCCTCGCGCCAGTCGACAAGCAGGTGTTTGGTCAGGAAGGAGGCGACGTTCTGGCGCGGGCGGTTGTGGACGTATCCCTCCTCGTTTAGCTGGCGCATCCCCGCGTCGACAAGTGGGTAGCCGGTCTCGCCGCGTTTCCACGCCGCGAGGTTGTCGGGGTCGTTCTCCCAGTCGATGGCGTTCGGGAACGATTTGTAGTTCGCCGACGGCAGCGAGGGGCGATGATAGAGCAGGTTGTAGTTCTGCTCGCGCCAGGAGAGCTCGTAGCGGTACTTCTCGACGTTGCGCCGGGCGTCGCCGTCGACGGCCTCGTAGCGTTCGGTGGCGTCGGCCCACAGCTCCCGAATCCCGATCATCCCCGCCGCGAGATAGGGCGAGATGCGCGAGACCGCGCCGACGGGACGCGCCACGGCCGCTCGCATGTCGTCGCGCGTGTCGCTGTAGGAGTCGATGCCGTCGGCCAGAAAGCGCTCCCAGCGTTCGCGTGCGGCGGCCTCGCCGGCCGCGGGGAGCGTGATGTCGGCCCCGGCGTCGGGGACGGGCTGGCCGTCCGACACGTCTGCCAGCGCGTCGGCGCCGGGGGCCGGAACCGGACTGGGCTTCTCCCGGGCCTGCCAGTCGTCGTGGAACCGGCTGTGGTTCTCGTAGCGCGATTCGAGGGTGGCCGGGTCGACGAGGGTGAGGTCAGTGACGGCGGTGGTCTCGATTGTGTCGTCGACGGCCCGCTGGCGCTCCCGGCGGACGGGCCGGTAGTGCTCGTTGTGGTACACCCGGTCGGCGCCGTGTTCGTCGGCCACTGCGGGGAGGACCGTCGCCGGGTCACCCACGCGAACCAGCAGGTCGCTGCCCCGCTCGCGGTACTGCGCCCGAAGCTCGCGGACGCCTGCCAGCCAGAAGGCCCACTGTCGGTCGCCGACCGCCGCGCGAACTTCGGGGTCGATAACGAAGACGGGAACGACGGTATCCTCGGCCGCGGCGGCGAGCCCGCGGTTGTCGCGCAATCGGAGGTCTCGCTGGTGCCAAAAGACGTGCATGGTCGAGGTATGCGAGCGACGGGTATGGGTCCGGTCCCAACTCAGTTGTGTATTGACGGGCGCCCCACTCACTCGCCGCCGCGTGACTGCCACAGCTTGGCGGCCGACCAGCAGCAGACGAACCCGAAACAGCCGACAGCGAAGTAGAACGGGTCGAGTCGGAGCGGGCCAGCGGCCACGCTGTGTTCGCCCGGTCCGGTCACGGCGACCGTCAGCACGAGCCCCACGACACCGACGGCGACCTGTTGCCACTCGTACAGTCGGTCCCAGTCCACAGCGACCCGTTCGACCGCGAGCTAAACAACCCTTCCGTCGCCGGGGATGGTTTTAGACACAAAACAGCTGACAGGTGTGACAGACGACGGAACCTCGCGCGGCGCTTCCTGCTCGGGACAGGTATCATGGTCGGCACGGCCGGCTTCGCCGGCTGTGGGATTCCCGGCGGAGGCGGCGGCGAAGAGGGCGAGGAAGGCGAGGGCGGAGAGGAAGAGGACGAAGAAGAACAACTGCAGGCGCCCGAATCAACGTAACGAGTGGTGCGGTGGCCGGGCGCGGCCTCCGTGCCGCGCCTCGGGGAAAGGCAGGCTGTCCAGGAGTAGCATCCGGTGAGCGAAGCGAGCCGGTTCGACCGCGGCGCGCGGACTGCCGCGCGGCTTCGCCGCGCGAAAGGAGCACGCCGCGATTTTTCCCCATGTTTTTGCCGCGGAGGCGTGTCGAGCGCCGCCGCGCTCGACCGCCGAAGCGTGCAAAAAGTGGTCTAGTAGAACTCTCTGACCAGGTCCATCGCGCCCTCGGGCGCGCCGTCGGGAATCTCGGCCATGGAGCCCTCGACGCCCTCACGCTCCTCGAAGGGCACCGAGTCCTCGTCCTGGTAGAGGACGCCCATGTACTCCTTGTCGCCCTCCAGGATCTTCTCTTTTGCCTGCTCGCGGTCGTGTCGGTCGTGGTCCGTCTCGCCGAGGTCCTCGATGGTGTCCCGGAAGTAGTCGTAGGTGTCGACGTCGTTGAACGTGACACACGGGCTGTAGACGTTGACGAAGCCGAAGCCGTCGTGTTCGATGGCCTCCTGGACGAGTTCGGCGTGACGCTGGGAGTTCGAGGAGAAGGACTGGGCGATAAACGTCGCGCCGGCGGCCAGGGCCAGGGCCTTGGGGTTGACCGGCGGCTGGTTGGGCCCGTCGGGGCTCGTCGAGGTCTCGAAGTCCTCCCGCGAGGTCGGCGAGGCCTGGCCCTTGGTCAGCCCGTAGATGCGGTTGTCCATGACGACGTAGCTCATGTCGACGTTGCGCCGCACCGCGTGGATGAAGTGGCCCGCGCCGATGGAGTAGCCGTCACCGTCGCCCCCGGAGACCATCACTTCGAGGTCCGGGTTAGCCATTTTGACGCCGATGCCCACCGGCAGGGCGCGGCCGTGGACGCCGTGTAAGGCGTAGCTGTGCATGTACGTCCCGATCTTGCCCGAGCAGCCGATACCCGCGACGATGAACGTGTTGTCGGGGTCGTTGCCGGTCTCGGCCAGCGCCTTCATCATGCCGTTCATCGTCCCGAAGTCGCCGCAGCCGGGACACCACGTCGGTTGCTTGTCGGATTTGAAATCCGTGAATCGAATGTCTGAGCTCATTCTGCTTCCACCTCCTGTGTGCCGGTCGCACCGGCGATCGTCGCTTTCACTTCCTCGGCCAGTTCGTCGGCGTCAAAGCGGACGCCGGTGTACTTGTTGATGCGTTCGACCCGTTCGAGGACGTCGTGTTCGATGACGTCGGCGAACTGGCCGGTGGCGTTGCACTCGACGACGATGGTCGTCTCGGCCGCCTCGACCGCCTCTGTCAGGTCCGGCCGCGGGAAGATGTAGGGGACCGAGATGAACCGCACGTCGATGCCCTCCTCGGTGAGCAGCTCCATGCCCTCACGCATCGCGCCCTCGTTCGAGCCCCACGAGATGACGAGCGTGTCGGCTTCGGGGTCGCCGAACTCGCGGTAGTCGAAGTCCTCCTCTTCTTTGGCGGTCTCGACCTTGCGGTTTCGCTTGTCGACCTGCTCGACGCGGACCTCGGTGTCCTCCGTTCGGCGGCCGAGTTCGTCGTGTTCGAGCCCGGTCGTCATGTGGGCGCCGTCGGTCGTGCCCGGGAACGCGCGCGGCGAGACGCCGTCGGCGGCGGGGAAGTGCGCCTGGAAGCGGCCCTTCTCGTCGAGCCACGCGTCGATGTCGTTCTCGTCGACGACCTTGCCGCGGTCGACCTCGACCTCGTCCATGTCGAAGGTCTCGGGCGAGAACGTCTGTTCGGTCACGGCCATCGCGAGGTCCGAGACGAGGAAGACCGGCGTCTGGTACTTCTCGGCCAGGTTGAACGCCTCGACGGTCTTCCAGAAACACTCCGAGATCGTCGTCGGCGCGAGGACGAAACGGGGAATCTCGCCGTGGCCGCCGTACAGCGTCATGTTGAGGTCGCCCTGCTCCTGTTTCGTGGGCATGCCCGTCGAGGGGCCAGAGCGCATCACGTCACAGATGACAAGCGGCGTCTCGCTGGTCGCGACCAGCCCGAACGTCTCGGTCATCAGGTCGATACCCGGGCCGGAGGTGGCGGTCATCGAGCGCGCGCCGGCTCGTGCCGCACCCAGGGCCATGTTGATGGCCGACAGCTCGTCTTCGGCCTGGACGACCTTGCCGCCGAACTGGTCGATTCGGCCTGTCAGATACTCCATCACGTCTGTTGCGGGCGTGATGGGGTAGCCGGCGTAGAACCGGCAGCCGGCGGCGATGGCGCCCATCCCGATGGCCTCGTCGCCGTTGAGCAGGACGTAGTCCTCGTCGGTGGTTTCGAGGTCGTAGCCGAAGTCGTGGTCGTACTCCTCGCGGACGTACTCCTGGCCCTTCCGTGCGGCCTTTTTGTTGTTGTCGACGATAGCCTCGCCCTTGTCGCCAAAGCGTTTCTGGAGGCTCTCATCGAGGTTCTCGATGGGGAAGTTCGTCACCTCACACGCCGCGCCCAGGGCGACGACGTTGAGCATGATGGCCCCGCCGGCCTCCTCGGCCAGCCGCTTGAGCGGGACCTCCAGGGCGGTCGCGCCGTGGGGTACCTCGACGTCCTGCATCGTCGAGCGCTCGCCGTCGTAGATGACGACACTGTCCTCGTGGAGTTCGTCCTCGTTCTCGTGGACAGTCCGTTCGGTCAGCGCGATGAGGATGTCCAGCCGGTCGACGACACTCTCGACGCGGTCGACCGACGTCCGGATCTTGGAGGCGGTGTAGCCACCACGTATCCTGGAGGCGAAGTCCTTGGAAGTGAAGACGTGTCGACCGGCCCGGGAAAGTGCCTGCGCGAAGATTTTCCCGGTCGAGTCGATTCCATCGCCGGCCTCGCCGCCGATGGCCCAGTTGAGGTCGTCTGGCATACTGCCAACTGATAGCCTGTGGCGGGTAAAAAGACTTCTGTGTGCGGGTGGACACATGTATCGTCCGACGCCCGACAACGACCGAAATTCCCTTGTCTCCGTACCGCTACGTCGCCGATATGGACGAACGTTCACTCACGGTCACCGCGGTCCGTGACGTCGGCCCCGACGCCATCGCTCTCGACGTGGAGACCCCAGACGACTTCTCGGCCCAGCCCGGGCAGTTCGTCAAGCTCACTCTCTCCGTCGACGGTGAGGACGAATCGCGCTTCTACACGATCTCCTCGCCCGACGTCGACGGCGAGTTCGAGATGACGGTGGGTATCGACCCCGACGGCGACGTGGCACCGCACCTGGCCGCGCTCGAAGCCGGCGACTCGGTCCGCATCTCGGGTCCGTTCGGCTCGGACTACTACGAGGGCGAACCGCGGGCAGTGTTGCTGGCCGGCGGCCCGGGCATCGGTCCCGCGATCGGTATCGCCGAGCGCGCGCTGGCGGACGGCAACGAGGCCGCCGTGGTCTACCGGGACGACGCGCCGATTCACGAGGAGCGACTGGCCGCGCTGCGGGAGCAGGGCGCCCTGGTCCGCGTGCTCGGCGGTGACGACGACCTGACCGACGCCGTCGCCGAGGCGACCGGCGAGGGCGGCCAGGTGTTCATCTACGGCTTCGCCGACTTCCTCGACGACGCGACCGCAGCGCTTGACGGGGCGGGTGTCGACACCGAGGACGCGAAAGTCGAGAACTTCGGCTAGGGACTTTCGTCACAGCAGCCGCCGTTTGCAGTGTGGCCGGACAGCGCTGGCCCGCAGACCGGATACGGGCCGGGCTACTTCTTCCGTCGCCCAGCCCCGAAGAGCCGCTCTATGAGCGACCGGTCGGTCGCGCGTTCGGCGAGCAACACCGTCCCCTCGACCTCGTCGACGACGTTCAAGTGCAGGGAGTTGGTGACCAGCCGGGAGAGGATGCCCTGCTCGGTCGCGCCGAGTACGACCATCGTGTGGCCGGCCGCTTCCCGTTCGATGGCCGCCTCGACGTCGCCCGAGTCGTCGACGACGCGCTCGGCGTCCCCGAGGTCGTGGTTCTCGGCCCACTCGGCGAGGAACGTCTCGCCCGCCTCGCGCTCGCCGCTGTCGGCGACGTGCAGGAGGGTTATCTGTGAGCCGACGGCGCTGCGGAGCCCGCGAGCGATGTCCGCGCTCAGGTCCGAGGCCGGCCCGCCCGCAGTCGGGACGAGGATGCGTGAGGCGTCGCCGCCGCGGTTCTTCAGGACGAGGAAGTCGGTGGGGAGCTGGTTCGTAAGCTCGGCCAGGGGCCGCTCGGCGCGAGCGCTGGCCCACAGCCCGTCTTCGTCCCAGTTCATCAACACGAGGTCGGGACGGGTCCGCGTCGCGCGGTCGAACACCACCTCGAACGAGCGGTGGGAGACGATAGTCGAGGTCTCGAGTTTCACGTCGTACTGCTCGGCGATGCGAGTGACGTCATCGAGCTGGCCCGATGACTCCTCGACGATTCGGTCCCGCTGTTCGCGGTCGGCGATGGCGCTGCTCTGTTCGGGCGCCTGGACGACGTGTGCGACGTGGACTGTCCCCTTCTCTCGGGTGCTTGCGAGCGCACAGGCGAGTTCGACCAGCGCGGACTCGGTGCGCGGGTTCGCGATCGGAACCAGAACGCGGTAGGACTCGGGGTCGCGGACGAAATCCTCGACGGTGTCGACGAGCGGGACGTACGACCGGCCGGCAAGGTTGCCAAGCAGCCACTCCCGAACGGAGAGCCGCCGGACGTGTTCGAACCGCGCCGTCTCCAGCCGGTCCTCCGTCGTCTGGTAGTAGTTGACGATGGTGACCAGCACGACGCCGCCGATGGTGTTGCCGAGCATCACGGGGACGACGAAGTCGGTCATCGCCAGCAGGAAGGGGAGATCGCCGGCCAGCATCAGATACACCGCCTCGGTAAAGGAGACGACCACGTGGAAGAGGTTCGCGAGCGGAATACAGAGGAACGCGAGGTAGACGACCGCCAGGCGGGTGATGGTGTCGCGGGCCGCGAAGTTCATCCAGACGACGCCGGCGACGATAAGGCCCGCGAACGCCCCCTTGAAAAACAGCTCCCAGCGGGAGGTCTCGTAGACGCCGTTGACGGCCAGGTCGGCCGCGACCGCCGCCGCTTCGGGGCTGAAGACGCCGCCGTAGGCGAGCACAACGGCACCGATTGCCCCGCCGGCGAAGTTACCCGCCGCGACGATACCCCAGTGGCGAAACAGCGCCGGGATGGAGGCCAGACGCTCCAGCGTGAGCGCGACCGGCGGGAGCGTGTTCTCCGTATAGAGCTGGTATCCCCCGATGATGATGTAAATGAACCCGATGGGGTAGAGCAGCGCTGCGAGGATGCTGTTGTCGGCCTTGGGGTACATCGAGGCGTAGACCAGCAGGGTGATAGTAATCGCGAACCCGCCTGCCAGCGCGCTGAAGAAGAGCTCGCGGGCGCCTGACGTTATCTCGTGGTCGGCGTCCGCGACAATGCGCTGGAACACCTCGTCCGAGGAGAACTTGTCGGGGACGACCTCGCCCGTGACGGGGACCTCCTGTTCGGCGTCAGCGGAGTCGCCCGCGGACCCCGACGGGCCGTGTGAGTCTGCCATTACGCGGTCATTATCCAGCCAGCCTAAGAAGCTTGGTTTTTCCGCCGATACCGCCGGCTAGCGACAGTCACTCGACGGAGGTGTCGACCGGTTCGACAGTCACGGTCGAGATACGGGCGCCGTCGATGGTGTCGACCTCGATTCGGTAGCCGGCGGCCTCGACGGTGTCGCCCGGTTCCGGTATCTCACCCAGTCGGGCCAGCACCAGCCCGCCGATGGTCTCGACGCCGTCGCTCTCGAACGTCGACTCTAGCTCCTCGTTGACGAGCGAGAGCGGGACGCTGCCGTCGATGTCGTACCGTCCCGACCCCAGTTTCCGGACCGAGTGCTCGCGCTCTTCGACGTCGAACCCGTCTCTGAGGTCGCCGACGACGGCCTCGACGACGTCCTCGATGGTGACGATACCCTCGAAGGCGCCCCACTCGTCGACGACCGCGGCCATCTGCTGGTGTTCCTCGCGGAACTGCAGGAGGAGGTCGTCGGCGGTCGCCGTCTCCGGGACCATGAGGAGGCCGCGGGCCAGTTCAGCCGCCGTCGTCGCCCCGTCTTCCTCGATGGCGCGCAACACGTCCTTGACATCGAGAAAGCCGACCACCTCGTCTTGGTCGTCGCTGTCGACGACCGGGTAGCGGGTGTGGCCGGCCGACAACACGGTGTCCCGAACCTCGGTCAGCGAGGCGTCGACCGGGATGGAGACGACATCGGGCCGCGGGACCATCACGGTCCGGACGGTCGTGTCGTCGAGGTCGAAGACCCGCTCTATCATCTCCACTTCGGCCGTGTCGACGTTCCCCTGCTCGCTGGAGCGGGCCAGTACGCGCCGTATCTCGCGCTCTTCGAGCGTCTCCTCGGTCTCGGAGGCCGGGGGGATGCCGATGAGCCGCGTGAAGGCGTTGGCGGTCCCGTTGAACACGACCAGACCGGGATAGAACACGTAGTAGAACAGTTTCATCGGGGGCGCAACGAACAGCGACAGCTGCTCCGCACGGGCGATAGCGATGGTCTTGGGGGCGAGCTCGCCAAAGACCACGTGGAGAAACGTAATGAGTCCAAAGCCGATGACAAAGGAGACCAGATGGAGCAGATCGGCCGGCAGGAGCGGGCCCAGAACCGGCTCGATGAGAGCCGCAACCGCCGGCTCGCCGGCCCACCCCAGTCCCAGCGAGGCGAGCGTGATTCCCAGCTGGGTGACCGCGAGGTAGTCGTCGAGGTTGGCCATCACGTCCTGGAGCGTCTCCGCGCCGGCTCGCCCCTCCTCGGCCAGCTGCTCGACTGAGGTCGAGCGCACCCGGACGAACGCGAACTCCGTCGCGACGAAAAAGCCGTTCAGTACCACGAGCACGAACGCGATGAAGAGCCGACCGAGCGCAAAGGCGAGGTCTACCATCGATGCCCCCGAGGACGCCCGAGACGACGGTGTCCGGTCATACCCGAACCTGTCGCCCCGGAGACTTAAACAGCCGCGGATGGAAGACGGAGCGGCGGTCAGCGACGCGGCGGGGCGCCCGGCGGATGTCGGCCGTTTTTATCGGTCGAACCCCTAGAGACGCACAATGTATACCGACGAGCAGTTCGATTACGACGTCGCAGTGGTCGGCGGCGGCCCCGCCGGGTTGACGAGCGCACTGTACACCACCCGTCTCGGGATGGACACCGTCGTCGTCAACCGTGGCGGCGGCCGCGCGGCGATGATGACCGACACGCACAACGTCATCGGCGTCACCGAGGACGTCTCCGGCAACGAGTTCCTCCAGACGGCCCGCGAACAGGTCGAGGACTACGGCGGCACCTACGAGCGTGGCTTCGTGGAGTCGGTCGAACCGCTCGACGACGCCGACGGCTTCGACGTGACGACGGCCGACGGCGAGATGACGGTCAAGCGCGTGGTGCTTGCGACCGGGTTTTCCGACGAGCGGCCCGATCCGCCCCTGCCCCGCACGGGGAAGGGGCTACACTGGTGTCTCCACTGTGACGCGTTCATGTTTGTCGGCGAGCCCGTCTTCGTGATGGGCACGGGGGAGTCGGCGGCCCACGTCGCGATGATCATGCTGAACTACACCGACGACGTGGACATCCTGACCCGCGGCGAGGCGCCCGAGTGGAGCGAGGAGACCCAGACGATGCTCGACAACCACCCGGTCGAGATTGTCGACACGGAGCTTGCGGGCAAGCGCACCGACGACGACGGCTGGCTAGAGGCCTACGAGTTCGAGGACGGGTCGGTCCGGGAGTACAAGGGCGGCTTCCCGATGCTGGGCTCGGACTACCACGCCGAGATCGCCGACGGCCTGGGCGTCGAACGCAACGACGACGGCACCGTCGCCGTCGGAGACCACGGCGAGACGAGCGTCTCCGGCGTCTACGCCGTCGGCGACCTGACGCCGGGCCACAACCAGATTCCGGTCGCGATGGGCGAGGGCGCCAACGCCGGCATCGCCATCCACAAAGACCTCCGGAAGTACCCGCGCTCCGTCGAGGATATCGAGGCCGACGGCGCCGTCGAAGACGTGGACGTGCCCGCGGTCTCGCCGGAGCTCTTCGCTACGGCGCTCGGTCACGAGGGCCACGCCGCCGGGCCGCGCCCGGTCGGCGAGGACGAACCGGAGGCCGCCGCGGACGACGACTAGCGCACCGCCGCTCAGGACCGGAGAACGAACGGCCCGGCGCCGGCGGTCCGCTGGGCGACCGTTGCGACGCGGAGCATGTAGGACGTGAGCACGATGAACGGGGTCAGCGCGACGGCGAAGGTGATGCTCACGAAGGTCAACAGCGGCGGCAGTCCCAGCATCCACACCTCCGGGAGGATCTGGGCGTTGATGGCGAGAATCGTCGACGCCGTCACCACGATGGCCGGCAGCGAAACGACAAGCAGCGTCCGCGAGAGCGCGGATATCTCCTGGTTGTAGTAGAGTGTCTTGAAGTACTCCCGGCCCGTCGCGAACAGCTCCAGGGCCTGGAGCAGTTCCTCGACGTTGTCGTCCCCGCTGTCGGAGAGGCCGTTTTCCTCCGCCGCCTTGAGCTGGCGTGACTGGCTCATCAGCGGGCCGTAGTCCATCTCCAGCCCGATCCACAGCACACCGAACTTGCCGCCGTGGACGTTCGTAAGCGAGTCCTCGATGTGTTCGGCGGTCCCGACGATCTGGTCGAGATACTCCTGTACCTCCCTGGCGAAGGTCTCCTCACCGCTCCGAGAGGACTCTTCCAGTTCCCCCGCCTCACGGCGAATAACGTCGGCCATCACCTGGAGGAACGTGTTCGGGTCCGTCGGGTTCTCGTCAGTGTCGGAGATGTGACTGAGGGTTCGCCAGAAGCTCATCATTCCCTCGATGCGGTCTTGCTGGTCGCTGACGTGAGTGATGTCATAGGAGAGGATGATGGAGTTTATCGAGACGACGATAGAGACGAGCAGAATGATGCCGCTCAGAAAGGTGGTGAGGAGGGTCTGGACGGCCTGAGTCTCAACGAGCAGCCGCTGCATCTCGAAGGTCCATACCGACCCGATAGCCAGAATCGAGACGAACGTCACCGTCAGGAGCGCCCCGGTGACGGCATAGCGGTTGCCTTCGAGCAACAGCCACCGGCCGAGCCCGATGCCGCCGTCCCCTGTCGGAACGGGGAACCAGCTCCGGAGACCGTCGAAATCGTCCGCGAGGCTCATCGACGCTCCCGGACCGACGGTCCGCATCGACTCATCCGGTCGCCGTGAACGGAGAGAACCACTGCGTAGACAGTACGCCGGTGACGGGATAAATAGTTGGTTCAGTTTCATTTTCCCCCGTCCGAAACGATTGAGAGACCAACATGAGTGCCACGGTCACGCGAGAACGGTACTGCGGGAGACACGCGAGAAGCCGTGTAACGAGCGATCACACACTCCCCGTGAGGTTATCAGCATGTGAAATAAGCCGGAAACGGATATATGCCGCTACGCCGTTTCAGAAGTTATGGTAGAATCCAGTATCGAAGGTAATAATGAATCGGTATCGTCTGGCTCGCTCCGGGAGTTCCTCAGATACATCCCGAGCGGGGACACGATTCCGGAGGAAACGTGGCGGAGCCGGCACCGACGGATTCTGTTGTTGTTGTTTGGGCATATCCCTTTCCTGCTCGCCCTGGGCCTCTACGAGGGGACCGAATCGGTCGTCACCGGCGCGACGATTCCCGCGGTGCCGCTCTGGCGGCTGGTGTTGAACCTCGGCGTCATCGGCGGGTTCGGGGCGCTCGCGCTGTGGCCGCGGTTCAATCGGCGGACCCGGACGGCTCTCGCGTCGCTGGGGACCGTGGTCGCCTCGACGACGCTGGTCTTCTTTTCTGGCGGGTTTATCGAGGCACACTTCCACTTCTTCGTCGCGCTCGTCTTCCTGGCGCTGTATGAAGACTGGCTCCCCTTTGCGGTCGGTTTCGCCGGTGTTGGAGTCTCCCACATCGTCTTCGGCGTCATCGACGCCAGCCGGGTGTACAACCACATCGCGGCGATGGAGAACCCGATGGTGTGGGGCGGAATCCACGCGGTCTTCATCGGGGCGTCGGCCATCGGACTGATGGCACAGTGGTACTCGACGGAGAAGTCCCGCGAGCGGGTCCAGACGCAGCTCAACGAGGTCGAGCAAAAGCGCGAAGAGATAGACGACCTCGAAGCCCGGAAATCGGAGGTCGAGGCGGCCAAGGCGGCCGCCGAAGAGGCCGAAGAGGCGGCCCAGCAAAAGCAACGCGAGGTCGAGCAACTGAACGAGCAACTGGAACAGACGGCCAGCGACTACAGCGACGCGATGGCGCGGGCGGCCGACGGCGACCTGACGGTCCGCCTCGATACGACGACCGACAGCGAGGCCATGCGGGAGATCGCCGAAGCGTTCAACGAGATGGTCGCGGACACGGAGTCGACGATGCGGGAGATACAGTCGTTCGCGGACGAGGTGGCGGCCGGAAGCGAGAGGGCCGAGGGGAGCGTGAGCGAGGTCTCCCGGACGAGCGCAGACGTAAGCGAATCCATCCAGCAGATCGCCGACGGCACTGACAAGCAACGGGAGATGCTCAAGAGCGTGACCGACGAGATGACGGACCTCTCCGCGACGGTCGAAGAGGTCGCCGCGTCCGCCGACGGCGTCGCAGACACGGCGGCCGAGTCCGCCGACGTCGCCGCCGACAGCGAACAGACGGCAAAGCAGGCGGCCGAAGACGTCCGTGCAGTCAAAGGCTCGCTCGACGAGACGGTGACGAACATCCGAGAGCTCGACGACCGGATGGCCGAAATCGGCGACATCGTCGAGCTCATCGGCGACATCGCAGAGCAGACGAACATGCTGGCGCTGAACGCCAACATCGAGGCTGCCCGGGCGGGAAGCGGCGACAGCGGCGGTGACGGCTTCGCCGTCGTCGCCGGCGAGGTCAAACAGCTCGCCGAGGAGACCCAGGAGTCGGCGACCCGGATAGAGCAACTCATCGAAACGACCCAGGAACAGGCCGCGGCGACGGTCGAGAAAGGCGAGGCGGCCAACCGCAGCATGACCGAGGGGGTCGAGGCCGTCGAAGAGGTCGCGGACGCGTTCGCGACGGTGCGGGAAAACGCGCGGGCGGCCGACGCCGGTATCCGGGAGATACGCGACGCGACGGACGACCAGGCGGCCACCTCGGAGGAGGTCGTCTCGATGGCCGGCGAAGTGTCGGAGATAAGCGACGAGAACGCCGCCGAGGCGACGAACGTCTCCGCGGCCGCCGAAGAACAGGCCGCCTCGATGAGTGAAGTGAGCGAGAGCGTGCTGTCGCTGAACGAACGGGCCGGCCAGCTCAAAGACCTCCTGTCGTCGTTTACCGTCAGCGAGGGCGAGACGGGCACTGACGTGTTCTCGGAGGACGTCTCCGTGGCCGGTAACCGGTCGGTGCAGACCGACTGATACTGCCGGCTAGCGGTTCGTGGAACTGTATGAACCGCTGGCCACTAACTTCTATTAGCCGTGGTACCGTAGCGCCGGCATGCGCGAGGCAAGTCGCACGACGCGCCAGCGCATCGCCGACCGCTTGCGCGATGAGCCCATGGCCGCGGGCAGTATAGCTAACGACTTCGAGATCCCGACCAGCACCGCGCTCACACACGTCGAACACATCGCGAAGTCCCTGGACGAGACCGACGAGCAACTGCTCGTCGCGCCGCCCGAGTGCAACCAGTGTGGGTTCACCGACTTCGACGACCTGACAAACCGGCCGAGCCGCTGTCCCGAGTGCAAGGCCGAGAGCGTCGCCGAGCCGGCCTACCGAATCGGGTGACCCCCGCTCACGTGAGTTGCACGAGGTCCCTACGGCTGAACTCCTCGTTACAGCAGTCACAGAAGTAGCCCCCGCTCTCCAGAACAACGGGGTTGTTGTCACATTCGGGGCATACCTCGTCCTCAGTGCGGTTTTCGCGTGTCATGTGTGTTGGTACCACGCACCATCATATAGTTCCGTTGTAACTTTACGCGGACACCCCACTCGCCAGTAAACAGCTGGGCCGGGTCGAGCTGTCGGGTGCTACTGGCCGGAAAAGCCGATGCGGCCGCCGGAAGACAGGTCGTGGTCGCCCGAGGGACCCCGGTTCTCGAACTCGTAGCGGTCGTCGGTCAGGTAGACATCGCCGTCCTGAACGCTGATGTCGACCGTCTCCAGAATCGCGCCCTCACAGGGGCCAAACGTACACGAGCCCGAATCGCGTTCGAACGTCGCGCCGTGTTTCTCACACACCAGCTCGTCGTCCCGTACCGTCGCGCCGCTGCCCGTGTCGAGGCGAACGTCCGTCCAGTGAGGGCAGTAGTTCTCGAAAGCGACGACGCCATCGGCGAGTGCCACGAGAATCGCCTCCGAGGTGTCGAATCCCTCCCGGACGGTAAAGAGGAGGCTGCCGTCCTCGGGCACGTCTTCGACCGCCGCGATACGGCTGTCCTCGTCCATTGGTGACGGCGATACGACCCTGGGCGGTTTCAACGTCCCGGTTGCCTCACCGTTTGCGCCCAACCGTTTTGCACGTGCCCCACCAACTGCCAGTGTGAGCGGCCTCGTCATCTACGGCTCTTATGGCTACACCGGGGACCTCATCGCCAAAGCGGCCGTCGAGTACGGGCTGGACCCGGTACTGGCCGGGCGCGAGCGCCGGACGCTTGAGTCACAGGCCGACCGGTTGAACTGCGAGTTCGAGGTCGCAAGTCTCGGCGAGCCGGACCTGCTCGATATGCTCCTCGACGACGCGACGGCCGTGCTCAACTGCGCCGGCCCGTTCTCTCGGACCTGGGAGCCGATGGTCGAGGCCTGCCTGCGGACCGGGACCCACTACCTCGACATCACCGGGGAGCTGACCGTCTTCGAGGCCATCCACAGGCAGGACGACCGGGCCGAGGATGCGGGTGTGATGCTGTTGCCCGGCGTCGGCTTCGACGTGGTCCCGACGGACTGTCTGGCGGCCCATCTCGCCGACCGTATGCCCGACGCGGCGACGCTCGAACTGGCCTTCCGCGCGGAGAACGGCGTCTCCCGCGGGACGGCAAAGACGATGGTCGAACACCTCGACGGCGGCGGCGCCGTCCGCCGCGACGGCCACATCGAGGACGTTCCGTTCGCCCACGAGAGTCGGACCGTGGACTTCGGCTGGGGACTGGACGGCCAGCACGTCGCCACGATTCCCTGGGGCGACGTCTCGACGGCCTATCACACGACCGGCATCCCGAACGTCACGACGTACATGGCGATGCCCGAACGCGCCGTCCGAATACAGCGAGCGGCGGGCCTGGTCGCGCCGTTGCTCTCCCTATCGCCGGTCAGGACCGGCCTGCAGTGGCTCATCGGACAGACCACCGATGGACCGGACGCCGGCGAGCGCGAAACCGGCGAGAGCCACGTCTGGGGCGAAGTCCGCAACGCCGAGGGCGAGCGAGCGGTGTCCCGGCTTCGGGGCCCCCACACCTACGCGCTGACCGTCGAGACGGCGCTGTCGGCGGCCGAGCGCGCACTCGCCGGTAACGCCCCCGCCGGCTATCAGACGCCCGCCGGCGCCTACGGCCCGGAGCTGATTCTGGATGTCGAGGGCGTCGAGCGCGAGGACGTGGTGTAGAGTTAGTACGCACCGCAATCGTTTCCCCAGTATTGGTAAAAGACCCGCTACTAGAACTCGAAATATCTGATGTTTCGAGTGGATATTTATGAATTGCTTATAGAATGTTGTCTATGAGTGCTGAGGCGGTCACGGCAACGTGCAAGAACTGCGGGTATACTGACGACTGTGACGAGGTAACGAGTAACGTTGGTTACGAGTGCGATTACTGCGGGGGGAACAACTGGGATACGACCGACTGCGAGTGAGACCAACCGCTCGATAGCGGTTCCCGTGGCGGCTCTCGAACGGCCACGAATCGGCCGGTCACACTGGTGGCTGTAACAAACTGAAGTAATTCGTCACCCCGGGGTGAGCAATATCTTTACGAACGTACAGCCACCAGTATCAGTAGCAGTTCGCTTCCACCCGCTCGTCGTAGAGCCGCTGTAGCAGCTTCGTCATCGGGCCGGCGCCGACGTCGATGCCGTCGACCGTCTCGACGGGGCGGATCTCCCACGTCGAGTTGGTGAGGAACGCCTCGTCGGCGTTCCGTAGCGCGTCCAGCGAGTAGGCGCCCGTTTCGACGGGAAACCCCTCGTCCCGGGCCAGCTCCATGACGACGTCTCTGGTGACACCGGGCAGCAGGTCCAGTTCCGCGCTGGGCGTCCGGAGGCCGTTCTCGGTCACGAAAAAGAGGTTGCTCGTCGCCCCCTCGGCGAGGTTGCCGTCGACATCGCGCAGGAGACACTCGTCGGCGGGGTCGCCGTCGCCGGCCGACCGGCGGAGTTCGAGCCGGCCGAGAATCCCGTTCAGGTAGTTGTGGCTCTTGATGTCCGCGGGAACCGCCTCGTCGGGGACCCGGCGCGTGCGGACGGTCTGGACCGTCGCCGGGCCGTCCCACGGGCGTTCGCCGCCGCGGCCGCCCCGGGGAAGCGGCTTGACGATGACGACGACGGTCGGGTCCACCCCGGGGTCGGGCGTGAGCTTCCCGGGCTGGACCCCGCGGGAGACCGAGACTTTGCAGTACGCGTCGTCCAGGTCGTTGGCTTCGAGCGTCGCGTCGACCCGCTCGCGCAGGTCATCGGGGAGGGCGTCGGCAAAGCCCAGCGCCTCGGCGGTGTGGGTCAGCCGCTCGCGGTGGGCCGCCCACTCGAAGGGGTCGCCGCCGTACACTCTGAGGGTCTCGAAGGCCGCGTCGCCGTACATGAACCCTCTGTCCAGCACCGACACCGTGGCCTCGCTCTCGGGGACGAGGTCTCCGTTTACGTGGTATTGCATGACAGACAGAAGTTCTCGACCATGGTCTTCCCGTGGTCGGTGAGGATGCTTTCGGGGTGGAACTGGACGCCGACGTGGGGCGCCTCCCGGTGGCGGACCGCCATCACGATGTCCGCCTCGGCCGCCTCGACCGTGTGGGCCGTCTCCGCCAGCACGTCGGGCAGGGCGCCGCGGTCGACCGCAAGCGAGTGGTACCGGCCCACCTCGACCGGGTCCGGGACGCCCTCGAAGACGCCCTCGCCGTCGTGGGTCACAAGCGAGGACTTGCCGTGGACCACGGCGTCGGCGTGCCCCACCTCGGCGCCGTGGGCAGCACACAGCGACTGATGGCCGAGACAGACCCCGAGCGTCGGATAGGACAGTTCGGCGAAGGTCGCCATCGAGATACCCGCGTCCTGGGGCGTGCCGGGCCCGGGGGAGACGACGATACCGTCGGGGTCGAGCGCGTGGATATCCCCGACACTGATGGCGTCGTTGCGCCGGACCACTACGTCGTCTTCCGTCCCGCCCAGACGCAGGACCACCTCGCCGACGTACTGGACGAGGTTGTAGGCAAAGGAGTCGTAGTTGTCGACGACGAGGACGGTGGGGGCGAGCGACTCGGTCACGGCTGCCCCTCCACGGAGAGGTCCGCACGCTCGCCAAGCGCCTCGTCGACCGCCGTGACCAGCGCCCGGCCCTTGTCTAGGGTCTCCTCGTACTCGCGATCGGGCTCGGAGTCGTGGACGATGCCCGCGCCGACCCGGAGGTGATACTCCCCGCCGTACCGGACCAGGGTCCTGATGACGATGTTCAGCGTCGCCCGGCCGTCGAAGCCGAAGATGCCGATAGAACCGGTGTAGGGGCCCCGGCGGGTCGATTCGACCTCGTCGATAATCGCCATCGTCCGGGGCTTTGGAGCCCCCGTTATCGTACCGCCCGGGAACACGGCCCCGACGGCGTCCGTCAGGCTCGCCCGCTCGCGGAGCTGTCCCCGGACTTCCGAGACGAGGTGCATCACCTCGGAGTAGCGGTCGACGCGGCGGTAGTCTGTCACCTCGACGCTGCCAAAGCGGCTCACCTTCCCGAGGTCGTTGCGTTCCAGGTCGACGAGCATCGCGTGTTCGGCCCGCTCCTTGTCGTCGGCCAGCAGATCCGCCGCGAGCCGCTCGTCCTCCTCGGGGGTCGCCCCTCGCGGTCGGGTGCCGGCTATCGGTTCGGTCACCAGGTCGTCGCCGTCCCGTTCCAGGAGCAACTCGGGGCTCGCGCTCACGAGGTCGACGCCGGGGAACTCCACCAGCGCGGAGTACGGCGCCGGGTTCACCCGCCGCAGGGCGTCGAAGGCAGCAACCGGGTGGACGGCGGCCGGGGCGGAGAGGCGCTGTGAGACGTTTGCCTGGAACGTGTCGCCGTCGCGGATGTACTGCTTGACAGTCCGCACGCGCTCGGCGAAGGCCACGCGCGTGCAGTCGCTCTCGAAGGCGGCGCTGTCGGTCGCCACCGGCGGGTCGCCCACCGTCGGGTCGCCCTCGGTGACCTCGCGGGCCAGTTCGAGGGCGTGCTGGCGGGCGAACTCGTAGGCCACGCCGACCGAATCGTGGTCGCGCAGGCGTGGACACGCCGTAATGGTGAGTTCGACCGGCCCGTCCCCGCGGGGCTCCGGCCAGGCGGCGACGCGGTCGTAGGTGGCGAGTTGCAGCCGGGGCAGGGCGCGGTCGGCGGCAGCGCTCTCGGGGAGGGACTCCAGCTCGCGGACGACATCGTAGGAGAGCCAGCCGACGGCGCCACACGGGTAGGGGACCTCGCAGTCGCCCCGGACGAGGTCGTCACCGGTCAGGGCGTCGGTCAGTGCGGCAAGCGCCGGGCCGTCGTCGGGGCCGACTTCGGTGAACTCGGCGGGCGCGGTCGCGAAGTAGCCCCAGCCCGACTGTCCGCCGGTCGTCCCGAGATAGACGCCACCAGTCGGGTCGCGGGCCCGGCGATACGCGGTGAAGGGGTCGTCGACGGTGACCGTGACAGCGACGGGAATCCGGGCCGACGGCGGCGCGTCGGCCGCGAGGGCCTCGTAGGCGTCCCGGCTCGTCTCGACCCGTGGCATGGCCGATAGCAACGAGCCCGGGGGGTAATTCGCTTGCGGTTCGGGCCGTGTCGACCGAACGCCGGCGGCAGCCGACACCCCCGCAGCGTCAGTACTCGTTTGCCTGCTCTATCCAGCCGGATACGCGGCTCTCGCCGAGGTCTATCCGGTCAGCCAGGTCGGCGGCGTCGGCGCCGGCCAGCTCGCCGACAGTGTCGATACCCGCGTCGGCGAGCCGGTCGCCGTAGGCCGGGCCGATACCCGTCAGCTCGGTGACCGGGTCGGTGCTGCCCTCCGTGTCGGTATCGTCGGTGTCCGCGTCCAGTTCGGCCTCCTCGATGCCGTCGACGCCGGTGTCAGCAGCCGCTTCGTCGGCGTCAGTCTCGCTCGTCGCGGACTCGTCGGCGTCGGTCTCGTCTGCCAGCGTCTCGAACTCCTCGGCCGACGGACCCCCGTTCTCGGCGTCGTCGGACTCCGAGACCGTCGGTTCGTCGGTCGACCCCCCACTACTCGCCGTCTCGGTTCCCTTGACAGCGTCCTCGTCCTCCGTCGAGGGCTCGCGCTCGACGGTGACGTCCACGTCGCCGGAGCGACCCGGCTCCGACGACCCCGTCCCGTCGAGCCCGAGTGCGGATTTCAACTTCTGAAGCAAACCCATACGCCTCTGTTCTGGGCCCCTACACTAATCTCTTGCTGGTAGAGTACTCCTCGATTGGTGTCTGTCTCCCGGACGGCGTCGACTCGGGGTCGGCGCGTGGGGTCATCCCCCGACAGCCCTATCAGAGCGCCGCCCGGAGGACCTCGTTCATCGCGTCGACCGGTGCAGACTCGCCGGTCCAGCGCTCGAACGCCTCGACGCCCTGGTACAGCAGCATCCACGCCCCGTCGACGGTCGTCGCGCCGGCCGCCGCGGCGTCCCGGAGCAGCCGCGTCTCGATGGGGGAGTACACCGCATCGAGGACGGCGAGGTCGGCGTGTAACGCCTCGGCGGGGACCGGCGTCGCGTCCTCGTCCATCCCGACGCTGGTGCAGTTGACCAGCACGTCGGCCCCGGAAAGCAGGTCCCCGAGCGCGTCGAGGCCGTGTCCGCCCGCGCCGGGCACCTCGGCGGCCAGGTCGTCGGCCTTCGAGGCCGTCCGGTTGGCTATCTCGACGGCCATCCCCTCGTCGGCCAGCCCGAAAGCGACCGCGCGGCCGGCCCCGCCGGCGCCGACGACGACCGCCGTGCCATCGAGGGCCACGTCGTGGTGGTCGAGCGCGCGGACCGCACCGACGGCGTCCGTGTTGTACCCCTGTGGCGTCTCCCCCGTGAGGTCGATAGTGTTGACCGCGCCGATACGCGCCGCGAGGTCGTCGGTCTCGACCGCTTCCAGTACGTCCTGTTTGAACGGAATGGTGACGTTCAGCCCCGCGACGCCGAGCCGGTCGGCCGCCGCGACGGCCGCCGCGCCCTCGTTGGCCGGCGGCTCGAAGGTGACGTACTTCGCGTCGATACCCAGCGCGTCGTAGCCCGCTTCGTGCATCGGCGGCGACAGCGAGTGCCCGACTGGATTCCCGATGAGCCCGTAGACGTCCATACCTCCGAAGGCGTGGCCCCCGCTATTGAACGCCACGCTCCCGACCGCCTACAGGAGTCGCTGCTGGTCCCACGCCGGAGCAGCCGGGGGCCACGGCTGGCTCTGGCCGTCTGCTCGAAATCCGTCAGGACCGTCCGGCTGTCTCGACCCGGAAGTACGCACACCACTACTAGCCATACGATTCGCAACCTTTTCCACCGGACCACCGCTGTGACGTTCTAGTGAGTCGTCTCCGTCATCCACTCGTGCAGGTCGGGGCCGCAGCGCTGTTGACCGTCGGCTGGGTCGCCGTGTTGCTCCTGGGCGTCGACCTCGGCAACGTGGCGACCGTCGGCATCTCGGGACTGGCTGTCCTGGGCGCGTCGTTCCTGCTCGCGTGGGGCGCCGAGACCGCGGAGAAGGACGTGCCCCGAGCCTTCGCCATCGCCGTCCTCGCGGTGCTCGCGGTCGCGCCCGAGTACGCCGTCGACGCGCTGTACGCCTGGAACGCGGGCGCCGGCGGCGCGACGGCCGAAGCCTGTAGCCAGCTGACCGCCGCGCAGATAGAGGCAAGCGGGACAACGCTGGCCCGTGGCTGTCACGACGCGAACCTGGCCATCGCGAACATGACCGGGGCAAACCGCATCCTCATCGGCATCGGCTGGGCCGGTATCGCCGTCTTCACCGTCTGGCGGGCCGCAAAGACCCGGGACCCGGCAGTCAAGAACCGCGACGGGTTCCTCAACGACGCGGTCACGCTGGACCGCGACATCGCGACCGAGATCGCCTTTCTCTTTGCGGCGACCGGCTGGGCCTTCCTCGTCCCGCTGGGCGGGGGTATCGGGCTGCTCGATACGCTGTTTCTGGTGGGGCTGTACGTCACCTACATCGGGCTGGTACTGAAGTCGGACATCGAGGCGTCGGACCACACCGTCGGGGTGCCAAAGTACTTCCAGGGCTGGTCGCTGCCGTGGCGCCCGCTCGTCGTCCTCACGCTGTTTGCGTACTCCGGGGCGCTCATCTTCACCGCCGTCGAGCCCTTTGCCCACGGCCTGGAGGAGATCGGCCTCCAGAACGGTATCCCCGAGTTCTTCATGATTCAGTGGGTCGCACCGCTTGCCAGCGAGTCCCCCGAGCTCATCGTCGTCGCGGTGCTGGTCAACAAGGCCCGCTCGACGGCGGGGTTCAACGCGCTCATCTCCTCGAAGCTCAACCAGTGGACGCTGCTCATCGGGACCATCGCGGTCGTCTACTCCATCGCGCTGGGCGGGCTGGGGACCCTGCCGTTCGACCAGAAACAGGCCGCCGAGATATGGATTACCGCCGCACAGTCCTACTTCGCGCTGGCTATCCTCTGTAACTTCGAGATCTCGCTGCGCGAAGCCGTCGTCCTCTTTGGGCTGTTTATCTCCCAGGTCGTCATCGAGTTTGCGCTCATCCGGGACCTCGTGGCGCTGCCGTTCGACAGCTACGAGCTGCTTATCGGCTACACCGTACTGTATCTCGTCGTCGGGACGGCGCTGTTTGCCGTCCGACGGCGGGCACTCGGCGAGCTGTTCGGGCTGGCCGGCGACGCCTTCCGGACTGCGCTGGGTCGTGACCCGGTCCACGAGGAGCTGGCGGACTGATGCTCGCTATCGTCGTCTCGCGGGCCGACGAGGCCAGTGTCCACATCGGCGAGCAGTTGCTCGACGCGGCCGACTGGACCGAGACGGTCGACGACAGCCGGACCGACGCCGACGGCGGCGGGACCGTCTATCGGACCGACGGGGCCGAACTCCGGGAGTTCGAGGGACAGCATCTCGACCTCGACGGCGTGGCCGACCGATTCAACGACCCGTCGCTTCTGGTGTTTGCCTCCAAACACGCCGGCGAGACCGGACAGTTGCTGACCGCCCACCACACCGGAAACTTCGGCGAGGCCGAGTACGGCGGTGAGAGCAGCCAGTTCGCCCGCGCCGCCCCCAACGCCCACCGGGCCGTCCTCGACGCGCTGGCCGAACACGCCCCCGAGGGCTACGACGTGGGGATGGAGTGTACCCACCACGGCCCGACCGAGGTGGGCGCTCCCTCGATGTTCGTGGAGGTCGGCAGCGCCGAGCCCCAGTGGCGCGACCCCGCGGCGGCGGCCGCCGCCGCCCGCGCGATACTGGACCTCCGGGGGGTGGCTCCCGACGCCCCGGCCGAGAGCGGCCACCGCCGCCAGCTCGTCGGCTTCGGCGGCGGCCACTACGTCCCGCAGTTCGAGCGCATCGTCCGGGAGACCGACTGGGCGGTCGGCCACATCGGCGCCGACTGGTGTCTGTCGGACTTACGCGAGTGGGCGCGGCTCGCGGACGGTCCGTCGGGGCAGTCGCGAGACGTCGACGAGCGGTACGAGGCCGTCCTCGGGCGCGCCGCCGCGGCCAGCGGCGCCGAGTACGCGCTCGTCACCGGCGACCGCCCCGACCTCGTCGAGACCGTCGAGTCGCTGGGTTACCGCGTCGTCGACGAGCGGTTCGTCCGGGAGACGACCGGCGTCCCGCTCGGGTTCGTCGAGTCGATGGAGTCGGCGGTCTGCCCCGTCGACGACGGCCTCCGATTTGGCGAGGGGGCGACGGACCCGCCCGACGCCTGGGACGTCGTGGCGCTTCCCGGGGAACTGGTCTCGGAGGCGACCGGCATCGACAGCGAGGCGGTCCGCTCGTGGGTCGAGCGGAACACGCTCGCGTTCGGCACCGAACAGCGGGGCACCGTCGTCACCGGGCCGGTCGTCCTCGACGACACGGTAGATCGGACCGCGGTCGTCGACGCGCTGGCCGGCGTCCTCCGGGCGCGCTACGACAGCGTCAAGCGCGACGGCGACGAACTGCGCGCCCGCGAACAGCGGTTCGATCCGGACCTCGCCGAGACGCTTGGCATCCCCGAGGGACCGAAGTACGGGAAGCTGTCCGCCGGCCAGTCCGTCGAGGTCGACGGGCGAGAAATCGACCCGGAAACGGTTCACAGCGAACGTATACGTCGCTTTACGTTGTAAGAAATCGGCCGGAAACTGGCCGTGGCACCGTCAGTCGCCCGTCTGACACAGGGGGAAAACTAATGAGTGTTCGTCTGCAACGGGGATTTAAATATGGACTCGATTATCGACGACGCCATCGACGAGGCCGAGGGGGAGCGCGAGGACGGCGCTGACCCCGAGGCCAACAGCCAGCACGAACCGACGCCCGACCGGGAGGACCCCTCCACGTCCGGGACGATGACCGACGACGAGCTCGCAAGCGTCGTCAAGGACCTCGAAACCAAGATCACCGTCGTCGGCTGTGGCGGGGCCGGCGGCAACACGGTCACCCGGATGATGGAGGAGGGCATCCACGGCGCGAAGCTGGTCGCCGCGAACACGGACGCCCAGCACCTCGCCGACGAGGTCGAAGCCGACACGAAGATTCTGATGGGCCGGGAGCGCACCGGTGGTCGCGGTGCCGGCTCGGTCCCGAAAATCGGCGAGGAGGCCGCTCAGGAGGACATCGAAGACATCCAGCAGTCCATCTCGGGGTCGGATATGGTCTTTGTCACGGCCGGGCTCGGCGGCGGAACGGGGACTGGGTCGGCCCCCGTCGTCGCCCAGGCCGCACAGGAGGAGGGCGCGCTCACCATCTCTATCGTGACGATCCCCTTTACCGCGGAGGGCGAACGGCGCCGGGCCAACGCCGACGCCGGCCTCGAACGGCTGCGCTCCGTTTCCGACACCGTCATCGTCGTCCCGAACGACCGGCTGCTGGACTACGCGCCCAGCATGCCCCTGCAGGACGCCTTCAAGATCTGTGACCGCGTGCTGATGCGCTCGGTCAAGGGGATGACCGAACTGATCACGAAGCCGGGCCTGGTCAACGTGGACTTTGCCGACGTTCGGACCATCATGGAGAACGGCGGCGTGGCCATGATCGGCTTGGGCGAGAGCGACTCGGAGAACAAGGCCCAAGACTCCATCCGGTCGGCGCTTCGCTCGCCGCTCTTGGACGTGGAGTTCGACGGCGCCAACTCCGCGCTCGTCAACGTCGTCGGCGGCCCCGACATGTCCATCGAGGAGGCCGAGGGCGTCGTCGAGGAGATATACGACCGCATCGACCCCGACGCGCGTATCATCTGGGGCGCCTCGGTCAACAACGACTTCGAGGGGAAAATGGAGACGATGATCGTCGTCACCGGCGTCGAGAGCCCACAGATATACGGCCAGAGCGAGGGCCAGCAGGAGCGAGCGGTCCAGCAGGCAGGCGAAGAGATAGACTACGTCGACTAACGCCCCGTCGCCTCGGTTTTCTGATTCTCCCCCAGTACCAGTAACTGCAGTTACCCCGATGCGGCTGTTATCATAAACGATACTCTAGTCGAAAGCGGTTTACGGAGAAATTCTAACTCTCACCGCATGCACTCAGATTCGAGGCGTAATGTTCTCAAAAAGTGTCTGGCCGTTGGGAGCTTGGGACTTACATCCGGCTGTCTTGGATCTCTGCGCGGGGGCAGTGACACTGTTCAGTTTGGTGCACTCCTCCCGCTCAGTGGTGCGCTCGGCCCACTCGGGCAACACGGCAAGCGCATGGTCGAGCAGGCAGCGAGCGACGTCAACGCCGGCGGTGGGATCGGCGGTAACGACGTCGAAGTGACGATTCTTGACACCGAAGCGAACGCCGAAACCGCGGTCGAGCAGTACCGATCGCTCGTCGACCGTGGTGTCATCGGTTTCGTCGGTGGCCTCGTCAGCGATGCGTCGCTCGCTCTCGCGCCGGAGGCAGCCAGCGACGAAATCATGGAGGTCAGCCCCGCCAGTACTGCCCCGCAGCTATCGACTGCCGGCCGGGCCAACGGCCGGAAATACTTCGGCCGAACGGTGCCAAGCGACGGGACACAGGCAGTGGTGATGGCGAAGGCCGTCGACGACCCGCTCTACATCGACGCGGACTCCGTCGCACTACTGAGCATCGACAACTCGTTCGGTGCCGGACTGGCCGAAGTGCAACGCGACGTATTAGACGCCGAGGTCGTCGCCGATGTTCGGTATGATCCGTCGTCGGAATCGTTCGACGACACGCTCGCGGACGTGTTCCAGAACGACCCTGATGCCGTCAGCTTCACCAGTGTCTCCGGTCAGGAGCGCGGTATCCTCGATGCGTACAGCCAGTCGGAGTACGACGCTCCGTGGGTGCTGTCTGCGGGGCTGTTCGGCAGCGACCTCCCGTCGTACTACGAGGGGTTCTACAGCGCGTCGCTGTCATCAGCGCGGACGCAGGCGTACTTCGAACTGGTCCGCCGGCTCTCGGACATCGACGAGCCCAGGGCGTACTCGGTCAACGCGTACGACGCACTGTTTTTGATGGCGTGTGCCGCCGAACAGGCCGGTGAAGCCAGCGGTCCGGCAATCGCCGAGACCGTACAGTCAGTTTCCGGTGGGTCCGGACACACTGTCTCCGTCGGCGACTTCGGTCGCGTACGGTCACTCACCGACGCAGGCCGAGCAGTGAATTACCAGGGTGCGTCCGGAAGCGTCGACCTGACAGGGGACCTCGAACCGCTGAGTTCGTACCTGATCGAGCGGGTCACTGACGGCTCGGTCGAGTCACTGGAGCTACTGCAACCGCAGTTCTTCAAATCGGGAGGGGCCCGATGAGGTCGCTCCCGAGTCGCCTGGTTCAGGCGACAGAGCGTGCGCTCCCTAACGTCGTTCGGCGTCGGTACGCGGCGAAGTTCGGCGTCCTGTTGCTCGGCGTGGTCGTCTTACTTGCACTCGGTGGGGCAGCCATCAACCTCGAAACGGGGGCACTGGTCGAGTCACAGACAGAGGATCAAATCCGCGGTGTCGCGGAGTCCCAATCGAGTTCCGTCTCAACTTGGGTCTCGAACAAGCAGTCGACAGCGTCGTTCCTCGCGGCGTCTATCGGTGACCGGTCCGAGTCGACTACGGACAGGGAACACCAGCGGTGGCTCGAACAGAAGCTCATCGGGTTACCGGGAGACGTCCGGGCGCTTCACTACGTCGACGCCGCTGACGGCACGGTCACCGCCAGCACCGACGACGAGCTGAACGGCGCCTCGTTGAGCGCCGTCGACGATCCGTGGACCGACGAGAGCGGTGCAGTCGTCTCGTCGGGGCCGACAGGGACGTCCGAAGCGTACCAGAGCGGGAACGAATCGGTTATCGCGTTCGTCCAGCCACTGGCCGGGAGCGAGGAGTACGTGGTACTGACGGCATCGCTCGAGGCGCGCTCCCACGAGTTCACGTCACCGTTTGCGACCGGCGACGTGAAAGTCGTCGGGTCGGACGGCCAGCTCATTCTCGACAACCGGAAGGGTTCGATTCTCGAGGAGTACGCGGCGACCGGGGACGCGACCGACACGAGTGTCGAAGCGGCACTGAACGGCGAGACCGGCTATAAGTCCGTCTCCGCCAGAACGGGCATGGAAGACGGCCAGTACGTGATGGCGTACACGCCGGTCACCGGAACCGAGTGGGCGTTGCTGTATCACGTCCCGGAGGACCGCGCCTTCGCCCTGCAGTCGGCTGTCTCCGAAAACATCGCGCTCCTCCTGGCGCTTGCTGTGGGGGCGCTGTTCGTCGTCGGCGTGACAATCGGGCGCGGAACCGCGAACGCGCTCTCCCGCGTGGCCGAAAGCGCCGAGGACATCGCCGCCGGTGATATCAACAGCACCCTCCCCGAGACCACGCGCGTCGACGAGATGGGGCAACTGTACGACTCGTTCGCGTCGATGCAGGCGTACCTGACGACCGCCGCGAACCAGGCCGACGCGCTCGCCGACAAGCGCTTCGACGACCCGGCCCTCGACGAGAACATCCCCGGTGAGTTCGGCGCGGCCCTGGAGGAGATGGGCGAGGACATCCAGACGTTGATTACCGACGTCGAAGCCGCCAGAGACGAGGCGGAGGCGGCAAAGGAAGACGCCGAGTCGATGGCGTCCGCCCTCGAAGCGAAGGCGGCCGAGTTCAGCGACGTGATGGACAAGTCGGCGGCCGGAGACCTCACCCAGCGGATGGCCACTGATAGCGACTACGATGCGATGGTCGACATCGCGGAGAGTTTCAACGAGATGATCACGGAGCTCGAACGGACGGTAAACCGCATCGAAGGCTTCGCCAGAACCGTCGACAGTTCGACGGATACGATCTCCGCGAGCGCGAAGGAAGTGCGGTCGGCAAGCGAACAGGTGAGCGAGTCGGTACAACAGATCGCCGAGGGCGCCGACGAGCAAAACAGGAACATCCAGCAGGTAAGCGGCGAGATGACCGACCTGTCGGCAACCGTCGAGGAGATAACCTCCTCCACCGACGAAGTCGCATCGAAGTCACAGCAGGCTGTCAACGACGGCGAGTCCGGCCGCGAATACGCCGAGCAGGCCGCCGCCGAAATCGAGGCGCTCGAACGGAAATCCACCGAAGCTATCGAACAGGTGGAGTCCCTCGCTGAGGAGATGGAGCGCATCGGCGAGGTGACGACGCTCATCGACGACATCGCGGAACAGACGAATATACTCGCACTCAACGCGAACATCGAAGCCGCTCGGGCCGGTGAGGCGGGCGAAGGGTTCGCCGTCGTGGCCCGCGAAATCAAGACGCTAGCCGAGGAGACCCAGGAAGCAACGACCGACATCGAGTCGATGATCGACACCATTCGGTCCCGGACGGACTCCACCGTCGAGGATATGCGGGACATGGGCGAGAGCGTCGACACCGGGAAGGAGACGGTCGAAAACGCGACGGACGCACTGACCAGTATCGTCCAGCAGGTCAACGAGGCAAACGACGGCGTCCAGGCTATCAGCGACGCCACCGACGAGCAGGCGGCTTCGATGGAAGAGGTCGTCTCGATGGCCGAGGAAGTCGGTTCGATCAGCGAGGAGACCTCTTCCGAAGCCGAAAACGTCGCCGCGTCCGCCGAGGAACAGACGGCATCGATCACGGAGGTCACCGAGAAGATACAGTCGCTCTCAGATCAGGCGACTGACCTCAAGGAGCTCATCGACCAGTTCGAAACCGGCGATGCCGGAGACAGTGGCGAACGGAGCACACACGAATCAGGCGGGACCGCGCTGACCGACGACTGACCGAGCGAGTCCGGAACGGCAGTTCCGGTTATCACCGCTTTCAGTCGGCTAATTTTTAGTAGATGGTAGACCCAGCGTGTTCTGTGAGTGGCGCGAAGCTGGTCGCCGCGAACACGGGCGCCCGGCCAGCGCAACACCGGCAATTGTCTCCGCTCGCGTCGAGCGTTCGACGGCGACCGGTCCGCAGTTCCTGTTGTTCTATTATGATAAATATTATATCAGCGTCTAAGAGTTGTTGTTGCATATGCGAAGCGAGGACCAATCGACGGACGCCAACGGAGAGGCGACACCAGACGGCGGCTCGATGGCCGAGCCCGTCAACCCCACCGACGGGCTCCACTACCGGATGATCCTCGACCGCGTCGACACGCCTATCTTCGTCCTCGACGCCGACGGCGACATCGTCCACTGGAACAGCTCCCTCGCGGCGCTGACGGGCGAGTCCGAGGCCGGCGCGGTCGAGCTCACGGAGGAACACGGCGTCGTCGGGCCGGCGTTCTACCACGACGGGCGGCGGTCGATGACCCTCGCCGAGAAGGTAATCGAGTCTCCGGAACACTGCGACGAGGCGTACGACGTGCCACGGGTCGACGACGTCGACTACACGCTGTACGCCGACGAGAGCGTGATGAAAGACGCACGCGGCGCGGAGCGACACATCCGGTTCAGCGCCGCGCCGATGTACGACGACGACGGCGAACTGGCCGGCGTCGTCGAGATGATACAGGACCGGACCGAGGACGCCAAACGGCAGGAGCAGCTCCGCGGGATGGTCGCCGAGCTGCAGTCGACCATGGCCGACATCGAGGCCGGGAAACTCCAGTCTCGCGCGTCCGTCGGGGAGACCGACTACGTCGACGACGAACTGCTCGATGTCGTCGACTCGCTCAACCAGATGGCGGCGCGACTCGACGACATCGTCTCGGATGTCGCCGGCCGGACCGACGACCTCCACGACTCCGTCGACTCGGTCGCAGACAGCAGCCAGCGGGTGTCGGAAATCTCCGACGAGCAGTCCGAGGCCCTCGCGACCGTCAGCCAGGAGGTGTCGAACCTCTCGGCGACCGTCGAGGAGATCGCCTCCACGAGCGACCAGGTGGCCTCGACCGCCCGCAACGCCGACGAGGCCGCCTCGGAGGTCCAGGAGACCGCCGAGGAGACCGAACGCGTGATGCAGGAGGTCGGCGAGTCCGCCGCGGAAGTCACCGGCGACGTGACATCGCTCCGGGACCGGATGGACGAGATAGACGAGATCGTCGACGTCATCGACGAGATAGCCGACGAGACGAACATGCTGGCGCTGAACGCCTCCATCGAGGCCGCCCGCGCCGGCGAGGCCGGCGAGGGCTTTGCCGTCGTCGCCGACGAGGTAAAGAACCTCGCCGAGGAGTCACAGGAACGGGCCTCCCAGATAGAGGAGATGGTCGGGCGCATCAAGGCGGACACCCAGGAGACCGTCGAGAACTTAGAGGAGACGACCGAACAGGTCGACCGCGGTATCGAACAGGTCGAGGCCGCCACCGAGGCGCTGACCGACATCGTCACGGCCATCGAGGAGACGGCCGAAGGCATCGAACAGGTGTCCGGGGCGACGAACGACCAGGCCGCGAGCACCGAGGAGATAGCCAGTATGCTCGACGAGGTGGTCCAGCGGGCCGAAGACATCTCCGACGAGATGCAGGCCACCGCCGAGAACACGCAGGAACAGGCGCGGCAGGTCGACGAGATCAACGCCACTGTCAGCCGCCTGTCGGGCGGCAGTGTCGGCGACCGCTGACCGGGACACTAACCAGTTAGGGTGTGCCCACACGCGCGCTCGGTTCTTTGTCTATCGTATGACCACAGACGAAACCGACGTGGGCAGCGCGCTCTCGCGGCTCGGGGACTCGATGGCGGACCTCCACACCAGCACGACCGGGCTCGACGATGCCGTCGAGCAGTTGCGGGCCTCCACACAGCGCCTGAGCGACCAACAGGCAGTGGTCTCCGAACAGATGTCGGAGACGGTGCGGGCACTCAACCGGGAGTCGACGGCTAACCCGGCGGTCACACCGACCGTAACGGGCCACAGCACCGTCGCAGACGACTGAAATGCCCTGTCGTAGCGTCTGGCCGGGGAGTCGCGCGCAGGGACACCGATGCGACAAGCCCTGTGAAACACGACCGGCGACCACAATATAGAAAAGCCACCGACCGGTAGGCTCCGATATGAACGTTCCGTACGACCTCACCTCCTACGTTCGCGTGCTCAAACTGGCGAGTACGCCCGACTGGGAGGAGTTCTCCCAGATAGCAAAGATTGCCGGTGCCGGTATCGTCCTCGTGGGGCTCATCGGCTTCATCATCTTCGCCCTCATGACGTTTGTCCCGGGCAGCAAGCCGGTGTAATCCGATGGGTATCTACGCAGTCAAAACCACGGCGAGCCAGGAGCGGACCGTCGCGGACATGATAATCACGCGCGAAGAGCCCGAGATCCACGCGGCGCTGGCCCCCGACTCCCTGACGAGCTACGTGATGGTCGAGGCCGACGACCACAACGTCTTCGACCGCATCCTCGACGAGATTCCCCACGCAAACGGCGTCGTCCAGGGCGAGTCCTCGATGGCGGAGGTCGAACACTTCCTCTCGCCGAAACCCGACGTGGAGGGGATCGCCGAGGGAGACATCGTCGAGCTCATCGCCGGTCCGTTCAAGGGCGAGAAGGCCCAGGTCCAGCGCATCGACGAGGGCAAGGACCAGGTCACCGTCGAGCTGTACGAGGCGACGGTCCCGATTCCCGTCACCGTGCGGGGCGACCAGATTCGCGTGCTGGATAGTGAAGAGCGGTAGTCCGGCGGCGTAGCCGCCGGTTCACGGGTCCTCGCTCCGCTGGACCCGCTTTTTCGCCCACGTTTTGCAAGTCGAGCGAGAGCGCAGGTCCCACAGACATGCGAACGACGACTGTGTCACTGTGAGGGGTGCGCAAACGCAGCGAGCGCACCCGACGCCGAAAAAGGTGAAGCGGTAGAGGCGACGGTCGGTGTCCGGTGGCACAGCTCCCGGGTCGCGGGCCGGGCAGGGCTGTCGGTTCGATTTGACTACCGGGCGGTACCCTGATTCTCCAACGGTATCGCCGAGCTGTCGGTCAAAATTCGCTCGAACCGTGCAGAAGATATACACCACCACCTGGTGATACCGCAGCCACAAGATGGCAGCTATCCGAACGGACGGGTTGACAAAGCGCTTCGGTGACGTCGTCGCCGTCGACGACCTGAACCTCACGATCGATGAGGGGGAGGTCTTTGGCTTTCTCGGCCCCAACGGTGCGGGGAAGTCGACGACGATCAACCTCCTGCTTGACTTCATCCGGCCGAGCGACGGACGCGTCGAGGTGCTCGGGCGGGACGCACAGACGAACCCCGAAGCGATACGCGAGCGGGTCGGCGTCCTCCCGGAGGGGTACGGCTTCGACGACCCCCTGACGGGGCGGGAGTACCTCTCGTGGGCGATCCGGACGAAACGGGCCGACGACGACCCCGACGACCTCCTCGACCTCGTGGGGCTGGCCGACGACGGCGGCCGCATGGCCGGCGACTACTCCAAGGGGATGCAACAGCGCCTTGCCTTTGCCATCGCGCTGGTTGACGACCCGGACCTCCTGATTCTGGACGAGCCCTCGACGGGACTCGACCCCAACGGCATCCAGCAGTTGCGCGACGTGGTCCGCGAGCGGGCGGCCGACGGGACGACCGTCTTCTTCTCCAGTCACATCCTCTCGGAGGTCGAGGCGGTCAGCGACCGGGTCGGCGTGATGAACGAGGGGGAACTCGTGGCGGTCGACAGCATCGAGGGGCTGCGCGAGAGCGCGGGCGGCCACGCCACGCTGCATCTCGACTGTGCGTCGCCGCCGACCGGGCTCGGCGTCGACGGCCTCCCGGGTGTCGCGCGGGCGGCCGTCGAGGAGCGGACGCTGGTGGTCGACTGCACCGACCCGGCCGCGAAGGTCGACGTCGTCACCCACGTCGCCGAGCGCGCGACCGTCGAGGACATCCGTTCGGAGACGGTCTCACTGGAGTCGCTGTTCAACGACCTGACCGGCGGCGGCCGCGACGACGCACGCGCCGCCGAGGAGGTCCCGCAGTGACGCTGCGCGATGTCACCCGGAAGGATTTCACGGCGGCGCGCCGGTCCCGGGCGCTGTGGGCCGTGGCGACGCTTTTGGGCCTGCTGACGGCGCTCATCGCCTTTGGCTTCTCGGGGTATCGGCTCACGCCGCGGGAGACCGTGATACAGCTGTTCCGAACCATGGGCGGGGTCTTCGGGCTCTTGCTTCCAATCGTCGCGCTGGTGGCCAGCTACATGGCCATCGCCGGGGAGCGCGAGAGCGGCGGCGTGAAGTTCCTGCTGGGGCTGCCAAACAGCCGCCGTGACGTGTTCCTCGGGAAGCTGGCGAGCCGGCTCGGGGTCGTCACCGCCGGGGTCACGTTCATGTTCGCCACCGCCACCGCGATGGCGGTGGCCCGCAACGGCGCCCTCCCGGTGGGCGTCGTGGTCGGGATGTTCGCCGTCTCGCTCGTCTACGCGGCCGTCTTCGTCGCAGTCGCCGTCTCGCTGTCGGCGGCTGTCGCCGAGCGCAGCCGGGCCATCGCCGCCGCGGTGGGGTCGTACTTCGGGCTGGTGCTTCTGTACGTCATCCCCGGGGTCAGCGTCGCCCTGCTCGTCCGCTTTGTCCACCAGACGCTGCTGGGGTTCGACCGGAACGTGGACCTCTACAACGCCGTGCTGTACACCAGCCCGCTCGTCGCCTACCGGAAGGCCATGAACCTCGTTGTCCCCTCCGAGTTCGAGCGGCAGGTCCTCCAGCGGGCCGGGGAGGGCGACACGTTGCCGGCGTATCTCGGCGACGAGGTGTCGCTGCTCGTCTTTGCCGTCTGGCTGGCGGTGCCGCTGGCGCTTGGCTACTGGCGCTTCGAGGGGGCTGACCTCTGATGGTCGACGACGTCGCCGGGACCGCGACGGCGGTCCTGCTCGTGGTCGGTGTCGCCGCGTTGCTCGTCCCGGCCCTGTTCCCGGTCCAGCAGGTGCTCTATCACGACACCGGCGCCGGGACGACGGCGAACGGCTCGGAACTCGAAGCCGAGGGGTACACCGTCATCGAGTACGAGAACCTCTCCCAACGGGGCCAGGAGATATACGTGGCCGCGCTGCGCTCACCCCAGCGGGAGTACACGGTCCCGGTAGGACAGGGAGCGCCGGAGTTCCCGTACTCGGCGGCGACGGAGATCGGTGACACGAACGGGCCGGAGAAGTTTGAGGAGCGACAGCGGCGCACCAGCGTCGTCATCGAACGACCCGACGACGCCGACCTCCCGCCGCCCGACGAGCCGGTCGACCGCATCCAGTCCGAGCGGATACAGCCGGAGGCGACGACGACAGGCATCCGGACGGCGTCGGGCGGTCAGGAGGGAGAGACACCGCCCGGTCAGTCGAGAGAGCAGCGGCTCGAACAGCGACGACAGGGTATCGCGACGTACGACATGGTGACCGTCCGGCAGGGGACGCCGCCGGCGACCCACAGCGGGACCCTCCTGCGGCTGGGGTCGGTGGTGTTCGGGGCGGTCGCTATCGGGACCGGGGGGTATCTCCGGTCGCGGCCCTAGCCTTCCAGGCGCTCGATGACTTCGTTCATGTCCGCTTCGGACTCGATTGACTCCTTGACGTTCTCGCGGCGCCGGACCTCGGCGGCGGAGGCGTCGTAGGCGCGGACGTACTCGGCCCTGGAGTGTTCGTCGAAGGCGTGTTTGATCGCGAAGTAGCCGTCGGGGACGACGGTCCCACAGACCTTGCAGGTGATGCGGTCGTGCTCGGTCGACTGGTGGACGATGAGCTCCTCGACGCGGTCGAACTGGCTGTCGTCGCCCTCGATTGCACACTCCCAGCGTGGCATTGGACGGAGGGAGGCACCCCGATGGTAAAAGCGTTCGCCACGGCACAGCGACACTTCCGAAAATAGAAACCCATAATGGGGCGACCGAGGTATTCCGACCCGTGACGAGCGAGGGGTTCACCGTCGACCTGCACGTGAAGGTTCTCGACGACCAGGTCGTCGAACGAGCGAAGGCGCGCGGACTCGACGCGCTGGTGTATGCACCCCACTTCACCCGTCTGCCGGATATCCGCGCCAAGGCGCGGGCGTTCTCCGACGAGGAACTCACCGTCTACCCCGGCCGGGAGCTTTTCACCGGGACCTGGCAGCGCCGTCGACACCTGCTGGCTATTGGCCTTGAGGAGATGGTCCCGGACTTTCTCACACTCGACGGGACCATGGCGGAACTGCGACGCCAGGGAGCGGCGGTACTGGTCCCCCACCCCGGCTTCCTCTCGGTGAGTCTCGGACTGGACGAGCTGCGGACCTATCGGGAGACCATCGACGCCATCGAGGTGTACAACCCCAAGTTCCTCCCACACCACAGCCGCCGTGCCCGGCGGTTTGCGGGGACGACCGGGCTGTCGACGTTCGCCTCGTCCTACGCTCATCTGCCGGGGACCATCGGCGAGGCGTGGACCCGCTTCGACGAGCCGATCAGGAGCGAATCGGCGTTGCGTGGGGCGCTCCGGGAGGGCAAACCGCGGCGCGTCAGCCACCGGAGCGGGCCGTTGCATACGCTCCGGCGCGGACTGGAGTTCGCTCACCTCGGGTTCGAGAACAGCTGGGAGAAGTTCGACCGCGTCATGCTACAGGGCACCGCGCCGACACACCCGGACCACGTCGCCTACGGCGAGGCCTTCAACGACGTGAAGGTGTACTAGGCGACCGACCCGATGGCGTTGGCCAGCAGCTCCGTCGCCCTCGGCGGCAGATACCTCGGGAGCACGTACACGAGCGCGCCGACGGCAGCCAGCTCGAGTATCGTGATAGCCACCGTGACGGCTTCGGCGTAGTCGCTCGACGTCGTCACGCCGGTCGGGAACCCGTACTCCGTGTCCAGCACCGGGTAAAACAGGGCGATTCCCCGCCGCGAACCGACCATATCGAGCACGTAGTGGGTCAGGACGCCCAACCACACCCACTGGAGGTTCCCGCCGTGGTAGATCGGATGGGCCATAAAGAGGAGCAACACCGGCAGGTTGTGTAGCGTCTTGCGGTGTTTGCCGAAGGCGGTGTCTACGTCCGGGAACAGCGCCCCGAGGACCACCGGAAGGAACACCTCGGCGATCGTCGCGAACGTCGACACGTCCCCGGAGGGGTCGAGGACGTATCCCAGCCCGATGCTCAGCAGGACCGCGTTCAGAACGTGGCCGCGTTTGTTCATTCAGCCGGCTCGACGCCACCCCGACCGAAAGCTCTTGCTACTGATTCTGTACGCGCCCCAACAGGTCTGTGAGGGCCTGTCGGGCTATCTTCTCTTTCACCTCGGTCCGGGCACCGTCGAACTCGTAGCCAGCGACAGTACAGCCAGACTCGCCCGTCTCCCAGGGGGCCGCGTGGGCGACGGCGACGTAGACGGTCCCGACGGGCGTTTCAGGGCTGCCCCCCGTCGGCCCGGCAACGCCCGTCGTCGCCACGCCCCAGTCGGTCCCGGCGGTGTCCCTGACGCCGCGGGCCATCTCGGCCGCGACCGGCTCGGAGACCGCGCCGTGGTCGTCCAGGGCTTCCCGGGAGACGGCGAGCAGTTCCTGCTTTGCCTCGTAGGAGTAGGTCACCAGCGAGCGGTCGAAGTAGGCCGAGGAACCGGACACGTCGGTCACGAGCGAGCCGACCAGCCCGCCGGTACAGGACTCCGCGACCGCGAGGGTCTCGTCGCGCTCGCGCAGCGCCGCGCCCACGCGCTGTTCGATAGGATCGTCCGTCATATCTCGGTGTTTGGCCGGGGACCGAATAAGCGTTCAGCCGTGTGACGGACACCCGTTGTACCGCCGAGAGACGGTAAATAAATACGTTGTGGCCGCTGAGCTAGTCGTAACAATTAGTTATATACTTCTAAACGTACTGGTAAGCGTGTGATGTCCACACTGTTACAGCTGCAAGCGCCCGCTGGGCTCGTACCTGCGGTGGTGTCGTTCGTCCTAACTGCCGTGACGTTCGTCGTCGCGTTTCTCATCCTGTATCTGGTTGGGAAGTCCGTCCTGGTCAGGGTGACCAAACGAGCGCTCAACGCCCGCGAGTTCTCGCCCGCCGTCGTCAGCCTCGGCTCCAGTATCGCCGGCGCTGTTGCGCTGTTTGGCGCCGTGGCGTTTGCCGCGACCGTCGCCGGCTTCCCGACGATTCTGTCGGCCTTCGCGACCATCACCGGTGCGCTCGCGCTGGGTGTCGCCTTCGCCGCGGGCGATATCATCGAGAACTTCGTCGCCGGCATCTTCATCCTCAAGGACAAGCCCTTCGAGGTCGGCGACTACATCGAGTGGAACGGGAACGGCGGCATCGTCCGCGAGATCAACCTCCGCGTCTCCAAGCTCGATACGTGGGACAACGAGCAGCTGACGGTCCCGAACGGGGAGCTGGCAAACGCCGTCGTGAAGAACACACAGGCCCACGAGACCCGCCGGGTCACGGTCGACTTCGGCGTCGACTACGGCTCCGACGTGGACAGAGCGCGGGAGATCATCTTAGAAGAGATCGAGGCCATCGACGGCGTCCTAGCAGAGCCGGCGCCGTCGGCCCCCCTCACCACCCTCGGCGACTCCGCCATCGTGTTCAACGCCCGGATGTGGATCAACCCACAGGAGACGGGTGCCGGCGGCGTCAAGCACAAGCTGACCGAGTCGGTGATGGACCGCTTTGACGAAGCGGACATCGGGTTCCCCTACCCACACACGCAGGTCGTCGGCGAACTGGACGTCAACCAGCGCGACGCCGGCGCTGTCGCGGACGACTAACGAGGGCGGGTCCCTCGGCCCGTGTGAGCGGGGAGAGACAATTCGCGAACCAGCCGATTTGTGGCCTTCTTTCGTGGTACCGCGTGGGCGGACGGTCCCGGGAGCTTTCAGTGTCGGCCCCGAACGTGTCATATGGCCTATCGTACTACGGTCGGCTGGTCGCTCGTCTCCTCGGGTATCGTGACGCTCCTGCTTGGTTTCCTGCCGGGGACGGACCTGTTCTGGGGGCTGCTCCTCCTGGTCGTCGGGGCGGTGACGCTGTACATCAGGCAGTGACGGAAAGGCAAAGGCCGTCGACCCGCCCAGATGAGGTATGGACTACGAGACCCCGCAGTTCTATCGGGTCATGCAGTACGCCGCTCGCGCCGACCGGGACGTGGTCGATATGGTCTCCGGCAGCCCGGACTGGGACCCACCGGCCGGCGTCCGGGCGGGGTTACGGGAGTACGCCGACGCCGGCGCCGGGGAGTTCCAGTACGCGCCGAGCAGAGGGCTCCGCGGGCTCCGTGAGCAGATTGCCGCCCGGCACGGCGTCGCCGAGGACCGTGTCGTCGTCACGAACGGTGCCGGCGAGGCCAACCACCTCGCGATGACCGGCGGGCTGGACCGCTTCGACGGCGACGAGATACTGCTTGCGGACCCGGTCTACCCCTACTACGCCGGTCGGGCGAACTTCCTCGATGCCGAGACGGCGTTCGTTCCGGTCGACGACGAGGGTCGGCTCGACCCCGACGCGGTGCGGGCGGCAGCGAGTTCGGAGACGGCGGTCATCGTCGTCAACTCGCCCAACAACCCGACCGGCGCGGTGTACGACGCCGACGCGATGGCCGCCTTCGCCGCCGTCGCCGAGGAAAACGACGCTCTGCTCGTCTCCGACGAGGTGTACGACCAGTTCGACTACTCGGGGCGGTTCGCCTCCGCGCTCGACTGCGCGTCGCCCAACGTCGTCGCGACGAACGCCTTCTCGAAGTCGATGGCCATCACCGGGTTCCGCGTGGGCTACGCCGTCTTCCCGCCGACCGAGGGCCCGACCGGCGGCCTCGTCGAGCGGGCGACGACGCGGCACATGCTGACGAACGTCAGCGGCTCGCGACCGGCCCAGCACGCCGTCGAGCGGGCGATGGAGACAACCGAACCGGGCTACTACGAGGCCGCCCGCGACCGGCTGCGGGCACGCATCGACCGGTTCTGTGACGCGCTCGACGAGGCGGGCGCGGTCTACACCCGTCCCGACGGCGGCTTCTACGTGCTGGCCCGGTTCCCCGAGTTCCCCGGCACGTTCGAGAACGCCTACCGGCTCGTCGACGAGGCCGGCGTCGCGGGGATGCCCGGCGCGGCATTCGGGGAGGCCCGAGCCGACTCGCTGCGCTTCTCGCTGACGACGCCGCGGGTCGGGACGGCGGCCGACCGGCTGGTGGCGTTTTTCGGGTAGCCGGCGCTGGTCCACGGACCGCACTCGACGCCCGTCCCGGCACCGACCGCTGTCGCGTTCGCCCCGCTACCGCTCCGTACTGTCGAAGTCGTCGGTGTCGTGGCTGTCGCCTTCGTTGTCGTCGACGGGAATCGTCCGGGCCGGCTCCTGGGGTTCGGACTGCCTCGTCTCGCGGCGTCCCCCGTCGCCGACGTCGACCGGAATCCGCTCGCGGAGGTCGCTGGCCAGCGATTCGACCCGCCGCCGGACGGTCCCGGCCTGGTCCTCGAACTCCTCGACGGTGCGGTCGACGCGGTGGACGCGCTCTTTGGGAATCTGTTTCATGAGGTCGTTGCCGTCCTCGTCGGTGCCGGTGCGGACCATCCAGTGGTCGCGGGCGTACACTATCTCTTCGTTGTCGACGGTGTCCCGGACGACGCCTTCGTCCGGGTCCTCGTAGACTATCGTCGCCTGTCCGAGTTCGATTTCGTCCATACAGTTACTCAGTTGACACTCTTGACACTTACATACTCGGTCGAGAGACAATGGCACGGCCGGGCGGCCTGGCGCTCAGTTGAATCTCAGCTCGACGTCGAGCGCCCGCTCCAGCAGGTCGTCGTCGTAGCACTCGTCGGTCTGTGCGGGGTGGGTCTCGTCGATGGCTCGCACCGTCAGGACGGTGTTGGCGAAGTTCTTGTAGGTGGCCTCATCGACCATCTGGCCGTCGACGACGACGGCGCCGGTCCCCTCGCGTTTGGCCTCGTTGAACGCCTCTATCTTGGTGAGGTCCCGGTCCAGCTCCTCGCTGCTTGGCATGTGGATGCGGTTGGCCTGGGCGGTCTGTTTGGGATGGAGCGACCACGAGCCGTCGATACCGATGGTCGCCTCGTGTTCGACCTGGTCTGCGTACCCCTCGGCGTTGTAGTAGCTGACGCCGGCCCGCTCGTGGAAGAGCTGGTCGAAGGGGCCGCCGATGGAGACGATGCCCGCGGCGCTGGTCTCGTTCGAGAGGGCTTCGAGCAGCCCGTCCCAGCGCGGGCGCTCGCCGCCGAGCGCCCGGCCGCCCAGTTCCGCGGTGTAATCGACGGGCCCGAAGACCAGCCCGGAGAGCCGCGACTCTGTCGCGAACTGGCATATCTCCCGCAGGTCCGAGCGAGCGGGCGCCGTTTCGAGGATGATGGCCATATCGAGCGCGCCGTCGTCGAGGCCCGCCTCGCGCTCGGCTTCGGCGAGGACGCCGGCGGCCTCGCGCACGTCGTCGAGGCGGCCGACCTTCGGGAAGACGACGCCGTCGAGGTGGTCACCCACCTCGCTCGCGAGCCGGCGGACCTGCTCGGTCCCGCGCTCGCGGAACTGTGCGTCGTCGTAGGCCCACTCCACGCGGGGGAGTATCTCGCCCGCGAAGTCGGGCGCGTGGTCGGGCAGGCGGTCGACGATGTTGTCGATGGCTTCGGCTTTCATCGAGGGGGCGGTCCCGTCCTCGATGTCGGGGACGAGCCAGTCGGGCGTCGAGAAGCCCTCGCTGGTGAGCCCGGATTCGAGGAACTTCGCGCTGTTGTCTCTCGGGACGGCGGCCGGTGCGGTCTGGAACGTTCGGCAGAGTCGTGTCATTGTCGGGTGATGAGTGCGGTTCGCCGGCCGCTGTAGACCGGGGCGCTGTCCTGGTTGAAGGCGACGTGTTCGAAGGTCACGGCCCCCGCCGTTGCGGGGCCGGCCTCGCCGTCGCAGTCGAGCACGCGGGTGAAGCCGTAGACGGTGTCACCGAGCGTGACGAAGTCGTGGAACCGTTCGTTCTCGAAGCGCCGCTCGCGGTAGGTCGCCTCGTCCGAGCGGGCGTGTGCCAGCGCGATGGAGCGGGTCACGTCGCCGTAGGCGACGATGTCGCCCGACGGCGAGTCGGCCATCGCGTCGCGGTTGTGGTGCTGGCGAGCGGTGTTCAGCGTCGAAAGCGGCAGGCCGGCGACGAGGCGCTCGTCCATCGTCCGGCCCCGCTCGTGGCGGTAGGCGACGGCGGCGTCGGTCTCCCGGGCCCGCTCCAGGGCCGCGCGGAAGTCCTCGAAGGTGCCCCCGTCGGGCGTGACGAGCGTCGACGGGAGGTCGGGGCCGGTGCTGTCGGCGCCCGAAGGCTGGTCGTCAGCCACTGCACCGCTCCCGTCCGACGCCATCGGTTTGCGCCGCGGAATCATGTTCGTCCGCTCGTAGGAGACGAGCCGGTCGCCGGTCTCGCGATCCCGGCCCACGGACTCCCAGGTGACGATGCCGTAGTTGGGCCGCGAGGAGGAGGTCCGGGTGTCGACGACCGTGGAGGTCACGTCGAGTTCGGTTCCCGGATACGCGGGCCGGTGGAACTCGACGTCCGTCCGGCCGAGGAAATAGCCGCCCTTCTCCGAGAGGTCCTCGACGGTGACGCCCATCACGCAGGCCAGCAGGTAGTCGGGGTGGGCCGGAGGCTCCGAAAAGTCGCGCTCTCGGGCGTCGTCGGGCCGCCAGTAGGCCGGGTCGTGGTTCAGCGTCTGGCCCATCCACTCCTCGTTACCGTGCTGGCTGAGCCGCAGGCCGGGGTCGTGGCGTAGCTCGTCGCCCTCGTCGAAGAACTCGAAGTAGTGGCCCTTCTCGCGGGTCTCGACGCGGTCGAGCAGCGCCCCGAAGGCGGACTCGTCCGCGCAGTCGATTGCGTCGGGCGCCGACCAGTCAGTCATCGCTCCCACCTCCCGTCGACCGCGCCTCGCGGCTGTCACCGGCGACCGCGCTCCCTGCGGTCGCGGCGGTCCCCGAAGTCGCCCGCCGCATCTCGTTGGTGACGACCATGAACCCCTCGTCGAAGCCCATCCCGGGCTTTGCCAGGACTTGCGCGGCGTCGGTCGCCAGCGCCACGTGGGCACAGGCCCGCGCGGAGGTCACCGTCTCGTTGCAGGTGCCGCCCAGATACGCGCGGATGTCGGTGCCGTCGCAGTAAAGCACCGCCTCCGCGGAGCGCTGGATGCCGCCCAGGTCCGGCGTCTTTATCTGGACCACGTCGGCGGCGCCCTCGTCGACGAACGCCCGCACGTCCTCGAAGGTGTTGCACCACTCGTCGGCGACGATGTCGACATCGACGCCCGCCGAGTCGAGCGCCTCGCGGAGTTCGGCCATCCGTTCGATCTGGGCCTCGCGGCTGCCGGCGTCCATCGGCCCCTCGACCTGCAGCGGGTAGGGCGCGGCGGCTTCCCGCAGCGACTCGAAGTAGTCCGTGACCTCGGGCCGGTCGTAGGGGGGGCCGAACAGCTCGCCGAGGATACCGTAGACGTCGACGTGGAAGCGCGGGTCGTACCCCTCGGAGCCGAGCGCGTCGGCCAGCTCCGAGAGCCCGGAGAGGTACTCGCGTAGCGTCTCGCCGTCCCGACCCACCTTCTCGACGCTGTTGAACAGGCCGTGGGGAAGCACCGGGACGCCTTTCAGCAGCATCTTCTCGGCGTTGGTCCAGCGTTCGTCGCCCGATTGGCCGAACACCGGCACCGGCTCGGTCGCGGGCTCGGTGTCGTAGGCCGCTGCGAGCACGTCGGTCGGCGTCACGCCTCGCGCCTTCGCGGCGGCGTTCAGGAGGGCCTGGGAGACCCCGTAGCGAACGGCCGTGTGCAGGCGGTCGCCGCCGGAACGCTGTGCGTCCATGGCTTCGAGCGTCTCGGCGTTGTCCCGGAACAGCGTGGCATCCCGTCCACACAGTGCGTCGGCGACGGTGCCCTCCACGACCGGGCGATACTCGCTCGCCCGGAAGAGGGGGTCCCGGCCGCCGGTCCCCGAGTACTGCACCGCGGCGCAGTCGCCGGTAACGACGGTCCCGTCTGCGAGTTCAAGTTCGACGATGAGCGACTCGCCGGCCTCGCGGACCCGCTCGAACCCCGCTGTCTTGGGCGGGCTGTCGTAGGCGAATCCCCGCTGGGTGGCGCCGGCTTTGATGGCCCGCTGGTCGTCGAAGAAGAAGCCGGAGACCCCCGGAATCGCCTGAATCGACTCAATCCGCATCGCTGGCACCTCCCCGGTGGCCGGTCGGCCGTCCGATGAGCTTCCCGTCGCTGATGGCGTCCACGTCGTCGGCGACCATCCGGAACGACTGGTCCCGGCCCTCGGTGCGGGCGCGCTCGCCGAGTTTCGCCGCGTGTGTCTCCTTGATGTCGTCGGGCAGGGCGAGGTCGGCGAACTCGAAGATGCGCACGCGGCCGTCGTCGTCGCGGGCCGGCAGGACCGCCCCGGCCGCCGCGTCCGACGGGGCGAAGGGCACGTCCATCGCGCCGCTGTCAAAGGCGGCGATGACACCCTGGGCCACGTCGCCGTCGCCGGCCCGCTCGATGGCGTCGACGAGGGCCCTCGTGGCCCGCTCGATGAGGCGCTGTTCGTCGTCGATACCGCCGAGGTCGATGTCTTGCTCTATCATCATATCGATAAGCTGTCTCGTGGTCCGCAGGCCGGCGGCGTTTGCCTCCTTCGTGGGCACACCCTGGAACTCCTCCGGGGACTTGGTGATGACCTTGTCCGGCCGCGCGACCGCCGCGGTCGCCCCGCCGAGGCTGATGACGCCGTTGGCGCGGGCCTCGTCCGGCGGGAACCCGCCCATCCACTCGTGGAAGACGGTCGTGACGGTCACCTCGTCGGGGAGGTACTCCTCGCCCAGTTTGCGCAGCGCGCGCAGCGCGGCCACGTCCTGGACGAGGTTGCCGACCTGCCCGTAGCCCAGCGTCACCGAGCGCACGCCTTGCGTGGCCGCGAGCTTGCCCTCGATGAGCATCACCGCGATGGCGATACAGGGCGGGACCAGTGTGCCGGTCAGCGGGCCGAACGGCTCGCGGTTGATGGTGACGCCGCGCTCGGTGTAGGCGCCACAGAGCCGGTCGACGAACTGCCAGTGTTCGATGGTCGTCGCGAGGTCGTGGCGCTTGGTGTAGGGGATGTTATACGAGATGGGGCCGCCCTCGAAGGACTGGAAGCCGCCCGCGAGAGTGACCATCGCCAGCAGGCGCGCGTCGGGCGTGCCGTGGCGCACCTCGATGGGGGCGTCAAGCGCCCGGATGAGCCGCCGGCAGTCCTCGACGCCGTGGTTGACGGCGGGGAAGCCGTTGAGCTCGTCCGTGTCTTCGTTTCTGGACGCGGCCAACCCCTCCTCCGCCTTCTCGTACTGGTTGTCCCGCGTGTACGAGTCGATGGTCGTCGGCAACAGGTCCGCGCCGCCCTCGTCCTGGAGATACCGTAGCAGGTCTATCTGGTCCTCCAGACAGGGGACGCCGGCCCGGGGCTGCAGGAGTGGCCGGTCGGCCGACTCCAGCAGGGGGGCGAACTGCTTGCTCTCGGGCAGGGACTCGTGGAAGGCGACGGCCTCCTCGAAGTCGACGCCCCGGCCGGTGTGCCAGTTGTCGCGCAGCTCCGATGCGATGCGCTGTAGCTCGTCGGCGGGGAGCTTGCTGTCCGTGAGCATGGTCAGCCGTCGACCCTGACCGGTTCGCCCTCTGTGGTCGTGAGCTTGAGGTCACGGCGCAGCGCGGCGATGGCCTCCTCCGGGTCGGTCTCCGCGTCGAAGACCCGGTCAAAGCCCATCTCCGTGAACTGCTCGCGCGTGGCCTCGAAGTCGTCCTGACCGACGGCGAGGTTCCCGCCGACGTACGTGGGCACGTCGATGCCGGCTTCGGCGAGCCGGTCGTGAAAGCCCTCGCAGTCCTGTCGGGCGTGCCCGTACAGGGAGGATACCAATACCGCCTCGGCGTCGTGGGACTTGGCTGCGCTGACGAACTCCTCTTGTGAGGTCTGGACGCCGAGGTTGATGACCTCGAAGCCAGCGGCCGACAGCGCCTGCTCGAGAATCGTGATACCGACGACGTGTGCGTCGGAGCCGATCACGCCGAGGATGACGGTACGGGGCATGTGCTCTGTCGTGGTTCCGGGATGGGCATAAACCTAATGGTTTTTCATGATAATACGGCCTTAAGGAATTTATAATGATTTATCACCAAAGTTTATGCCGGTGCCCGCTATCGGTTCCGCTATGAGCGCGCTTGCCGACCTGCGGGTGCTCGATCTCACACAGGTGCTTGCCGGCCCGTACTGTACGATGTTGCTCGCGGACATGGGCGCGGACGTGGTAAAGATCGAGCGCCCCGGCGGTGACCTCATCCGGGGGAACCCCCCCTACGTCGACGACGGCGACGAGGAGGCCTACGGCGGCTACTTCCAGAGTGTCAACCGCGGGAAACGCTCGCTGGAGCTCGACCTCGGCGCCGACGACGACCGCGAGGCCTTCCTCTCGCTGGTCGAGCGGGCCGACGTGGTCGTCGAGAACTTCAAAGCCGGCACCATGGAGAAGTTCGACTGCGGCTACGAGACGCTGAAAGAACGCAACCCGGGGCTCGTCTACTCCTCCATCCGCGGCTTTGGCGACCCGCGCACGGGTGAGACCCACCGTCAGGGCCAGCCCTCGTTCGACCTCATCGCGCAGGCACTGGGCGGGGTGATGGAGATAACCGGCCAGGAAGACGGCCCGCCGACCAAAGTGGGTCCGGGCGTCGGTGATATCTTCACCGCCGCGCTGAACGCGGTGGGGATTCTGGCGGCGGTCCACCACCGCGAGCGCACCGGCGAGGGCCAGTATGTCGACACCGCGATGTACGACTGCATGGTCTCGCTGGCCGAACGCGCCGTCTACCAGTACTCCTGTGACGGCGAATCGCCGACCCGACAGGGCAACTCCCACCCCACGCTGTTCCCCTACGACGCCTTCGAGGCCAGCGACGGCTACGTCGTCATCGCCGCCTTCTCCGACGGTCACTGGGCGACGCTGTGTGAGGCGATGGACCGGCCCGACCTGGCGGCAGACTACCCCGACGCCCCGAGCCGGCTGGCGAACCGGGAGGCGCTTCGGGCGGAGATCGCGGACTGGACGAGGGCACACGAGTCGGCGGCGATTCTGGACCTCCTCGAAGGCCGGGTGCCGGCCGCCCCCGTCCAGAACACCGCCGATATCTTCGCCGACCCGCACGTCCGCGACCGTGAGATGCTCGCCGACGTGGCCCAGCCGGGCGCCGACGACCCGATGACCGTCGCGGGGAGCCCGATCAAGATGACGGAGACGATGCCCCGGCCGCGGGGGCGGGCGCCGCTGCTGGACGAGCATCGGGCCGAGCTGCTCGGCGAGGAGGTCGACGGAACGCCCGAGGTCGCCGAGAGCGACTGAGCCACTGTTCGAGGCTTCGACCTCGGTTGCGGCGGGCACGACGGTTCCCGGACCCGTGATTTTACCCCGCCGTTCCGCCTTTCACTACGCGTGTACTCGTCTACCCCGTCGTCGGTGCCCGTCGGACAGTTCGGCGCGCTCCCCGCGGTCTCGCAGGAATCGATTACCGTTCTGGGGACCGTCGCAGTGGTGGTTCTCATCCTGTTTTCGGCGTTTTTCGCCTCCGCCGAGATAGCCATCTTCTCGCTCGCCGACCACCGCATCGCCTCGCTCGTCGAGGCGGGGACGCCGGGCGCCGAGACGCTCTCCCTGCTGAAAGACGACCCGCGCCGGCTGCTCGTGACGATACTCGTCGGGAACAACATCGCCAACATCGGCATGTCGGCTATCACCACGGGGCTGCTGGGGTTTTATTTCACCCCGGGCGAGTCCGTCCTCGTCGCCACCTTCGGGGTCACGTCGCTTGTGTTGCTGTTCGGCGAGACCGCGCCGAAGTCGTACGCGGTCGAACACAGCGAGCCGTGGGCGCTGCGCATCGCCCGGCCGCTCCGGTTCGTCCAGCGGGCGCTGTATCCGCTCGTGGCGCTGTTCGACGCGCTCACCAGCCTGGTCAACAGACTGACCGGGAGCGAGGGAGACCTCGAAAACGCCTACGTCACGCGGGCGGAGGTCCGGGAAGTCATCGAGGCCGGCCAGCGCGCGGGCGTGTTCACCGAGGAGGAACACCGGATGCTCCAGCGGTTGCTCCGCTTTCGGAACCGCATCGTCAAGGAGACGATGGTCCCGCGGCTCGACGTGGTCGGCGTCGAGGCCGACGCGGACCTCGATACGGCCATCGAGACGTGTCTGGACAGCGAGTTCAGCCAGCTCCCCGTCTACGAGGACGTACTCGACAATGTCGTCGGCGTCGTCCACATCCGGGACCTGCTCGAAGCACAGCACCGGGGCGACTCGCTCCGCTCCGTGACCCGTGAACCCTACGCCGTCCCGGAGACCAAGGAGGTCGACGAACTGCTGACGGAGCTACGCGAGCAGCGCCGTCGGATGGCCGTCGTCGTCGACGAGTTCGGCACGACGGCGGGGGTCGTGACCATCGAGGACATCGTCGAGGAGATAATCGGCGAGGTGCTCACCGCGACGGAGGCCCCGCCGATTCGATGGCTCGACGACGACTCGGCTATCGTCCGCGGCGAACTCAACGTCCACGAGGCAAACGAGGCGCTGGGCACCGAGTTCCCGGAGAGAGAGGAGTTCGAGTCCGTCGCCGGCTTCCTGATGAGCCGGACCGGCCGCCTCGTCGACGAGGGCGAGACGATTACCTATGACGGCGTGAGCCTCACCGTCGAGACCGCCGAGAACAACCGCGTGCTGGAGGTCCGCATCGACCTGTCCGGACCCGGGGAACAGTAGCTCAGGGCGGCGTCCACTCGAAGCGATACGCGACGTTCAGGACGCTGTCGGGGAGGACGACCGTCACGCCCTCGCCGCGTGCGACGGCGCTCACCATCGCCGGGAACCAGAGGTCGCCGCCGGCGGTCTGGCCGCCGAAGGTACCGAAGGCGTCGGTCGGCTCGTCGGGAATCCCCCCGTCTGGCAGCGTCTCGAACACCTTGACGGCGCGGTTGACGAGGTCCACCACGAACAGGTAGCCGTCGGCGAGCGCCAGACTCGTCGGCAGGAGAAAGCGGCCGGCGTCGTCGCCATAGCCCGCCCGTCCCGCGACCGTCCAGCCGTCGCCGGCGTCGTACTGGACGCGGTCGTTGCTGCGGTCGGCGACGTAGGTGGCCTCCGGGCCGACCGCCACGTCCGAGGGGAGCCAGAACTCGCCGGCGTCGTGGCCGAACGTGCCGCGGGTGTCGTGGTCCTCCACGGTTTCGGCCCGGCGGTTGACGACCCACGAGGCGACCCGCCCGTTGAGCGAGTCGGCGACGTGGAGCCGGCAGCGGTCGGCGTCGAGCGGCTCGACGGCCATCCCGCGGGGGAGACGCACGTCGCCGCCGAAGTAGCCCCAGCCGCCAAAGCCCACGACGTGTTCGGGCTCGCCGTCGTGTAGGCGGTAGCAGTGGAGCTGGCGGTCGTCCTCGAACGCCTCGGCGTCGGCGGTGTAGTCGGCGGCAAAGAGGTACGTCTCCCCGTCGGGGTGCCACGTCGCCAGCGTCGCCGGGAAGCGGTTCTCGGTGAGCGATTCGGGCGCGACCGGCTCGTCGAGCCCCGGAGCGGTGTGCTGGGCCCGGCCGTTGCCGCCGTCGCCGACCCAGAGGACCGGGTCGTCGCGCCGCTGAACGGCCGACCCCAACGCGTAATCGAACTGGCCGGGCCGGCGCCGGCAGCCGTCGACGGTCGCCAGCCGGGCCTTGCGCTCGGCGACAAAGCGGAGCCGGTACGCGGAGACGGCGTGGTCGAGGGCCTCGGTGACCAGCACGCGTCCCCGGATGGCGCCGGTCGGGTCGGCCTCCCCGGGGTCGTAGCCGGTGACCGCCATCGGTGCGCCAAAGCGGCGCGACTCGATATCGGGCGCGATGACGGAGGGTACCTCCCCGCGCCGGTCGCCGTCGAGCGAGTACGCATAGAGGTGCCCGCCGCCGATGTCCGGGACCAGGATTCGCTCCTCGTCGGGGATGTAGCTCACGGCGCGGGGGACGGCGAACTCGTCGTCCAGGACGGGCGAGCCCGTGGTCGGGAACGGGACCTCGGTGCCCTCGCGGTCACAGCGGAGGACGTTCGCGTAGTAGGGCGGACGGCCGTACTCGCGGGCCTGCTGGCCGTAGCCGGTGTTGGCGACGAGCAGGTTCCCCTCGGGGTCCGTGTCGAGCCCCTGGGACCAGTAGAGCCCGAGTGGGTCGTCGTCGGACCGTGACACCTCGCGGAACTGCCCGGTCTGGCGGCCCTCGCCGTCGAAGACGACGACGCGGCTCCGGGTGTCAGTCGGGCACTCGTGGTAGAACTCGTCGGCGACGAAGACGGTCAGGCCGCCGTGGCTCTCGTGGACCGCGATACCGTTGGGATGGAAGTCGCCGGTCGGCGCGAACGTCCGCTCGACGGTCACCGGGACGCCGCCCTCGTCGGCGTCGCCGTGGGCCAGTTCCTGCACGCGGCCGTTCCCCAGGTCGGTGACGAACAGCCGCGGCTCGCTGGGGTGGTGAGCCAGGCGGAAGGGCAGGTCGAACTCGCCGGGCGCGGTCCCGAAGGCGCCGACCTGCCCGAGGACCCGGTCGAGCGAGCGGTCGAAGACGAGCAGGCGGCTGTTGCCGGCGTCGGCGACCCAGACCCGGCCGGCGGGGTCCTGGACGACACCCACCGGCGTCGACAGCCCGACGTCCGTGACCGGTCTGGGGAACGGGGGTTCGAGGCCCTGGGAACGGACGCCGTACGTTTCCTGATGCCGACCGGGCATTTGCCATAACGTCTCTAACGGCAATATTAACTGTACTGATTGTCCGAGTGGAACCCGGCGGTTCAAATACGGTGACGCCCAACCCCGGGGCAATGCGGGAACCGGCTCGGGAGAGCGAGGCGTGGCGCACCTACTTCGGGTTCGAGGAGCCATACGACAACCAGGCCGACGCCATCGAGCGGGTCATCGAGGCCGGGAAGTCCCGCGGCTTCCTCGCGATGGAAGGGCCCTGTGGCACCGGGAAGACGATGGCCGCCCTGACCGCCGGCGCACATCTCGTTCGGGACACAGAGCTCTACGACCGCATCGTCGTGGTGACGCCGGTCAAACAGCAGCTCCAGCAGTTCGTCGACGACCTGCGGACGCTCAACGCCGGCATCGAGGAGCCCCTCGACGGCATCTCGCTCGTGGGCAAGCGGGACCTCTGTCCGTACGGCCGCGAGGGGAAGTTTCCAGACGACGCGAGCACGCACGAGCGGTGTGAGGACCTGCGCGAGGCGACTGCCCGGCTCGTCGAGGACGACGGGCGCGGGGACGGGGCGGCCGTCGCGGACACCGCCATCGAGAACGAGGTCGACGACGACGAACAGTGGTGGGACCCGCGGCTGGGCCAGGACCTCGCCGCGGCCGCCCGCCCCGACGCCGCCTCCCAGACGACGCTGGGCGAGGACACGCTCGCCACCGCGGGCGCGGCCTCGCCCTATCGCCCGAGCCAGCCCACCGCCCCGGAGTCGATGGCCGAGGGCGACGACCCGCCGCTGTACTGCCCCTTCGAGGCCGACTGGTACGCCCGGAACAAGGGCTCGCCCGTGGACTTCTCGGCGGGGCCGAACAACGTCGTCACCATCGACGACTACCTGCCGGCGGCCGTCGAACGGGGCACCTGTCCCCACCGGGTGATGAGCGTCATGCTGGAAGAGGCCGACGTGGTGGTCGGTAACTACAACCACCTCTTTGACCCCAACTCGCGGCCGCTACTCGACTCGATTCTCGACGAGGGGACCTTCGTCGTCGTCGACGAGGCCCACCGGCTCGAAGAGCGGGTCCGGGACCTGCTCTCGGACCGGCTGGGCAAACAGACCATCACGCAGGCGCGCAACGACTGTGACCTGCTGGTCCAGCGCGCCCAGCAGACCGCAGACCACAAGGCACAGGTCCGGGAGGTACTCCAGGCCCGGGAGGTCCCGCTGGAAGCGGTCGACCGCGCCCGGAAGTTCTACGCCGACCTCGAACGGTGGGTCGACGACCGGGTCGAAAGCTTCCTCGACAGCGAACACGAGGGGTGGCGCGCGGACCCGAGCGTCCTCCCCCAACACGACCGCGAGATACCGCTGCGGGACCCCGACACCGTCGAGCGGGACGAGCTGACCGAGTGGGCCGAAGAGAAGGGGTACGACGGGGAATTGTGGCGCTCGCTCGCGAAAGTCGGCGCCGCCGTCGAGGACGCCATCGACCAGCTCGGGCTGAACCGCCAGCCGGTATCGGCCGCCGTCGGCGCCATCGCGGGCCAGTGGTGGGAGCGGGACCACTCGACGTTCCTGCGGGAAATCGAGCTGGAACACTCCCCCGACGAGCGCCGGGTCACCGACGCCGACTACGAGGCCGTCTACACGCCCGGGCTGCTGTGTTACAACTGCATGCCCGCGATGGCGCTCCGGGACGCCTTCGACGAACTCGGTGGAGGATGCGTGATGAGCGCGACGCTGGAACCGCTTGACGTGTTCACCGAGGTCGCCGGCCTCGACGGGCTGGCCGAGCAGTCACTGGACGACGCGGACGACGCCCCGACCCGGCCCGTCCGCTCGGTGACCTACGACCTGCCGTTCCCGCCGGAGAACCGCGCCTCCTATCTCGTCGACGCACGGCCCTTCACCGCGCGCAATCGCGGGAACCCCGAGGAGATGAAGCCGCTGGGCGAGAACTGGAACCCCACCCGCGACGAGTACGCCCAGGCCCTGCGGGCGCTGGCTCGCTCGCCGGGCAACGTCATGATAGCCATGCCGAACTACCGGGAAGCGAGGTGGGCGGGGGCCTACCTCCAGGAGGCCGTCGAGAAGGAGGTACTCGTAGACGAGTCCTCCAGCAACGAGGAGACCGACCGGACCAAACAGTCATTCTTCGCCGGCGATGGGAAGGTGCTGGTCACGTCGACGCGTGGCACGCTCACGGAGGGCGTCGACTACGACGGGGCGAAGCTATCGACCTGTGCCGTCGTCGGCGTCCCGCTCGTCAACATCGGCTCGCCCCGAATCCGGGCGGTCCAGCGGGCCTACGGCGACACGTTCGGCGACGAGAACGCCTTCGAGTACGCCCTGACCGTCCCCGCGGTGCGGCGGGCGCGCCAGGCCATCGGCCGGGTCATCCGCGGGACCGACGAGGTGGGCGTGCGGGCCTTCGTCGGCCGGCGCTACACACCCGACGGGCGCCACTCCGTCTACGAGTTTCTCCCGGAGGGCGAACGCGAGGAGTTCACGCGGATGACCCCCGACTTCCTGTCGAGTCAGCTCGAGTCGTTCTGGCGAAACCACTGATTCCGGGCGGTTAGTCGCCTGAACGTGGTTTGTAACTCCCCCTCGTTGGCCGTAAACAAAAAGCATATACATCATAATTAGAGTGTTACAAGGGATGCCCGAGTGTCAGAACTGCGGCGAATTCGTAACTGAGCAGTACGTGCGGGTGTTCACACCGGAAGCCTCCGAAGCACACGGACCGAGAGTCTGTCCGAACTGCGAAGACAAACTTCGTGACGGCGCCGAGGTCCGCGAGGCGCGCTCCTCGCGACAGTAGGGCATACGCCGGTCGCTCGGCGACCGGGGGCCCGAGAGTCGCCCGACAGCCACGGGTCACTGTCGGGCTGTTTTCCGGGAACTACTCAAGGCCGGAGGCGTAGCCTGAGGTATGACCGACCTAGACGTCGAGGCAGTCGACGACATCGACGCACCGACCGGCGTCGACGCGCCCGAATACGTGCTGTACGGGGGGAAAGGCGGCGTCGGAAAGACCACCTGTGCCGCCGCGACCGCGCTGGCGTCGGCCCGCGATGACACCGCGACACTTGTGGTCTCGACGGACCCCGCCCACTCGCTTTCGGACACGCTCGAAACCGATATCCCCGCGGAGCCGACCCGCATTCGCGAGGACATGCCCCTCTTTGCGGCCGAAATCGACCCCGAGGCGGCGATGGGCGAGGGACCGCTGGGCATGGAGGACGACGCCCTGGGCGGTCTCGGCGGGATGCTCGGCGGTGGCGGGCCGATGGGCGGCGAGGACCCCATCGGCGGCGAGGACGGTATCCTGGGCGGGTCGATGCCCGGCGCCGACGAGGCCGCGGCGATGCGCCTGCTGCTCGATTACACCGACGACGACCGCTTCGACCGCGTGGTCATCGACACCGCACCGACCGGCCACACCCTCCGGCTGCTGGAGCTCCCGGAGACGATGGACTCGATGGTCGGGACGATTCTGAAGCTCCGCGAGCGCTTTTCGGGGATGATGGACTCGGTCACGGGGATGTTCGGCGGCGACGATGACGTGGACGCGGAGGCCGGCATCCAGGACTTGGAGGAGCTCTCCGCGCGCATCGAGCGCCTGCGGGCCATCCTGCAGGACCCGACACGGACCGACTTCCGCATCGTGATGGTGCCCGAGACGCTGTCGGTGATGGAGTCCGAGCGCCTGCTCGCCCAGCTCACCGACTTCGAGATTCCGGTCAGCACCATCGTGGTCAACCGGGTGATGCAAGACCCCAGCGAGGTGCTGGGCCGCGAGGTCGGCATCCCGGGCCCGAACACCGATGGCTGTGAGTTCTGTGCCCGCCGGTGGGACGTCCAGCAGGACGCCATCGCCAGCGCCCAGGACCTCTTCCGGGGCCACGAGGTCAAGCGCGTCCCGCTCTTTGCCGACGAGGTCCACGGCGAGGCGCTGTTGTCTGTCGTCGCGGCCTGTCTGGATTGAAGCATCAGTTCGTCAGCTTCCGGAGCACGCCGAAGGCGGCGTCCCGCCAGCTGGCCGGCAGGTGCCGCGCCATGAGAAGGAGCTTCGCGCCCTCGCCGACGGGGTAGCGCGGGTCGGGGTCGCTCGCGTTCGCGGCGTCACGAATCGTCAGCGCGACGGCGCCGGGCGTGACCGAGAGGGCGTCCTGCACGCCGGCCAGGCGGGAGTCCTCGTGGGCCCGGTAGAGCCAGTCGTAGGCCCCCGTCGTCTCGAGGTCGTTCTGTTCTTCCTGTGCGCGGTCGTCGAAGTTCGTCTCGACGGGACCGGGCTGGACGAGCACCACGTCGATGCCGTACTCGTCGGCCTCCACGCGGAGCGCGTCGCTCAGCCCCTCCAGGGCGAACTTCGAGGCCGCGTAGCCGCCCTGGCCCGGCAGCGAGAGCTTGCCGGCGACGCTGGAGACGTTGACGACGGTGCCCGAGTCACGGGCGCGCATGTGGGGCAGGACCGCCCGGACGAGCCGGTGGGGACCGTAGAGGTTCACATCGAACTGGGCCTCCAGGTCCTCGGTCGGCACGTCCTCGACGGCGCCAAACTGGGCGTAGCCGGCGTTGTTCACCAGGCAGTCGATGCGCCCGGCCGACTCGACCACGTCCTCGACGACGCGCTCGCACTCGCGGGCGTTTGTCACGTCGAGTTCGGCGGTCTCGCAGCCGGCCCCGGCCAGGTCCGCGACATCGTCCTCGTCGCGGGCCGTCGCCCAGACCTGCCAGTCGTCGTCCAGAAACACCTCGGCTGTCGCGTGGCCGATGCCCGAGGAGGCACCGGTTATCAGCACCGTCTTGGCCATAGCAGTGCCGTCTCGCCCCGGACAATTAAGATTGCCCCGTTGGGCGCCGATATTCGGGCGTCGACACCGACTGTCGGAGGTTCTCGAGCGTCTGTTCGAGTTCGCGCTGGTTGAACCAGTCGAGAACCGGGGACAACAGCGGCCCGGCGACCGGCGGCAGTCCGAGGTCGTACGTCGCCGTGTAGGTGACCCGCGTCCCGCCGTCTGCCGGCTCGAACCGCCACCGAATCTCCCCCGCTATGTCACCGACCATCTCGAAGGTGATTGCCTCGGGCGGGTCGTGTTCGATACCCCGGACCGCCCCGTCGAACGACAGGCCGGCCAGCCGGTAGGTGTAAGTCGCCAGCTTGCCGCCGCTGTCCAGCGTCCCGACCGTCTCGACGGCCGACAGCCGCGGCGAGATGCGCGCCTGGTTCTCCGGTACGTCCATGAACTCGAAGACCGCTTTCGGCGGGCGGGCGATGACGATACTGGCGCTCGCGTGCATACCCACAGTCTGTGGCCGGACGGGGATAGTACCCCGCGGTGGCGGCCCCGCCGGACCCGATCACACCTCGCCTTTCACGGCGTCGGCGTAGCTGTCGGCGAGCCGCGTCGGCTCCGGGAGTTTGTATCCGGCCGCCGTCGCCAGCACGAGGTCGGCCGCCGTCTCGGCGCTCACCCGGTGGCCGGGGCTGACAACGAGCGGGTTGATGTACTGGTTCGACGAGTCGTACTGTCGGCTCTGGACCGCGTAGCCGATGACCGTCCCCCCGGGAGCCGTCTCGACCTCAGCGTCGGCCTCGATGGCGACGCGAGCGCCCTCGGGGAGCTTCCGGTCCAGGGACTCGCGCGGGTGGCCACAGAGGAGGTTCTTCGCGACGCCGACAGTGGGAACGTCGAGCGTGACGCCGATATGGGTCGCCAGCCCCGCCTCGCGGTAGTGGATGCGACCGCTCCCGTCGACGAAGACGATATTGGGGTCACAATCGAGTGCAGCGAACGCCGAGAGGACGGCCCCGCCCTCGCGGAAGGAGAGCAAGCCGGGAACGTAGGGAATCTCCGTCGGTTCGACCGCGTAGACCCGCTCGACGACCTCGCGGCCGCGCAGGACGACGATGGCGGAGACGGCCCGGTCGCCGACGAAGGCCTGGTCGACGCCGGCGACGAGGGGCCGGTCTGGAGCTCCGTCGGCGATGTCACCCGCTGACTTACCCAGGGTCGCCTGCCCGGCCGGGCCGTCGACCGCGATGGCGTCGGGATCGAAGGCGAAGTCGTCGGTAAAGACCGCTACGTCGGCGATATCTCGCTGTAGCGCCTCCATCTCGGCGGTCGAAAGCGAGGGGTCGGGAACGAACTCCGGGCGGACGACCGCCATCAGAACGGGCCGCGACCGCCCGGGCCGCCGGGGCCGCCGGGACCGCCGGGACCGCGACCGCCGAACTGTATCTGGTTCGGGATGCGCGCCCGGTCCTTAACCCGGCGGCCGTACCACAGGCCGATGACGAGGCCGACCAGGTGGGCCGTGTGGGCGATGTTCCCGCCCAGCAGGCCCGCGCCCTGGGGCGACAGCGAGCCGGCGATGCTGATGATGGCGTAGAACCCGGTGATGGCCCAGATTGGGACCGGAATCAGGAAGTACAGATAGACCGTGAGGTCCGGGTTCAGGACCGTGACGAAGCCGAGGATGGCAAGCGCCGCGCCGCTTGCGCCCAGCACGCCGTAGGCGGGCCCGCCCTGGACGAACTGCAGCCCTACCTGCCCGAGCCCGGCGAGCATCCCCGAGCCGAGGAAAAAGAGCGTGAACGTCTTCGACCCCATCTGCTGTTCGGCCAGGCGACCGAAGAAGTAGATGACGATGGCGTTGCCGAGGATGTGAAAGAGTCCGCCATGCGAGAAGATAGCGGTGACCCACGTCCAGACGTAGAGGATGTTGTCCGGGTGGAGGACAAAGAGGGACCGGTAGGTAGCGGGCGGGAGCGCGCCGGCCGCGACGAACGCGACGACGATACGCTGTGCGACGAAGGTGATGGCCATGACCGCGAGGAACACGTAGGTCATGTTCCCGCGGAAGTAGCCCATGATACCGCCGGGACCGGTGTTCACTCCGAAGCGGTCGGCGACCCCGCCGGAGCCGCCCGACGACCCGCCGTCGACGGAGTCGTCGAAGCCGCTGTCGAACACTCCCTGCGGGTCGTTCCAGTTGTCCAGCCCCGGGCAGTCGTGGGCCTCGGGCAGCCGGTGCTCGGCGCAGTAGGTGCCCCCGCAGTGCCCGCACTGGTAGGGCATGTTCTCCTGCTTGCCACAGACGTCACACTCCGACATTGGCGATGCTTGGGGTGGACGGTGCAAAGGGGTTGTGTTTGGGCGGGTGAGCGATGCGAGCGAGCGGGGCTGACAGCCCGTCACACCCGCAGCCGACAGTATAAGACCCCCCAGGCCAAAGAACGCAGTAGTGCAAGAGTTCGAGCGCAAACAACTGCTGGAGCGCATCGAACGGGAGGGTGCGACCGTCGGTGCCGATATCCCCGACGAGATCACCGTCCAGGGCGAGCGCATCGACCTGCAGTCGTTCGTCTTCGAGATCAAACGCAGGGAGACGGTGCCACGGGGCGAACGCGAGCGTGTCACCCGGGCCAAAAAGAACCTCCGCCGTGAGCGACTCCAGCGAAAGCAACAGCTGGAAGACGGCGACATAAGCTACGCCGAGGGCGAGACGCTCGTCGAGGCCATCATCGGTATCGACCGGGCGCTGAACGCCCTCGAAGGGCTGGGGCCGGCGAACCTCGAAGACGAGGCCAGAGCACAGGAAGCGGCCGACAAGAAGCGCTGGATGTCCTTCCTGCGGAAGGCGCTGGGCCACGAGGATGCCGACTCCGGCACCGGGCGGGCCAGCAGGGGGCGCTAGCGTGTCCCGGAACGACGAAATCGCGAGCCGGCTGGAGGCCTTCGCCGACCTGCTGGACGCGAACGGCGTCGAGTACAAGCCCCGGGCCTACCGCCGGGCCGCCGAGAACATCCGCGACTACCCCGGCGACATCGAGGGGCTTGCCGCCGAGGGCGCCGACGCGGTGGGGGAAATCGAGGGCGTCGGCGACGCCATCTCCGCGAAGGTCGTCGAGTACTTCGAGACGGGGGAAATCGAGGAACTGGGCGAGCTCCGCGAGGAGCTGCCCGTCGACATGGCCGCCCTGACCGCCGTCGAGGGGGTCGGACCGAAGACCGTGGGATCGCTGTACGAGGCGCTTGGCATCACGACGCTGGACGAACTCGAAGCGGCCGCCGAGGCCGGCGAGATTCAGGAGGTCAAAGGCTTTGGCGCAAAGACCGAACAGAACATCCTGGAGAACATCGACTTCGCCCGCGAGGCCCACGCTCGCACGCTGCTTGGCACGGCCCACCCCTACGGCGAGCAGGCAAAGGCGTTCGTCGCCGACATCGACGGCGTCGAGCGGTGTGCGCTGGGCGGGTCCCTGCGGCGCTGGCGGCCCACCATCGGCGACGTGGACGTACTCGTCGGGAGCCACGAGGGCGCGGCTGTCGTCGAAGCCTTCACCGGTTGGGACGAAGTCGAGGGCGTCATCGAGGCCGGCGAGACCAAGGCCTCGGTCCGGGCCGGCGGGCTGCGGGTCGACCTGCGGGTCGTGGCCCCCGAGGAGTTCGGCGCCGCTCTGCAGTACTTCACCGGCAGCAAGGACCACAACGTCGCGGTCCGGAACCGCGCCATTGAACGGGACCTGAAGGTAAACGAGTACGGGGTGTTCGATGTCGCGGACGTTCCCGACGACGAGGACCACCAGCGCGCCGGCGAGCGCGTCGCCGGCGAGACGGAGGAAGGCGTCTACGAGGCGCTGGATATGGCCTGGGTCCCGCCGGAGCTGCGCGAGAACCGCGGCGAAGTGGCGGCGGCCGCCGACGGCGACCTCCCCGACCTGCTCGTCGCGGACGACGTGCGCGGCGACCTCCATACCCACTCGGAGTGGTCCGACGGCGGCAACACCATCGCCGAGATGGCCGCGGGCGCGGCCGACTTTGGCCACGACTACGTCGCGATTACGGACCACGCCACCGGTCCGGGGATGGTCGGCGGCGTCGGCGTCGACGACGAGACCCTGCGCGAGCAGATATCCGCGGTGGACGCGGTCGCCGAGGGGGCAGCTATCGACGTGTTCAGCGGCGTCGAGGCCAATATCGGTGCGGACGGGGAGATTTCCGTCGCCGACGACGTGCTGGCCGAGCTGGACGTGGTCGTCGCCTCGCCCCACGCCGCCCTCGACGGGGACGGCACCGACCGCCTCGTCTCGGCGGCCGAACACCCCCACGTCGATATCGTCGGCCACCCGACCGGTCGCTACCTGAACCGACGGCCCGGGCTCGACGTCGACATCGAGCGGCTGGCCACGGCGGCCGCCGAGGCAGGGACCGCACTGGAGGTCAACGCCAGCCCCGCCCGGCTGGATCTGGACGGCTACGCGGTTAAGGCGGCCATCGAGGCCGGCGCGACTATCGCCATCAACACCGACGCCCACAGCCCCGGGAGCTTCGGTCAGGTGACCTACGGGATCCACACGGCCCGGCGCGGGTGGGCCGAGGCCGGCGACGTGCTCAACGCCCGTTCGGCCGAGGGCCTCAGGGAGTTCCTCGATGACTGACCGCGAACGCGACCCCCTCGTCCTCGACTCGATGCTGGGGAAGCTGGCGACGTACCTGCGGATGTGTGGCTACGACACCGCCTACGCGCTGGACCGGGACGCCGAGGCCGACGACGACCTGCTCGCGCTGGTCGAGACGGAGGGCCGTCGGCTGGTCACCCGAGACGAGGGGCTGGCCCGGCGGGTGCCCGACGCCGTCCTGCTCACGAAGCGGGACGTGACCGACCAGCTGCGGGAGCTCGCGGCGGCCGGATTCGACCTGGAGCTGTCGCCCGAACCCGTCCACTGTGGCACCTGTAACGCCCCCGTCGAACTCGTCGACCGCACCGAACCGACGCCCGGATACGCGCCCGACCCGGGCGAGACGGACATCTGGCGCTGTCGTGACTGTGGCCAGCACTTCTGGCGGGGGAGCCACTGGAACGACGTGGCCGAGACGCTCGCCAACGTATAGCCCTCGGGGCTTTCCGGTTTCCCGCACCAGTAAGAACGGTGCGACCAGAGTCAGCAACTCAGCCCCGAAGCGCCTCGACGGGCGGCTCCCAGGCGGCTCGATAGGCCGGGTAGAGCCCGCCGACGAGCGCGATGAACACGCCGAAAGCAAAGGCACCCAGCGGAACGAAGACGTTACCGGGCTGGAGAACGGCCCACATCGGAAGCTCCGTCTGGGTGGCGACGAGGACGACGGCCACCGTTCCAAGCACTGCTCCGACTGCACCACCGACGACGCCGAGCAGCGTCGCCTCCACCAGCAACGTCCGGAGGACCTGCTTGCGGTGGATACCCACCGCTCGCAACACGCCGATCTCCCCGCGGCGCTCGGCGACGGTCATCAGCATTACGTTGAAGATGCTGACGCCAGCCACGACCAGCGAGATACCGGCGATAGCCAGCAGGAACCCGTTCAGCAGGTCGAAAAACTCCGATATCCGGTCGAGGACACTCGTCAGCGAGAAGACGCTGACCTGCTGCTTTCGGCTGTTGAGCTGGTCTCGCACCCCGCTGGCGACCGCGCGGGCGTCCTCGGGGGAGTCGGCGCGGACGACCACCTGCGAGACGGCGTCGCCCGCGAACTCGCCGGGCGGGAGCACCACTGCGGTGTCGGGCTGGAGCGGCGAGATGCCCTCGACCGGCGGTAGGACGCCCACGACGCGGTAGTCGTTTTGCTCGACGGTGATGGTACTGCCCGGCCGGAGGTTCAGGTCCGCGGCGAGCCCCGACCCGACGAGCGCGCCCTGCCGGTGTGACGAGGGGACGGCGCCGCTGCCGTTGCCAAAGAGGGCCTGCGGGTTGTCGGTCCCGTATATCTGGGCTACCGACTGGCCGCCCGTCCCCCGGACCGTTCCACCGGTCGACCGTAGCGGGACGACCGTCCCCCGGCCGTCGGCGGCCCGGCGCACCGCCGCCACATCCCGGTTGTCGAGTGTCTCCCGGCCGCTCTCTTCACCCGGGCTGATGATGACCTGATCGCCCAGCCCGCCCAGTTCCTCCTGTGCAGCCACCGACAGGGCGTTGCCCAGGAGCCCGAGTGTCACGACGGCGAAAACGCCGATAACGATACCGAGGGCCGCCAGTCCCGCCCGCAACCGCTGCCGGGCAAGGTTCCGGGTCGCGAGCGAGAGGGCCGGAAAACGGCGGTCAGACATCCCGCAACACCCCGTCGACCAGCTCCACGGTCCGGTCGGCGTAGTCGGTGACGAGGTCGTCGTGGGTCACCGCGACGACGCCGACGCCGGCCTCGTCGGTGATGCGGCGCACCTCCTCTAGGATGTCGGTGCCGGTGTCACGGTCTAAGTTCCCCGTCGGCTCGTCGGCCAGCAGTACGTCCGGCTCGTTTATCAGGGCTCGCGCGATGGCGACGCGCTGCTTTTGCCCGCCCGAGAGCTCGTCGGGCGTGTGGTCGAGCCGGTCGCCAAGCCCCACGAGTTCGAGCAGCTCGCGGGCCCGGTCCGTGGCGTCGCCGGGGAGAAAGGCCGTCGGGAGGCGGACGTTCTCGAGGGCCGAAAGCGTCGGCAGCAAGTGGAAGTCCTGAAACACGAAGCCCAGCGACTCCCGACGGGCGTCGGTCCGCTCGGCCGCGCTCAGGCCGGCGGTGGTCTCGCCGCGCAGTTCGACGCTGCCTGCGGTCGGCTCATCGAGCAGTCCGAGGATGTTCAGCATCGTGGACTTCCCGCTCCCGCTCGGGCCGATGACGGCGACGACCTCGCCGCCCGCGACGGCGAAATCGACGTCTGAAAGGGCCGTGACGGTGTCACCGCCGCCGCTCTCGTAGCGTTTGGTCACGTCGGCCAGCGCGAGCGACGGGGCCGGGTGCCGAGGCGGGTCGGGGCTCATCGGTTGCGGGCGACGTAGACGGTCACGCTGGCAGCGGCGGCCAGCCCGAGCAGTATCACGGCGGCCAGCCCGGGCGAGCCGGGCCCGCCGCCGGCGCTGCGCTCGGCCGGCGGCAGCGGCGCAGTCGCGTTCATCGTGAGCGGCTCGCCGTCGACGGAGTAGGTGACCCGGAGCGGCACCCCGCTCGCGTCGGTCACGTCGGCCCGTGCAGTCAACTCGAAGGGCGCAAAGGAGCTCCCGTCGACGGTGCCGACGAAGTAGTCTCGCTGGGGGTAGGCCGGCTGGATACCCTCGGCCGGCTGGACGGTGACGACGGCGCTCGTGACCTCACCGTCGCCGACGTTGGCGAGGTTCCCGTCGATGGTGACCCGCCCGTCCTCGGTGACCGAGATGTCAAGCCCTGTCAGCGTCGCCTCACCGCGCCGGGCGCGGTAGTCGTACAGCAGCGCAGTCTCGTTGCTGCCCCGTGGCGACTCGTAGGCCGCGACAAAGCGGACGCCGTCGGTCGACTGGACCCGAGAGAGGTCGACCGCGACCGTCGTTTCCTCGCCAGGACCGAGGGAGTCCGCGAGCGCGAACCGACCGACGGAGCCGAGCCGCACCCCCTCGCTGTCCTCGGCGGTCAGGACCACCTCGTCGACGGCCGCGTTGCCGAAGTTCGTCACTGTCACGTCCACGCGCGAAGCGCTCGACTCGTCGGCCGACTCGGACTGGGGCTGGAGCGCGCCGGTCCCGCCGCCGCCCAGGAGCCCCGTGAGGTCGTCCCCGGCCTCCCCGCTGTCGTCGCTCTGTGGCCGCTGGACGCGGACTCCGATGTCGGTCCGCAGCGGTTCGACCGTGACCGGAGCCGCCGTCCGGGCCTCTCGCTTGACACCGTTTGGCGTCGTGTAGCTCGTCCGCAGGTCGACCGTCCCGTCGCCGGCGTTGGGGACGACAGCGGTGAGATTCACCGTCTCCGAGGCACCCGAAGCGAGCGTCGGAATCGTCCGCCGGCTTTCGCCGCCAGCGACGGTCACCTCGACGCTCCGGAGCGGCGCTGTCGTCGGGTTCGAGACGGTCGCCTGCACCGACGACGGCGCGCCGGCGACGACCCGGTCGGTCTCGACTTCGACCTGCGGGGCGCCCGGCTCGATGCCGACGGTCAGGGGCCGGGTCGCCTCGACGCGGTCCCCGTCGCTGTCGGTCCCGACGGCGACCAGCCTGAGGTCCCGTGAGCCGGACTCGTTGACGGTGAAGGTGACCGGGACGGCGAGCGTCTCGCCGGGCGAGAGCCGCCCGAGGTCAGTGGCCCGCCCGAGGACCGCGTCATCCGAACTCGGGTCGACGACCCTGACCTCCTCGACGGCCATCGACGTGTCGCTCCCCGCCGAGAGCCGGAGCGTCGTCTCGGCGGTGACGGGCGCGCCGACGGTCGGCGTTGCCGGCGTCACCGTGGTGTCGGTCAGCGTAACCCGTGCGTCGGCAGCGGCGGCTGGGCCGACAGCCACACCGACTGCGACGGCCGATACGACCACCAGCAGTGCAAAGACGACCGCACGGAGCGGTCCCGGGAGCACGGGAAGTGAGCGCATACCTAGCCGTTCGAAGGGCCGTAGAGTGAAGTATCTTCGCTGGCCGACTCCAGAACGCTTGTTACACCCGTACTGCTAGGGGGGACCGATGACCCTCTCGGAGGAGGCCCACGAGCGGCTCGCCGACATCGTCGCCAACCAGCCGACCAAGAACGGCAAGTTACAGGAGCTGTGGGGGATGGAAAGCGGGAGCGAGGTCCACCAGTATCTGGAATCGGAGCTCAAAGAGTACTACTACCGCAACGAGAACAGCCTCATCTGTGCCACCCCGGAGGCGACGGCGCTCATCGACGGCGAGGACTCCGACCGGGTCCAGACGATGACCGTCTCCCCCCTCCAGGAGACTATCGTCGAGGTGCTCGCCGGTCCCGACGAAGAGCCACAGAGCGTCGTCGCGACGCTGCAGGCGGTTCGTGCGGCCGGCGAGGACCCCGAAGTCGACGCGGTGCGGTCGGCGCTGCGGAGCCTCGCCGACATGGGTATCGTCGAGACGGTCCAGAAGACGGTGCCGACCTTCCGGCTGGCCGTCGCGCGCGAGGACGTAGACGTCGAGGTTCGCGACGAGTAGGCCGGCGAGTCCGCGACGACCACTCACTCCAGGCCGGGCCGGCGCTCGCGTCGCCGCCGGGCCAGTAACCGCTTCGTCGCCGCGCCGGGGCCGCCCCCGATGGGCCACCCCTTCGTCCGCCAGACCGGCGGCTCGGGCTCGAACGAGCTACAGCCGCCCCGGCACTCCCCCTGGGTCGGCGTCCGTCCTTTGGCCACGCAGTACGGCGAGACGCCGGTCCCGTCGTCCCGGAGCTCGAAGTGCCGACAGTCCGGCCGCATCGTGTCGGCGTAGCTTCGCCACCCCCGTTCGTAGGCCCGTTCGGCGATAGCGCGACGTTTCCCGGCCTTCCAGTCGGGGCCGACGTACTCGAAGCGAGCGGCGCTGTAGTCGTCGTCGGGGCGCTCGGTGATGCGAGTGCCGTACCCGTCGGCGACGAGCGAGCGGGGCTCCCAGACGGTCTCGGCGGCGCCCGCGTCGGTGTCGACGGTCAACACGCCGGCCTCGGGCGGGAAGTCCGCGAGCAGTATCGGCTCGACGCGCTCGCCGGTGGCCTCGGTCGCGACCCACACCTCGTCGGCCAGCCCCAGCGCCACGTCCCGCTGTAGCTGCCCCGCCAGGTCGCGGGCGGCGCTGGCGGTGAGGTCGGGCTTGTTCTCGATGGCGACGACGCGGCGGACCCAGTCGGGGTAGGGCCGCTCGCGGCGAATCTCGATGCGCCGGCCCCGTTTTCTGGTGTCGAGGGCGTCCCGGTCGGCCAGTTCGTGAACCGACTCCCGGACGTACCGCCACGGGTAGCCGGGGTCCGGAAGCGCATCCCGGTAAAAGGTCCAGTCGGCGGGCGCGTGCCGGAGGACGTGGAGGTGGTCCGAGTCGAACGCGTCGGGGCCGAACGCGCCCCGCTGGGCGAGCGCGTCGGGGTCGCATTCGAGGACGAGCGTGTCCCACCGGCGGTACTTCGTGCCCAGCTGGCGGGCGACGAGGACGATTGAGTCGTCGCGTGCGGGCGACCACTCGCGTTCGGCCCACTGGCAGACGCGCAGTTCGAACGCGAACTCGGAGTCGGGCGACACGGGAATCGGTTGGACAGTGGGGCACCTGAATGTGTTCCCGGTCGGGCGCCACTACGTTGGTCTCTTACGGAAAGAATTTTATACAAAGTAATAGCAGACGCAATATGCTCAGTGAGCTGATTGCAGCCGTCGGACCGTCAGTGATTCCACTGCAGAACGACGCGGCCGGAGCCATCTTCGGGTTCGTCTTTTTCGCGCTGTACGCGCTCCTAATCGTCGCCGTCATCGGTGGGATGTGGAAAGTGTTCACGAAAGCCGGCGAGCCCGGCTGGGGCGCAATCATCCCGATATACAACGTCTACCTGTTGCTCAAGATCGCCGACCGCCCCGGCTGGTGGCTGGTCCTATTTTTCATTCCAGTCGTCAATATCATCATCCAGGTCATCGTCAGCATCGACGTCGCCAAGAACTTCGGCAAGGGCGTCGGCTACGGACTCGGGCTGACGTTCCTGGCCTTTATCTTCTACCCGCTGCTGGGCTTTGGCTCGGCCACGTACCAGAGCAGCGCCACGGGCGGGTTCTGACGGACCGCCGGCGCTGACGACAGGTTCAGGCCGGGAGCCGCCACCGGCCTCGATTCGAAAAAACACAGCCGTGGCTCGGACCAGCGGGCCCGACCGTGACGGGGCTCACTCCTCGCTGTCCTCGCGCTCGTCGAGGAACTCGTGGGCCTGTTCCAGTATCTCGCGGGGGCCGTCCTGCGTGACGGTGTTTATCGCCTGCTCGTAGTCGCGCCACTGCAGGTCGCGGTGCTCGGTCGACAGCTCTGCCGATGCTTCGAAGGACTTCGCGACGAACAGATGGACCGTCTTGTGGATGGTGTTGCCGTTCGCCTCGAACACGTAGTCGTAGTCCTCGCGGAACCCGTCTAAAAGCCGGAAATCGCCGATTCCGGCCTCCTCTTTCACTTCGCGTATGGCGGTCTGCTGGAGCTCCTCCTCGCCCTCGACGCCGCCCTTGGGAAACTCCCAGTCCCCGGGTCGGCTCTTGAGCAGGAGGTACTCCCGCCGGCCACGCGTATCGCGAAAGAGGATGGCTCCCGCGCTCGTGGCCTCTATCATTACCTGATTTTACATCATGGGTACTTAAGAGAATATCGGAGACGGGCGCTGGGGACGAGCGGGGCGAATCGGGACGGGCTGGCGGGGGGGTAGCTCGTCTACCACCAGCACGTATGGTTGTGTTACTCCGCGGTATCCCGTTTATACGCCGCCACGACGGGCGGCCGCGGAGCCGGAACGGTGGCACCCGACACCGGGCGCGAAAGGCTGGGCTTTTGGTGGTCGCCGGCTTTCTCACTCCCAATGCCGTACGTCACGACTCTGACCCTGACGAGTGGGGACCGCCACCGCCTCGACGACGTCGTGGCGGACATCAAGGCCCGGGCCGAGCGCAAGGGCGTGGAGCTGAAAGGCCCGCGTCCGAAACAGCCACGCAAGCTGCGCGTGCCGCGGTCGAAGACGCTGGGGCCCGACGGCGGGCGGTTCGACCCGTGGAACTACACCGTCTACGAGCGGACCATCGACATCGTCGGCTACGAGGGGTTCGCCCGCGAGGTGACCGCCGAGGCGTTCCCGCCGACGGTCCACGTCGAGGTGGACGTCGAGCAACAGACCCCGCCGGGGAGCGGATAATAAGTTCTCCCGTCCCGTCGGCCCGCTATGGACCAGGAGAGACACGAGCGGTTGACGGCCCTCCGGAGGGCGCTCCACCGCCACCCCGAACCGGCCTGGTGTGAGTACTGGACGACGAGCCGAATCGTCGACGAACTGGAGCGCATCGGCGTCGACGAGCTGCTGGTCGGCCCGGAGCTACTCGACGGCGACGCGCGGATGGCGGTCCCCGACGAGACGACACTCCGAGAGTGGCACGACCGCGCCCGCGAGTCGGGCGCGCGTGCGGACGTGCTGGAGCAGTGCGCTGGCGGCTTTACCGGCGCACTCGCGACCGTCGAGCGCGGCGACGGGCCGACGGTGGCGCTCCGGGTCGACATCGACGCCCTGCCGATCACCGAGTCGGACGAGCGGGCCCACGCGCCGGCCGAGGCCGGCTTTCGCTCCAGTACCGAGGGGTACATGCACGCGTGTGGCCACGACGCCCACGCCGCCATCGGCGTCGGTGTCCTCGACGCCGTCGTCGAGAGCGACTTCTCGGGCACGTTCAAACTGCTCTTCCAGCCCGCCGAGGAGGTCATCGGCGGCGGGAAGGCGGTCGCGGAAAGCGGCGTGCTGGACGACGTGGACCACCTGCTTGCCCTCCATATCGGGCTCGACCACCCCACCGGCGAGGTGGTCGCCGGCGTGAACGGCTTTCTGGCGGTGCGGCAGTTCGAGGCGGAGTTCCGGGGGGAATCGGCTCACGCCGGCGGCCACCCGGCGGCGGGTCGGGACGCCGTCCAGGCGCTGGCGACGGCGGTCCAGAACCTCCACGCCATCCGCCGCCACGGGGACGGCGCAACGCGGGTCAACGCCGGCGTGGTCTCGGGCGGGACGGCATCGAACATCGTGCCCGAACGGGCGACCATCGAAGGGGAAGTCCGGGGTGAGACCACCGCGCTGATGGAGTACATGAGCGAGCGGGCCGAGTCGGTGGTGACACACGCCGCCGGGATGCACGGCTGTGAGTCCGAACTGGCGACCGTCGCGGAGGCCCCCAGCGCCGAGAGCGACCCGGGACTGGCCGACGTCGTCTACGCGGTGGCCGAGGGCGTCGCGGGCGTCGACAGCGTCCGTCACAGCGCCCCGCTGGGCGGCAGCGAGGACGCGACGTATCTGATGGAGCGGGTCCAGAAGCGGGGCGGCCGAGCGACCTTCGTCGGCGTCGGCACCGACCACCCCGGCGGCCACCACACGCCGACCTTCGACGTGGACGAGCGGTCACTGGAGATAGGGGTGGACGTGCTGGCGGGCGCTATCGAACGGTTGTGGTAGCCAAGACGGAACGCGTCGTGGCTCAGTACTTCGGTTCGGCGCCGGTGACCTCGTAGATGTCGTCCATGATGGCGTCGCGTTCGCGCTGCCAGGCCTCGAAGCCGTCGCGGTCGCTCGGGTATGACTCGTAGTGGGAGAGCAGCCGGTCGGCGGCCTGTTTCGTCTGGTAGAGGTCCCGAATCGTCCCCCAGTGGCCGAAGCTCTTGACGGCCATCTTGAGTTTGAGACCGAGACCGAGGCTGGTCGAGCCGCCGTAGAGGGCTTCGGCGAGTTTCTCGCCCGGAATCGCCGCGAGCAGCGCCATCAGGTCGTCGACGTCGTAGGCGGTGGTGAAGATATTGTAGACGTCCAGGGCGGCGTAGCGCGCCCCGAAGTGGTCCATCACGTTGACGTTGTACTCCCAGAGGGCGTCCTCGTCGTCGGTGCGGCCGTCCGCGATAGCGTCGATGGCCTGTTCGGCGGCGTACGTGCCGGCGTAGGCCGCGCCAGCGATGCCGCCACCGGTCGTGGGGTTGACGTGACCGGCGGCGTCGCCGACCGCCATATAGCCCGGCGCGACCGCCGAGTCGTAGGGTCGCCGCGTCGGCAGGGCGGCGCCGAGCTTGTCCGTGACCTCGGCGCCCTCGAACTCGGGGCGCCCGCGCAGGTCCCGTTTGAGATCGTCGACCAGCTCCATGGGCTCCTCGTTCATCTGGAACCCCAGCCCGGCGTTGATCTCGGTGTCGGTGCGGGGGAAGTACCAGAGGTAGCCCGCCGACCGCTCGGTGGGCTTGAACACGAGCGCGTCGTCCCATTCGACTGGCTCGTCGACCTCGACGATCTCCCGGTAGGCCGAGCAGAACTGCGAGTAGCGGACGTTCGTATCGAAGGTGGCGTCCTCGAAGTCGGTCTTGTCCTGCAGCAGGGAGAGCGCGCCGGCGGCGTCGATGACGATCTCGGCGTCGTAGGTGACGGGGTCGCCCTTGCGAATCGCGTCGAGGCCGGTGACGGTGCCGTCGTCGGTCTGGCGTACGTCCTGGACGACGGTGTCGTAGTGGAACTCGACCCCCGCGTCGTCGGCGCCCTCGATGAGACAGCGGCCGTACTCCCAGCGGTCGATGACCGCCAGTTCGCCCGGAACGGGAATCTCAAGCACCGTGTCCTCCTGGGGAATCTCGAAGCGGCCGTGGTCCACGTCGGTGTTCGTGAAGGCCGGTTCGAGCTGGGACTTCGGGATGGCCTCGGGGAAGTCGCTTGCGCCTTTCAGCGCGTCCCCGCAGGCGATGTGGCCCGCCTCCTCGGCGTCCTTGCGCTCGACGATGACGACATCGTAGCCCGCCTCGGCGATGGTCGCGGCGGCGTAACAGCCCGACGTCCCCGCCCCGACAACGGCCACGTCGTACTGGTGTGTGGTCATGCAGTCCCGTCCACCCCGGAGCGCAAAAATCGTTCCGACTATGTGTCTGTCGCCGGCGCGTCGGGAATAAAGAGTTTTGACGGGAGCCGGCAAACCGGAGAGCATGACCGACTACACCGTCTCCTTCGTCGGGACCGGCGAGGAGATCACGGTCTCGGAGAAAGAGACCATCCTCTCGCGTTGCATCGAGGAGGGTATCGCCCAGGAGTACTCCTGTCGCGTGGGGATGTGTCTGGCCTGTTCTGCCGAGATACTCTCCGGCGAGGTCGTCCAGCCGGCCGCCCGCGGGCTCACCGAAGCGGAGCGGGAGAACTACGCGCTGACCTGTATGGCCCGGCCCGCCTCGGACCTCGAACTGGACCGCGGGAAATACCCCCCGAGCATCGAGGGCGACGTGGCCGACGCGGCCGCGGCGGACGACGACTAGCGGGGCTGTGAGCACAGCGAACAGAGTCTTCACGTGCGACCGGTGAGCGAAGCGAGCCGTGAGCACGGTGGGTGTGCCCCGGTCGTCGGCCCCGTCTGTGAGTGAATGGGACACACACTTCGCCTAACTGATAGAATAGAAGGGCAGGTCATATAAGCACGTGGGTCCTACAGTACGGTGACACCAGCGTCAGCGGACGGCCGTCGACGACTTGACACACTCTCCCAACCATGACCAGCCGTGTATACAGACTCCATTCGACGCTCGAACTGCCACTGGAAGACGCGTACGATTTCTTCGAGGAGCCCGACCTCCCGCCGGAGATCGCTGACGTAGATATCACCCGTCGGAACAACACGCTCATCGTCAGTGCCGTCGCGAAAGACGACAGCATGAGCAAGTACACCCCGACGGCACAGCTGAAAGCCAGCGTAACCGAAAACCGAGTTTACGAGGAAGACCCCGACGAGATGGGGCCGACCGGCGCCGCCTCGACAGGCTCGGCCGGCGGCGGTCCCCAGTGGGGGGCACTCGAAGAGGAGGAAGAGGAGATCGAGTCGGAACTCGTCGAGTACGCCTGCTTCAAGGGCGACCGCGAGACCGTTCTTCAGAACACAGCGTTGCAGTACGAGATGTTCGAGGTGCTCTGTGAGATCGCGAAGGTCGCAGAGAAGGGCACACTGACAGCCATCGCCGCCATCGACGGGGAACTGGAGGCCGTCCGAATCGTGGACGGCGAGGAACACCCCGCCTCGATCAACGTGGTCGAGGACCCCTCCGACGAGGACGAAGAAGAGGGCGTCAACTGGCGGGACAACGAGTTCATCAGCTAGTTCCGCTGCGGTTCGGACACTTCGAGGGCCTCGCCGGCGACTGTCTCGGCCAGTTCTATCGTGACGTTTGCCTCGATGTAGGCAGCGACGACGATGAGCAGCGCCGATATCGCGAGGAGCCACCCCGCCTCCCGCAGGTCCCGACGGGTGAGGAGCCGCTCTTCCAGCCCGCGGATGTATCGAACCGTGAGCCGGGCGAAGCGGAGGCCGACGGCGGACGCGACGAGCAGCGCCGGAATCTCCAGCACGCCGTGGGGGAGGATGAGCATCGCGACGACGAGCGGGTCGACCTGCTGGACGGCGATGCCGACGACGGCGCCGATGAGCAGCCCGTTGAGGACCAGCCCGAAGACGGTGACGAGCCCGAGCGAGACAGCGCCAAGCGCCAGCGCGAGCATCGCGACGAGATTGTTGACGGCGAGGTCGGCGGTCGTCAACGCGGGGAACGGGGAGGGAGCCCCGCTCTCGGGCGTCGGGAGCGCCTCTATCGGGACCGCGCTCCCGAGCAGGAAGCCGGCGACGGTGCTCGCGCCCAGAATCAGCGCCGCCACGGGCACGTAGAGGCGGAGCCAGCGGCGGTAGACGGCTCGTGCGATAACCAGACGGGACCCCATAGCGAACCCAGGGGCGTCGTCGGGAAAAACCGTGGGACCGGCCCACAACGGCCGTGAGAGTGAGACACACGCCGTCTGTGCATCCAAAAGGTTCTTACAGCCAGTAATTATATGTCATTACACGATGTCCGAAACAGCCGAGTTCCCCGACTATCTCGACGTCGACTACTCCGACGGCGAGGGCGAGGACCCCGAGGAGTACCCGACGGTCAACCACAAGATAGAGAAGGCCATCGAGGTCACCAAGCAGGGCCTCGAACAGTACGAGAACCCGGTCGTCATGTGGACCGGCGGGAAAGACTCGACGCTGACGCTGTACTTCGTCAAGGAGGTCGCCGACCGCTTCGACCTGGAAGTGCCGCCGGTCGTCTTCATCGACCACTACCAGCACTTCGACGAGCTCATCGACTACGTCGAGCACTGGGCCGAGGAGTGGGACCTGGACGTCATCTGGGCCCGCAACGAGGACGTCGGTAACTACGTCGAGGAGAACGGGCTCACCCCCGGCGACGACATCCCCATCTCGGAGCTCTCCGAGCACAACCAGCACCACGTTCGCAACATCCTCGAATACGAGGAGGACACCTTCCCGTTCCTGCTTGACACCTACGTCGGCAACCACCTGCTGAAGACCGTCGCACTGAACGACGCCATCGAGGAGCACGACGTCGACGGTATCCTCTCGGGTATCCGCTGGGACGAGCAGGAGTCCCGCGCCGACGAGACGTTCTTCTCGCCGCGACACGACCCCGACATCTACCCGCCCCACGACCGCATCCAGCCGATTCTCCAGTTCGCCGAGCCCGACGTGTGGGAGGCCTTCTGGAACTTCGTCGTGCCCGACACCGTCGAGGGCTACCCCGAAGAGGGCTACGTCCCGCAGGGCCAGGACGACCTCCCAGAGGGTATCGAAAAGGAGGACGTCCCGGTCTCGCCGAAGTACTTCGCCGGCTTCCGCTCGCTGGGCAGCGAAGTGTCGACGGACAAGTCCGCCGACGAGCCCGCCTGGCTGCAGGACATGGCCAACACGACCGAACGCGCCGGCCGCGCCCAGGACAAAGAGGACCTGATGGAGCGCCTGCGCGATCTGGGCTACATGTAAGCTCGGCCGCGACGACCACCCGACGGCTTGTTCTCCGTTTTCGCCGGCTCGTCGTCTCCCGTACCAGTCAGTCGTACGTCCAGTAACTTGCCGACCCCACCTCGATGCGGACGGCGGTGTTTTCGGCCCAGTCGTCCTCGTCGGCGCCGTAGCGGTCGTTGATTCGGCGCAGTATCTCGCCGGTGTCGTCCGCGACGACACTCGCCGTCCCCCGCAGGGTCAGGCCCCACTGGGCGTCGCCGTCGTCAGTGTCCTGCACCGAGAGGGCCACGCGGGGGTTGTGCCGGATGTTGTCCAGTTTCCGTCCGGTCGTGGCGATTTCGATGGCCCCCTCGTGGTAAGCGTACCAGACGGGGGCGACGTGGGGACGGCCCTCGCGGCTGGTCGCCAGATGGGCGACGTGTGCGCCGCCGGTGAGCCGTTCGACGGCATCGTCGGAGAGCGCGTCGGACATACCGGGGCTACGCCCCCAACAGTCAATAACGTGTCACCCGTGGGTGCTTCCCCCGCTGTGCTCACTCGACGACCCGGAACTGCTCGCCGTCCTGTTCCAGGCGCCCGTTGGCCACGGCGATTTTCAGGGCACGGTCGACCTCGCGCCTGTCGATAGTCGTCGCACCCATCAGCGAGTCGACCTGCGCACGCGAACACCAGCCGTCCGCTCCGGCGGCGTCCGCGACGGTCTCGACGACGCGGTCGGCGATATCGCTCGGCATACCGGTACCACGCGCGCCGACCACTTGGCTGTCGGGGCGTTCGGCGACATTTACTTTCCCGCGCCCGCCCACGGCCCACACGTGAGTGAGCGCCGAGCGCGGGTCGTCCTCGCGGCGGTCGTCTTCGTCGTCTTGCTGGCCCAGGTGTTGCTCTACCCCGGCGTCGACACGCTCGTCGCGGCACTGGGGGCCCAGACGGCCCTGAACGCGAGCATGTGGTTTCTCGCCGCGGAGTTTGCGGCCTTCGTGGCCTTTGCCGGCGTCTGGGGAGCCATCAGCGACCGGACCGGCCGGCGGGTCCCCTACATCGTCGGCGGCGCCGTGGTCGGGAGCGTCCTCTATGCGGCACTGGCGTGGCTGCCGGCTGTCACAGCCGTCTCCTTCGAGGCCGTCCTCCTCGTTCGCGCCCTGCAGGGCGCGGCGACCATCGCCGCGTTCTCGCTGTCGATGACGATGCTGATGGACCTCTCGGGCGGCCACGGCAAGAACATGGGCGCGGCGGGCATCGCCATCGGCTCGGGGACGGCGCTGGGGGCACCCCTGGGCGGGCAGCTCTACGGCGTCTCACCGACGCTGCCGCTGTACGCCGCGAGCGGACTCCTGCTGGTGGTGGCGCTGCTGTCGGCGCTGGTGCCCGACCGCGCCCCCGCGGGCGACGGCGGACGCCTCCGCCGGGCTGCCGACCGGCTGGGCGAGACGCCCGAGCTGGCGATTCCCTACGCCTTCGGCTTCATCGACCGGCTGACCGCCGGCTTCTTCGCGCTCGTCGGGACGCTGTACTTCCGGGTGGCGTTCGGGCTGACGCCCGCCGAGACGGGGCTCGTCCTCGCGCTCTTTTTCGCGCCTTTCGCCCTGCTGCAGTACCCCTTTGGCGTCCTCTCGGACAGCGTCGGGCGGACGACGCCTATCGTGGTCGGGTCGGCGCTGTACGGGCTGGCGGTCGTCGCTGTGGGCGTGGCCCCGACCGTCGAGCTAGCTGGGGCTGGAATGGTCGTCGTCGGCGTCATCGGCGCGCTGATGGCCCCGGCGACGATGGCCCTGGTCACCGACCTCGTCGGCGAGCGGAACCGTGCGACGGCGATGGCGGGGTTCAACGCCGCCGGGAGTCTGGGCTTCCTGGCGGGCATCCTCGTCGGCGGGTTCGTCGCGGGCGAGTTTGGCTACCTCGCGGCCTTCCTCGTCGCGGGCGGCGGCGAGGTGGTGCTGGCGCTGCTCGCGCTGCCGCGGCTGCTGGCGCTGGAACTGCCCGCCGAGAGCGAACCAGCCGGGTGACGACGACCAGACAGGATACCGGTCGCCAGTGTGAACTCGACCCACACGGTCGTGTTTAGTTTGGAGCATTGTGCCAGCGAGCGAAACTCTGGAGCCAATTTTCAGCTGTCTTCGGTTCGACGTGACTGAAACAGTTTGAAAACGAAGAAGTTCGTCGTTTTACT